>NZ_MUHW01000020.1 GCF_002007235.1 Oribacterium sp. C9
TATTGATTTATAAAATCATTACCATCTAATATATTAATAGGCGGTTAGTCCTCCTGAAAAGGAGGGATTTGTATGCCCTCCAGAAAGGAGGGTGCTATGGTAACATATAGTGATTTGTTCCAACTGGGACTTTTAATTGTAGCTATCATCGGTCTTGTTTATAAGATTGCAAAAAAATAACCGCCCGAGCCTGGAAACTGAGCGGTTACTTTTTATAAACCATTAAGTTGAGGGCTAACCGTCTATCGGCATGCACCTTTTATGTCTTTATGATATCCCATATTCTAAATAATTTCAACTAGAAAGAATTTCTCCCATGTGCATTAACAGCCACCACTACAACTATTAGAGTACCAATTGCCTGAGAAGATCCTTGAACTAAAAAATGCCCTTATAAACTCTATAAACATTTTACACTTTGATTTCATTTCGAGAATGTTGAATTGATTACGTGATTTATTATCCTCAGTTCATAAGGTTTTTTAGGATATCAGGTTATTTGGGTCGCCTTAATTAAACCATAATTTTGTCGCTCTTGCTACGATTGCACTTCCAACAAAGTGTTTGCAAATTGTCTTCTACAGTATATCCGCCTTTGGCAACAGGGATGATATGATCTATCTCAAGCAAGAGATTTGGCTCTTTATGAGTGGAATTGCCACAGAACTTACAGGTGTAATTATCACGTTCCTTAATCTGCTGGCGTAGTTTGCTTGTCATTAAAGCTCGCTGTTCCTTTGCAAAAGATGCTGTTGTTAGTTTGCTTTACAGAGCATTTATCAATTCTATAATGGTTTCCTCGGTCATAGGAATGGTAAAGTTACGCTGTGCCATACCACCATTTGACGTATAGTTGAACTTATATTCAATGGTAAGTACGCTTTCGCTTATATTTGCAAATCCTAATCTTGAATAGAATCCATCCTCATCGTTTTGCATGACATATGAAGGGACATTTGTGATGTATTGCTGATAATCCTTCTTGTAGTTATTGATAATCTGTCTAGCATCCTTTAACGTTTCCAACTCTTCTATAAGCAACTGTAATTTCTGTATTTGCTCAGGATATTGGTCTTTATTGGGGTAAAAATACTTTATAACATACTCTATAGGGCTGTTTTCTGCACTTGCAAACACTTGTGCAGATACTTCAGCCGTGAATGGAGTGATGCTCTTCTTATAAGGTCGTAAATAGTTATATTCATCGTCTACAACTGTTTCGTTTCTTGTGATTCTTGAACCAAACAGTTTGGAGATGGACTGAGCTTTTTCATTGATGTAATCGTTAAATTCTCTTTGTGAATCCATCAAAGAGTCACAAGTTTGCTTGATTTTAGCAAAGTCAGAAGAGTTATAGTAATCTACAATCAGGTAATAATCAAGTCCCTGAAAACCGCAAAGGAACAGATCGATACCTGTCCTGATGACAGAGCAGAGCTTAAGCAGGAATATCAGTTCAGATATGACGTAATTAAGGAGTATGCTCCTGCCATGATGTCAGAGGATGAAATCAGAGCATTTATCAGCGAGAAATTTGCCGATGTAATCGCAACAAAGAATAAAGGTGCTATCATGAAGGAAATCATGCCGGTCTTGAAGAGCAAAGCTGATGGAAAGGCTATCAATATGATAGTTGCTGAGCTTTGCAAATAAAGAAAAGAATTTATTAGAGTCCTGCGAATTTCGCAGGACTCTTTTTTGAGTGCGCCTAGCGGCGCACGTTTCTAACGGGCATGGTGATCTAACCTTCTGGCCACAAAGGCAGAATCTATAAAGGTATTTATTGTTCCTCCAAGCACTGAACACATGACAGGAAGAAGAGCTTTATTATATTCTTTTGCAAGAAAACGGTTGTTTCGCTCCATAATAATATCAGCTTTTTCAAAAGTGACATCAAAGTCTGTTATTGGTGTATTCTTAATGCTGTAGCTTACTGAATGCACCATCTGAATCATAGGCGTCATCCTAAGCCACTATTTTCCATGCTTCCATTTTACCATCTGGCAAAAAAAACTGTTCCCAAAATGATAAACTTAATACTCCATTAACAATGATGAAGTGCAAGAAAATTTAAAGGACAAATATGATACAATAGTGATGCATCAAAATCATTATCGGCATTGATTGAAGGGAATTTTATCTAATGTATAGGCATATAAAATCTTTTCTTAAAATTGCGGGAATAACATTGATTTCTGCACCGGCAGTACTTATCGCATTATTCATTATTATGGAGGTCGTCGGAATTCACGTAAATCACTCAGCGACAGATAAGCAGACAGCTCAGTTAAAGGAATACGTTGAAACGCACATTGAGGATGCTGACATAATAGATGTCTATTCAGAAACCGGTAATACTACCGGTACCAGCAATCATGTTGACTGCTTATCACGTATCACCTTCGACACCGAGCTTCTGGAGCCGGCTCTTACCGAAATACTGGACGAGCAGTATAAGTATTATGAGCTTGACAGAACAGAGGATGCCTATACCCTTACTGTTGTCACAGAAGCACCCTTCTGGGATAATATAGAGGGTCATTGATAAAATATAACAGACGGCACACTCACGATACTCAGTGGAGGATAGAATAATATGAACAGAAAAGAAGATATCGTTGGCACATCCGGACCATATACAGAGATCCCTGTAACTGAAATAGGAGATATATGCATAGGCCAGACCGAGAATGCAGAAGCAGGGACAGGTCTTACTGTTTTTATCAGCAAAAATGGTATGCCCGCAGGACTTGATGTCCGTGGTGGCGGACCGGCTTCACGTGAATCTGAACTTCTGAAGCCCCTTGCAGTGGCGCAGGCGATCCATGCCATCGTACTGGCAGGAGGCAGTGCTTTCGGACTGGGGGCAGCCGATGGTGTCATGGAATATCTTGAGAAGAACGACATAGGCTATGATACCGTCTTCGCCAGGGTTCCTCTGGTGGTTCAGTCCGACTTATATGATCTCTCAGTAGGTGACAGTAAAGTGCGACCGGATTCCAAAATGGGCTATGAAGCTGCAAAGCTCGCATGTGAATCACCAAACTATAAAGACGGTAATTTCGGAGCAGGCTGCGGTGCCTCGGTAGGAAAGATGGCCGGCATGGACACCTCCATGAAATCCGGAATAGGAAGCTATGCGATTCAGATCGGAGAATTAAAGATAGGCGCTGTTGTCGCTGTCAATGCTCTTGGTGATATATATGACTGGAAGACCGGAGAAAAGCTTGCCGGACTTCTCACTGAAGACAAGAAGGGATTCCGGGATACTCTGGAATATATGGCTCAGGATATCTCATCGAAAGAAAATAAGTTCACAGGAAATACGACTATCGGTGTCGTGATCTGCAATGCCTCTTTCAATAAGACCCAACTCTGCAAAATTGCAGGAATGGCGCATGACGGTTATGCCCGTTCCATAAGACCGGTACACACAAGTGCAGATGGCGACAGTATCTATGCTGTTTCAGTAGGAAACCTATCAGCAGATCAGGATCTGGCAGGCTCCTTGGCCGCTTTAGTAATGAGCGAAGCTATAAAGAGAGCCGTAATGAATTCAGAATCCGCATATGGTCTGATCTCGGCAAGCGATCTCGAAAAGTAAAAAGTTTTGTGAAGCATATATAAGAACATAAAACATCAAAAAAGAGGTTAGTATATGAAAAAAATTCTCGGGATCATCTCGGCTATAGCGATGCTTTTAGTCTCCATTTTTGGCTACAGTTCAACTGTTATTGCTGAACCTGCTGCAAATGCGGAAACATTTCAGGCATCTGCCCCTTCTGCCAATGAAGGTGAGTTACGCGGAGTATGGTTTTCGTATCTTGACTGGACTGAGATGCCGGAAGTGCAGAAGGCATTCCAGGAGAAAACCGATGAAATCATGGAGGATATCGTAAAAAAAGGCATGAATGCGATTTTCTGTCATGTTCACAGTCATTCTGACAGTTACGGAAAAAAGCTCACTACATTTCCTGAGTCAAAATTCGTGAGCACCGGAAAATCCGCTCCTGAATTTGATGCTCTTTCATACATGATAGACAGCGCTCATAGACACGGTCTGTCTTTTCACGCATGGCTTAACCCGTACCGCGTAACAGGCTATATGAAAAAGTGGGAGGACGTACCTGACGGATCTTTCCTGAAGTCATGGCCGAATAACGGAAACATACTTCTTCACGATGGAGACTACTACCTGAATCCGTCCCGTAAAGAGGTTCAGGATCTTCTGGTGCAGGCGGTCACAGAAGTCGTGACAAACTATCCGGTGGACGGCGTACAGTTCGATGATTATTTCTATCCATCATTGACAGAGGGGCAGCCTTTCGACCTCGCAGATTACGAGGCATCCGGTTCTTCTCTTAGTCTCGTGAACTGGAGAAGGAATAATGTTTCCACCCTTATACATCGTGTTCACGAAGCAGTTCATGAAGCAGATCCATCTGCTGTTTTCGGAGTAAGTCCTGTGCCTCTTTTGTCCAGTCTGCGTCACGAAAGGGCATACTACGTAGATATCGATCTCTGGATGAGTTCAAACCAGTATGTGGACTACATACTGCCTCAGCTATACCATGGCTTTGAAGCGAGGACTGGAAAGGGCAATGTTTCGCCCAACGCATTTGCGGTCTGCCTTTCAGACTGGATAGAGCTGAAAAACCGACTGCAAAGCCCCGTGAAATTATATATCGGTCTTGCTCTATATAAATGCAGCACCGATACCTGGGACGGAAATCAGACACCGGAGTGGCTGCGCTACAACGATATCCTGGCACGTGAAGTCAGATATGCCCGGGCAACCGGTGCCGTAAGCGGATATGGCGTCTTTGCATACCAGAATTTCGACGATGAGGAAAAGCAGGAAGAACTGAACAATCTGACAAAGGCTTTTACAGCATAAAATTTTTTCAAAAATTTGTGACCTTCGAGACCTAAAGTCTGTCTATATGTATAGAGACAAATAAATGAAAAGGAGAAAACAATTATGAGAAAATTTAAAACCACAGTATTCGCAGGACTCGCAGCATTAACACTTACTTCAGCACTTCTTACCGGATGCGGAGATCAGTCCGTACCTGTCGCAGCAGGGCAGTCAAAGGACATCGCCAATGTTTCAGCTCCGGAAAACGGCAGCCAGATAACTGTAACCGAAAACGGAAATACAGTAACTGTATCCGCAGTTGGCAAGGTAAGCGTCGTTCCTGATATGGCAGAGATCTCCTTCGGTATAAGCACAGAGGATACGGATGTGAAGTCAGCACAGTCGAAAAACAGTCAGGACACGCAGAAGGTCATCGATAAGCTGAAGGAACTCGGCATCGACGAGAGCAGTATAAAGACTTCCTACTATGACATCTATCCGCAGTACGATTATGATGCCGACGGCGGAAACCAGATATCAGGTTACAATGTAAGCACAACCCTCACAGTAAGCGACCTGAAGATCTCCGATGCCGGAAATATCATCTCTCAGTGCGTAGACGCGGGCATCAATAACATGAACAACATAAGCTATTTTTGCTCTACCTATGATGATGCCTATAATGAAGCATTGACAGAAGCTGTAAAAGCAGCGGATAAAAAAGCTGAAATTCTCGCCGAAGCTTCAGGAAAAACTCTTGGCGGAACAAAGAGCATAACTGAGGGCTACCAGAACACTACATATGAGTACAGAAACACAAAATCAGCCTCTTTTGAAGCCGCAGCAGGAACTGATGCAGTTATCATGCCGGGAGAAACAGATGTTGAGGCAAATGTAACCGTAACATACACTTTAAACTAATGGATACTGATATGAATCTTAAATTATTTATGCCGAAATCAACCGATGCCGAAAAGATAGCCCCTTTTTACAGCATGAGACCCAACAAAGCTTGCGACAGCGGTGTTCTTGATACATTTCTATGGAGGGATTACTATGATATAAAGCTTTGTATAGCGGATGATAAAGCTCTGTTATTTCTGATGCAGAATAAGGGAGAATACTTTTCTGCCATGCCTTTTTGTAAAGAGGAAGACCTTCCGCACTACTTCGAAGTCATGGAAAAGTATTTTAACGATGTACTTAAGAAGCCATTTAAGATATATCTCGCTGATGAAGAAGCGGTAGAAGCATTGGCACTCAAAGAAAATCCGAGATATCTCGTAAAAGAGGAATTTGATCTCAAGGATTATCTCTATGATGGCGATGAACTAAGGACTCTTTCAGGCAAAAAGTTCCATAAGAAGAAAAATCTCGTAAACAAGTTCATGAGAGAATTCGAGGGAAGATGGGAATACAGAAGCCTCTGCTGCGGCGACAGGGAAGAAGTGCTTGGTTTTCTTGATGCATGGTACGAAAAGCGCAGTGATGAGGAAAAGGAGGCAGAAGATACCCTGGAATACGAAGTTATGGGTATCCACGAGATGCTGAAGGACTGTTTCCATCTTGATACTTTTAAATCAGGAGGAATATACATCGACGGAAAGCTGGAGGCTTTTACCATAGGTGCTCTGAATCCTCTTGAAGACATGGCCTGTATAGCTATCGAAAAGGGCAACTCGGAATTTCCCGGAATCTATCAGGTCATAAACCAGCAGTTCCTGATACATGAATTCCCTGATGCAAAGATCATAAACCGGGAGGATGACTGCGGACTTCCGGGACTGAGGAAAGCAAAAGAGAGCTATAATCCCATAGGTTACGAGCGAAAGTATATGGTTCTGCAGAAGGCTTTCGAAGGCTGGAAGGACGAGATCACTGACATATATGAAACTGAAATACAGCAGAAATCATGACGATGCAAGTGTAAAAACTATAAATCTTTCCTCTGTCCCTGACAGGGTACTGCTGAATGCGAAACAGAAAAGACCGGATCTTTATGAATGAACTTTATGTCTTAAACGAAATAAATCAAAAATGCGAAACCAAGGCTCTTTATGAGGAAGTATTTCCGGAGGATAAGGGGCCTTTCTCTGACTGGTACTATGAGGACCGATGCCGGGATAACATCATTGTATGCCTGAAAAAAGATGGTGAAGTTGCAGCCATGGCGCATCTTAATCCTTTTACAGTCTGTAACAGGAACGGACAATCAGCTGAAATATACTATATTTATGCTGTGGCAACCAGAAAAGAAGAGCGTAATAAAGGATATATGACTGAGGTTCTTAACAAAAGCTTTGAGATCATGAAGGATAAAGGTATTCCCTTTTGCTACCTTATTCCGGTGGATGAATCTATCTATACACCGTTCGGATTTCATACCGTTTCGAAGTTTACAATTAAACGGATCTTAGATTTTACTTTAGTCACTTCAAATTATGACATCTATCTCAGAGAAGATGAAAATTATATTAGGAGAGCTTTGATAGAGGATGAGTTATGTGAAAATATGGAAGAAGCCCTTCCGAAGGATCCCGTCATAATGGTCAAGCTCATTTCTCCTGATTCCTTTTCAAAGTTCAGCGGTCTTGCAGCAGATACCGAAGAATCTGAGAAGATCGAATGGCTTAAAAACCAGAGGATCTACATTTCAGAGTCCGTATAAATTCTATGTATGAGCCGGCTTCACCTCACATAGCCTGAGATTTGGAAAAATAATATGTTATTCACTTATTCCTTCTTCTAAGCTCGTCGAAAGTTTTTTTTAGAATCAAATTTTTTTATATGGAAGGAGTATTTAATATGAAAATCACAGGTTTTTGTCCACTGATCGTAACAAAGGACCCGGAAGCGGTAATGAAGGTTTTTGAAGAACTCGGCTTTGAAAGACGGCACACGAAGACGGATATCGAAGGCGGCACAGTCACCAATTTTTCCATGAAGGATGCAAATGGTTTCCGCATCAATATTGCAGCTTCACAAAACATGGAAAAAGACCTTACATCCATGAGTATGAATGTAGATAATTTCCAGGAGGCTTATGATTTTCTTATTTCCAAGGGCTACGTTAATCCTCGCGGAGATAAGGTAACAGATACAAGCTCCTCAAGAGCAACTATGCTTATTTCTCCTTCAGGCTTCCCGATCACGATTTCCGAGCACATAAAGAAGGATAAGGAATAATCGCCTTAAGAACATATGACTCCCTGCTGTTGAGACAGTAAAGTCATAAGATTTTTATAATAAAAACACTTCCCTGTATCATGCCATAACCGGCACGTTACAGGGATTTTTTTCACTATGGTTTACCGACGATGATATCAAATAATTTTTTATATTCATCGATGAGGTCATAGCTTCCGTCCTCGGAGGCCCATGAAATAGTGAGGCTTCTAAGAGCATGATAGAGTATAAATACAATTTCCTCAGGATCTTTCGGGTTCAGGATCTCCCCGGCTGACTGAGCCTTTTTCAGAAGCTGAACTGCCAGATCAAAAAGATACATTTGCTGCGGGAAGTGAACTCCCTGACTGTTCTGAATAGTCAGTATATAGACCTGCTTTACTATGTTAGGCCCATATTTCACGGCATTATCGCAGTATACCTTCATAAGCTGCCACAAAATACTTATATTCTTTTCTTCCGAAGCAAATGTATGGAGCAGGCGTTCCGCCTGAATGCCCCAATACTTTACAACTCCGCTCAGAAGTTCTGCTTTGGATTCATAATGATAGTAAAAGGTCCTCTTCGTGATCTCACATTTTCTGCAAATGTCCATGATAGTCACATTTTCATATCCCTGTTCCTTAAACAGATCTAGAGCAGTATCACGAATCAGATCTCTGGTTGATGTCATGTTTGGTGTCATATGTTTTTTCCTTTATATTCAGGTTCCTCCATAGTGTACCCATCCGAAGCAGAGATTTCAACGGTAGACATCCAATATCAGCTTTTGAAAAAAAATATCTGATCCGTAACTTCTTCTGACATATGATTCCGATTTATGTACTTCTATAGATACATACAGAAAAACATCTTTGATTCATATACGTTTACAGCATTTTGCACAAAACCAAGTGGATTCATTTGTGATTTATTGCGATTGACCACAAAAGCATACTTTGTTAAATTTTTGTTAAATGTGACCGCGGTAACACAAATATGTTGTACGAGTCACAATATTCATGTCTACATCAAAGAGGGGAGAAAAGAAATGAAAAAAGTTTTCAGAACATCTGCCGCACTTCTTATGGCGGCAACTCTGGCAGGTTGCGGAAGTACTGCAACACCTGAAGCAACCACCGCTGCATCTACAACAGCTGCTGCAACAGAAGCCGCAGCGGAAAATGGCGGTATCACAGGAGAATTCAGCGGCACAGGAAAGGGCTTTGAGGGTGATGTAACAGTTACTCTTAACTTAAAGGACAGTGCGCTTGAATCCGCAGAGATCACAGGAGACAAGGAAACTCCTAACGTGGGCGGTAAGGCCATCGAAAAGATTATGGCTGAGATGAATGAGCACCACACAGTCAATGTTGACTCTGTATCTGGTGCTACATACACAAGCAAGGGTATAGAAGAAGCTCTCGCAGCAGCACTTGCAGCTGCCGGTATGTCAAAGAGTGATTTCCCTGAGATCGAGAAAGCTGCAGCAACAACCATTGAAAAGGAGACCGATCTTCTTATCATCGGAGGCGGCGGAGCAGGTCTTACCTGTGGTAATGCAGCTCTTAATTCAGGACTCAAGAATGTAACTATACTTGAGAAGATGAGCTATACAGGCGGAGCCACATCAAACGCCGGAGGCATTGACGCAGGTCTCTCCAAGCTTCAGGAGGAGGTTGGTCTTACAGGGGACAGCGTACAGCTTATCCACGATGACATCATGGCTTCAGGCGAAGGCCACAATGAGGACCTTGTATGGATCATGGCTGAGAATCAGGGCAAGACCCTTGACTGGTTAAGAGATACAGAGAAGGTTCCGTTCAATGACCGTTACGGAAGTGACTTCCCTGAGCACACTGTTCAGAGATTCTTCGTATGTGACGGCGGTATGTCAAATGCCATGGAGATCCTCACAAACAACTTCACCAAAAAGGGCGGTGATCTGGAGCTTGAGACAAAGGCAGAAGAGCTCATCACTGACGATGAAGGCAAGGTCATCGGTGTTGTTGCCACAGACGCTGACGGTAACACCATTAACTGGAAGGCAGATGCTGTTGTCATCGCCACAGGCGGTTACGGTGCAAATGCCGAGATGATCTCAGAGAAGAAGGGTGACCTTCAGTACGCAGTATTCTACGGTGTTAAGTCTTCAATGGGTGACGGACAGAAGATGGGTGAAAAGGTCGGCGCAAAGATGCTCAACATGGGCTATGCAAAGATGTACCCTAACGGTATCTCAAAGGGTGAGGACACCATCGACGGTTACGCTACTCCGATGCCTACACTTACAACTGTAAATACAACAGGTGCTTTCTTCGTAAACAAGGATTCAAAGCGTTTTGTTGATGAGACACTTGCTTTCGCCGACATCAAGAATGCTACAACGAAGCAGCCTGACGAGATCATGTACATCGTTATGGATCAGACAGGCTATGACACATGGTCAGAGATGGTTTCAACAAACACTTCAGCAGTTGGTAATATCTCTATGGAGCAGCAGGAGGAGTTCTTCAACTCTGATTCAGACCATCCTACATTTGCAAGAGGCACACTTAAGGAAGCTGCTGAAAAGGCAGGTCTCGATCCTGAGGCACTTGAGGCTGAGCTTAAAAAGTGGAACGAGACTGTTGAATCAGGCAAGGATGCTGAATTCGGCCGTAAGGCTCTTACAAAGTTCGATGAGAACAGCACAGTTTACATCATCGAGCAGAGACTCCGTTTCGCAACAACACTTGGCGGTTTTGACATCACAAAGAACTTCGAGGCTCAGAAGGAAGACGGCACAGTTATCCCCGGTCTCTATGCTATAGGTGAGGTAACTGCCGGCTGCAACGGAACTGAGGCTATCCCGGGCTCTATGGCTGCATGGGCAGTAACATCAGGCTATACCTGCGGACAGTATCTCGGAGAGATGCTTGCTAAATAATGCTAATGTTTTAGGGAACCTTGTTTTTTCAGATATAACGTAATCCTATTTGACCATGCCTCATATTTTAATATAATGATGTGAGTATTTACATTTAACAAAACTAATTCGTACTTCGGAGGCAGTCATGAACAAGAAAATCCTGATAATAAATACAGGCGGAACCTTATCATCAGTTATGAAAGAAAGCGGGCTTGTTCCCGGCTTATCCATTCATGATATGCAGAAGGAACTCCACGTGGTTTCCGGCGATACCGAAATAGAAATAGAAGATTTCTGTTCTCTGGACAGTGCCAATATTTTTCCTGAGGACTGGAGTATTCTTGCACAGCATATAAGTGATAGAAGAAATGACTATGACGGTATCGTTGTGATACACGGAACAGATACCATGGCATACACTTCTTCCATGCTTTCCTTCATGCTTAGAAACATTAACATCCCTGTTGTCATAACCGGTTCCCAGCTTTCAATCACGAATCCTGTGGCTGATGCCATGGAGAACTGCCGCTGCGCTATACACATGGCTGCAAGTGGAATTCCTGGAGTCTTCGTTGCCTTCAACAGAAAGGTTATGCTTGGATGCAGAGTATCAAAGGTTCGTTCCCTTAGCTTTGATGCTTTCGAAAGCATTAATTATCCGAACATCGCCACCATCAGCTCTCTTGGCATGAAAATAGATAATTCCGCTGTTCCTGAAAGAAGCGGTATATTCCAGCTTTCCAACAAGTATTCAGATAAAGTGGCCATGATAAAGATGTTCCCGGGACTGCACAGAAGCCTGCTTGAGTCCATAGCAGAACAGGGCTACAAAGGGCTTTTCATAGAGGCATATGGTATCGGCGGCATGCCTTTTCTGAAGCACGACTTCATCAGTACCCTTGATAAGCTTATACAGGGCGGTATGACTGTTGTCGTTGGAACCCAGTGCAGATATGAGGGCTCAAAGATGGACGTATACGAGACCGGAAGAAAGACTCTGGAGATAGGTGCTCTTCAGGCCCATGATATGACCGCAGAGGCAGCATTGACAAAGCTCATGTGGATACTCGGCATAACTGAGAATCCTTCGGAGATAAGGGATTACTACTCCATGAGCATCGCAGGAGAGATAAGAAAAGCATAAAAAGATTTTTCATGTTAAAGGGGAATGAGTTCTGAAAGAATTCATTCCTCTTTTATTAATATTCACGCCCTCAGGACGAACACAAAAAAGGGAGCCGCCACACATGCGACAGCCCCATATAAATCAATCCACCTCAACACTATAATGCTGACCTCAGCAGCCTTTACCATCTATTCCGCAGGCGCCTGCATTTTCAACGACTTTTCCGCCATTGTCTACAACATATTTTTCCCAGTCAAGGATAACATCTCTGTCCTCGGTGACTAACGCCGGAATTCCGATCTTGCCTGTCCCCTTTATTTCATTGAAAACTTCATTGAGATCACGGATCTTCATAAAAACAGCAAGCTCCTTGAGAGATTCGCCGATGTCTCTGAAATCATATTCCAGACCGCTTTCATCGAAACTTTTCTTGCAGTGAACGCAGTCGATGCAGTCTTTTCTTCCGTATATCTTTATCATTTTAAGCTCCTTTCAAAAAAATTGTTTACAATCTATATAATGCTAGTATATGCATTATGAAATATATATCAAGTACAAATAGCGAGACAAAAAATCCCCCGTACCATATAATAATTTTAAGTATGCTCTTTACTGAACTTATCGTCCCGAATAAAGGAGGTTCTGATGCGACAGCTTCCCAAAAAAGGAAATATGAATGAACGTATCGATACAGTACTTCATAAATTCCGTTCAAGGATGACATCCTATCCACCGGGTATGTGTCCCCTTACCCTGTACCGTTCACTGCTTCATATCTCCATGAATCAGTCCTGCGGAAAGTGTATTCCCTGCAGAGACGGTCTCCATGAGGTGGACCGGCTTCTAAAAAGTATCATAAACGGCGAGGCTGCCCCGGATACCCTTAGTGAACTCGAAAAAAAGTGCCTCATGATAGAAGAGACATCAGATTGTGCTGTAGGGGCTTCCGGTGCAAGGCTTATACTTGATTCCCTGAAGGATTTTTCGGATGAATACGAAAGCCATATCAAAAATAAGCGCTGCATAGAAAATACAGTTCAGACCATCCCGTGTATCACTCTCTGTCCCGCCCATGTGGATGTGCCCGGCTATATCGCACACATAAAGGAAGGTCACCCTGAGGACGCCGTCAAAGTGATACGGGACCGGAATCCCTTTCCTACAGCCTGCGCCTACATCTGTGAACATCCCTGTGAAAACAAATGCAGAAGATCTCTGATAGATGCCCCCATAAACATAAGAGGGCTTAAAAAGTATGCTGTTGATAATGTCTCTGCCGACAGTGTCCCCACACCCCGAAGAAACGTAAGCACCGGAAAGAAGGTCGCCATCATAGGAGGCGGCCCCGGAGGACTTACTGCCGCATATTTTCTGGCTCTCATGGGTCATAAAGCTGACATCTACGAAGAACATGAAAAGCTGGGAGGGATGCTTAGATACGGAATTCCCGAATACAGACTTCCCAAGGAAATGCTGGACCGTGATATAAAGGCAATCCTTTCCTCCGGCGATATCGAAGTCTTCACAGACACCAAGATCGGAAGGGATATCCCCTTTTCCAAACTGAACAGTGAATATGATGCAGTCTATATAGGTATAGGAGCACAGCTTGGCAATCGCATGCCTATGGAAAACCATGATGCAGAGGGAGTCATACCGGCTGCTGATTTTCTCCAGAAAGTGGCAAGGGGAGAGTCAACGGATCTCAGTGGGAAAAAAGTGGTGATCATAGGCGGCGGAAATGTAGCTATGGACGCCGCAAGAACAGTTGTGAGACTACATGCGGAAACTGTACATGTATTTACCAGAAAAAGAGACGACTACACAGCACTTGAAAGTGAGCTGGAATCAGCCATGCAGGAAGGTGTCAGATTCCGTACTCTGCTGAGCTTCTTACATATAGAAACAAACAACGAAACAGGAACTGTTCAGGCTGTATGGCTGCAGCCTGAGATCGTTAATACCTATGATGACTTTGGATTTGTCACCACAGAACATTCCAGCAACTATCCTTATCGTTTTAAATGTGATCTCCTGATACTTGGAGTAGGGCAGAGAAGCGACAGCGAAGCCTTTTCGAAAGAGGGTGTCCCTGTGGAAAGAGGCAGGATACTGGCATCGGAAGCCTGCAGAGTAGATGGTATGGAGGGAGTATTCTCCGGAGGGGACTGTGTAACAGGTCCTTCCACAGCCATAAGAGCCATCGCAGCCGGTCAGGTTGCCGCCATAAACATTGACGAATATCTGGGATACCATCATAAGATAGCTCTTGAGACAGATATTCCTCCTGCGTATCCGAACCCATGTATTCCCACAGGAAGAGCAGAAATTGAAGAAAAAGATCCCTTTGAGAGAAGAACCAATTTTGATTTCGTAGAACTGCCTATGACTTATGAAGAAGCAATGAGAGAATCCGGAAGGTGTCTTCGATGCGATCATTATGGATGCGGTTCAATGGAAGGAGGCAGAGGCGATAAATGATCACTGTTACCATCAACGAAAAAATCTGCTCAGGTGCTGAAGGTTCAACCATACTTGAAATTGCCCGTGCCAACGGAATTTATATACCTACCCTTTGTTTCCTCGAAGGTGTAAGCGATATAGGCTCCTGCAGGATGTGCATGGTTGAATGCGAGGGCTACCAGATGCTCCTTGCCGCCTGCAGAACCAAAATAAAAGAGGGTATGATTATAAGGACCGAATCCGAAAAGCTCAGTTCCTACCGGAAAGCCATGCTTGAACTTATCCTGTCAAATCATAAGACAGAATGTATGAGCTGTCCTTCCAACGGAGCCTGTGAGCTTCAGACTCTGTGCAACAGATACGAGGTGTCTCATGGTCTTCCATATGGCACCAGGACTGAGATGGATCTGAAACTTCCTATACTCCATGACCATCCCTTCATAAGTTATGAACCGCAAAAGTGTATACACTGCCAGAGATGCATCAACGCCTGCCATCAGATCGCATGTAACGGAACCCTGAAAAGCGACAGGCTTGGAAGCTTCCATATTGTTAATGCTCCTTTCGGAAAAGCCTATAAGGAATCCGGCTGTGAATCCTGCGGAAATTGTGTGAGTGTATGTCCGACCGGCGCTCTTACTTTGAAAAAAGAAAATGCATATAGAAACTGGGAGATAAAAAGGGTTCTTTCCACCTGTCCTCACTGTGCCACAGGCTGTCAGTTATATCTCATAGTAAAGGACGGAAAGATCGTAAATGTAGAAGCCGCCTCGGGACCATCCAATCAGAAAAGGCTTTGCGTTAAGGGCAGAAGCGGAAGCATAGATTTTGTCCATTCAAAGGACAGACTCACTAAGCCGCTGATAAAGGCCCCTTCAACAGGAGCCTTCAGGGAGGTCTCATGGAAGGAGGCTATTTCCTATGTAGCTGAAAGATTCATGTCCATAAAGAAACAGTTTGGAAGCGAAGCCCTCGCCGGCTTTGCCTGCTCAAGATCTGCAAACGAAGACATTTACATGGTACAAAAGATGGTTCGTACCTGTTTTGGTACCAATAACACAGATAACTGTGCAAGAGTCTGTCATTCCGCCTCGGTCACCGGACTCGCCAGAACACTTGGATCAGGAGCCATGACAAATCCAATCGGAGATATCACTACTGACGTGGACTGCATCCTCCTTGTGGGTTCAAATCCCGAAGAAGCCCATCCTGTGGTGGGTATGCAGATAAGAAAAGCCGTTAAGAAGGGAACCAGACTTATAGTGGTGGATCCAAGAGATATAGGTCTTTCATCCCTTGCGGATATACATCTGAAGCTTCGTCCCGGCACAAATGTTGCCTTTGCCAATGGCATGATGCATGTGATGATAAAGGAAGACCTTATTGACCATGACTATATTAACGAGCATGTGGAGGGCTTCTCGGAGCTTAAGGCACTTGTGGAAAAATACACTCCTGAAAGGGTCGCTGAGATCTGCCATATAGATCCACACCAGCTCGTTGAAGCCGCAAGAATGTATGCCACCGCCGGAAAAGCCCCTATCATCTACTGTCTCGGAGTCACCGAACACTCCACCGGCACAGAAGGTGTCATGAGCATGTCAAATATGGCTGTTATCACAGGAAAGATAGGCCGAAGCGGCTGCGGTGTAAATCCTCTGAGAGGGCAGAACAATGTTCAGGGCGCCTGTGATATGGGTGCCATGCCAACAGACTATCCCGGTTATCAGAAGGTTGATAATGAAGATGTCCGGAAGAAATTTGAACATGCCTGGGGAGTGAGCCTTAATCCTGTTCCCGGTCTTAAGGCTACGGATGTTTTTCCTGCTGCCATCGAAGGAAGGATAAAGGGACTTTATATCTGCGGAGAAGATCCCGTGGTTTCAGATCCCGACACTCACCATATAGTAAAAGCTCTGGAGAGTCTTGATTTCCTGGTGGTTCAGGACCTCTTCATGACAAAGACCGCAGAGTACGCAGATGTGATACTTCCAGGAATAAGCTATGCAGAGAAGGAAGGAACATTTACAAACACTGAGCGCCGTGTACAGAGAATAAGAAAGGCCGTCACTCTTGATGGAGATATGCGCCCCGACACTGACATCATCATAGACCTTATGAATGCCATGGGATATAAGCAACCTTACCTTACTCCTAAAGAAATCATGGATGAAATAGCCTCTGTGACTCCCAGCTTCCATGGAATTTCCCATGAAAGACTGGACAGGGGTGAGAGCCTCCAGTGGCCATGCCCGGACAAGGACCACCCGGGAACTCCCATCATGCATGCAGGACATCCCGCAAGAGGAAAGGCCCTGCTTTACCCTGCGGAATTCAAGGAATCCCAGGAGCTTCCGGATGAGGAATATCCGTTTATACTCAGCACAGGCCGCATACTGTATCATTACAATGCTGCTGCCATGACCAAAAGGACCCCGGGTCTTATGGATATTTCCGGAGAAGGCTTCATAGAAGTAAACTACAAGGATGCCGAAAGGCTGGGAATAGGTAAAGGTGACAGGATAACCGTCAGGAGCAGAAGAGGCGAGATAACTGCTACAGCTCATGTGGGAAGAAAGGTTTCTGAAGGTGAGACCTGGATGCCATTCCATTTTCCGGACTCTCCGGTAAATATACTGACAAATGCCGCTCTTGACGAATTTGCAAGAATACCCGAATATAAGGTTTGTGCTATACAGCTTGTTCCAAATAAACACAAGGAGGTAAAAGTTTAATTTATGAAAGAAGGAATCATATTTCATGGAAAAGAGAAATTAAGAGCCTGCTTTAACCGTATTCAGGCTATAAAGCCCTTAGTATATGAATGCATATTTATGCTTCTTTTATGTGTTGCGGGAATTCTGGCAAAAAAAGCCATTAACCCGACAGCAAATATGATAACGGACTTTCTTCACATTCCCGGAGGAATCTCCACAGCTCTGTCACTGATGTTTCCGGTCATCGGCGCAGGAATCACAAAGGGCAGATGGAATGCGGGAATCATGGGACTCCTTCAGGGAATCAGTGCACTTATGATGGGGTCTGTAGGAAGCATGGGCGTTCTTATCCCTATGGCTTATTTCCTTCCGGGTGTTGCCATAGACTTAATGATGATGCTGCCATTTCATACTCCTTCAGGGATGAGAGTAAAGGCTTTCCTTGCAAATATCGCTTCTTCACTGACGGCTGCTGTATTTGCGGATATAATGGTCTTTCATCTGCCTGCAACGGTTCTTTCAGTCTATCTGCTTGTGGCAACTATGTCAGGAGCAATATGCGGTTATGCAGCAGGAGCAGTCATAAATCAAATTACAGGAAGTAAGGAAAATGAATAAAAAAGTAAAACTGATTCTTAGTGGGGTCATTCTTTGCCTCGCCCTTATAACATCAATCGTTTCAGCCACATATCTCAAGGGACGTAAAAGTACACCGGAGAATCAGATAGCTGTTTCCGTCAATGCTGAGGATAAGTTTATATCCCTTTCGGATTTCAAGCTTTCCAGTGTAAGTGAAGATATAAAAAACAAAAAGGGAGAAACTAAACACATAGAGGGTGACGGAGTACTCATCCGTGATATCATAGGTTCCGTTTCTTTCACTGAGATCACTGTCATATCAGATGACGAATACAGGGCAGCCCTCACTTCGGATGACATGGAAAATGCATGGCTTCTGTCGGATGAAGGAACTGCCAGACTGATCGTCAAAGGAGATGAGAATTCCAAACGGGATGTAAAGAATGTGGTAAGGATAGAAGTAAAATGATAGATTATTCCGCCATCATACTGGCAGGTGGAAAAAGCAGTCGAATGGGCAGAAAAAAGGCTGAGCTTTCTTTTTCGGGAAAAACCTTTCTGGAGATCCTTACAGATAAGCTGGAGGCTCTGGAAATAAGTGATATCCTTCTGTCAGGATACGAATGCAATGATAAAAGGTTAAGGAGTGTTAACGATATCTACAAAAACAAAGGTCCCCTTGGGGGCGTTCATGCCTGTCTCGGAGAAGTGAAATATCCTCATGCTCTGGTCCTTGCAGAGGATGCTCCTTTTATCCCTGATGAATTCCTGAAAGAGCTTATAAAGTGTCATAGTGAAGGACAACAGCAGATCACCGTTACTGTATGTAACGGAAATCTGCAGCCTCTTGTGGGAATTTACGACAAATCCCTTTACGAAGACTGTGAAAAGCTGCTTTCCGAAGAAAGAGCAAATCTCATGAAGCTGATCAAGTCGACCTGCCATGAAGAAGTCTCTTTTACCGGAGATGAACTGCTGATACGTGGCTGCAACACCCCGGAAGAGTTTGAGCGCATGTCAGGATCCTTTAAAATAATCTGAACTGTTTTCCGATAATTCATTTACGTTTTTTCTCAGTTAAATATCATGTCGAAAAATTGTCAATTTGGTGCTTTTTTACGTGAACTCACTATATTGTGACCTCGGTATATGTTAAAATTCACCTTGTATGGGTTTTGTTTGAGACTGTATGAAAGGAGACGTAATATATGAGTAATGAAAAGAAGATTTCAAGACGAGATTTTTTGAAGGGCGGTGCAGCACTGGCTGCAACCACAGCGATTCTCGATCTGGCTGCATGTGCCAACGGAGAGACACCACCTCCTGCCACAACAGCTGCTGCGGAGAAAGCTGCAGAGACTACTGCCGCTGTGACTGAGGCTGCAACAGAAGCCGCTAAGAGTGAGGAGGCTCCAAAGGCGGTTGAAACTGTAAAGGCCATAGTGTCAGAGCTCAATCCTCAGGACTATGATTTCAGAAGCACAGATTCTGATCTTTCTGCTGTATTCAGCCCATGGAAGTTCGGAGGTCTGAACCTCACACACCGTATGGTAAAGTCAGCCGCAGGTTCTGATACTCAGAGGGGCAGCGTAGAAGAGGCTGTTGAGTATTATTCAGCATTTGCAAAGGGCGGTGTTGAGATGGTATGGGTCGAGGATTTCCTTGCTTTCGGTGAGAACTTCCCAAGCGGAAGAGCTACAAAGATCGAGGATTCTCATGTAAAAGAGGTTATCGATGGTGTCCATGCAGCAGGCGGTTACATCGGCTACCAGCTCAGCTGTATGGGTAGATCCTTCAGCGGATTTGATGCTGCCACAGCACCTCAGTATGCATCTGCATTTGCCGAGCATCTTACTCTTGAGGAAGTAAAGAAGGTTCAGGAGGATTTCATCCAGGGTGCCAAGAAGATGAAGGATCTCGGTTTTGATGCCGTTGAGATCAACGCTGCCGGAAACAACATCGGTCAGGCTTTCTTCTCACGTCAGAGAAACCATCGTGATGATGAGTACGGTCCTCAGAGCTTTGAAAACCGCGCACGTTTCGTAGGTGAGATCATCAGTGGTATCAAGGAGCTCTGCGGAAAGGATTTCCCTGTTCAGATCCTTTTCAACGGTATCGAAGAGAACGATATCAACATCGGTGAGTCTGATCTTTCCACAACTGTTGAAGAGAACTGCAAGATCTGTAAGGCACTCGAGGATTTCGGAGCTGATGCTCTTCATGTAAGACTCGGAGTATTCCGTATGCATGTCTGCCAGTTCGCATCAGACCTTTACTTCACAGGAAACGGAATCATCGGTACTGCTGCAGACGGAACACGTTTCGACTTCTCACGTCATTTCGAAGGAAAGCTTCTTGCGAACCATGACGCTTACGGCATGATGCTTAACGTTGCAAAGGAGATCAAGCAGGCTGTATCTATCCCTGTAGGAACAGTTACATGTATGAATCCTGCGTATGCTCCTAAGTTCTTCAACGACGCCATCGCTGATGGAATGTGTGACTTCTTCATCATGAACCGTCCACTTACAGTTGATACAGAGTACGTTAACAAGCTCCGTGAGAAGCGTCTCGACGAGATCGCACCATGTACACGCTGTATGCATTGTCACTTCGATTATGATGAAGAGGGCAAGATGTACGAGCACTGTCGTGTCAATGCTGCAACCCAGAGAGCTTGGCACGAGGATATGCCTGAGGGCGCTATCCCTGTTATGGCATCCGAGAAAAAGAAGGTCATGGTCATCGGTGGAGGTCCTGCAGGACTCGAGGCCGCACGTATCGCAGCAGAGCGTGGTCATGATGTAACTCTTTACGAGAAGAACGGATTCCTCGGTGGACTTCTCATTTTTGCAGAAGCTATCAAGGGACCTCATGAGAACCTCGGAGATCTCAGAAATTACCTTATCCGCCAGCAGGAGCTCAAGGGCGTTACTGTCAAGACAGGAACTGAGGTTACAGCAGACCTCATCAAGTCAGAGGCTCCTGACTATGTGGTTCTCGCAGCAGGCGGCGCAAGACCTGAGCTTGAGCTGAGCTCTACAGGTGCTACCAATGTTATCTCCATCGACGATATCGCTTCCGCTGATATCGGTGACAAGGTAACCATCATCGGCGGCAATGCACAGGCTGTGGATGCTGCTCAGTATCTCATCGCTCTCGGAAAGCATGTAACCATGGTTTCTCCTGAAGGCAAGGATCGTCTCGATAAGGGACAGTCTGCATGGGTCAAGCAGTTCACCATCCCTATGCTTTACGCAAACGGTATGCGCTTATGGCCAAATGCTTCCATCAAGGAGGTTCAGGATGGCAAGGTAGTTATCGACGGCGAGACAGGATGCGACGTAGTCATCGACTGTAACACAGTTATCGATGCCCGTGATATGCTTCCTAACACATCACTCATCGACGGTCTCGACATCCCTTGCATCGCAGTTGGAGACTGCAACAAGCCTTTCAACATAGCTGAAGCTATAGCTGCAGGAAACATCGCTGCAAGAAAAATCTGATTTTTTATATACTCATGTGGGAGCTGCCGTACAGTGGCAGCTCCTTTTTATTTGTGATGAGATATAGAACTTTCATAGTTATTTAATTGAATACCGAAAGCCTTCATTGTATACTCTACTTGAATTTTACACCGTTGGTAATACCAGCGGTTTTATTACTGTATAAGTCTGTTGTCAGAGGCTTAAGGATGCCGGCATATGCTGCCGCCTTCATTTGAATCGACAAAACTAAACGATCTGACGATTCTATATTTGCCTTTGACACACAAATCATTTTATTATTTATCGGAATGGAAAATACACATATTACAGAAGAGATCCTGCCGGGAATATACAGAGTTGATCTGACAGACACTACTGTAGAGCAGGGCGTAAGCAGTATTCATATATTTATAATCAAGGGAAAGGAAGATGTTAATTCGGGAAGGAGCCTCATGATAGACACAGGCTTCAGAAATGACGACTGTCTCCGGAAGCTTTTATCCGCTCTGGAAGAGCTTCACATATCCACCGACTCCCTTGACATTTTTCTCACTCACAGGCATCATGACCACTGCGGTCTCGCAGGAACCTTTGCCGAAATGGGTGCCCGTCTTTTCATGAATCCGACAGAGGAACGCCATCCCTATGACTGTCTTGCCTACAGAGTAAGTAATGAGTCTCTTGATGCGCAGAAAAAGGTTCTGCATTCCGTTGGTATCACACCTGAGCGTACTCCCGAGGTATGGCATACCTTTATGAAGATATCCGACAAGGTACAGCACCACGGCGAATGGGTACTTGCCATCTGGGGATTCCCTTATACAGGGGTATATGAAGGCGACAGATTCTGTTACGGAGATTATGAATTTGAAGCCACCCCGCTGAAGGGGCACACATATGGCCAGATGGGACTGATGGATCATGAAAAGCAGATCTTCTTTACTGCCGACCAGATAATTCATGACATTTCACCCATAATTGCCACCACCTATCCTGACGAGGGCCTGCTGCTCAGCTTCTTTGATTCACTTCGCTATGTAAAGGAGCACTGTTCCACATGGACTGTCATCCCATCCCATGGGGAGATACTTTCCGATGTCCCTAAGGACGTTGATAAGACTGTTTTCAGCTATCTGAATAAAGCTACGGTGGTAAGGGATCTTTTGAAGGCGAAGGCTCTGAGAAAAAAAGAGACTGAAGCTTACGATCCTGACGCAACCTCAGAAATGACCATTCAGGAGGTTGCAGAGATAATTTACCATGTCAGCCACATGCCTGAAAATGAAGCTGAATTTTTCATCTATAAGATGTTTATGACAAAAACCTACAGCCTTCTCGAATATCTCTATGACCTCGGTTTTGTCAAAAGAGAAGAGAGAGAAGGTACATTCTATTGGAGTTACACTAACTGATTTATGGCACAGAACAATATCATAACTATCGAACATTTATCCAAGGTCTACACAGAAAGAAAGATCTTTGAGGATACGGATTTTTCCATGCTGGAGGGCGAGAAGGTAGCGCTCATAGGCATTAACGGAACAGGTAAATCAACCCTTTTAAGAATCGTTGCGGGGCTCGAGGAGCCTGACGAGGGAAGCATTGCCAAACGAAGGAATCTGGCGGTTCGTTTTCTTTCCCAGACCCCGGAATTTGATCCCGAGGATACCATAATTGAAGCTATCATACATGACAACGAGGGTCAGCAGCACGTCTGGGATCTGGAAGCAGAGGCTAAAAAGTTTCTTTCGAAGCTCGGGGAAGAGGATTTCACACAGAAGATAAAGAATCTTTCCGGCGGACAGAAAAAGAGAGTCGCTCTCGCCAGCACACTGCTTTCAACTGCGGATCTTCTCATTCTGGATGAGCCTACGAACCACCTGGACGGAGAAATGTCCGAGTGGCTTGAAGGATATCTCAAAAACTTCCGCGGTTCACTTCTCATGGTGACTCATGACAGATATTTCCTTGATTCTGTCTGCGACCGTATAGTGGAGCTGGATCAGGGGAAGCTTTACAGCTACAAGGCAAATTACGCCGGATATCTGGAGCTGAAGGCTGAGCGTATGGACATCGCGAGGGCTCAGGAACGCACCAGACAGAACATCCTCCGTAACGAGCTCAAGTGGGTAATGCGAGGCGCCAAGGCCCGTACCACCAAGCAGAAGGGACGTCTCCAGAGATACGAAAAGCTGTCGCAGATGCACGGTCCCACAGAGGAAGAGGAGCTTAAGTTAAGCTCCATAAAAACAAGGCTCGGTAAATCCACCATAGAGATCGATGATGTAAGCAAGGCCTATGATGAAAAAACTCTGATCCGGAATTTCAGCTACAATTTCCTCCGTAACGACCGCGTGGGAATCATCGGTCAGAACGGTGCAGGAAAGTCCACACTTATCAAGATGATAACCGGATGGGAGCAGCCTGACAGCGGTGAGATCCGCATCGGTCAGACAGTCCGTATAGGATATTTCTCTCAGGAGAACGAGGAACTGGATGGTAATCAGCGTGTAATCGATGCCATGACATCCATCGCGGAATATGTTCACACCACAGACGGTCTGGTCAGCGCCAGCAACATGCTGGACAAGTTCCTGTTCCCGCCTTCACAGCAGTTCATGAAGGTGGAAAAGCTGAGCGGAGGAGAAAAGCGAAGGCTCTATCTTCTTCGTGTCCTCATGTCAGCCCCCAATGTACTCATTCTGGACGAGCCTACCAACGATCTGGATATTCGCACCATGACCATACTCGAGAATTATCTGGATCATTTTGACGGAATCGTCATCGCGGTTTCTCATGACAGATATTTCCTTGACCGTGTGGTGAACCGTATTTTCTCTTTTGAAGGGAACGGAAGCATCTCACAGTATGAAGGCGGATACACCGACTATCAGGTAGAGTATCTTCGCCGCCATCCTGATATGGACAGTGTGTTCCAGAGTGCAGGCTCCATCTCGGGAGTCGGAAAGTCAGCTTCTTCCGGCAGCTCAGTTTCTTCAGGAAATACGGAGGAATCATCCGAAAATGAAGCTGTTGTCAAAAGCTCAGAGCTCACACGACGTGACCACAGTCGAAAGAGCCTCCGCATGAGCTACAAGGAAGCAAGAGAATGGGAGACCATTGAGTCCGATATCGAGACAGCGGAAAACAAGATCGCGGATATCGATGCTTCTATCCTCAAGTACTCCAACGATTTCATAAAGCTCAACGAGCTCACCAAGGAAAAGGAGGAGCTGGAAGCCTACCTTACAGAGAAGATGGAACGCTGGGAATACCTCTCAGACCTTAACGAGAGGATACAGGCTCAGGTGAAGTGAATATAGCTCGACTTCGGAGCGTGTTATTCAATAAACAAAAACCTCTTGACGAGCACCACTGCATTTGATATTATTATGAGGCTTTATGACGAGGTGTGATAATTGGTAGTCGGCCAGCCTGGAAAGTTGGTGCCCGTTTTACGGGTTGTGAGTTCGAGTCTCATCCTCGTCGCTCGAGAAACCGGTTCAAATGAACCGGTTTTTTTGTTATACTTAAATAGAATTTGAAGAAAGGAGGTTACGTTATGCTCGAACTTCTCAAACTCCGTATGGATGGATTCGGCGTAGGCGAGAGTTCCATCAACATATGGACTCAGAACGGCAAGTTACGCTACTCATATGACCGCTCTCCACTGGATACGGATCCGAGTATCATCGTAAAGGTTCCCAAACGCATAGCAGATGACTTTCTTTCCAAACTTCAGGATATTCATGTATATCGCTGGAAGGATCACTACGAAAAGACACAGGCGGATACAGGTAAACATTTTTCTCATATGAAAGCTCATTGGGGCCTCATTTATAAGGAAGTGGGTGGAGAAACCCTTTCCTTCAGCGGCAATGATGCTTATCCGAAAAACTGGAAGACCTTTATGGACCTCATCAACAATCTGGTGAATGAGTCCCAGTCAGTGCATCTCAACGGTCTCTCACACATGGACATAGATTTCCATGACACACATATTTTAGAGGGATATGATGCCATAAGCCAAAAGCCTGTAAAAAAAGCCGTACCCTACAAGGAGACACTTTCCCTTGACCGTAAAGAGGGCACACTCCTTTATGTACAGTTTCCGAACGATCACACTTCAGTGAAGCATGAGTATAGTGTACCTGAGATCATTGATTATCTATTGGGTAACTGTGAGAGATATTTTCATGATTTCGGAAAGCAGGCTTATGAGCATTCAGACCATCGGCATGCCTCCATTTCAGTACGATTATTCTATCGAAACGGAAGAAATGTGAGCTTCAAACGAAGCTATGACCGTTCGGGCATACCCGATGACTGGCGTGAGCTTCTGGATGACCTCCATGATACCATGGCGTTCTTCGGTCTTTACGGACCTCTTTTTGATGAGAACCTCTATAAGCATGGCGTAAAGAACGGCGAGTTCATCTACCTGTTCGTATCGGACACAAGAGGAAGAAACCATTATTTCCGTACCCTTGATGACACTCTCAATGTCGGAGACCTGGTCATCATCCCGGATCGGAATGTTTCGAAAAAAAAGATCGCCATGATTTCCGAAATCGTATATTGCACAGCGGAAAATGTTCCGAAACCTCTCGATGAGACGGGGTTTATCGTTGGCAGATACCGTCCGCGTGATTCCTTTGGATTCAACTACGAAGACGATGAATACGATCCATATGACGACATAGATGACGATGATTTCTAACCACTTCGAAAGTGCGGATACCGTACTTTCACAGATATACTAGTTAGAGGGCGTAAGCGCCCGGATTTACAGGAGAAATCTCGTGATTATTTTAGTTGATTTTGAAAACACCCATGTATCCGGTCTTGATGGATACGAGTACCTTAACGACAGTGACACCCTGGTGATGTATTACAGCGACGAGAACAGCGCAGTTACCAGGGGCATGGTCACAGACCTCAAAAAAAGAAATGTACATGTAAGCCTGGTCAAGCTTCTCAAGCAGCATAGCAATGCTCTCGATATGTACATTGCTTCCACCACCGGTATGTTCCTTGAGTCCGGTGAGAAGATATGCATAGTATCAAAGGACAAGGGCTATGCCGCAGTTCGTGATTTCTGGCACAGCCTGAGAGGTGCTGAGATACTGCTCGGCGAGACTATCAAGGAATGCTTCCTCAGCTCAGAAAAGAATGATGATGAGCGTATAAGCTTATGTAAGGAACGTGCCCAGAAGGCAACACTGGTGGAGTCCTTCGCCACTATGAACACTATCCCTACGAGACCTACACTCAGTAAGGCCAACCAGAGAAGAAGAAACAGAAACATTCACTTTACCGAGGTTTCAGAGCCGGCATCACTTATTCCGAATCCTTTGATGTTTGAAACACCTGCAGACCAGCTGGTGAAGCAGATGAAGGAGATGCCTTTCGGAAGAGTGCCTGAGGCACATTATTCAGAGGGACGCTTCCAGCAGAACAGAGATGCTGACAGAGCAGAGGCTTCCGAAGATTCAAAGAGAGAGAATAAAAAGGAACAGTCCGCAAGAGTCAGCGGTGATTCCGCTCAGACAGAAGACTCTCGTTCACAGGATAGAACCCGCCGTGAAGACCGCCGCAGAGACGGTTCCAGAAATCAGGGAGACAGAAACAGGAACAGACAGAGAAGAGATTTCGAGGATCCTTCCTCAGGAAATTCCCGTCAGGATATTTCAAAGGCAGAGAATGACCGTTCAGACAATCTCCGTAAGGATGCTAAGATCGAGAATTCCCGCTCGCTGAAAGCAAATCAGGAAAACTCCGGGAAAGAGGAAAAAGCAGTTTCAAAGAACTCTCTTGTAAAATCTGAACCTGAGAAAACAGCGATCATCATAAGACCCGAGCAAAAAACATCTTTGGCCAAGTCTGAACCTAAATACGATCCGAATCGTGTTCAGTTTGTATATGATCCTGTTTCACGTTCCATGAAGAAGGTAGGCGAGGATACAGATCCTGCAAAAATCAGGGTTGAAAACACAGAAAAAGCTGCTGCCGGTTCAGAGACTACAGTGAAGAATGACGAGGCTGCTGCAAAAATCCAAAAAGCTGAAAATACTGTCGCGGAAGAACTGAATGACCAAGCTTCAGCTCCGATTATAGATTCTGATCAGGAAATCGAAAAAGCTTCAGAAGCAGCTGCTTCAACCGGACAGTCAGTTGATGATACTGAGACTATAACATCAGACGTTACCGCTTCCTCTGAAATAGAAGCCGAAGCCGTTACAGAGGTTAACAGGTCTGAGATATCAGAGACAGAAGATGCGATATCTGAGGATACCGCACCAAGATCAGATGACGAAACTGCAACCGTAGAGAAAAGAACTGCAAGAAAGTCTGGTGCCAGAAAGAGTGCTTCAAAGAGAAAAACTGCGAGAAAGAGAGTAGCCAGAGAAGCTTCCGTTGAAGAAACAGCAGCTGAAACCACTGCTCAGGATGCAGAGACCTTGACATCTACTGCAGACTCAACCGAATCTGACGACAACGCAAAGAAGACTGCCGGAAAGACAAAAAGAAAAGGTGCGAAGAAAGCCGATGAAAAGGCTGATGCAGATGAAAATCAGTCAGCTGAAAAGAAGCCTAAGAGACAGCCAAGAACAAAGAAGACTGATGCAGAATCAGCGGAGGTGAAGTCTAAAAAGTCCCGTGCAGGCAGAAAGCCAAAGACTTCAGAGAACGCCGGTAGCGAATCATCTGATGCGGTTGAACAGACCAAAGCATCAGCAGTAGCTCCTCAGGAAGCCGTAGAAAAGTACGGTCTCACAGCCAACACCCTTCATACTTACTATGTACGTCTCGTGAAGGCATATGGAAAAGAAGAGGGTCGTGCGGTATATGACGCCAGCAAAAAGGCAGTACAGGAAGAAATAAAAAAGAGAAAAGCAGCTGAAAAGGCGGCTGAAAAAGCAGTAAGCGAATGATCAAAAAAGCTGAGTGCAATGCTATGAAAAGGCACTGCATTCAGCTTTTTCAGTTTTTATACCTGCATCATATCCTCCACTTTTGTGCAGGCACAAGTGGAGGAAGACTTTATGACACTTATATCAAAAAAAATAAATTTGTGCTTGCCAAACCATTTTCATCGTGCTAATATACTTCTTGTCGCGCGGAGGTGCTGAAATTGGCAGACAGGCAAGACTAAGGATCTTGTGTCCGGTAGGACGTGTGGGTTCAAGTCCCATCCTCCGCATGAATAACCCTTGAAAACTTTTGTTTTCGAGGGTTTTTTGTTTAACAGGAAATGTGAAAGGGAATATAATTATGTCAAATCAATTTTCCAGAACCCGGCTTTTATTGGGTGCTGATGCCATGGAAAAGCTGAAGAATTCGAGAGTTGCTGTATTCGGCATAGGCGGAGTAGGCGGCTATGTCTGCGAGGCTCTCGTCAGAAGCGGTGTGGGACATTTTGATCTGATCGACGATGACAAAGTGTGTCTTTCAAATCTTAACAGGCAGATAATAGCTACGAGAAAGACTATCGGAAAATATAAGACTGAGGTCATGAAGGAACGCATGCTGGATATCAATCCAGATGTGGAAGTGAATGTACATAATTGCTTTTTCCTGCCTGAAAACGCGGATGAATTCCCTTTTGAAGAGTACGACTATGTTGTGGATGCCGTTGATACAGTCACCGCAAAAATAGAGCTCGTAATGAAGTGCAGGGAAAAAGGTGTACCCATCATCAGTTCGATGGGCGCCGGAAACAAGCTGGATCCAAGTGCATTCAAGGTTGCAGACATATATAAGACAAATGTATGTCCCCTGGCTAAGGTCATGAGGCATGAACTCAAAAAACGTGGTGTCAGGAAGCTCAAGGTTGTATACTCTGAAGAAAAGGCACTTAAGCCTATGGTAGATCTGTCTGCAAATTGTGAAAGTGACAGCACCTTAGATCCTGCAGCAGAGTCAAAAGCCGCGAAGCGAAGAGCTATTCCCGGAAGCGTAGCTTTTGTTCCATCCGTAGCAGGTCTTATCATAGCAGGTGAGGTAGTGAAGGATCTGGTAAAAATCTGATTTAGGAGATTGAGATCGAAAAATATTTTTTACTAATGACCCTTGGAGGCAAAGTTTGAAAGTAAACTTTCAAACTTAATTGGTGGGTCATATACGAATCCGAGCAAGCTCGATTCTTGCATGACCCATGGAGGTAAAATCATGAAGGTAGCGGTAATTACAGGAGCAACTTCAGGAATGGGACGCCGTATGGCGATAGAGCTGAATGATCAGATTCCCAATATTCAGGAATTCTGGCTTTTCGGGCGTCGTATGGACAGACTATCGGAATTGGAGCGTATTCTCTCAAAACCATGCAGACTTTTTGCGGAGGATCTTCTCACAGATGATTTCCTTGCCAACTATGAAAAGACATTGTCCAAGGAAAGACCTGAGATAGTATTTCTGGTAAATGCTGCAGGCTTCGGAAAAATCGGTGCCATCAAGGCTCTGACTCTCGAAGATCAGCTCGGCATGGTCGACCTCAATGTAAGGGTCCTCACGGGCATCTGCAGGCTGAGTCTTCCTTATATGGCAGCTCACTCGAGAATCATCAATTTTGCTTCCGCCGCTGCATTTCTGGCTCAGCCTTCTTTTGCGGTTTATGCCGCAAGCAAGAGCTATGTGCTCAGTTTTTCCAGAAGTCTGAACGAAGAGCTTCTCGGCACAGATTGTTTCGCTACAGCAGTATGTCCCGGTCCTGTAAAGACCGAATTCTTTGACATAGCAGAGACCACAGGAAAGATACCTTTCTACAAGTATCTTTTTATGGCCGATCCTGAAAAAGTCTGTCATAAAGCACTGGTAGACAGCATCACAAAAAACGATATGTCGGTTTACGGTACAGGCATGAAGGTATTTATGATATTCGCAAAGCTGATGCCCACAAAGCTCATTTTCCTGATGATGCGTTGCTTGAACTTTTTCGGTAAACCCAATAACACTTAGGTAAATTCAACTCACTTTGAAAGCGAGATCAGATTTTGAAAGAATTAAACATTTCCATGAATGAAGCGGGTCAGCGTCTCGACAAGCTGCTCCATAAGTATCTTTCCAATGCCAGTACCATCTTCATTTATAAAATGCTGCGTAAGAAAAACATAGTTTTAAATGATAAAAAGGCTGAAGGAAAGGAAATGCTGAAGGACGGAGACATCGTAAAGATCTACTTTTCCGATGAGACTCTGGAAAAGATGACCGGTGGAGCTTCTTCCGGAAGTATTCATCAGGGCAGCTTAAATCAAAAAGCAGGTTCACTCTCAAAAGGTGATCCTTCACATAAAGCCACAGAAAAAAGAAGCGGAAACACAACTGAGAAAAAATCCGACAGAAAAAATGCTTCTCACGAAAAAAGTGAAAAGCTCCTGATTGATCTAAAGAAGCATATCATCCATGAGGATTCTCACCTTCTGGTCATCGATAAGCCATCAGGCTGGCTCAGTCAGCAGGACGAGCCCGGAAGCATCTCCGTTAACGAGCTCTGCCTCATGTATCTCATGGAAAAAGGAGAGCTCACAGAAGAGCAGCTTCGTACCTTTAAACCCGGGATCGCAAACCGCCTGGACAGAAACACCTCGGGACTGCTTCTTTTCGGAAAGACCTTGCCTGCTCTTCAGAGCCTCGCAGAGGTACTTCGTGAAAGAACCGTTGAGAAGTACTATATCGCCGTTGTCAGCGGAAGCATCCGGGAGTCAAAGACCATACAAGGCTATCTTTCAAAGGACTCAAAGCAAAATAAGGTCATAATCAGAAAAGAAAAGTTCGATGATGCCTCAGAGATCCACACAGCCTACACTCCACTAAAGAACGGTGACGGCTTCACTGTACTGAAGGTTCATCTCATCACCGGAAAAACCCATCAGATACGTGCTCATCTTGCGTCTATCGGTCATCCGATAATAGGAGATCCGAAGTACGGATCTGTGAAAGACAACAAACGCTATAAAACCACAGCCGGTGTGACACATCAGCTCCTTCATTCATGGCAGCTCACCTTCCCGGGGGATCTCGACGGAGTACTCAGTCCCCTTGCCGGAAAGACCATCACCGCAGAGCCGCCGAAAGAATTCAGCTTTTTCCTGAATTGATGTTTTATCTTCGTCTTATTCATCAAGCTATACAGTTTTTTTATCCAGTAAATAAAACCGATCCATAACCGCTGCCGGACATAATTCCTGATACTTCTCAGATCATTTCCGACAGCGGTATTTTTATGGTCGTTTTTAAGACCATACCATTTTTCTCCCCTTTATGATATGTTCTAAAGGGTTATAAACATTCCTCCGAGAGAGGTTATATGTTAGCAAAAATTCATAGTGCCGGTCTGTCCGGCATGGACGGCTTTCTCGTCACAGTGGAAGTGGACGAGAGCGACGGACTTCCGAAATCTGTCATTGTCGGCAATGTTTCCGCATCTGTGCGGGAATCTCTGGAACGCTGTCAGGTGGCGCTCCGCAATGTAAACATTAACATCCCCCCGAAAAGGCTCACCATAAACCTGGCTCCTGCGGATCGTCGTAAGGACGGGACCCACTATGATCTCGCCATAGTGACAGGGATACTTAGATCCATATTTCTGGATAATGCCTCCTTCATCGACGATTATGGCTTCGTTGGAGAGCTCGGACTCGACGGAAAAGTGCGTCACGTAAACGGGATCCTCCCCATGGTGACTGAAATGAAACGTGCCGGGCTCAGTGGGGCGGTGGTGCCTGAACCGGATATTCAGGAAGCACTGGTGGTGGAAGGAATGGACATCATAGGCGTCGAAGATCTTCCTGACCTCTGCCGCATCCTCGAAAATGAAGCTTCCTTCATGAGATTTCCCCGGGAACAGCCTGTGGTATCCGTCCATCACGAGTCTTACAATGTTGACTTTTCGGATATTCATGGCCAGTCCTTTTCTATACGGGCAGCTTTAATCGCTGCTGCAGGAGGTCACAACCTTCTTTTATCCGGCGTTGCAGGCTCAGGGAAGACCATGATAGCAAGGCGCATCCCCACTATACTTCCGGAGCTCTCAAGGGAAGAAAATATCGAGATCACCAAAATATATTCTATAGCAGGACTTCTTCCCGAAGGCTCGGCTCTTATGAACCGGCGTCCCTTCAGGACACCTCACCACACCATCACCACACCTGCTCTCGTCGGAGGTTCCTCCGGTTCAGGTGTGATCCCCGGAGAGATAGCATTGGCATCACGGGGAGTACTTTTTCTTGACGAATTACCCCTTTTTTCAAAAGCCTCCATAGAAGCACTGCGCCAGCCTCTGGAGGAAAAGCAGGTAACCATAAACAGACTGAACGGAAGCTTCAGATATCCTGCAAACTGTATGCTGGTAGCCGCAATGAACCCATGCCCCTGCGGATACTATCCCGACAGGAGCAAGTGCCATTGCACCGAAAGCCAGATACGGCATTATCAGCGGGGCATCTCGAAGCCCATACTCGAACGTATAGACCTTTGTGTCGAGGCGTCCCCCATCAGTTTCAGAGAAGCCACCGGCAGTGATGCGGGCACAAGCTCCGGGGAGCTGAGAAAAAAGGTACATAAAGCAAGGGAAGTCCAGCGGATGCGTTTTAAAGACTGCGGGCATCTTCTGGTGAATGCAGATATGAGCGCCAAAGACATCGAACATTTCTGTCCTTTGAGCGACAGAAGCAGAAGTTTCATCGAAAAGATCTTCGAGATGAAATCCATGTCCATGAGGACCTTTCATAAGGTTCTTAAAGTATCCCGTACCATAGCTGATCTGGAGGATGCGCAGGAGATAAACATTAGCCACCTAAGTGAAGCGGTGAGCTACAGAGGGCTCGAGGACCAGCTGTATGGAAACAGAGAAAATTTCACACCGGAAGGATACCACAGAAAATGCAATGGTCCCGAAGAAAAGCTGTGTAAAAATCAGGAGGATCTTGCCATATGACTATTCAGGATATAAGCCTCAGAAAAGAAATACGGGAGCTGACACCTCTTCATGAGGACTATCCTGAGAGGCTTAGGATGATCCCGAACCCTCCCTCCACACTTTATGTGAGAGGGAAACTCCCTCCCGATAATGTCCCCACCGTAGCCATCATCGGTTCCCGGGAGGCCACTCCCTACGGCACTGAGGTGGCTGAGACCTTCGGAAGGATGCTTGCCGAAAAGGGGATAGGCATCATCAGCGGCATGGCTGCAGGAGCGGACAGCGCCGGACAATGGGGCGCTATAAAAGGGGGAGGCAAGACCTATGCTGTCCTCGGATGCGGGTTAAACATCTGTTATCCCGCAAGAAACTACAGACTCTATGATGAGATACTGAGGAACGATGGTGGTCTCATATCTGAAGTTCCTCTGGATTCCCCGCCTCTTGCAAGGCAGTTCGCTTCGAGAAACAGGATAATCTCAGCTCTTTCCGACGCCGTAATAGTCATAGAAGCGAGGGAACGGTCAGGAACCTTCATAACCGTAAATGCAGCTCTGGATCAGGGAAAGCAGGTCTTTGCTGTCCCAGGGCGACTGAACGATCCTCTGTCCAAAGGCTGTCTTCAGCTCATAAAAGATGGTGCCGAGATACTCACATCCCCGGAGGATATACTTGAGTTTCTTCATCTAAAAGAAAACGGTGAACAGCTCATGATGGAGAAGGATAGTTCCATGCTCACTCCGGGTCAGAAAAGTGTATTACAGTCTCTCGAAAGCGATGCACTCCATCTCGATGTACTCACGAAAAAGACCGGACTTCCTGTGCAGGAGCTAACTGCCATGCTCCTTGAACTTGAGATACTGGGCTTTGCGGAATGCACGAAGACCGGCTTCTACCGGAGAAAAAGCTACTGACACGGCTTTGTCAACTTGCACATATCTGCTGTTTACACATTACGAACTTCACATATTCCGCTGTCGCATATTCCAAAACGTATTGACAAAACTTACGTAAGGAAATAGAATAATGCCGTCTAAAAATTTATGTCTTTTTTAAGACAGCTGTAAATCGTTGAAGAGGACAGTAGCTTTTTTATTTCACTTCAGAGAGGAGCCGGTAGGTGCGAGGCTTTGTGATGGTAAAAGTGAAGACCACCTCCGAGAGGTCCTTAATCGGATCCGTTGATCACGTTACAATCATCAAAAGTGGTTGCTGCACAAGTGCAGCAGCAATTTGGGTGGAACCGCGAGATATCGTCCCAATCTGTGACCTACGTCATGGATTGGGACTTTTTTAATGTATAAAGCCCAGTCGCAAAGAATATGTAAGCTGAATGCTTGCATTCAAGATTACATATTCTTTAGCGACGCTAACAAGTATGAGCAAAAAAGCTGCTCGAGCGAAGTGAGAGAAGCGATTTGCGAATGCTTGTAGGATTGCGAGAGTGTGCAACACGAAGCAATCCGTAGGGCTTTATACCCTCACATAACCAAAAAAGCTTCCCCAAAGGGCTTTTTACATTTTACAAAGGGAGAACCAAAATGGAAAAAGAAGAGATTTTAAAGGTTTATCGTCATTCTCTTGCTCACATCCTTGCAAAGGCTGTTATCGAGATCTACGGTAAGGAAGTACAGTATGCCATCGGACCTGAGATCGATGACGGAGCTTACTATGATTTTGCATTACCTGAGGGCAAGACCATAACAGACAAGGATTTCAAGCAGATCGAGAACAAGATGCGTGAGATCATCAAGAGAAGAGAAGACTGGACCCGTAAGGAAGTTTCAAAGGCAGAGGCACTCGAGATCTTCAAGGATCAGAAGTTCAAGACCGAGCTCATCAACGATCTTCCTGAATCAGAGATCATCACAATCTACTACACAGGTGAGGACTATGTAGATCTCTGCCGCGGACCTCACGTAGACAATTCACAGGAGCTTATGAGTGCAGCCTTCGAGCTTCACGCAGCTTCCATGGCTTACTGGAGAGGCGACGAAAAGAGAGACAAGCTTCAGCGTGTATACTTCTATGCTTTCCCAAGCAAGGATGAGTTAAAGCAGCATATCAAGATGATCGAAGAGGCAAGAGAGCGTGATCACAAGAAGATCGGTGCACAGCTTGAGCTCTTCATGTTCGATGAGACAGCTCCAGGTATGCCATACTGGCTCCCACGTGGATGGGTAATGTATCAGACTCTTCTCAAGTACAGCCGCGAGCTTCAGAAGGCACACGGATATACAGAGATCTCTGCTCCTCTCATCAACAACAAGAAGCTCTGGCTCATCAGCGGACACTGGGCTCATTATCTCAACAACATGTTTATCGTTCCGGGAATCGAGGGACACCTTTCAGCAGATGCCGACATCTCCGGTGTTATCGAGAATCCTAAGGATACATCAGCTGAGTCAAAGGCAGTAAAGATCATGGCAGGTTCTGTTGTATACAACCGCGAGAACCTCGACACCATGGCAGCAAAGCCTATGAACTGTCCTAACGCCATGATGACCTTCAAGCGTAAGAACCGTTCCTACAAGGAGCTTCCTATCCGTTACAGCGAGTACGACGTTCTTCACCGTAAGGAGAAGTCAGGTCAGATGAACGGTCTCTTCCGTGTACAGGAGTTCCGTCAGGATGATGACCATACATTCGTAATGGAATCTCAGATAAAGGACGAGATCAAGGATATCATCTCTATCGCAGATGAGATCTACACAACCTTCGGTGTTACATACCGTGCAGAGCTCTCAACACGTCCTGATGACTACATGGGAGACATCGAGGTATGGAACCAGGCAGAGGCCGACCTCAAGGAGATCCTTACAGAGCAGTACGGCGAGAACGGCTTCGAGATCAACGAGGGAGACGGTGCATTCTACGGTCCTAAGATCGACCTTCAGATCAAGGATGCCCTCGGAAGAGAATGGCAGTGCGGAACTATCCAGCTCGACTTCCAGCTTCCTCACAACTTCGGACTTACTTACATCAACGATCAGGGTGAGTCTGTGATGCCTGTAGTTATCCACCGTGCTATCTACGGTTCACTTGAGCGTTTCATCGGTATCGTTATCGAGAACTTCAAGGGTATGTTCCCGTTCTGGCTTAACCCATATCAGGTAGGTATCGTTCCTATCCGTGAAAGCCACAACGAGTACGCAAAGAAGGTAGAGGCTCTTCTCACAGAGAACGGCATTCGTGTTGAAGCTGACTACTCAGACAACAACATGAAGACAAAGATCAAGGGCTTCAAGAACTTCAAGGATCCTTATATCCTTGTACTCGGTGACAAGGAGGCTGAGGAGAACACTGTTTCCATCAACATCCGCGGAACCAACAAGCAGGTTCAGAACGTTCCTCTCGAGAAGTTCGTCGAGATCTGTAAGAAGCTCAACAAGGAGCACACTCTCGAGCTCCCTGAGAACTTTGACTGATCTTAATGCTTAAATCAAAAAACTTTATTCCTTCCGGACATTCCACCTGCATCGTAAAGTGCGGCCGGAATGCCGTGGAAGGCTTTAGAAAGCGCGGGTCATTCCTGCGCTTTTTAAATTCAAAAAAGTGTCGACATTGACATAGAAAACAGGAATCACCCGATAGTATCAGAACATTGTTTTCATAACTGTCCCTTGCAAAATAAAAAAGAGTGTTGTATATTGACCTCGATTTACGCTCAGCGTGATCTTATTTCTGATGTAGGCATTGTCCCACAGGAGCGTGAGGTCTCCATACATCAGCGAGTGCAGTATCCTGCACCCGATCCTTTATTTGAACACTAAAATGAAGTATATGTGCCCGAAAGAGCGAGTGCTTCCGGGTAAAAAGGTAAGAGTATAAATGGCAAACAGCTTAATCATCGTTGAGTCTCCTGCAAAGGTTAAGACTATCAAGAAATTTTTAGGAAAGACATACACAGTCGACGCGACCATGGGTCACCTCATCGACATGCCGAAGAGTTCTCTCGGTGTTGATGTGGAGCATGACTATGATCCGAAGTATATAACCATCCGCGGCAAGGGTGAGCTTCTTTCAAAACTCAAGAAGGAAGCCAAGAAGGCCGACAAGATCTATCTCGCGACCGACCCTGATCGTGAGGGAGAGGCTATCAGCTGGCATCTTAAAAACGAGCTTGATAAGGATGCTTCAAATCGCGAGAAGATTTCACGTATCACTTTTAACGAGATCACGAAAAACGCAGTAAAGAACGCCATCAAAAATCCAAGAGACATAGATATGGATCTGGTCAATGCCCAGCAGGCACGTCGTGTCATCGACAGACTGGTTGGTTACACCATAAGCCCTTTATTATGGAAGAAAATCCGTAAGGGTCTTTCAGCTGGACGAGTTCAGTCAGTAGCGCTCCGCATGATCTGTGACAGAGAAGCTGAGATCGCAGCTTTCACTCCGGAAGAGTACTGGTCATTGGACGCACACCTTCTTTACGGAAAGAAGAAACTCACCGCTTCCTTCTACGGTAAGGACAAGAAGCTGCCGCTTCCAGACGAGGCTTCTGTTGATGAAGTCATAAGGGCAATCGGTGATCATGACTTCACCATCACCGATGTGAAGAAGTCCGAGCGCCGCAAAAAAGCTCCGCTTCCTTTCACCACCAGTACCATGCAGCAGGAAGCAGCAAAGTCTCTCGGTTTTGCCACCAGCAAGACCATGAAGCTTGCACAGACCCTCTACGAGGACGGTTACATCACCTATCTTCGTACCGACAGTACACGTATTTCAGTTGAAGCTGATGCAGCAGCGAAGATCTATATCTCCGACAAGTTCGGCGAGGAGTACGTAAACGGCGGTTCCAAGGATGCAAGAAAGCCTCAGGAAACCGAAGTCAAGATCCAGGATGCACATGAAGCCATCAGACCTACCGATCTCGAAATGACACCGGAGGATGCAAAGGAGAAGCTTCAGCGTGACGAGTCACGTCTTTACACACTTATTTACAAGCGTTTCCTTGCAAGCCGCATGACAGCAGCTATTTACGATACTGAATCAGTCAAGCTAAGCTCAGAGGGATATACATTTACACTGAGCGGTTCAAAGCTTCGCTTCGACGGTTTCCTTTCAGTTTACATGTCTGAGGAGGATAAGGCCGAGAAGGATATTTCTCTTCCCGATATGAATATAGATGAAAAGCTCAGCCTCACGAAGTTTGAGAAGGAGCAGCATTTCACACAGCCGCCTGCACATTACACAGAAGCATCTCTGGTAAAGGCACTGGAAGAGGACGGTATCGGAAGACCTTCAACCTACGCGCCTACCATCGGAACACTTCTTGCCAGAAGATATATAACCAAGGAAAAGCGTAACATCTTCGTGACCGAGCTCGGACAGGCAGTTGATGATATGATGCAGAAGAATTTCCCGACCATCGTTGATACTGCATTTACCGCAAACATGGAATCACTCCTTGATACTGTGGCAAACGGAGACATTAACTGGAAAACCATAGTAGAGAATTTTTACCCTGATCTTTCAGAGGCAGTCGAGAAGGCTCAGCTTGAGGTTGAAAAGATCACCATAAGAGACGAAGAGACAGATATCGAGTGTGATAAGTGTGGACGTAAGATGGTCATCAAGTACGGTCCACACGGAAAGTTCCTGGCATGTCCCGGATTCCCTGAGTGCAGAAACACAAAGCCTCATGTAGAGTATGCCGGTTTTGTATGCCCTGACTGTGGTGCTGAATGCGTAAAGCGTCGTTCAAAGAAGGGCCGTATCTTCTACAGCTGTTCCAGATATCCTGATTGCAATTACATGACATGGAACAAGCCGAAGGAGCCTGTAACCGGTGAGAAAAAAGACGGCGAGATAATGGCATAAAATCAAAAAGATAATGCAACAAAAACCGTTGACAGCAATCAAAATACTATGTTATATTACAAGTCGCGTCCAAAGGGCGCGACTTTTGTGTTTATACAAAAGAGTAACTTAAAAAGCACATCTGACCGAAAACCGGAATGGTACCTTATTATAAGGCGACGCCGGTGAGCACACACGATCGGATGGAAGATTTTAACCAGGAGGTATTTGAAATGAGTGCAATTGGAATGAAGCAGCTCCTTGAGGCTGGCGTACATTTTGGTCATCAGACAAGAAGATGGAACCCTAAGATGGCTCCATACATCTACACAGAGCGTAACGGTATCCACATCATCGATCTTCAGCAGACAGTAAAGATGGTTGACGATGCTTACAATGCTATGGTTAAGCTTGTACAGGACGGTGGAACTGTTCTTTTCGTTGGTACAAAGAAGCAGGCTCAGGACGCAGTTAAGTCAGAGGCTCTTCGTTGCGGCGAGTTCTATGTAAATGAGAGATGGCTCGGCGGTATGCTTACAAACTTCAAGACAATCCAGACACGTATCGATCGTCTTAAGGAGATCGAGAAGATGGCTGAGGACGGAACATTCGATGTTCTTCCTAAGAAGGAAGTTGCTCTTATCAAGAAGGAGTGGGACAAGCTCGAGGCTAACATCGGTGGTATCAAGGATATGAAGCAGATTCCTGATGCAATCTTCGTTGTTGATCCTAAGAAGGAGAAGATCTGCGTTAAGGAAGCTCGCGCACTTGGAATCACACTTTTCGGTATCGCTGATACAAACGCTGATCCTGAGGAGCTTGATTATGTTATCCCAGGTAACGATGACGCTATCCGTGCTATCAAGCTTATCGTAGGCAAGATGGCTGACGCTGTTATCGAGGCTAAGCAGGGCGAGATGACTGAGGAAGAGGCAGCAGCTGCAACAGCTGGTGAGGACTTCGCTACAGAGGCTTAATAAAGTAAACGTAAAACCAGCATTAGACAATTTCATAGATTGCTCAATGCTGGTTTTTTTCAGATAAAGAAACATATATCTAGGAGGATATAACAATGGCAATTACAGCAGCTCAGGTTAAAGAATTACGTGATATGACTGGTGCAGGAATGATGGCTTGTAAGAAGGCTCTTGCTGCAACAGATGGAGATATGGACAAGGCAGTAGAGTTCCTCAGAGAGCAGGGTCTTGCAGGCGCAGAGAAGAAGGCCGGCAGAATCGCAGCTGAGGGTGTATCTTTCACAAAGCTTGCTGATGACATGCACACAGGTGTTGTTGTTGAGGTTAATGCTGAGACTGACTTCGTTGCAAAGAACGAGAAGTTCCAGACATACGTTTCAGAAGTAGCAGCTCAGGCTCTTAAGTCAGAGGCAGCTGATATCGATGCTTTCCTTGCTGAAAAGTGGGATCTTGATAACTCAAGAACAGTTGCTGAGCAGCTTTCAGAGGAGATTTCAATCATCGGTGAGAACATGCACATCCGTCGTTTCCAGAAGCTTACAGAGAACGATGGTTTCGTACAGGATTACGTACACGGCGGCGGACGTATCGGTGTTCTTCTTCAGGTTAAGTCAACAGTTGTTAACGAGGCTGTTTCAGAGATGGCAAAGAACATCGCTATGCAGGTAGCTGCTCTTAAGCCAAAGTACACATCACGTAAGGAAGTTGATCAGGATTACCTCGCAAGCGAGACTGAGATCCTTACAGCTGCTGCAAGAAACGAGAAGCCAAACGCTCCTGAGAAGGTTCTTGCAGGTATGGTTCAGGGTCGTCTTAACAAGGAGCTCAAGGAGATCTGCCTTCTTGATCAGACATACGTTAAGGCTGAGGACGGAAAGCAGACTGTTCAGCAGTATGTTGATTCTGTTGCTAAGGCTCAGAACGCTACTATCGAGGTTGTTACATTCATCCGTTTCGAGACAGGTGAAGGCCTTGAGAAGAAGAACGAGGATTTCGCTGCAGAGGTTGCTGCACAGCAGGCTGCTGCTAAGAAGGCTTAATTCTTCAGTTAAGAGTTTTCAAAAGACAGGTTCAGTGATGAACCTGTCTTTTTTATATTAAAACCACAATAAAAGATGAATGTTCATTTTACCGTACATGTACAGAAGGAAACCGTCTCATCTCATAAACGGGACAGATTCAATATTTTTTCTACTCTGATTTTATGCTACAATAAAGGTTATTAAAAAATGTGAGGTATCCCCATGATATTTGATTTTTTGAAAAAATATTCGGAACAATTTGACGGGGCATCACATAGAGACATCGAAAAAGGTATCTCTTCATCATCGCCATCATCGGCGGATGAAGATCACATTCATTCATCCACGAAAGAAACCGCTGACAGGATGACTCGTCGGCATTTTGTTTTTCATGGCTCCGTGCAGGGTGTAGGTTTCAGATACACTGCCCAGCATCTTGCAGATTCCCTCGGACTGACAGGATATGTACAAAATGAATATGATGGTTCTGTCACCTGTGAAGTACAGGGACCTCCTTATGTCATTGATGAGTTTTTACGTAGACTGGACAATCAGCGCTGGATACACATCACTGATATGGAATCCGAAACACTGAATGTGATATCTGACGAAACGAGTTTTCGTATCACATACTGATTTTCTGAGGCAAATCTGCCGGAAAGTCTCTATCACATATTATGATTTATCTGTTACAGTCGTTTTACTTCCGGAATTCTGTCTTACTGATGACGGGCGTATCGACTTCTTTGAAAGGTTTAAATGAAACATAACTACAAAATGATATTAAGCTATGATGGCTCCCGATACTACGGCTGGGAACATCAGCCCAATACAGAACTCACCATACAGGGAAAGCTCGAGCAGGTTCTGACCCGCATGGTTTACGGAGACAGCTACAAGGTTAAGGATTTTGCCTCCTTTCCCATCACAGTTATAGGTGCGGGTAGAACTGACGCAGGAGTGCACGCAAGAGCCATGACTGCCAATGTCATCCTCGATACTGACATGACAGAGGATGAGATCAGATCGTACATGAACCGATATCTCCCGGATGATATAAGCATCAACGAGCTGAAGCTCTGTGGAGATAAATTCCACAGCCGCTTCAAGGCCAGCGGAAAGACCTACAGATACAGTTGCTGGTACGGAGACCAGAAACCCGTATTTGAAAGAAAGTATGTAACTGTACTGGACCGCCATCCTGATATGGATGCCATGAGAAAGGCCGCAGCATTCATAATGGGAGAGCATGATTTCAAATGCTTCTGCGGAAACTCTCACATGAAGAAGTCCACTGTCAGGAATATCGACAACATTGAAATAACCGAGAACGGACCATATATCAGATTCTACTATCACGGAACAGGATTCCTTCAGAATCAGGTACGTATCATGACGGGAACTCTGCTAGAGGTGGGCTTCGGAAAGCGAACACCGGAATCCGTAAAGGAGGCCATAGAGAGCAGAAACAGGCAGAATGCCGGATATACAGCAGAGCCACAGGGGCTTTGTCTCATGAAGGTGGATTACGACTGATCACTTTCACTCAAATCTATAAAATGACCTTAATGTAGAACAGACTTCGATTTATTAAGTAAAGAATGTTCTCACACTTATGTCATCTAATAAACACTTTGCCAGAGGGGATGCAATTTTATGAGAAGCAAAGGTATCGCTATACTTTTAGGACTTACTATCGGAGTCACAGCGGGCTATCTTGCCAGCACTACATTTATGAGGGGCAGGATGATGCCCGGAACCATGATAAACGGAACCGATTTTTCCATGGTTCCGAGAGGAGAGTTGAATCAAAAATTATCTGATATAGAAAAGTATGCTTACGCCATCACCGTAAGAGACATTCATGGGAACGAAACCGTCATAAGCGGTTCCGATATAGATCTGAAGGCGGATTTCGCGGTATCAGATATACGTCTTCAGAACCAGCTTATCTATCCTTACTATATGCTTAATCCGGGAAACTATTATATCTTTCCTGAATCGGTTTCTTTCAATGAGGAAAAGCTTCAGTCCATCATAGACAGTTCTATCCTGCCTGATGCAGGCACCACTGTTAAACCGACCGATGCATTCCTTACTGCATACGTTCCCGGCGCCGGCTACACCATAGCTCAGGAGATAGACGGAGATACACCTGATCCCGAAACAGTAAGGGAGCTTATCAAGGACGCCATCTATGACAGATCTGTTTTTCTGGATCTGGCTTCCGAAGACTGCTACCTGAAGGCTTCGATCCGTTCCGATAACGATTCACTCAACAAGGAGGCCACAAGCCTGAATGAGGCTCTTCAGGCATCCATAACCTATGATATGGGAAACCAGAAGATAACATTGAACTCTGACACCTACTTCCCATGGCTCGTTACGGCAGAAGACGGCACCATCACTCTTGACGAAAAGATGGTCGGAGATTATGTATCCAAATTAAAGGAATCCACTGACACTGCTTATACCACCAGAAGCTTTATCACAGTTTCAGGACGTACCATCAATGTAAAAGGACCTTACGGCTTCAATATTTCCAAGAAAAAGGAGACTGAGCAGCTCACCGCCGATATTCTTTCAGGTCAGAAGGTGGAGCGTGAGCCTATATACACAACAACAGGTCATTCACGTTCCGGACAGGAGTATGGCGACAACTACCTTGAAGTAGATATGTCAAACCAGACCGTATACTACATCAAGGACGGACAGGTTGCATTTACTTCTGACTGTGTAACAGGAAATACCAGTCTCGGAAGAGGTACACCTACAGGTATCTTCAGTATCATGTACAAGGCAAAGAACGTTGTGCTTCGCGGTGCGAATTATGCTTCTCCCGTTACTTACTGGATGCCGTTCTACAATGGCTGCGGTTTCCATGATGCCTCCTGGAGAGGTTCCTTCGGCGGAACCATATACAGATACAGCGGTTCCCACGGCTGCGTAAACATGCCTATACCTAAGGCAAAGGAGCTCTACAGTCTCGTTGAGGCAGGACTTCCTGTTATTACTTATTACTAAATCCATTCAATATACGGTCATTTCTGAATCGGGTCCGGATATATGTTAAGATATAGGTGTAACCTGAGACACAATACGAAAGGAACTCTATGAAGAATTTCAGATCATCATTACATATTATCATCGCAGCTTTTACGCTTGCTCTTTGTACTGCATTTTCTGCATTTGCAGAATTCGGTCCCGGTGCAGACATTAACGGCTCTCTGATCTATACTGAACTTAAGGCTGATAAGGTGACTGATCCCATAGCAGAAAAGCTGAGTACCACCATGACCTCCCGGCTCACTGATCAGATCATCCTTGTCAACGATCATAACCTGACTCTCTGGAACAGGCAGTCAGACGGAAGCTGGGTAAAGGATATGGACGTCTACTGCGGATACGGCAGAAAGGGACTCAAGGCTTTTAACCAGAGAAAAGAAGGAGATGAGACCACACCTGTAGGTTCATTTCCCATACTTCATGCCTTTGGTTTCGGACAGAATCCCGGTACTGCCATGACATGGAGAGAGATCACCCAGAACTCCTACTGGTCAGGAGAGCAGTCCACCTACAACACATGGGTGGAGAGTGCCACACCTGTTGCCGGCGAGCACCTGAGTGAGTACACCATCTGCTACAAATACGCCATGGCTATAGGATTTAACATTAATCCTACAGTTTATAAGCGCGGATCAGCTATTTTCCTTCACTGTAAGAATCCTGCCGATTGGGGTTCTGCAGGATGCGTATCCGTAACAGAAGAGAACATGCTCACACTTTTAACCAAATGTCACGACGGCTGCTATATCATGATAGTTCCAAATGAGGACTATATTTCGAATTTCTAAGACAGGATATTTCTGCCTGAGAGGTTATTTTGCCTATGAGTTGGAATCTCGATTTTGAAATAGTGTCTCTGGTTCTGACAGTTATATTATTTCTGTCCTACCGCCCGGAGAAATATCTTCCTCTTCGGAGGAATCTTTACTTTTATCTCACCATAGCCTGCGAAATCTCAGTTATTGTATTTGATATAATAGCTTCTGTTACTACGGAAAATTTTGGTGATTATCCGTTGTGGTTTCTATACAGCATAAATATTCTTTTCTATATTTTACTGTGTCTGGAATATTTCCTGTTCTTTAACTACACTATTTCCATATCGAAACATTTTCTTCTTCATTCAGCGAGACGCAAGATTTTTATCGCGATTCCGCTCATACTCATAAGTATACTTATCATCACTACACCTTTTACAAGGGCTCTTTTCTCAATCGATGAATCTACAGGATATCAGAGACAGTGGGCATACTACTATATACTTGTCCCATATCTCTATTTCTATATCATTCTTTCGGTTGTCTATCTTTCATATTTTCACAAGGACATCATTCCGGTTCAGATGATGGCTGTTCTTTTTTCATACGCTCTTTTTATCACGGGAGCCTTTCTGCAGGCGATAATTATGGAGCGGACCCTGCTTATGAACTGCTTCGCAACCTTTGGACTTCTCATCGTATACATGTCGCTTCAAAATCCCGAATCCTATCTGAGTGTAAAAGCAGCCTGCTTTAACTCCAAAGCCTTCAGGGATTTCACAACCGACTATGCAGAAACAGACCATATCTTCTCCGTATTCAGTTTTGGAATCGATCATTATCCGATCCTGCTCAATGCTTACGGCGAAGAAACCATGAATGACATACTTCATCAGATAGTTCTTCTCTTGAGGGCAGCCTACAAAAATATACTGGTATTCTATCTGGAAGACGGCGTGTTTTCTGTGATCAGAAGAGAAGAAATAGATCCCGATGAACTGACTGATCTTCTTAAGAACCGATTCGATCACACATGGTCAACCATGATAGGAGAGCTCAGGATCAATGCTTACTATTCATATCTCCCTAAGGAGCTTGATAATCGCAAGGCAGTAAATCTTATATCCATAATCAGAAATTCCCTGATCTCTGCACAGCTCCACAACGAGAGCCGGTATGAGGTCATCGAATCCAGGATGTTCGACAAGCAGAAAAAAGATAATGAGATTCATCAGGCTTTACAAAAGGCTGTTGAACAGAATTCGGTCCAGATCTACTATCAGCCGATCTACGATACACATACCCATAAGATCATTTCCGCCGAAGCTCTGGCCAGACTTTTCGACGAAAAAATGGGCAGTATCTCGCCGGATGATTTCATAGTGACTGCAGAACAGGATGGTTCCATCATGAAGCTGGGACATCAGATATTTGTGAAGACACTGTCCTTTATCAGAGAACATAAATCCGAGTTCGGGGATATAAAATATCTGGAGATCAACCTGTCGCCTGTACAGTTCTCCAATCTGAATTTTGCCGAACAGTTCCTCGACCTCACCTTTGAACACAGGGTGGATCTCGCTATGATAAACCTGGAGATAACCGAGACAGCAACCTCCGATATCTCCATATTAAAGAAGCAGATGAAGATCCTGCGCAATATGGGTGTGCGCTTTTCTCTGGATGATTACGGAACAGGCTTTTCAAACCTGACCCTCATACTTCAGTTGCCGTTAGAGATCATAAAGATAGATAAGAGTCTGGTCTGGGCATATTTTGAAGGCTCTAACCTCATGCTGAAAAATATCGTAAAGATGTTCAAAGAGCAGAACTATAAGATACTTTGCGAAGGTATAGAGACAAAGGAGATGGTGGATACCCTCGCCGAAATGGGCGTGGACTATCTGCAGGGCTTCTACTTCTCCAAGCCTTTACCTGAAACCGAATTTCTGGAATTTATAAAGGAGTTTAATGCAGACTGAAAAGATACAAACAGGACTTATATGCGAAGGCGGCGCCATGCGTGGACTTTTTACCGCAGGCGTCCTTGATGTTCTTCTGGAAAATGAAGTGAGCTTTGATGGAATGGTAGGCGTTTCTGCCGGTGCCACTTTCGGCTGTAATTTCAAATCAAAGCAGATCGGGCGTACCATCCGATACAACCTCGAGTATGCCGAAGACAAGCGTTACGGCAGCTTCACTTCTCTCATTAAAACAGGAGACCTCTACGACACAGAGTTTTGCTATCACACACTTCCCAATGAGCTCTTCCCCTTTGACTGGGACACCTTTCTAGGTAATCCCATGAAATTCTACGTCGTAGCAACAGACGTAAAAACAGGAAAGCCGGTTTATCATGAGATGAAATCCCGGGGGGATTCTGAACTCGAGTGGCTGAGGGCAAGCGCTTCCATGCCGCTTGTTTCCAAGCCTGTTTCTGTTGACGGCTACGAGCTTCTGGACGGAGGCATTTCCAACTCCGTACCTCTCGAGTTTTTTGAGCACATAGGATATACGCGTAATGTTGTCATCCTTACTCAGGATGCAAATTACGTAAAAGAGCCTATACCATCCGGTTTTTTAACAAAACTTCTGCTAAAAAAACAACCCGCCATCTATACAGCCATGACTAAGCGTCATATAATGTACAATGCTCAAATTGACTATATCAAAAAGAAAGAAGCGTCAGGCGAGGTCTTTGTCATACGTCCGCCTGAGCCTCTCGGCATAAAGCGGGTGGAGCATGACCGTGTGGAACTCGAGCGTGTATACAAGCTCGGAAGAAACACAGCCCTTTCACTTCTTTCCGAATTAAAGGACTTTATAGATAAAAAATGAAATTTAGTTTTGCACCTATGGAAGGCATTACAGGATATCCGTTCCGTAATGCCTTCCAACAATGTTTTCCGGGGATAGACCGTTTCTATACCCCTTTTTTGTCTGCCAATGACACTTTTTCCTTCACAACAAGGGAGATAAGAGACACTGATCCTGAAAGAAACCATGTTCCGGATCTGGTTCCTCAGATAATCACCAACAACTCCGAGATGTTCATCTGGGCAATCGAAGAGATGATGAAGCTCGGTTACAACGAGGTAAATCTCAACGTGGGCTGTCCTTCAGGCACAGTAGTTGCCAAGGGAAAGGGCTCCGGCATGCTGAGATCCCCTGACAGACTTGATGAGTTTTTCGAAGAAAGCTTCGAGCTTCTTCATAAGCGCGGTATCCATTGCTGTGCCAATGCTTCTGACGAAGAAGCAGTCACTTCGCCTTCTGTCAGAATCTCCGTTAAAACAAGAATCGGTATTCACGATGCATCCGAGGTCGGAGACATTATCCCTATATACAACCGTTATCCTCTCAGTGAAGTCATCGTCCACGGAAGGGTACAGAAGGAATTTTACAAGGGCGGGATACACTATGATGTTTTCAGGAAATTTATAGAAGAATCCCGTCATCATCTCGTTTATAACGGAGATATCTGCACCAAAGCGGATTACGAAAGGATATCAGCGCTGTTCCCGGAAACAGATACGGTCATGATAGGTCGTGGACTTTTGATGAATCCATCTCTTGTGCGGGAGATAAAGGGAGGTGAAAAAGCCACTCTTGAAGAGATAAAGCATTTTCATGAGACCCTGATAGATAACTACATCCCTGAAATGGGCAGCGACAAGAACCTTCTTTTTAAGGTAAAGGAATACTGGAACTGGCTCAGCAAGTCATTTTCCGGTTCCGAAAGATATATGAAGGACATAAGAAAGGCACATAGCCTTGCCGAGTACAGGGCTGCTGTACGAAACCTCATGGCAAACTGCGAGCTTGCTATGAATCCATGATCTGGAGAAAATGAATGATAATTGAATATCCTGAATATTTTGAACGTTTCCGCTGCATAGGCGGAGCATGTCCCGACACCTGCTGCGCCGGCTGGGAGGTAGATGTAGACCCGGACTCCGCAGAATACTATAAATCAGTCAAAGGTGAGTTCGGGGATAGATTACGTAAACATATATGCGAAGAAAACGGGGAGTGCTATTTTCCACTTGCGGAAAAGCGCCGATGCCCGTTTCTGAATGATAAGAACCTTTGCGATATCTACTCCAATATAGGAGAAGAAAGTCTCTGCCAGACCTGTACCGAATATCCGCGTTATTTCATGGATATCGGAAATTACGAGCAGATGGACATGAGCCTGAGCTGTATGGAGCTGGGCAGGATCTTCTATACGGAAACAGATAAAATAGATTATATCCGTTCAGAGAACGATGTGGATGGCGACGCCCTTTCTCCTGATGATCAGGAAACTCTTATCGAGGTCCTGGCACTGAGAAATCAGTGTATCGCCATCATGCAGGAGGATTCCGAAAGCTCTTTAAATAAGATGGAAAAAGTTCGCGGACTTATATCTGAAGCCCAGGGAGAAGAGCCGGAAGAGAAGGACAACAGCCGTAACTTCCTAAAGGAAGATTACAGCGACCTCACCGGACTACTTGAGTCTATGGATTCCATAAGCGATGAGTGGTCAGAAAAGCTTGGCTTTTACAAAAAGATCGCCGGTTCACAGACCGAACTCGCAAAGCTCGAAGCATTTACATCAGAAAACAAGGAAGCTCTCGACCTCTGGATGTCCAAAACCGCGGTATATTTTATTTTCAGATACCTCATCGACACCTGTATAGATGGTGATATAGAAACAGAGCTCTGCCTCATCCACCGAAGCCTTAAGCTGATATTTTTCATGCTTTTTGCCGAGTGGATCAGCAAGGGCAGTGTCAATGTCTCTGACATGATCTACGTGTCCCACCTCTACTCTAAGCAGGTGGAACACGACGACAGTAACGTAGCAAAAATCAAGAACCTGTGTTAGACTTCAGGAAAGATGATCAGAAATTGTTTATCAGGAGGTAATGTATGTTTAGATCACTCAGGAAAAGCTCATATCCGGTAATCATATCCATGGCTCTTCTCATGCTAAGCTCCTGCGGTCAGCGGAAGATGCCTCATGAGACGATCTCCTCAGAGGAGCTTTCACAGCAGATCATCACAGGGCTCGCAGAGGGCTTCAAAAGCGGTGAGATCGACGTTACGACCAGAGAAAAGAAGATCATATCAAACCTCATAGACTACGCTCTGGAAAATCCCGAGTCCACCATGCTGTCACTTAAGCAGGCTGTGGAAAGAGCCGGCTTTGACGCCACATTCCCGGAGTCTCTCTCCGGAGTGGAGCCTTATTTCAGCGCAGTGGCAGATTCTGTTGTCCAGGCATCCTACAAGACATCAGACGGTAATGACATCATCATACGAAAAAGCAAGGACAGTGATACTCTGTCCCATGATGCCATCGATTCCAAAGCAAAGATCACCCAGAATATCGGTGGAAAAGACGTTACCATCATAATTGATCAGGACAAAATAATCGATGCCCTTTGGGAAAATGCAGGCAGCACTTACTCTGTATATTCTCAGGAAGGGATCGATGAAGAAACATTAAAATCACTTATAGATACAGTAAAGTAAAAGATAAAATGACAGATAAAGACACAAGAAATACTATAGATGAGACACTCTCACAGATGGATATCACTGCTGCAGCAAAGAGCCCTGACGGAAGCGAAGCTCCTCAGGTACATAAAAGAAGAAAACGCTACAGTGGAAAGTATCCTCGTAAATTCGAGGAGAAGTACAAGGAGCACCAGCCTGAAAAGTACAAGGATGACATCGAAAAGATCATCATGAAGGGAAAGACTCCTGCAGGTATGCATATTCCCATCATGGTTGCAGAGATCCTGGATGTGCTCAGAATACAGCCCGGCGAAACCGGTATGGACGCAACCCTCGGCTACGGAGGTCATACAGAAAAAATGCTGGAGAAGCTGGAGGGGCGTGGACATCTCTATGCAACTGATGTGGACCCCATAGAATCGGTAAAGACAGAGAAGCGTTTAAGAGACAAGGGCTACGGCGAAGATATCTTCACCATAAAGCGTACCAACTTCCGGAATGTGGATACCGTGGCAGATAACGGAGAAAAGTTTGACTTCGTACTTGCGGATCTCGGCGTGTCCTCCATGCAGATAGATGATCCTTCCCGGGGCTTCAGCTATAAGACAGAGGGCCCTCTGGATCTTCGTCTGAATCCTGAAAGCGGAAAGAGTGCCGCAGAACGCCTGAGAGAACTGGATTATGACTCCATGGTCAACATCTTTGTCGAAAACTCGGACGAGCCTTACGCGGAGAAGATAGCAAAGGAGATCATCCGTGCATATCACAAGGGTGCAAAAATCGAGACCACGGGAGAGCTCCGTGAGATCATAAAGAGTGCCCTCTCTTTTCTTCCGGAAAAAGACAGGGCTGAAGCCCAGAAGAAGTCCTGCATGAGAGTTTTTCAGGCACTTCGAATCGAGGTCAACAGCGAATTTGAAGTGCTGTATGATTTCCTGAGCAAGGTACCTGACTGCATGAATCCCGGAGGCAGGATAGCAGTTCTCACCTTCCACAGCGGAGAGGACCGTCTGGTCAAGCAGTTCTTCAAGGAAATGAAACGTTCCGGCATCTACAGTGACTGCTCACGTGATGTCATCCGTCCCGGTAAGGAAGAATGCTTCATCAATCCACGCGCCCACTCAACGAAGCTTCGCTGGGCGATAAAAGCTTAATAAACATTTTTTATAAAAGACATGGGACCTTCAGAGCTTATCGCTGCGATGGTCCTTATGTCGTTAAGGTGCGTTACATGTTAAACAATAGACCCGATTTAGATGACAAGAAAAGCGCTGTTTCTGAAACAGCACCTGTTTACAATACTATCACCCAGGGTGTGATGTGGAAGTCTCTGATCTTTTATGTCATGCCTTTAATTATGGGTACTTTTTTTCAGCAGCTCTACAACACTGTAGATGCTGTTGTGGTCGGAAGATTTGTGGGCAAGGAGGCATTATCCGCAGTCGGCGGAACCGCAGCCATCCTTGTCAATGTCTTCGTAGGCTTTTTCGTGGGCGTCTCCTCCGGTGCGGGAGTTGTGGTCGCCCAGTATTTCGGTGCCAAGGATGAGGAGAATGTGCATCATTCGGTGCATACTGCCATCATGCTTTCCATCGTAAGCGGGGCTATCCTTACCTTCATCGGCTTTTTCATGATGCCGGTCTTCACCGTATGGATGAAGACTCCCGGGGATGTCCTGAATCTCACCATCACATATCTCCGTATCTATTCCCTCGGCATGATCCCTAACCTCATATACAACATGGGCTCAGGCATACTTCGGGCAGTGGGAGATTCCAAGCGACCGCTTTATTTCCTCATAGTATCCTGCGTCACCAACATCATTCTGGATATACTGTTCGTTTTGAAGCTTAACCTCGGAGTCGTTGGCGTAGCCATAGCTACAGTACTCTGCCAGATCATAAGTGCCTTGCTGGTGATCTATACATTAACAAGGGTAAAAGAGAGCTATCATCTGACACCGTCCATGCTCAGCTTTAAAAAGCGTCAGCTCATGCGCATACTTTCCATCGGCATCCCGGCAGGCGTACAGTCACTTATGTACTCCCTGTCCAATGTCTTCATACAGACAGCCATCAACGAATTCGGCACTGATGCTGTTGCAGCCTGGGCGGCATATGCGAAGATCGACGCTCTCTACTGGATGGTCATAAGCTCCTTCGGAATAGGTGTCACCACCTTCGTAGGGCAGAACTACGGTGCCCGCATATACAAGCGCGTGCGTCAATGCGTACGTCAGAGTGCCGTCATCATGAGCATCATAACCATCGCATTTACAGTTATCTTTTACAAATGGGGAGCCCTTGCCTTCCATCTGTTCACCACTGACCTGAATGTCATGAAAATAGGCGAAGTTATGCTTCATTACCTCACGCCTTTCTATATAACCTACACCGCCATAGAGCTTCTCTCCGGATCTCTCCGTGGTATGGGAGACAGCCTAAGGCCGATGCTTATATCAGTGCTTGGTATCTGCGTTCTTCGTATCTCCTGGATAATGATCGCTGTTCCCATCTGGCACCGCATAGAGACCATCGAGGCAAGCTATCCGCTCACATGGATAACCACTTCACTTATGTTCATGGTCTATTATTTCTGGTATGTAAACAAGCGACATATACGGTGATGAATATTGCACAGAACTGTATGCCACGGGCACTTTAATCTAAAGTTGACATCTTATATAAGTAAAACTATACTTTTTTAGATTATGCAAGAACCATACAGGATATAACTGCTCATCCATGTGCTTTGAGCGGTTCAAAGGAATCCGTCAGGATTCGATCTTTATAAGGGAGTACACAACATATGTTTAAAAAAGGTTTTGACAATGACAAGTATCTGAAGATGCAATCTGAACATATCAGAGAGCGTATTTCAAAGTTCGGAGGAAAGCTTTATCTCGAGTTCGGAGGAAAGCTCTTCGATGATTATCACGCTTCCAGAGTTCTTCCGGGCTTCCAGCCTGACAGTAAGATCCGCATGCTCACCCAGTTAAAGGAGGATGTAGAGATCGTTGTTGTTATCAATGCCGGCGATATTGAGAAAAACAAGGTAAGAGGAGATCTGGGAATCACCTATGATATGGATGTTCTCCGTCTCATCGACGCCTTCAGAAGCTACGGTCTTTTCGTAGGCTCTGTTGTACTCACAAGATTTGACGGTCAGGAGAGTGCCATCGCATACCAGAAGAAGCTTGAGAGCCTCGGGGTAAAGGTATATCGTCATTATCCTATTCAGGGATATCCCGGAAACCTTCCTCTCATCATCAGTGATGAAGGCTTCGGAAAGAACGAATATATACAGACCAGCCATTCACTCGTTGTAGTTACAGCTCCCGGTCCGGGATCAGGAAAGATGGCTGTATGTCTTTCACAGCTCTATCAGGAGAACAAGCATGGTGTGAAGGCAGGATATGCGAAGTTCGAGACATTCCCTATCTGGAATATCCCTCTCAAGCACCCTGTAAACCTTGCATACGAGGCTGCCACCGCAGACCTTAACGATGTAAACATGATCGATCCTTACCACCTCGAGGCTTACGGCAAGACTACCGTAAACTACAACCGTGATGTGGAGGTATTCCCTGTACTTAATGCCATGTTCCAGCGCATCTACGGAGAGTCTCCGTATAAGTCACCTACAGACATGGGCGTAAACATGGCAGGCTACGGAATCGTTGATGATGACAACTGCTGTTATGCATCACGTCAGGAGATAATCCGCCGCTACTATACAGCCCTTTGCAATCACAGAAAGGGTGACGGTTCACAGCAGGTCATCGACAAGCTGCAGCTTCTCATGGAGCAGGCCGGGATCACCACAGACGCAAGACCTGTCATCGCCGCTGCAAAGCAGAAGGCTGAGCTTACAGGTGAACCTGCCGCAGCCATTGAGCTTTCAGACGGAACAGTAGTTACCGGAAAGACCTCAACTCTTCTCGGTGCATGCTCAGCCATGCTTTTAAATGCTCTCAAGGTTCTCGGCGGAATCGAGGATTCTGTGAACCTTATTTCCAGAGAGATCATCGAGCCTATACAGCACCTGAAGACAGAGCATCTCGGAAATCATAACCCTCGTCTTCACACAGATGAGATCCTTATCGCTCTTACCATCTGTGCAACCACAGATGAAAATGCCGAAAAGGCCATGCAGCAGCTTGAAAAGCTCAAGGGATGTGAGGTACACAGCTCAGTTATCATTTCAGAGGTAGATGCACGTACCTTCAAGAAGCTGGGTGTCAATGTTACATGCGAGCCGCAGTACCAGACATCAAAGCTTTTCCACAACTGATAAAACACCTTAAAAGCTATTACATTGCCCACGACTTTTACTTGTGATAGAATTAATTAAGCCGCAGGTTTTATCAGGCGGCGGAATGGAGATTTATATGTCAGAAAAACGTAGAGTTATGCTGAAGTTATCCGGCGAGGCTCTTGCCGGCGAGAAGCACTTCGGTTTTGACGATGACACCATAAGAGAGGTAGCTCAGGAGGTTAAGTCCGCAGTAGACGAAGGTGTAGAGATCGCCATCGTTATCGGCGGAGGTAATTTCTGGAGAGGTCGCCAGTCTGAGGCCGTAGACAGATACAAAGCCGATCAGGTGGGGATCCTCGCTACAGTTATGAACTGTATCTATGTATCAGAGATCTTCCGCACTCAGGGTATGAAGACCATGGTCATGTCATCCATACAGATCGGAGATATGGCAGAACTTTTCAATAAAGACAAGGCATTAAAGGCTATGTCAGAGGGAACTGTTGTATTCTGTGCAGGCGGAACAGGCCATCCTTATTTCTCAACCGATACAGGCGTCGTACTTCGTGCCGTAGAGCTTGAGTGTGCCGAGATCCTTCTTGCAAAGGCTATCGACGGAGTTTACGATTCAGATCCTAAGGTAAATCCTGATGCGAAAAAGTTCGACGAGCTTTCCATCCAGGAGGTTGTGGACAAGCGTCTCGGAGTCATCGACCTTGCAGCTTCTGTAATCTGTATGGAGAACCACATGCCGCTGGCTATTTTCTCACTTAACGAGAAGCACGGCATCGCAAACGCTCTTAAGGGCAGGATCACAGGAACCAGAGTTACAGCTTAAGGCGGATTTTAAAGTACGGATAGTTTTCTGCCCGTCATTCCGGATTTCATTTATATGAGCCCGGTCGGAAAATACAAAAACTTTTCAACATATATAACGGAGGACTATATTATGGATGATCAATTTACTATCTACATCGAAAAGATGCACAAGACTCACGACAATCTCATGTCTGAGCTCGCTACCATTCGTGCAGGCCGTGCGAACCCACACGTTCTTGACCGTATCATGGTAGATTACTACGGAACACCTACACCTATCCAGCAGGTAGGAAACGTTTCTGTTCCGGAGGCACGTCTTATCCAGATCCAGCCATGGGACAAGACCTTACTCAAGGAGATCGAGAAGGCTATCAACATGTCTGAACTCGGCATCAACCCTACAAATGACGGAACAGTTATCCGCCTTGTATTCCCAGAGCTTACAGAGGAAAGACGTAAAGAGCTTACAAAGGATGTTAAGAAGAAGGGTGAGGAAGCAAAGATCGCCATTCGTAATATCCGTCGTGACGCCATGGATCTCGCAAAGAAGCTCGAGAAGTCTTCAGAGATGACAGAGGATGACCTTACACGTGCTACAAAGGACATTCAGGAGCTCACAGATCATATGTGCGAGAAGATCGACAAGTCTGTTGAAGCAAAGAACAAGGAACTCATGACAGTCTGATATGGAAAACATTAACGATATCATAGATAACGAAGGGCGCAATATCCCTGACCACATTGCCATCATCCTTGACGGAAACGGCAGATGGGCGGAGCGCAAAGGACTCCCCAGAGCCCTCGGACACAAGCAGGGCTGTGAGACCCTTGAAGCTATAATAGGTGACTGCGCAAAGCTCGGAGTCAAGTATCTTACGGTCTACGGTTTTTCAACCGAGAACTGGAAGAGATCTGCAGAAGAGGTCGGAGCCCTCATGAAGCTTTTCCGTTTTTATATAACGAAGCTTCTTAAGGTAGCCAATGAGCACAATGTTCGTCTTCGTATGATAGGTGAACGCAGCAGATTTGATGCCGACATCCAGGAAGGCATCGAAACTCTCGAAGAAAAAACAAAAGACAACACCGGAATGACCTTCGTCTTTGCTGTAAACTACGGTTCCAGGGACGAGATCGTAAGAGCTGTCAGAAAATATACTTTGGAAGCTCTCAGATCCGGAAAGACAGAGGAAGAGATAGAAGCTCTTACCGAGCAGGAGTTTTCAGCTTATCTCGATACTGCGGGCATGCCTGATCCGGATCTCGTTATCAGATCTTCCGGAGAGTTCCGCATTTCCAATTATCTGCTCTGGCAGAGCGCATACACAGAGTACTATATAACTCCTGTGCTCTGGCCTGATTTCAACAAGGCAGAATTACTCAAGGCCATCGACGATTTCAACGGTCGTGAACGTCGTTTCGGCGGGAGATTAAAAAAATAATCATTGACACAGGCTTCTTTTACATATGAAAAAGAAGCCTGTCTTTAGTATAAAAAATTATAGTAGAAGGCAATCATGACTGTCCCGCCTATGTGCAGTTAAATAGACATTGCTGTATATGAAAGCTTAGAAAAATGACTGAGAATTTGAAAAAAGATCAAAATGAAAAAAAGATGAGTTCCTTCGTCACACGTCTTATCAGTGGCATCATACTGGTGCTGTGTGCTGTGGTGATAGTTCCCTTAGGAGGACTCCCTCTTTTTCTCCTTACATTTATCATTTCCATGATAGGGCTTTTTGAGCTCTACAGAGTATTCGGTATAGAAAAACGGTCCCTTGGTCTGGTCGGATACCTCACAACCATATCCTACTATGTGATAGTGTGGTTCAACAGAAACGAGTATTTCACTCTTATGGTGGTTCTGAGCCTGATGGCGCTCATGGCATTTTACGTGATCACATATCCTACCTACAAGATATCCACAGTAGCAAAGGCTTTTATGTCCGTATGCTACGCCGGAATCATGATGAGCTACCTTTATCAGACCAGAGTCATGCCTGACGGAGCTTATCTCGTCTGGCTTATTTTCCTTGCCAGCTGGGGTTCCGACACCTGTGCGTACTGTGCCGGCATGCTTTTCGGAAAGCATAAGATGACTCCTATACTGAGCCCTAAAAAGACCATTGAAGGCGCTATAGGCGGAGTTCTGGGGACAGCACTTTTAGGCTTCATATACGCCACCATATTCAGAAACCGTTTCACTTTTATCATGAACCCGGGAGCCACCTGCGCCATAGCCTGCAGTATCGGAGCCCTTATTTCCATGGTGGGTGACCTGACAGCATCAGGTATCAAAAGAGATTATTCAGTTAAGGATTACGGAACACTCATTCCCGGTCACGGCGGAATCATGGACAGATTCGATTCCCTGATCTTCACAGCCCCGGCAGTGTTCTTTGCTTTATCCTTCTTTAACATATCAGCTTAACAAATGGAGATTCACTAAAATGAGAAATTTAGTCATTCTTGGATCTACAGGTTCCATCGGTACACAGACCATCGATGTAATCAAGGATGATCCTGAGATAAAGGTCACAGGTCTCGCAGTTTACGGCTCTGTGGATAAACTTAAGGAGCAGGTTGAAAAGCTGCATCCGGAAGCTGTCTGTATCTACGATACGGAAAAGGCAGAGGCATTTAAAGCCTATGGACTTCCTGTCAGAGTCCTTTCCGGTATGGACGGTCTCATAGAGATCGCCACCATGGAAAGCTGTGATGAGGTTGTTGTTTCTGTAGTAGGTATGATAGGTATCAGACCTACCATCGCAGCCCTTAAGGCAAAGAAGAGAGTCGCCCTTGCCAACAAGGAAACTCTTGTATGTGCCGGGCACATCATCATGCCTCTCGCAGCAGAATGCGGTATCGAAATAAAGCCTATAGACTCTGAGCACAGTGCCATCTGGCAGTCACTCACAGGAGAACCTCACAATCGAATAGAGCAGATACTCCTTACCGCTTCAGGCGGACCCTTCAGAGGAAAGAAGAGAGAGGAGCTTCGCGGTAAGACCAAGGAGGATGCATTGAAACACCCTAACTGGGCAATGGGCAGAAAGATAACCATCGATTCCTCCACCATGGTCAACAAGGGGCTCGAAGTCCTTGAGGCTCACTGGCTCTTCGATGTTCCTGTGGACATGATAAAGGTTGTGGTCCAGCCACAGTCCATCGTTCATTCAGCCGTACAGTATGTTGACGGTTCTGTAAAGGCTCAGCTGGGGCTTCCGGATATGCGCATACCTATCGAGTACGCTCTCTACGCACCTGACCGTCATCCGCTTCCCGAGGACAGAAGACTTGACCTTGCAGAGCTTGCCAGACTGACATTTGAGGATCCTGACATGGATACCTTCAAGGGTCTCGCCCTCGGATACCGTGCAGGAAGAGCCGGCGGCTCCATGCCTACTGTTTACAATGCAGCAAACGAAGAGGCTGTTGCCATGTTCCTTGAGGACCGAATAGATTTCCTTGAGATCGCAGATGTCATAGAGGAAGCCATGGACGCCCACGAGAAAGACATTATCCCGGAGCCCACTCTGGAGGAGATCCTCTCCATAGAGCAGTGGGCAAGAAATTATGTAAAGACCAACTCGAAGATCGTGAGATAAAACCAAATTTATTTTCCATTTCTTAGAGCAGGAATTGAGGCGACTCCAGGCCGCCTTTATAGAGGAGTGATAATTTGAGTATAATCGTAGCCATACTTGGATTAAGTTTTTTAATATTCTTTCATGAGCTTGGACACTTTCTGGCAGCAAAGATCTGCCACGTGGGTGTCCTTGAGTTTTCAATCGGAATGGGACCCAGACTAATAAGCCGTGTATGGAAAAACACACGCTATTCCCTGAAGCTCCTCCCCATAGGAGGAAGCTGCGCCATGCTTGGAGAGGATGCCGCAGGCTCCGGGGATTTCTCAACCGCTGAGGGAAAGGAGCTTTCAGAGCTCGAGGGGGATCCAATCATAGATTATGATGGCGTCCGCTTCCGAAAATCCGAGATAGAAAAATACAATTTCCAGAAAAAGCCCGCACCGCAGAGATTCTTTATCTGTATAGCCGGTGTTCTGAACAACTTCATCCTTGCTGTGATCCTTGCGGGAGTAATAGTTTTTTTCTGCGGATATGACAACCTGTACGTGGCTGTTCCATCAGAGGGAAATATCGCCTCGGAGAACGGCTTCGAGAACGGAGATGCCTTCAGATCCATAGGCTTCCACGGTAAAGGACAGTCCTTCACCCCGGGATACAGAGATCTCTATATCTGGAGCTATGTGAATTCAGAGGACTTCGATGACTCCACAATGCTTGATGCGGTAGTCATCCGAAACGGAGAGAAGAAGACTGTTACCTTCAAGCCTCATTTTGATGAAACTAAAGAAAAATACGTGCTGGGACTAAGCTTCTACAATGGAAGATATGCCGCCGGTAATCTTTATGAGTTTTTAACAGATACATTTTACGAAGTAAGATATAATGTAAACATTGTCATACAGAGCCTTAGGCTGATCGCGAAAGGCAGGGTGCAGCGGCATGAGGTCATGGGTCCTGTCGGTACCGTCACTGTTATGGGTAACACAGTGGAGCGCTCAACGAAGTATGGTATGTTCAATGCTTTCCTCGTGCTTCTGGAGCTCCTCGTCATGATCTCATCAAATCTCGGCATCATGAACCTGCTCCCCATACCTGCACTGGACGGCGGAAGGCTTATATTCATTTCCGTCGAGATGCTTTGCAGAAGGAAGCTTGATCCTTCGATCGAGGACCGCATAAATCAGGCCGGAATGATGGCTCTTCTGGTGCTTATGGCACTTATCATGTCAAATGACATATGGAATATATTCTCAGGCGCCTACGCGTCTTTCATTGGAGGTTAGAAAATTGTCAGTTAGAGAAAATACAAAGGTCGTTTCCATAGGAAACGTCAAGATCGGCGGTGAGAATCCCATCGCCATCCAATCTATGTGTAATACAAAGACCGAAGACGTAAAGGCTACAGTGGAGCAGATCCTGCGACTTGAAAAGGCGGGCTGCCAGATCATCCGCTGCACTGTTCCTACCGCTGAAGCCGCAAAGGCTTTTAAGGAGATAAAATCCCAGATCCATATCCCTCTTGTTGCGGATATCCACTTCGACTACCGTATGGCCATCGCAGCCATCGAGAACGGCGCCGATAAGATCCGTATCAATCCCGGAAACATCGGTTCAAACGAAAAAATACAGGCGGTCGTTGACTGCGCAAAGGAGCATAATATCCCTATCCGCGTGGGCGTTAACTCAGGTTCTCTCGAGAAGGAGCTCATCGAGAAGTACGGCGGACATGTTACTGCCGAGGGAATCGTTGATTCCGCCCTTGATAAGGTTCAGCTCATAGAAAGCATGGGCTATGACAATCTGGTGATCTCCATCAAGTCATCGGATGTACTTATGTGCGCGAAAGCTCATGAGCTCATAGCTCCGAAGACCCGTCATCCTCTTCATGTAGGTATCACAGAATCCGGTACCGCATGGTCAGGAAATATCAAGTCCTCCATAGGTCTCGGCATCATCCTCGGTCAGGGAATCGGAAACACCATCAGAGTTTCATTGAGTGCCGATCCTGTAGAGGAGATCAAGTCCGCAAAGCTCATCCTCCGCACCCTCGGACTCCGAAAGGGAGGCATAGAGGTTGTTTCCTGCCCGACCTGCGGAAGGACCAACATTGACCTTATCTCTCTTGCCAACGAGGTTCAGACCCTTGTGGAAGAATATGATGACAAGAAGAACCTGAAGGTGGCCGTTATGGGCTGCGTGGTAAACGGACCGGGCGAGGCTAAGGAAGCTGATATCGGAATCGCCGGCGGAAAGGGCGAGGGTCTCCTCATAAAGAAGGGTGAGATCATCCGAAAAGTCCCTGAGGCAGAGCTTCTCAATACATTGAGAGAAGAGATAGCAAAGATGTAATTACAGCGTAACAATATCTGTTATGATTTCGTGCTTGCACGAAAAACATAACAGATATTGATTACGCGCCCCTGCATGAGCAAGTAGTGGGGCAGGGCCCCCATGGATTGCGAATGCAGGAGCGCGTGAGCGCGAAGCGCGGAGCGATCCGTAATTAAAGAATATATATATTTATTTTTCATTCAATTTTCAGAGAGGGGATGTACCGCAGAGACCGCGGAATGCGAGGGCGGTACGCCAAAACAATGAAGAAATTTTTCGAAGTATTTGACTCACTTGAGCTCGACTCAGAGCTCACGGGTCTCTTTCGTGATACATTTGTGACCCGTGTCACTCTTACAAAGGACCGAAAACTCATCCATATCTATATTCTCAGTCCTCATCTCATCGATAAAAGCGCTATATTCCGTCTTGAGCAGATCATAAAGACAAAGATCTTCGGCAAGAAGCAGATCACAGTAAAGATCTCGGAGCGCTTCCACTTAAGTTCCCAGTATAACGCAAGAACTCTTTATGACATGTATAAGGACAGTATCCTTATAGAGCTCAAAAACTACAATGTAATACTCTACAACATGATGACAAAGGGCAGGATCTCATGGCATGACGATGATACCCTTGAGCTTACTGTGCCCAATTCCCATCTGTATCAGGAAGCAAGCAAGGAGCTGCTCCATGTTATGAAGCGTCTTTTTGAGGACCGCTGCTCCATAGAGTTTAACCTCAATATGCTCTATGAGGAGAAGAAGCGCGAAACTGTTCCCGAGCTTGACAGAAATTATATTCCTCCTGAGTTCAGAGGGGATACCGATGAATCAAGAAGGAAAAGAGATGAAATCAGAAAAGCGGAAGGCTTCATGAAGTCCTCCGGCAGAGACATTGACGGAATGGATATGTCCGGCAGCAACAGTGACGCAGAGCGTGCAGCACTCGAGGCGCAGAATGCCCGTATGGCGGCAGACCTCGCAGGCATCAGCGCAAACTCACAGCCTAAGGATGCATCACAGAACTCCGGTGCTTCCCAGCCGCCTAAGACAGGTAGCCGTTTCGGAGGAGATACCGGTCAGTACCAGCGTAAGAAGAGAGCCTTCAAGATGTCTGAAAATGCAGAGGTTCTCTACGGCAAATACTTCGAAGGTGACACAGTCCCTCTCAAGGATATCGATGCAGGCTCCGGCAATATCATCATCGCCGGAAACATTTTCCTCGTACACGATCCTGTTCATACGAAGACAGGAAAGAATATCGTGAAATTCGATATCACAGACTATACAGATTCCATCACCTGCAAGATCTTCGTGGAAGACGATGACATGGAGCAGGCGAACGAATTTATAAAGGCCGGAACAGGTCTCATGATCAAGGGCTCCGTTTCCTTCGACACCTTCGACAAGCAGGTGGAGATGAGCTTCATCGACGGAATCCTGAAGCACGATATGAAACGTGCGAAGCGAACAGACAACTCTCCCGAAAAGCGTGTGGAGCTTCACCTCCATACAAAGATGTCTGATATGGACGCTGTTTCCGACGTTACCGATTACATAAATACAGCCATTTCCTTCGGCATGAAGGCAATGGCTATCACCGATCACGGCGTGGTTCAGGCATTCCCGGATGCGAATCTCCATCTCCAGAAGATCGGTCATGATAAGGATTTCAAGCTTATCTACGGATGCGAAGGATATCTCGTTGATGATCAGGAGACCATAGTTCAGAACGAAAAGGGACAGGATCTCGATACAGAGACCGTTGTTTTCGATATCGAGACCACCGGCTTCAGCGCAGAAACCGACCATATCATAGAGATCGGTGCAGTAAAGCTCGTGAATAACGAAATAGTGGATCGTATGGACGTTTTCGTTAACCCGAAGGTGCCCATTCCTTTCCGTATCACCCAGCTCACCTCCATCGACGATTCCATGGTCATGGGAGCCGATCCTATCGAAGTGGTACTCCCTAAATTCCTCGAGTGGTGCGGCGATGCGGTTATCGTAGCCCACAACGCATCCTTCGATACGGGCTTCATTGCGAAGAATGCAAAGCGCCTCGGTCTCCACTATGACCCGACCATCATCGACACCGTGAGCCTGAGCCGCCTGCTGCTTCCGAAGCTCAACCGTTTCAAGCTGGATACAGTTGCCAAGGAGCTCAATGTCTCTCTGGAGCATCATCACAGAGCCGTGGATGATGCAGGCTGCACTGCCGAGATCTACATCAAGGAGATCGAGATGGTGAGACAGCGCGGATGTACAAAGCTTTCAGAGATCGACACTCTGGAGTTTGACCATGCTGCAAATGTCATGAAGCTGCCAACCTTCCATATCATACTTCTGGCAAAGAACGACATAGGCCGTATAAACCTGTACCGCCTTATTTCAGAGAGTCACCTTCACTACTTCAAGTCAAGACCTCGTATACCGAAGTCTCTGCTGAAGGAGTATCGTGAAGGACTCATTATCGGAAGTGCCTGCATACAGGGCGAGGTATTCCAGGGCATGCTTAGAGGAATGGATGAAGTACAGCTTCTAAACACAGCCTCCTTCTACGACTACCTGGAGATACAGCCTCTCGGAAACAACAGCTTCCTTCTTTCAAAGGAGGATTCCACAGCCCAAACGAAACAGGATCTGATAGATTACAACTTAAAGATCATTTCTCTGGCTGACCAGCTCGGTAAGCCTGTTTGCGCTACCTGTGATTCACATTATCTCAACGAGGACGATGATATCTACCGTAAGATCATTCAGGCCGGTCGCGGATTTGATGAGGAGGAGAGCGACGCAAAGCTCTATTTCCGTTCCACGGAGGAAATGCTCCGGGAATTCGATTATCTGGAGCCACAGAGAGCTAAAGAGGTAGTCATTGACAATCCGAACATGATAGCGGACATGTGTGACCCCATAAAGCCGGTACGTCCCGACAAGTGCCCTCCTGTCATCGAGAACTCAGATGAGACCCTTCGTGAGATATGCTATGAGACAGCCCACCGTATGTACGGACCGGAGCTTCCGAAGATCGTTTCCGACAGACTGGAAAAGGAGCTTAACTCCATCATCTCAAACGGCTACTCCGTTATGTACATCATAGCCCAGAAGCTGGTTGACAAGTCAAACGAGGATGGCTATCTCGTAGGATCCCGTGGTTCCGTAGGTTCATCCTTCGCAGCCACCATGTCACATATCACCGAGGTTAATCCTCTGAGCCCTCACTACGTTTGCCCTGACTGCTTCTGGTACGATTTTGATTCACCTGAGGTAAAACAGTACTCAGGTATGGCGGGCTGTGATATGCCGCCCAAGAAATGCCCCCAGTGCGGAGCAGAGCTTAACCGCTGGGGATATGATATCCCGTTTGAGACCTTCCTCGGATTTAAGGGAGACAAGGAGCCGGATATCGACCTTAACTTCTCGGGAGAATATCAGGCAAAGGCCCATGCCTATACCGGAGTCATCTTCGGTGAAGGTCATACCTTCAAGGCCGGAACCATCGGTACCCTTGCCGACAAGACAGCCTATGGAATGGTGAAGAAATACTATGAGGAAAGAGGAATCGAAAAGCGTTCCGCTGAGATAGACAGACTGGTTCAGGGATGTGTAGGCATTCGCCGAACCACGGGACAGCACCCGGGAGGAATCGTCGTTCTGCCTCACGGAGAGGAAATCAATACCTTCACTCCGGTACAGCACCCGGCGAACGATATGGCGAGCCCTATCATAACCACTCATTTCGATTATCATAAGATCGACCATAACCTGCTGAAGCTTGATATCCTCGGACACGACGATCCTACCATGATACGACGTCTTCAGGACCTCATCGGAATCGACCCTGTAAAGGATATCCCTCTCGACTGTAAGGAGGTCATGAGCCTCTTCCAGTCAACGGAGGTTCTCGGCATAAAACCTGATGACATCCACGGAGTAAAGCTCGGATGCCTCGGAATCCCCGAGTTCGGTACCTCCTTCGCCATGCAGATGGTTGAGGATACGAAGCCGAAGTATTTCTCCGACCTTATCAGGATCTCAGGTCTTTCTCATGGTACGGACGTATACCTTAACAATGCCCAGGACCTCATCAAGGATGGCATAACCACTCTTCAGCAGGCTATCTGCTGTCGAGACGATATCATGGTTTACCTGATGCACAAGGGTATGGATCCGGGAGAGTCCTTCAGCATCATGGAGGCCACCAGAAAGCACAAGCCTCTGAAGGACAGCTGGTGTCAGGACATGCTGGATCACGACGTTCCTCAGTGGTACATAGACGCATGTAAAAAGATCAAGTACATGTTCCCGAAGGCCCATGCCGCAGCCTACGTAATGATGGCATGGCGTGTTGCCTGGTGTAAGGTGTTCCACCCGATAGAATATTACACAGCCTATTACAGTATCCGTGCCGACGGCTTCGACTATGACAAGATGTGCGGAGGTCTGGACAAGCTTCGTTACTACATCGATCAGTACATGAACATTCCGAAACCCACCAACACAGAGGCCGTGTGTCTTCGTGACATGCGTATCTGCGAGGAGATGTACGCGAGAGGCATAGAATTCGCGCCTCTTGATGTCTATAAGGCAAAGGCGAAGGACTTCACCATCACACCGGATAAGAAGATCATGCCGAGCTTCACCTCCATGGCAGGTCTCGGTGAAGCCGTTGCCCAGGGCATAGAAGATGGAGGAAAGAGTGGAATCAAATACTTAAGTAAGGACGATTTCATCAACCGTACCCACTGTCCAAAGGCATTCGTCGATAAATTCAGCGAGCTGGGACTCCTCGGAGACATACCTGAATCCAACCAGATGAGTATTTTTGACTTGATGAACTAAGGGGCAAAAAGTCACACATGATGTGCTTGCACATTGATGTGTGACCTCTTGCCCCAAACAAACATGAGGAAGTAGCCATTTTTCGAAGAAAAATGAGCGGATTCCGAATGTTTGCAGCGGGTTTGAAGCGCAAAGCGCGTAAAAGCCGCGTATAGTTCATCAGATGTAAATCATTCCAACAGTATATTTTTCGGGACCGGCAAGTGACGTTCTCCGAAACCAGGTCGCTTGCGGCAGAAAAATCTAAAAGCGAACCCCAAAGATGCAGTAGTCCCTCGTCAATCGCCGAGTTTTCTTTATGAAAACTCTGGCGTTTCCGAGGGAGCCTAGGAAAAGGAACAACTGCATCTAAGGGGTTCGCTTTTGATTTTTTCATGTCCTCAGCTTTATGGTTTCATGAGACCGTCATCTGCCCGGTCCATGAATTTACCTATCCGGTCTTAATTCTTTCAAACTCATTCCACTTATTATTCTTTCAGATTTTTTAAGGTCTTATGTCTTGCTGTGATATACTATTGTTGAATGAAATGTTGAATTATCTGATTGTTTGGTTGACTTTTACACTTAAACGCGTTAAAGTGTGTAAGTGCTTTAAAAATATTACGAGAAGAGGAAGATGATTATGAAAACAGCAGCATTTTTAGGCTTCGGTCTCATCGGCGGTTCCATAGCGAAAGGACTCAAGAAAAAAGATCCATCCATGCGCATCATGGCATACGCCAGAAACAAGTCAAATCTTGAGGTAGCTCAGGAAGACGGTATCATCAACGTGGTCCTGGATGCTCCCGACAGCGAACGTCTTTCAGAGGCAGACATCGTCTTTCTCTGTGCACCGGTAGAGACCAACATTTCCTACATGGAAAGCATCGGCAAGCTCCTTAAGGAAGGCGCTGTACTTACAGATGTCGGTTCAACAAAGACCGCTGTATGCGAGAAAGCAAAGGAGCTTCATCTCGAAGACAAGTTCATCGGAGGCCACCCCATGGCAGGCTCCGAGCAGACAGGATACAAAGCAGCTACAGATTATCTTTTCTCCAATGCCTATTATATAATCACACCTGTTTCAGATCAGAATCCGAGACTCACAGATACTCTTCGTGAAGTGGCAACAGATCTCGGAGCCATCCCCATCATCGTGGATGCAGAAAAGCATGACAGAGCGGTTGCGGCAGTTTCGCATCTCCCTCATATCATCGCAAGCTCACTTGTAAATATCGTCAAGGATTCAGACGACGAGAACAAGCTCATGAAGACTCTGGCAGCAGGCGGATTCAGAGACATTACACGTATCGCAAGCTCCAGCCCGGAGATGTGGGAGCAGATATGCGACACAAATTCCGTACCTCTGGTACAGCTTCTCGACAGCTATATCGAGTCTCTTAAGGATATCTCTACCTCACTCAAAAAGGAGGTTTCCGACAAGAAGATACTCCATATGTTCGAGAGCTCAAGAGAGTACAGAAACTCTATCAATGTCAAGAACAAGGGTGCCCTCACTCCGGATTACAGCTTCTCTGTTGACATCGCAGACGAAGTCGGTGCCATATCCACCATTTCAGTCATCCTGGCATCAAAGGGTATCTCTATAAAGAATATCGGTATCAATAACGCAAGAGACCATGGCGAAGGCGCTCTCCGCATCTCCTTCTACGAGGAGGAAGCAAAGGAAAAGGCGCTCTCCATTCTTAAGCGCTACATGTACGATATAAGATAATTTAATTACAGACAGTCCTGTCGGGAGATCGACAGGACTGTTTTTTTTCGTGGGATTGCGATAAGACCGTCATGCGGGCGCATGATCGCGCCGAACTTTTTGTACAAAAATCACAGCTTGTACAATTCTTACTTCTGATTTTAATTATCAGCCCATATATTAGTTTATTTTATCTGAATAATTTTTATTTAAATTTTACATTCATTGGTGATATTTTCTTATAAATCTTGTATTCATATGGCATTTTTAGTAAAATACTTACATATTACATACTTCGTATGACAGGAGGTAAGACTTATGAAGGTATATGACACCGGCAACATACGTAATGTTGTTCTCTTGGGACATGGCGGCGCAGGTAAAACAACCGTAGCCGAGGCGCTTGCTTACGTAACCGGCACTACAAGCCGTATGGGCAGCATCCCTGAGGGCAACACAGTTTCGGATTTCGACAAAGAGGAAATCAAGAGAAAGTTTTCCATTTCCACATCTACCATTCCTTTGGAGTACAAGGGCGAAAGTGGAGAATTAAAGATCAATATACTTGATACTCCGGGATACTTCGATTTCGTGGGCGAAGTAGAAGAGGCCATATCAGTTGCCGACGCAGCTATCATCGTTGTGAACTGCAAGGCAGGTATCGAACCGGGTACCGTTAAGGCATGGGATATATGCGAGAAGTTCCACATTCCTCGTCTTTTCTTCGTGACAAACATGGATGACGATCATGCATCCTTCCGCCAGCTGGTTCTCGACCTCGAGAAGCGCTTCGGCAGATCTGTCGCACCATTCCAGATTCCTATTCGTGAAAATGAAAAATTCGTAGGCTTCGTTAACGTAGTTAAGATGGAAGGTCGTAAATTTACAAATCTTAACCAGTACGAAGCATCAGAGATCCCTGACTACGTTCAGAAGAACCTGGGCATCGCGAGAAACGCACTTCTGGAGGCGGTTGCCGAAACTTCAGACGAGTTCATGGAAAAGTATTTCGGCGGAGAAGAGTTTACTGTTGAGGAGATTCAGGCTGCTCTCAGAAGCTGTGTAAGAACCTGCGAGATGGTTCCTGTTCTTATGGGATCCGGCATTAACATCCAGGGCTTCAACGTTCTTCTTCAGGTAATCGACAAATACTTCCCTGCACCGGACGAATTCGAGACAGTAGGTGTGGATGCATCAAACGGTGAACGTTTCACTGCCAAGTACAATTCAGATGCGACCCTTACCGCAAAGGTATGGAAGACCATAGCAGATCCTTTCATGGGCAAGTACTCCATGCTGAAGGTATGCACAGGAACATTAACTCCTAACAGCGAAGTTTATAATGTAAACAAGGAAACAGTTGAGAAGATCGGAAAGATCTATATCCTCCGCGGAAAAGAGAATATAGAAGTCACAGAGCTTAAGGCCGGAGACATCGGCGCAGTTGCGAAGCTCACAGTCACAGAGACAGGTGACACCATGGCTGACAGAAATGCGCCTATCATCTATCACGGACCGCAGATCTCAAAGCCATACACCTACAAGGCATACCGCACAGAAAACAAGGCGGATGAGGATAAGCTTTCAACAGCTCTTTCACGTATGATGGATGAGCACAGAACCATAAAGACAGTTGCAGATCCGGGAAACCGTCAGTCTCTTATCTACGGTATCGGCGATCAGGAGCTGGAGGTCGTGGCATCCATGATCAAGGAGCGTTACAATGTTTCCATCATCCTTGAGAAGCCAAGATTTGCATACCGTGAGACCATCAAGAAGGTGGCAAAGGTTCAGGGCAGATATAAGAAGCAGTCCGGTGGACACGGTCAGTTCGGTGACGTTATCATGCAGTTCGAGCCATCAGGTGATCTCGATACTCCATACATCTTTGAAGAGAAGGTATTCGGAGGAGCAGTTCCTAAGAATTACTTCCCTGCAGTAGAAAAGGGTGTTCAGGAAGGAACTGAGAAGGGACCTCTCGCTGGTTACCCTGTTGTAGGTATCAAGGCAACACTACTTGACGGATCATACCATCCTGTAGATTCTTCCGATATGGCATTTAAAACTGCTGCAAACATGGCATTCAAGGATGCCTTCATGAAGTGCCAGCCTGTTATCCTCGAGCCTATAGCATCTATAAAGATCACTGTTCCGGATGCAAACACCGGTGATATCATGGGCGATATGACTAAGCGCCGCGGAAGAGTTCTCGGCATGGAGTCTATCGGAAACGGAAAGCAGGTCATCCAGGCTGAGGTACCTATGTCAAGTCTCTACGGCTACAGCACAGATCTCAGATCCATGACAGGCGGTGCCGGAGATTTCGAGTACGAGTTCGCAAGATACGAGCAGGCTCCCGGCGATGTTCAGAAGCTTATCGTTGAAGAGAACGCTCAAGAGGCAGAAAAGTGATATTCCCCTGAGAAATAAGCTTTCACCAGATTAATTATGCAAAATTCATATCCCCCTGAAGGTGTCTGTAAGGTCCCCTCAGGGGGATATTCTTGACAGGAGCTCGATATACAAAGCAACATTTAAATATTGCCGATATCGGATCAGGCATGCCTATAAGAACTTGACTCGAAACTTTTGCCATATTAGAATAGCGAAGTATGTATAAGGCAGGACTATGCCTGTCAGAATGGAGAATCATGGTTAGAATAGCTATAGATTGTATGGGCGGAGACAATGCGCCTTCCGCTATTGTAAAGGGTGCATTGGAGTCACTCAAAACCACAGCTGATACAAAGCTTTTTTTATTTGGTCCTGAAGAGAAGATAAAGCAGGAAATGTCTTACGCAAAGGCGCTGGGAATCGAAGACACCGAGCTTTCAGAACGAGTTGTGATAGTAGATGCGCAGGAAGTCATCTCTCTTCATGAGGCTCCTGTACTGGCCATCCGCAGAAAGAAGGATTCCAGCATCGTAAAGGCACTTCATTATATCAAGGATGGAGAAGCAGACGCATTTATCTCTGCAGGTTCAAGCGGTGCCGTACTGGCAGGCGGACAGCTCATAGTCGGCCGTGCCAAGGGCGTACCACGTCCTCCATTCGGTGCACTGCTTCCCACAAGAACAGGCGTCACACTGCTTCTCGACAGTGGTGCCAATGTTGACTCAAAGCCTGACTGGCTGGTACAGTACGCTAAGATGGGCACCATCTATATGCGTGAAGTCGTAGGTATCAAAAATCCTAAGGTAGGTCTCGTAAATGTCGGTGCCGAGGAAGAAAAGGGCAACCAGCTCGTAAAGGAGACCATGCCTCTTCTTAAGGAAGTTAAGGACATCAATTTCATCGGTTCCTGCGAGGCAAGAGACATTGCCCTCGGAGCATGTGATGTTGTCATCTGCGACGCTTTCGTAGGAAACTGCGTACTCAAGATGTATGAGGGTGTTGGCAAGATGTTCATGAGCGAGCTCAAAACAGCCATCAAGTCAGGACCTCTGACTCTTATCGGCGGTGCGCTCTTAAAAGGCGCTCTCAAAAAGACTCTCGGACGCTTTGATGCAAAGCAGTACGGCGGTGCACCGGTACTCGGTCTCAAAGGACTCGTAGTAAAGGTTCACGGAAACACAGACGGCCGTGAGATCAAGCATGCGGTTCAGCAGTGCTATGATTTCGTAAAGGCTGACGCGGTAAACAAGATCGCAGAGAGCATCGAGGCAGAACAGGCAAAAGAAGCTGCAGAATGATCAGCCACTTCAGCTGAAGGGCTTTATATGAAAAGAGGAAAAACAATGGAATTTGAAAAGTTAAAGCAGATTATCACAAACGAGGTTTCCCATGTGGATGCCGACAAGATCACACCGGACGCAAAGTTCGTAGATGATCTCGAGATGGATTCCCTCGACGTCGTTCAGGTAGTTATGGCTATCGAGAGCGAGTTCGGAATCGAGGTTCCTGATGATGCCGCAGAGCATCTCGTAACTGTTCAGGATGCAGTTGACGCCATCAAAAAGGCAGTAAACTAAAATCATACCGATACATATCTTTTCAAAATATAGCTGGGTCAAGAAGTCTGAAGATATTGATTGTATAGGTCCCATTATATGAATCCCGGGGACAAATCACAAATATAAAGGGTAGTTGATGTAAACTCTCAACACACTGTAATTCAGACCTTTTGACCCTTGTACTATCTTTTACAGGAGGACAAATGGAAGAAAATTTAGACAAGCTGCAGGATGCTTTAGGTTATCACTTCAACGATGTTGGACTTTTGAGACATGCTCTCACTCATCCATCCTTCAGCAATGAAAACGGTGAACCAAAGGAAGCCTCTAACCAGAGACTCGAGTTTTTAGGAGACGCGGTTCTGGAGCTCATCTCAAGCGTATTTCTTTTTAATCGCACACCTGTACTTCAGGAGGGTGTCATGACCAAGGTTCGCGCCGCGCTGGTATGTGAGCCAACATTGGCAGAAGCTGCCCGCAAGGTAAATCTTGGTGATTACATCATTTTAGGTAAGGGTGAAGCAAGAGAAGGCATAAACAATCGCGATTCTGTTATTTCGGATGCATTTGAGTCTGTAATAGGCGCCATGTATCTGGACGGCGGACTGGAGCCGGCAGAGAGGTTCGTAAAGACCTTCGTGCTCTCGGATATCGAGAACACAGGACTTTACAGAGATGCGAAGACTGTTCTTCAGGAATATGTTTCACAGAATAAGATGGAACTTGAGTACAGAGTCATAGAGGAATCAGGTCCATGTCACGACAGATTCTACCGTGTACAGGCCATACTCAACGACAAGGAGTACGGTATCGGTGAAGGTTCCAGCAAGAAAAAGAGTGAGCAGGGTGCTGCTTACCAGACATTAAAGCAGATTAAGGCGGAAACCGGATATGTATTTAAAATCTATTGAAATTCAGGGCTTTAAGTCCTTTGCCAACAAGACTGTCCTTGATTTCAGTAAGGGAGTCACCGGCATAGTAGGACCTAACGGTTCCGGAAAATCCAATATCTCCGATGCGGTTCGCTGGGTTCTCGGTGAGCAGAAGGTAAAGCAGCTTCGTGGATCCTCCATGCAGGACGTTATCTTCGCAGGTACACAGCTGAGACGTCCTCAAAGCTCTGCCTTCGTAGCCATAACTCTCGACAACTCAGACAGACTTCTGAATATCGATTACGACACAGTTACTGTCTCCAGACGTTTGTACCGTTCCGGAGAATCAGAATACATGCTGAACGGCACAGAATGCCGACTTAAAGACGTTAACGAGCTCTTCTATGATACCGGTATCGGTAAAGACGGATACAGTATCATCGGTCAGGGTCAGGTCGAAAAGATCCTTTCCGGAAAGCCTGAGGAGCGCCGTGACCTTTTCGACGAAGCCGTTGGTATCGTAAAATTCAAGCGCCGTAAGGCTCTCGCCGAAAAGAAGCTCTCTGATGAGCAGGCAAACCTCACCCGTGTAACCGATATCCTGAACGAGCTGGAACGTCAGGTTGGACCTCTCAAAAAGCAATCCGACGAGGCGAGACAGTATCTCTCCATACGTGATGAGCTCGTCAATGCTGACTCAAATCTCTTCATCCGCGACATGGACGAAACCTTCAAGGGTCTCGATTCTGTCAATGAAAACCAAAGCACCGTGAACGACGAGCTGGACGCTGTTAAAAAGGAATCTGAAGAGCTGAACGGAAAGTACACCGAGATCGAAGAGAAGATAAGAGCTCTCGATTCTGAACTCAGCAAGGCTAAGGACGACATCAACAAATCAGACCTCCTGAAGACAAATCTCCAGGGTCAGATCGGCGTTTTAAACGAGCAGATAAACACAGAAAAGAACAATGCCCTTCATTATACCCAGCGTATCAATGCTTTACAGAAGGACATGTTCGACCGTATCTCACAGATCGAGGATAACTTAAGCCTCCTCAAGTGGATCAAGGAACAGATAAGCTTCATAAAGAACAACAAGGCCGGCACAGACGAGATGATGGAGAACATCGAGCTGGATCTCGAGATGATAAACTCCACCATGGATGAGACAGAACTCACGGTTTCTTCCTGCATGGGCCCGGATTTCCAGCTTGAGGACCGCCCCGTAAAGGAGTCTGAAAAGGCGACCAACATAAAGAGCGACGATTTCCTCGGAAATATCGAGGTACAGCGTAAAGAACTGGAAAGGATCAATGCACGTCTCGAAGAGGTAAAGCAGCTTATAGCATCGGATTCTGAACTTGTCACGAAGCTTTCTGATGTGAATCAGCAGCTTCGTGATCAGATAACCCACAAGACCCGTGAGCACGATAATCAGAAGAACCGTCTCGAGACCCTCCGTAACCTTGCAGAACGTTATGAGGGATATGGAAATGCCATCAAGATGGTCATGGACAGACGTGATCAGGAGCATGGGATCCTCGGAGTTGTTGCAGACCTTATCGAAGTACCCAAGGATTATGAAACCGCCATCGAGACAGCTCTCGGCGGCTCCATACAGAACGTGGTTACCGAGGACGAGATCACTGCGAAGAACATGGTTCAGTACCTGAAGCAGCACCGTTACGGACGTGCAACCTTCCTCCCGCTCACAAACATTCGCGGAAAGCGTGATGAAAACTGCGAACGTGCAGTTTCCGAGAAGGGTGCCATCGGTCTCGGCTGTGACCTAATTAAATTTGACGTGAAGTACAAGACTCTTTCAGAGTACCTTCTCGGTCGTGTTCTTGTGGTCAACAACATTGAGACAGCATTGCAGATTCAGAGAAAATACCATCAGAGTCTCCGTATAGTCACTCTGGAAGGTGACCTCTTGAATCCGGGAGGATCCATCTCCGGTGGTTCTTTCAGGAACAACTCAAACCTCATGGGACGTAAGCGAGAGCTGGAAGAGATAGAGGAGCACATCCTTTCTTCACAGAAGGCTATAGAAGAGCTGAAGAGAAAGCTTTCAGATTCGGAAAGCAAGCGCGCCATCGCAAAGGCATCTGTAGAATCACACCGTCAGGAGATAGAAAAGCTCACTCTGGAGCAGAACACTCAGACCATGGCTATAGCTTCACAGATCAATGTTGAGTATTCATCTCTTTCGACCCGTACGGATTTCGTTACCGAGAATCTTCACAGACTGAATTCCGAACTCGAGACCATCACCACAGAAAAGGGTGAGATGGAAGACTCTCAGCAGAACTCAGACAGTGTTCTCCAGGGCAAGGCCGACAAGATCAGTGAACTCGAGGCCCTCATCCGGAATGCCGATGCCGCTTCTCAGGAGCTTAACGAGAAAATGGCGAGAGACGAGGAGAGTAAGGCAAAGCTCCTCGAGGAACGTAAGTCCTTCTTCCAGAAGAAGGATGAGATCTCTGTACGACTTCTCGATATGGAGAAGGAGTCCATGCGTGTACAGAACAAGAGGGAGAAGCTTGATGAGAAGATCGACAAGCTCACCACCTATATGTACGACGAGTACGGTCTCACCTACGAAGAAGCAAAAAAACGTTATTCTGACGAATATAAGAATACAAACGAGGTTCGTACCCTGGTCAACCAGTTGAAGGGACAGTTAAAGGCTCTTGGTCCCGTCAACCTCGATGCTATCGAGCAGTACAAGGAAGTATCTGAAAGATACGAATTCCTGAACAACCAGTATCTGGATCTCACAGAGTCCGAGAAATCCCTCAACGAGATCATCGAAGAGCTGGATCAGGGTATGCGTAAGCAGTTCAATGAGAACTTCAAGCTTATTCAGGAGCAGTTCAACAAGACCTTCAAGATCCTTTTCGGAGGCGGTCAGGGAAGACTCGAGCTCGACACCGAGGACCCGGATGTACTTACTACATCCATTTCCATCATCGCAGAGCCACCGGGAAAGAAGCTTCAGAATATGATGCAGCTGTCCGGTGGAGAAAAGGCTCTTACAGCCATCGCCCTGCTTTTTGCCATCCAGAACCTGAAGCCTTCACCATTCTGTCTTCTGGACGAGATCGAGGCGGCACTTGATGACTCGAACGTTACCCGTTTTGCAGAGTATCTCCATACTCTCATCCAGACTCAGTTCATAGTCATCACTCACCGTAGAGGCACCATGGAGAATGCTGACAGACTGTTCGGTATCACCATGCAGGAAAAGGGTGTATCCACCCTGGTTTCAGTTGATCTCGTACAGGATCAGCTTGATGCATAAGGACGCTTTAGCGGCCTGATAGTGCGGAATGGGGGCGAATCGCGTAAAGCGATTCCATATCGACTTTTGATACTCATATCTCAAAATAAAGGAGTGCCCTATATGGCAAATTTCTTTTCCAAACTTATAAACAACATCTTCCAGTCCAACGAAGTGGCAGACGATGCCTTCTATGAGGATCTGGAGGATGCCATGATCATGTCCGATGTGGGTGTCACCACCACACTTAAGGTCATCGATGCAGTAAAAACAGAAGCTGCCCGTCAGGGCGTAAACACCACCAGGGAGATAAAGAAGATCCTGAGAGATTATCTTTACGAGCTCATGCGTGTGGATGATTCCTACTACGATTTCGAAAAGCAGAAAAGCATCATTTCCGTCATCGGTGTAAACGGTGTCGGAAAGACCACTTCCATCGGAAAGATGGCTAAGAACTTCAAGGATCAGGGAAAGCGCGTCATCCTCGCTGCCGCCGACACCTTCAGAGCAGGTGCCATAGAGCAGCTTAAGGAATGGGGAAACCGCACAGACGTTGACGTCATAGCACAGAAGGAGGGTTCCGACCCTGCGGCTGTAGTATTCGACGCCCTTCAGTCCTTCAAGTCAAAGAACGCCGACCTTCTCATCATCGATACAGCAGGAAGACTTCATAATAAGAAGAATCTCATGAACGAGCTGGGTAAGATAAACCGTATCATCGACAAGGAATTTGCCGAGGGATACAGAGAGACTCTCGTGGTCCTCGATGCCACAACCGGTCAGAACGCCATGTCTCAGGCACAGATCTTCAAGGATGCCTGCGAAGTCACCGGAATCATCCTCACAAAGATGGACGGAACCGCAAAGGGCGGAATAGCTCTCGCAGTACAGTCAGAGCTGGGACTCCCTGTAAAATACATCGGCGTCGGTGAAAAGGCTTCGGATCTGAGACGCTTTGACTCAAAGGAATACGTAGATTCTATTTTCGAGAGTTGACAAAACTACTAAAATACAGACAATGTCAGGACGTGCGCCGGACTGTCAACAAAAAGTGTTGACAGTCCGGTTTTTTATGTTATACTAGCAAAGGTTTGAGGGAGAACTCTATGGATGATTTTGTAGTACGCGGCAATCTTTATGAGCTTTACGGCGGATTGCTTAATGAAAACCAAAGAAAAGTTTATGAGTACCACGTAATAGACGACATGAGTTTCACTGAGATCGGCGAAGAGATGGGCACCTCCAGACAGGCTGCTCAGGAGCTTTTCCGAAGAGCTGACAAAAAGCTCAAGGATACAGAAGACACTCTTGGACTTCAATCGAAGCTTATCAATATACGCGAGAGAGCCGTAAAGATTCTCGAGCACACAGAAGATAATGTAATCCAGAAACTTGCAGGAGAAATCATAGATGGCGTTTGAAAATCTGACAGACAGATTAACCAATATATTTTCCAATCTCGGACATAAGGGAAAACTTACTGAGGACGATGTAACCCAGGCTCTCCGTGAAGTACGTATGGCACTTCTTGAAGCCGATGTTAACTTCAAGCTCGTGAAGGACTTCATTGCCAGAGTTAAGGAAAAGGCGATCGGAGAAGAGATCCTCAACAGTCTTACTCCGGCTCAGACCGTTGTAAAGATAGTAAACGAAGAGCTCACTGCTATGATGGGTTCCGAGACCACTGAGATCGTACTTAAACCGGCAGGCGAGATCAGCATCATCATGATGGTAGGTCTTCAGGGTGCCGGTAAAACAACCACCGCAGCAAAGCTTGCAGGAAAGTTCAAGTCAAAGGGACGTACACCTGTGCTTGTAGCCTGTGATATCTACAGACCGGCTGCCATTGACCAGTTAAGAGTCAATGCTGAAAAGGTGGGAGTTCCTTTCTTCTCACTGGGTGACAAGATCAGTCCTGTAGAGATCGCAAGAAAAGCTATCGAAGAGGCTAAAGAGAAACATTACAATGTTGTTATCCTCGATACTGCAGGTCGTTTACAGATAGATGAAAAGCTCATGGACGAGCTTGAAAACATCAAAAAGACAGTTCCGGTTCAGTGGACAGTACTTACCGTTGACGCCATGACAGGTCAGGAAGCTGTCAATGTGGCAGAGACATTTGCAGACAAGGTCGGTATCGACGGAGTCATCCTCACCAAGTGTGACGGTGATACCAGAGGCGGTGCTGCACTTTCCATAAAGGCCATGACCGGAAAGCCTATCCTTTACTTAGGTATGGGCGAAAAGCTGGATGATCTCGAGCAGTTCTATCCGGACCGTATGGCAGGACGTATCCTCGGAATGGGTGATGTACTTTCTCTTATCGAGAAGGTCGAGAAGAACATGGATCAGGAGAAGAGCCGTGAATCCATGGGCAAGCTCACCAGAGGAAAGTTCGATTATAACGACTTCATGGATCAGATGGATCAGATGTCAAAGCTCGGCGGCTTGGGCGGAATCCTGAAGATGCTTCCGGGTCTTTCCGGTCTCGGTGACATCGACATGGACGACACCGAAAAGCAGCTCAAAAAGGTTCGCGCCATGATCCAGTCCATGACTGCGAAGGAACGCGCCAATCCGGATCTCATCAATCCGTCCAGAAAACGTCGTATCGCTAACGGCGCAGGAGTTGACATAGCTGAAGTAAATCGTCTTGTTAAGCAGTTTGAACAGATGCGCAAGATGATGAAGCAGTTCGGCGGTGCTATGCGAAGCAAGCATGGTCGCGGCGCTTTCGGAGGCTTAGGCGGCTTCGGAGGACTGGGAAATCTCGGCGGTTTAGGCCGCGGCGGAAGATTCCCGTTTTAACAGAAACACACCGGATTAATCAGTAATCAAACTGTTAATCATATATAATTATTATTTTTAGAAAATAGGAGAAAACACCATGTTAAAGATCAGATTAAGAAGAATGGGTCAGATTCACGCACCATACTACAGAGTAATCGTTGCTGATTCAAGAGCACCAAGAAACGGAAGATTCATCGAGGAGATCGGTACATACAACCCATGTGTTGAGCCATCAGAGATCAAGATCGATGCTGAGAAGGCAAAGCAGTGGATTTCAAACGGTGCTCAGCCAACTGAGTCTGTAGCAAAGCTTCTTAAGAGAGCCGGAATCAACTAATCCGCCGAGAGGAGACCTTATGAAGGAATTACTCGAAACTATTGCCAGGGCCCTTGTTCAGAATCCTGATGACGTTCAGGTCACCGAGGAGAACAGGGATGGTGAGATCGTCCTGACCCTTTCTGTGAATGAGCAGGATATGGGTAAAGTCATCGGACGTTCAGGTCGTATCGCAAAGGCAATCCGTTCTGTTATGTCTGCTGCCGCAAGCAAGGCATCGGTCAAGGTATCCGTAGATATTAAGTAAGAGTAATTACTCAGTATAGTTTCTACTATGCTGAGTATTTATTTATAGTAAGGAAAAAATATGCAGGAAAAACTTAGAGTCGGTACAGTAGTTACCACCCATGGTCTGAAAGGCGAAGTAAAGGTTTATCCTACAACTGATGATCCGGACAGATTTTACGATTTGAAGAAAGTCTGGCTGGATCGTTCCGGTTCAATGGAAAACATGCTTCAGCTCGAGGTTCAGAATGTAAGATTTTTCAAGAATCTTGCGATAGTAAAATTCAAAGATTATGACAACATCGATGATGTTATCCCATTCCGTAAGGGTGAGCTCTATGTTGACAGAAAAGACGCCATTCCTCTCGGTGAGGGAGAATATTTCATCGGCGACATCATCGGCTGCAAGGTACTGGACGAGGAAGACAAAGAACTGGGTACAGTTAAGGAATTCCTGGAGACAGGCGCCAACGATGTTATGCTCGTCAAAACAGAGGGTAAGGATCTCATGATCCCTTACTGTGATCCGTTTATTCTTGAGAAAGCACCGGAAGAGGGCTATATCAGAGTACACCTCATCCCGGGTCTTTTAGATCTATGAAAAATTATTACGTAATGACGCTTTTCCCGGAGCTTATCGAAAATGTTACAAAGGAAAGCATTTCCGGAAGAGCCATAAAGTCAGGTCTCATGAATGTTGAAGCCTTTGACATTCGTGATTATACGAAGGATGCCCACAACCACGTGGATGATTATCCATATGGCGGCGGAGCAGGTATGCTCATGCAGGTACAGCCTATAGTTGACTGCTACAGACACATAGTTGACAAGATCGGACACAGACCCGCGCGTGTCCTCTTTATGTCACCTCAGGGCCGGAGATTCGACCAGAAGATGGCGGAGGAGCTTGCGGAGGAGGAAGATATCCTTTTCCTCTGCGGTCACTATGAAGGCGTCGATGAGCGTGCTCTGGAGATCCTCGATGTTGAAAATGTCTCCATCGGAGATTATGTCCTCACAGGAGGTGAGCTTCCTGCTCTCAGCATGATAGATTCCATTTCCAGACTCGTACATGGTGTCCTCAACAAAGATGAATCACATGAAATAGAGAGCTTCTCCGACGGTCTTCTGGAATATCCGCAGTATACACGTCCTGAGAATTTTGAAGATCATACAGTTCCGAAGATACTTTTATCCGGGGACCACAAAAAGGTTGATGAATGGCGTCATCAGATGAGCCTCGAACGCACTAAGGAACGTCGTCCTGATCTCTATGAGAAGTATGTAGCAGAGCATCCTGAAGAGTTTGCACCTAAAAAACCGAAAAGGCGTAGAAGAAAGTCTGCTGATTCGCAGGAGTTTACAGAGTTTTTATAAAAAGAGTGGCATTATGCCGCGAAAACGCCCTTGCAATATAGGGCAATATATGTTAAATTACATGAGTTGTGACTAAAAGAGATATTCCTCTGACGGTTCCATCTGCTTGGAATAGAGGATTCCGGATAGATAAGGCCGGACGATAAATCCGTGAATGAATGTCAAATAGTATTAGGAGGTAGCACAATGGCAAACAGCGATATCATTAAGAGCATTGAGCAGGGCCAGCTTAAGGCTGAGGTTCCTCAGTTCAACACTGGTGACACAGTTAAGGTTTACAACAAGATCAAAGAGGGTAACCGTGAGAGATTACAGATCTTCGAGGGTACAGTTCTTAAGATCCAGGGTGGTTCAAACAGAATCACATTCACAGTTAGAAAGACTTCTAACGGTGTAGGTGTTGAGAAGACATGGCCACTTCACAGCCCAATGGTTGAGAAGGTAGAGGTTGTTAGAGCTGGTAAGGTTAGAAGAGCTAAGCTTACATATCTCAGACAGCGTACAGGTAAGGCTGCCAAGGTTAAGGCACTTTAATCTGTGGTTGATTAAGATCTTTGGGGGTGTTCCGTTTACGGGATGCCCCTTTCTTATTATCCATAGCCTGTATTCGCAGATCGCATTACAGAACATAAATCAGACACATCAAAAGCAGGAGAACCACTATGCGTGAAAAGAGTTTCATTCAGATTGTTGTACATACACTGACCAATATTTTCGTTCTGATAGCATTGGCATGGTTCATAGTCCACAGCTTTCTCACAACAGTGGAGATATCCGGTCACAGTATGGAGCCCGGATTGTCATCAGGTGATCTGGTGATGGTGGACACCCTGAAATATAAATTTTTAAATCCCGACCGTCTGGATGTGGTCATATTCCAGAAAAACAATTCAACGGAAAACATCAAGCGTGTAGTCGGACTTCCCGGCGAGACCGTTGTGATCCAGAACGGACGTATATATATAAACGGTACGCTCCTCGAAAGCGACAAGATTTCCAATATTTCCCTCGCAGGTATCGCGGAAAAGCCCGTCCAGCTTATGGAGGACGAGTATTTTCTCATAGGTGATAATGCTGACTCATCTGAGGACAGCCGTTTCATCAACGTGGGAAATGTTCATAAATCTCAGATAATCGGCAAGATCTGGTTCAAGCTTTTGCCGATCGCTAAAATGAGCTTAGTAGACTAAAGGAGAATCAAATGAATATTCAATGGTATCCCGGTCATATGGCGAAGGCCAAGCGAAACATTCGTGATGACCTGAAACTCGTAGATCTGGTAATCGAAGTTGTTGATGCCCGCTGTCCGGAATCCTCCAGAAATCCGGATGTAGACAGTTTTGCAAAAGAAAAATCCCGTATACTTCTTCTCAACAAGGCCGACCTTGCAGATAAGCGCATTACTCAGAAATTCGCTGATTATTATGCAAAAAAGGGCTTCTATACCATGGAGATCGATGCCAGAAACAAGGGCTCTCTGAAGAAGCTTCCTAATCTTATAGAAGAAGCCTGCAAACCTGTCATCGAGAAGAATCTCAAAAAGGGTATAAAGACTCCGACCATCAGAGCCATGGTACTGGGTATCCCGAATGTAGGAAAGTCTACCTTCATAAATTCCTATGTGGGAAGATCCATGGCGAAGACCGGAAACAAGCCCGGTGTCACCAGAGGAAACCAGTGGATCAATGTAGGAAAAAGGCTTCAGCTCCTGGATACTCCGGGTATCACATGGCCTAAATTCGAGCGTGAGATCGTAGGTCTCAATCTCGCCCTCATCGGATCCATCAACGACCAGATCATAAACATTGACGAGCTGGTATTTTATCTTCTCAAGTATCTGGTGAGATATTATCCTTCCGCACTTATCGAGAGATACGGTGACAGTCTCTCCGGCATTGAGGAGGCCATCAAGGTTTTCGATGAGATCGGCAGAAAGCGCGGCTGCATCAAGAAGGGCGGAGATATCGACTATTCCAGAACCGCCAAGATAGTTCTGGATGATTTCAGAAACGGACGCCTCGGAAATATCACCCTTGAGCATACACCGGGCTCTACAGACGACGTAGTCGCATCTGTTGCTGATGCGCTCAAATAAGTTTTAGGCAACTTTTAAATATTGCCGACTTGCGACATTTTTCAGAAAGGACATCCGGCTTATCCGGAATAAGATATGCGTGAATTAAAAGGAGAACGTCTCGAAAAGGAACTTGAGAGACTTAAGCTGATGCATGAATATGAAAATGCTCATGCTGAATATGCATTTATCGCAGGCGTTGATGAAGCCGGAAGAGGTCCCCTTGCGGGTCCTGTTGTGGCCGCCTGCTGCATACTTCCGAAGGATGCCGAGATACTTTATCTCAATGACTCAAAGAAGCTCAGCGAGAAGCGACGTGAGGCTCTT
>NZ_MUHW01000021.1 GCF_002007235.1 Oribacterium sp. C9
TTAAATTTAATCAATTAGCAATGGTGGGGTTACCCACTATAAATGACGAAAGGCCGAAAATTAAAACTCCGATAATTATTGACATCAGCAGGCCGAAACCGAATATACGGTCCGCCTCACACTTATCGAATTTACCGATGGCTGCCGAATACAGTATCGGTATGCCTAAAGAAAATATACTTCCTGAAAAAATCGCCATTAAAATCAAAGGTGAAACCAGTGTTACGGCCATAACAGAGTCTGAGCCGAGAAACAGACCTGAGATCAGAGTATCCGACATGAGCGACAAGGGTGTGAGCAGTATGTTGAATGTGCCGCTAATTAGCATGGAATAGTATTTTTTCACCATCAAAGTTTTCTGTTGATTTACATTTTTTTCGGGCATAATATATACCTCTTCTTAGTAGCTAACAATATTAAAAGACCTTTTTAAGGGTTTTTCGTGATATACCCAAAAAAAGGTCTTATATCGTATCACCTGTTTTTTCCTATTCTCGGGTGATTTTCATCCTCAGGAGAATATTCGCTCCAAATGCCCTCTGAGAAACTAAAACTGTATATAGAGAATCTTTCGAGAGCAGAACCGTAGTTTATAATATATGCCTCTTTGTCCTTCTTTAAATAATCCATATTGCCTATCAGTCCTGCTCCATTTATCAGATCAGCCGGATATGACAGTAATACGTAAATGATTCTGTTATTCTCAGAATCGACCAGTGCATATTCATATACATGGTCATACCCATCCGATGCAACATACGCCGGATAATTATACGTGTTTGTATCATATAGAATCTCGGTTGTATGATAATCGCTATCTTCTACATCAGTATCAAACACAGTACAGCTTATATGCGAAAGACGGTCTATTTCCTTTTCGAAATTTTCATCTGTATAAGTTGCTGTAAGGAAGATACTGCCATCGGTATCAAATAATCCGGTTTTTAGAGATGATTCGTAAGTTGCTGTAAGTGCATTGCCGATATCGTCAGGAAAAATGAAAAAGCCACTATCCAGATCGGAGCCATATTCATTGAGTAAATATTCTTTATCGTAGCTATTAATTCCTGCCTGCTTTTCATACGGCTTTACCATATCAAAGACGCCCAATCCTACTATAAATGTTGTTGCAATAATATATTTCAGGCTAAATACCAAAAGTACTAAACCTGACACCATCACAACAGTTGTAAAGCCTCTCTTCTTCATCAGTTTATTCATTATACTATTCGGATATAGCATAATTCTTACTAATGCTATATCAAGACCTTTCTTATTAATGATTGATAAACTGATTATAAAACCTAAACTGATTCAGAGTATATAACCGTGACCTTACAAAATATAAAGATATATGAACTAATTTTGTCTCTCAGTTATGCAGCCTTTTTTAATGTTTCGTCCGCGTACTTTGTGAGAAGCTCATTAAACCAAGTAAAGAAACAGTTGATAAAATTATAGGAACCGCCATGATGAGTTTTTTTAAATTGTTTTAGACTTCATTGTTGACCCCTTTCCAAAAATCTTCATCATTAAAATGTCGGCATGCTATTGTCAGGGTATAATCATTTCCTTTAATAAAATCATTTATTTCACGACCTCCGGGGATAATAAGAAATATGTGATTGTATACCGGATGTAGACATTGGCATAAAAAATCAACGAGACCTTTGAAGTATGTAATACCCAAAAGGTCTCGTTGATCATGAGATCCAAATAACCGGATTTATGTGTGATGTCTTAATGTTTCGAAATCATCCTTCGAAGTTCATCTGACCGTCTGTGTCGTCCGTAACAACTTCCTCTTCCTTCATCTCTTCTGCGGAAGGTACATAAACGAACTCTGAAAGGTATGCATTTTCGTCGAGTCCGGCTAAGAGAGCCGGGAGATTGATGATGATTCCGTCCATGTTATACGGAAGCTTCAAACCAACCTGAAGTCTTGCGGCATCTCCGCCCTTTTCCTTTGTGACAAGAAGCTGCATCTTGAAATTCTGGCCCATGGTATCTGCCATACCACGTTCGCCGGATTTAAGTTTTGCAACAGTCTTGTCTGCTACAATTACCTCGATCTTATAAGGAACACTTACCTCTGTTCCAACATTTTCAGGCATCTTATTATCAAAATATACTGTATGGCCACGTCCGATAATGAACATAGCAGCGGCGATCAGGAGAATGACAACGAAAGCTGCGATTCGATATATCAATCTTCTTTTCTTTGATTTATCCATTTGCTTCCTCCTGCTCCTGATCAAGTGCAAGTTGCATTCCGGCCTTGCTCTTGTTCTTTCTCTTGTTAGTTTCGTACATGATGAGCGCTACTGTGATGACAGCGTAGGATACAAATACTCGGAAATATTCACCGATCATAGAGTCGCCTGTGATGACAGTTCCTGCCTTAGGTGCAACGATAAACATTGTATGGAAAAGAATGATTCCGAGGAATACATTTCCGATAGAGGCTTTATCTACAGAGGCACCACCAACGAGAAGTGCTGCGATACAGAACATACCGATCTGTGAATGTGAACTGTAGGTAGCGATATTACCCATATTCTGAAGGTAAATGATCATACCGATTCCTGCGAATACTGTGGATAGAATCATTGAAATGATTCTTGTACGCTCAACATCGATACCTGCATCTCTGGATACATCCATATCCTGACCAACGGCTCTCATATCCTGACCGAGCTTTGTCTTTCTGAACCAGATGATAACGAGACAAAGCAGGAAAATAACTATAAATGTGGCAACCGGAATCTTTACGCCCATGATGTTAAGTGGGATAAGATTGTCAAGGTGCTGACGCATGGACAAAAGTGAAACCGTGTTTCTGATACCATATCCTCTCGGAAGCTTGATGGTGCTGTGAACAATTGGAATCACAGGACCCATCAGATAAAGCACAACAAGCTGATATATACCGTTGATAAAGAAGCTGATGATGTAGCTGGTGATCATCTCTCTACCTTTAGCCATATTGAGGACCTTTCCGCAGAAAAGACCAAGAAGGGTTGAGATAGGGATGGATACGATCATGGCAAGTATCATTCCCGGGATACCTACGATCTGCCAGTCACTGACGAGGATAAGACCGATCTCTCCGGCCATAGCTCCCAGTGTCATACTGAAGTTGAGTCCCATTCCTGCCATGATAGGTATCAGAAGGCTCAGGATGAGAAATGCATTTCTGCCTATTCTGGTAACGATCTCATTGATAAGATAATTTGGTGAAAGACCTGAAATCGGTGCACATATGAGGCATATGATAACAAACATGAGAGGAACCGAAAATCTTCTCAGGTAATCACCTATTGATTTGTTTTTCATCTTGTTCCCTCCGTCTTTCTTGTGAGTGCATAAAGAATCATACCGTTTGAAACGATGATTCGGATAACCTCACTCATATCGAGATGAATCATGTTGTTCATGACTGTCGGAGTCATGGTAACGATTCCCTGGAACAGAATTGTTCCAATAACAACATTCATGATTGAAGCCTTGTTAACAGTTGCGCCTCCGATAAGGATAGCTGAAACTGCAGGAAGCGCCATGTAGAACGGTGCCATGTAAAGCTGAACAAAACCGAAGCCCTGCTCATAAACGAGAATTCCGATAGCTGCGAGCCATGTAGACATTACTACAGAAATCATACGGATCTTGTCTACATTGATGCCGGCAGATCTCGCAAAATCAGGGTTTGAACCTACTGCTGTCATGGCTGTTCCTGTCTTTGTGTGAAGGAAAGCCCACATTCCAAAGGCGAGCAGTGCAAAGAATAAAAGTGCACCGGTCGGTATGGTCAGGTTGCCAATGTTTATCTGCAGAAAGCTTGCAAGTGCCTGTGTGTAGTAGCCCTCGAGGGAAATGGTTGTTCTCAGACCCTTTCCAGCCATACCCCAAACCATGTTAGGGCTGTGGTAAGGAAGGAGGAGCCACATCATACACATCATGGAAACTGATGAGAAACCTACATAGGTTGCGATCATCATCTCTCCACCCTTGATCTTATTCAGAAGCCATCCGTAAACAGAACCGAGAACAAGTGCAAAAGGCGTTGCGAGGAGTGCCGCCATAATAAATGAGACAGGTCCTTCGAAACCGAACTCAATGGATAAGGTAGCTCCCAAAAGACCTGAAATGATACCTAAAGGAAGACCGAAATTAAGTCCGCATCCGGAATGAATCATGGGTACCATCGCGAGTACCAGGATTCCGTTCCAGCTGAATCTGTTGATGATATTGGAAATCTGTGTTGGAAGATCCGCACCTACTATAGGTGAGAGCACAAGCAGTAATAAAAGGAAACCTGTGATGATAAGTCTTGGTAATCCGAATTCCTGAGCCTTGCTTTTGATCAGATCTTTTAATGTTAGTTTTTGTTCGTTCATTTCTAAATGCTCCTTTTGACCGGACATCAGCAATTCATAAGCATAAGCTCACCGAATTTCTCCAGCTTCTCTCCTGCAGGTAAGATACCTGAAACCTTTCCGCCGGAAACGATTGCTATACGATCACATGTCTGTCTGAGTTCTTCAAGCTCGGAGGATACCATGACGATGGTAACACCCTGCTCTTTATTTAACTTCTTAAGCGCATCAAGCACCAGAGCCTTCGCACCTACGTCGATACCTCTGGTAGGTTCACTTACAAATAAAAGTTTAGGATTGAGTGCAAATGCCTTTGCAAGACAGATCTTCTGCTGGTTTCCGCCGGAGAGCTCTCTTGCTTTCTGTTTGGTACTTGTACACTTGACCTTCAGTTCGTCGATGTATTTTGCAGTCACCTTCTTGATAGCTTCATCATCTCTCCACTTGATAAGTCCGCCAAAATACTTTTTCAGATACTTATCCTGAACCTGCATAGCAGGGAAGGAAACATTCCATTCCAGAGATTCATCAAGAAGTAAGCCTACATTACGTCTGTCTTCGGCAACGAATGCGAAGGAGGCATCGAGACATTTTCTCGGATCGTTAAGCGGAATATCCTGTCCGTCAAAGTTTATCTCTCCACCGGCATTGCAAAGCCCCATGATTCCTTTAGGAATTCCGAGTTTACCCTGTCCGGCAAGACCGCCTATTCCGAGGATCTCACCTTCTCTTACATCGAGGTTGACATTTCTGACTGTCTCTCCGGGCATATCTACCCAAAGCTTCTTTATAGAAAGGATGGTTCTCTTGTCTTTACCGATATCTTCTGTGACATAGCTTGAACCTGTATCTGCAACGTCTCTTCCTACCATCCAGCTGGTGATCTCCGGAATAGAGGTTTCAGAGGCAGGAGTTTCATTGACTACATAGCCGTCACGCATGGTGACAACTCTGTCACATACTGAAAGGATCTCGCCAAGTCTGTGAGTAATGAATATAACGGCGATTCCTCTCTTTGACATACCGCGTATCGAATCCAGAAGAGCTTCAGCTTCTTTTTCTGTAAGAACCGCAGTAGGCTCATCAAGGATAAGAATCTTAAGCTGCTTCTTTGAAAGTTCTCTTGCTATCTCGGTGAACTGTTTATGACCTACAGGCATGTCGTTGATGACCATGTCTTTATCTATATTTACGCCCATCTGCTGTATAGCTTCCTGAGCGATTCTATTCATTTCATTACGATCGAGAGTGTCGAGTCTGTCTGAAAACAGATCAGAAAGGATGCTTTTTTTCTTTGATTCTCTGTTAAGAAGGATGTTTTCTGTCGCTTTAAAACCCGGTATTAATGAAAATTCCTGATGTACCATGCCGATTCCGGCTGCAATGGCATCAAATGGAGATTGAAAAGATACTTTTTCGTTATTGATGAGGATATCTCCGCCGTATCCTCCTGTTTCCCTGATGACATCCGCGCCAAAAAGGATCTTCATCAAGGTTGATTTACCGGCACCGTTTTCTCCGCAAAGTCCGATGACCTCGCCCTCTCTCAGGGTGATGTTGATGTCACTGAGAACCTGATTGCCGTTGAAATCTTTTTTAATATTTCGCATTTCAAGCAGAGGCGCTTTTTCCATTGTAAAACCTTTCTCCCTTTTGGGAAGGTCAGTCCATTTAAATTCGCTATGCGAGGACTGACTCTGTATGACATGTCATATATACATGTCACTAGATTTAAAATGTGGGGAGATGATTTCTCCCCACACAGGTAAATCTTTTTTAGTAAGTGTATGTTGCCCTACACTGAATTACTTGGTAGTGAAGTACTTCTCAGGAACCTCAACAGAAGTTGATCCCATGAACTTTCCAGGATTACCCATGATATATGTATCCTGGTATACAAGGAATGTATTGTCAGACTTTACGCCTGTATCAACATTTGTGTACTGTGATCCGTTCCATGAAGCCTTTGGTGAAAACTCTTCGTAAGCCTTTGAGATATCATCGATATCTGTAAGCTCGCTCTTTCCATCGATAACATTCATAGCGTGCTGTGCAAGACCTGCTGAAACTGTGTAGCCATATGAGTAAGCCCATGTTCCGAATCTGCCTTCACCACCCTTTTCAACGATTGCGCTCTCAACCTTTGAAAGGATCTTCTCGAAATCACCTGCTTCCTCTGTGAGGTCAAGTCCAAGTGCTCCAGGATATCCCATAAGAGGTGAAGGAAGGTCTGCTTCGATGAAGTATCCGCCATTCTCAAGAAGACCTCTTAAAAGTGGCTCTGTGTGTGCATCGTTTGTACAGAAGTAAGCTGAATCCTTACCGTACTTCTCGATCCACTCAGGAACATGCTCTGCGATATATGCCTGTGCGCCAGGAACACCAACGTCTGTAGTTGGATCCGGTGCAGATTCCATAACAAATTCCATGCCGAACTCTTCGCAGGCTGCCTTCATGATAGCAACACGACGGCTCATGGTCTCATATGAAAGGTGACGTGGGAATGAAATATGTACGAATGTCTTACATCCGAGTTCATGAGCTGTGCGAATGATCAGATATCCACGAGCTACGAAATCGTTGTTACATACGAGGTCTGCAGCGCTTCCGATCTCAGGAAGATCCTCATGTGACTCACCTGCGATACAGATGATGTCAGGTCTTCTCTCCTTGATCTGACGGAAAGCCTCTGTTGTTCCCGGGATCGCCTGATTTACGATGATTGCCTTCATCTCAGGATCATCTGAAAGGTTAACGATGGTCTGAACTGTTGTCTCAAGCTCCTCAGTGAAGTTATCAGGGTATGTAGCAAGGATTACTCTGTCTTCACCTACCTTTGCCTGAAATGCTTCTGCACCACGTCTGTCATCCTCTGACTGGGAAACAGAACCTGTAACGATACCGATGTGATAATCACCAGCTGCATCGCTCTGAGCTGCCTCAGTCTCTTCTGTCTTCTGTTCTGCAGCTGCGGCTGTTGTGGCTTTCTCTTCAACTGTCTGAATAGTTGCACCACTTGAGCTGCCGCATCCGGCCAGAACACCGGAAAGCAGTACAGTTGCAGTTAAAATGCTAATAAATTTTCTCATACTTTCCTCCTTTAACAGTTTAAAGTTATAATGCATTTTTAAAATATAGCAGATAATTATATGAAAATAAATAGATTCTTTATAATTTGATAATATTTTTTTATATAAGCCATAATATGTTATTCTTTTAAGCTTTAAGTAGTCATGTGTTAGATATTTATATTTAAAAAGAAACATAAAAAAAGACATGAAATCTGATAGATCTCATGTCTTAGATCATATAGCTCTGTACCTGATCGCTTCATCCGGTTTGAGAGGTTTTGAAAAGTAGTATCCCTGTATGGTATCCGCCTTGAATTCGGCAAGTTTTAAATATTGCCACTCGTGCTCTACGCCTTCTATGGTGATGGTCTTTCCCATATCATGAACAAGCTGAATGACATCCTTTATAAAGGCTTCCTTACCCGCACAGAGATAAGTATCCACCAAAGATTTGTCCAGCTTGACGTCATCGACGGGTACATAGGTCAGATAAGCCAGAGATGAATAACCTGTTCCGAAATCATCTAGAAGAAGTTTGATATTCATCCTTCTGAACTTATCGAAGAGCTCTGTGGTTCTTGAAGATTCTTCCAAAAGAAGTGTTTCCGTGATCTCTATCTGTACGTATTTCGGATCAACCTTATACTGATACAGCAGTGACTGAAGATAATCGCAATATCCGAGATCATGTATCTGTCTGCTCGAAAAGTTTATGGAAACAGGATGTATTTCTATGCCCTGGGATTTCCATTTGTATATCTGCTCGACCACGAGTCTGGTTATCAGTCGTCCAAGCTTGATGGTCCACCCGCTCTTTTCGATCACCGGAATAAATGCTCCGGGACCGTAAGGATAATCTCTGAGTCTTATCAGTGCCTCATAGCCTATAACCTCCTTTGTGGAGGCAGAAACCTTCGGCTGGTACATGAGATAGAAGCCATCTGAATCAAAGGCTTCAAGGAAGGCTGCTTTAATAGTAGACTCGATGATGAGCTTGTTCTTCATATCTTCTGCATATACGAAGACCATATTTTTGCCTCTTGCTTTGGCTTCATACATGGCGATCTCAGCATTGATGATATGCTGCTCAGGAGTTGTTTCGCGGTCTGAATTGGATATACCGATACTTGCAGATAACATGACATTGACATTGTCTGCACCGAAAGGCTTGTTAAACAAGGTAACGATCCCCTTAACGATCAGTGATGAACTATCCAGCCTTTTGTTTTTGAAAAGCATAAGGAATTCATCTCCGCCGTATCGACCGAGGATCATATTGTTTTTTTCTGCATATCTTTTGAGTGTATCGGATATATCTACAAGGATCTTATCTCCGATCTGATGACCATAGTTTTCGTTAATGTCTTTGAAACCATCGATATCGATCATCAGTACAGAATATATCTGCTCATTTTTGAGGTTGTTGCTCAGATATTCCACTATGGATCTTCTGTTCAGAAGATCCAGAAGTTCATCATGGTTAGCCTGATAGACAAGCTTATTCTGGGAATTCAGGAGCTGTTCCTTTGATGATCGAAGTATCCTTACCTGTCTTTTTTCATTTTTAAGAGCCAGAAATGCCGAGATAATGAAGGATACCAATGATACCGCCATAAAGAACACGACCGGAAGCATATTCTTGTAAAGCTCGTAGAAGGTAACAGGCTTACCGTAAAATACAGTATCTGAAGGAAGCTGTTTTGTCGATATCCCGTATTTCTTCATGAGAGGATAGTTGAATTCTGTTATACCCGGAGTGTATAAAGAAAGATCATATTTTGAAATGTCTGATTTTTTATTTATGACATCAGACATTATGTGTGCAGCATCTCTCGCCTGGGTATAAAAATCCATATATGTACCGCCCAGGACGCCGGAATCTCTTCCTTCGGCATAATTTCTGAATATAGGTACATCTGTGTTGTTCACGATAACACTTGTAGAATCATACAATGAATGTACATTACCTTGACAGTCATTGTAACAGGTCATGTAGAATAAAAGCGTATCTGAAGGAAGGACCCTGAGGGTTTCGATGAGTTCACGCTTGGTCAACAAAGATGTATCTATATCATCAAAGGAATATTCGCTATATTCGTTTTTTAATGCATAGAACTGGTTTATATCAGACTTGCCTGCTGCTGAATCATCGTGAATCGAAACAAGATTTTTATGATCCGGAAACAGCTTTATGGCAGTCATAAAGGTCTGATCCAGGAAGTTGTTTTCATAGAATCCGGTTATGTATGGATTTGTCTCAGCTTTATGAGCAAGTCCAAGATCGTTTACACCAAAAAAAACCATAGGTAAACCATCAAATAAATCTTCTTGATGGTCTATGGCGAAAATCAAAGCGTCATCATCACCGAGTAAGATGCCTTCGAAACCTTTACTGTTCTTTTCGTATCGCTGCCTAAAGAAATGATAGAATTCCTTTAAATCATCTTCTGACCGAAATTTCTTTGTGTCCATGTACACAACATCGAATTCGATACCATTTGAGTAAAGCTCGTCTTCCAAGCCCTCGATCTGATATTTATATGTGAAATACATCGGATCGTATGAACACAGAAACAGTACTTTATGGTCGGCTTGATGTGGTTTGTCGATACGATAAGAATCTTTTTCGTATAATTGATATGCAAGCATAATAAGAGTGATCATGAAACATACTATTCCAATGAGAAAAAACACTCCTCTTGCTATGCGCAGAAAACCTCTTTTTTTCATACAATCAGCCGTTTGTGCTATAAAAATTTTAAATAATGCAATTCATTATACTATAGACGATAGAAGCTTTGAATGTATATTTTGAAATACAATAAGCCTGAGATTTAAGACATCATAAGTCTATCAGGAATAAAAAAAAGCACCTTCAAACATCTATACCATGCATAGGCAGGAAAGCCCGGACAATTTGCATGACTCTAGACTCCCTCCCTCTACATCATAATAAACGACATTTGTAGTGCATTATATTAGTAGTATTTAGTGACTTAATGAAGCTCTTCGTGACAAAATGCAGGTCTATACATGCTTCACGAAGAGAAAAAGATCATTATAAAGTCTTTAGAAACGGACATTATATTATGCAATATCAAGCGGCATGATACTGTTTATGACCATATCATAGATACCTGACACAAGATTCTTTTCATATCTGCAGCTTACATTAGTTCTTCTGGAACTGATAGCGATAAACACATCTCCGTTAGCATCAAGAAAAGGATAAAAACGGCAAATTTCATAACCTGTTGAATGAGAGTTTATGTTATAAGCACAAAAAGATTCTATGGCTCTTGGATCAGGCTGAACTGACCAGTGTCCCTTTATGCTTTTACTTATATTGTTAGCTATCTCCATAAGAGTAACTCTAAGTTCTTCCATTCCTATCCCATCGTTCTTCTGTAAATCTTCCAGTTTCATTGTAAATCCACCTTTCGTATGGGAGCATTAGCCCACTCTTAGTATTCAACCCACAAAAACTTCACCATTCTAGCATATATCAATATCGAAATGTGTCCTTTTTTTTATCCAAACGCTGATTTTTTATCTTTCGCGTGTAGAAAATCAAGATATTTGCAAAAATCCTGCCGTTAACGAGACTTAAGTCGATTGAACAATACAAATAGAATTAGCTGAGACAAAAAAAGAGGGGAAATATTTCCCCTCTGATGCAGTAGGAAGATCAAAAATCTTCCTATTATAATGCTGCTTTGTAGATCTTCTCCACATCCTTAGCTGAAAGCGGACGGATCCTTGATAACTTAACTGTATCCTGCATTGTTGCATCCAGTGCGAGCTCTGTGATATCGCTATCTGATGGATCTACATTCATCTCTCTGATCCTTACAGGCATACCTATGCTCTTGAAGAACTCTTCTGTTCTGTCAATGCCTAAAACCGCTGCCTTTTCATCATCAGCTTCATCTATCTTCCAAACGTTTCTTGCATATCTCGCAAATCTCGGAAGAGCTCCCTTATAGAGTTCCCTTGCCCATGATGCCCATACAGCCGCTAGAGATGCTCCGTGAGTTACATCATACTTGGCTGATAATGCATGGCCGATTTTGTGAACTGAGAAATCCTTTCCTCTTCCGCACTCTGTAAGATTGTTATGTGAAAGGCTGGATGCCCAGAATATCTCACACATAGCGTCATAATCTGCAGGATCCTTGAGAACCTGCTCTCCGTTCTTTATAACTGTACGGAGGAGACCCTCAGCTATCTCATCAGTCATATCTGCCTTTATGTCCGGAATAAAATATCTTTCCATGGTGTGCATCATGATATCAGTCACACCTGCAGCGATCTGATTCTTAGGAAGTGTTGCGGCAAGAGCCGGATTCATGATAGCAAATCTGCATCTGTTCATATCTGTATTGATTCCGGCTTTCTTTCCTATAGCTTCGTTCGTAAGGACGGCTGAATCACTCATCTCACTTCCTGCAGCTGCGATGGTGAGAACTGTACCTACAGGAAGAGACTTAGTGAGCTCCACCTTTCTTGTCCAGATGTCCCAGAGCTTTTTATCCGGATTCGCTGCTCCATGGGCTATGGCCTTCGATGTGTCGATGGCACTTCCTCCTCCCACGGCAATGATCATGTCCGCACCTAACTCAACTGCTTCCCTGACACCTTCCTCTGCATGTGCAAGTGTAGGATTTGGCTTGGCACCACCGAAATCCTTGTACTGTACGCCAGCCTTATCTAATGAAGCTTTTACTCTGTCCAAAAGTCCGCTTTTTACAACGCTTCCCTTTCCATATACGAGTAATGCCTTTGATCCGTACTTCTTTGCTGTATCTCCGGTCTTATCCTCCGCATCCTTACCGAAGACTACCTCTGTTGGTGTGAAATACCTGAAATCATTCATAGTGTCCCTTCTCCTTCTTTAATTATGAAATAAGTATCCTCACTCTTAGCCTTGCCTGATTAAAAGTATAACACATTGTGCCAAATTTAATCACATCATTTTTTTATTTTACGGTTCAAAAAATTCCTGAATCTTCTGAATTGCAAAGTCCATGTACTTTGGATTAGAGAAAGGATGATCGGCATTTTCAACTTTGATAAGCTCGATGACATTGTTCTCAGAGAATTCCTCTGCCACTTCGATAGGAGCCATCTCATCCTTTGTGCCATGTATCATGATGATGTCGTCTGCATAATCCATGTAATCGTAGGTGCTGACATCATTAACCTTCAGACTCTCTAAGAATTCCAGAGAGATCTTTATCTTTCTGTCATAGCCACGAAGGATCTCCTTACCTTTATTCAGGTTGTTCCAGTCATCTTCTGTTACGTGAGCCGCCATGGAATCATACATCTTTATGGCAGGACAGCGGAATGCGATCTTCCTGAATGGATTTTCATGGTCATGAAGATAACAGAGTGTTACATATGCACCGAAGCTTGAGGAATAGTTATAAACAGCTTCTGCTCCCATTTCTTCCTTAATATGTTTGATGACCAGATCCATATATGTCAGGCACTCATCAAGGATAAGCTTGTTTCGGGCGTCCTTTCCATGGCAAGGCCAGTCGAAGCATACCACACCGAAGCCTTTATACTTGGTGGTTATTCTTTCCGCGAATTTTTCTATGGCTTTATTGTCTTTATTTCCTCCAAATCCGTATGTGGCGAGGACAATGTGGTTTAAATTGTGTATGTCTTTTTCAAAATATACCTTACATCTGATGCTGAAACCCTGTTCGTTTATGTCGAAATACTTTTCCATTAGCCTGCCTTTCCTGTTGTCAACTATGATATAAGAGCATCACAAATTGTTTTATGCTCGTATTTCATTACCTTTTGAGCGAAGATTATAGCATAAATCCTATAGGAGTGCTAAACTTAAATTCGTGCGACATAGAGTGTTTTATTAACTTATGATACTAAAGCTTTCATAAGTGTGATCAATACATCATCATATGTACACTGAACACTGGCAAAGGTGACTTCATCCTCCATAGTATTTTTTAAGGGGATGATTTTACTAATCAAGGAGGTAATATTATGGCAGACGAGATGTCAAAGGATTTTGATGCGGTAAAGGAGCTTGAACTTTGTGTACTTCATGTAGGTATCAATGCAGACGGCGAGGAAGATGCATTACGCATCGCTGATGAATTCCACACACTGATGGCTTTCATTCCGAGAGTTGGAAACAGTTCGATCTTTGCTTCAGATCTTATCGAGATTATGAAGAAGGACGGTCCGGGAGAGAAGGGACATATCGCTATCGGTGCTCACGATGTAGCCAAGGCGGCTGAATTTTTCGAAAAGAGAGGTATGGGCTTAAAGAAGGAAACTGCTCAGTACAACGAAGACGGTTCTCTTAAGTTTATCTATCTTGATAAGATGATCGCAGGCTTCGCTATCCACCTTAAGCAGTATTGATCATCCAGATAAATCAGATATTTCAGGATTCAATTTCTACTACAAATAAGGAACTTTAAAAGCACTCATCAGTAGATCTGAAAGGATCTCTGAATGAGTGCTTTTTTTAATATATTCCGCGGTCCATATGACCGTTTCTTAAAGATTTATAAAATGCTGTAGTTCGATCCGCTTCCGATCCCTCTATTTTATCGGTTATCTATTATCTATCTTTTCAGGATACATGTCGTGCTGAGTCAGTCTGTCCCATGCGACTTTCTCCCAAGCTGTGCCTTTCTTTCCGTAGTTGCAGTAAGGATCGATGGAAAGACCGCCTCTCGGAAGGAACTTTCCCCATACCTCGATGTATTTAGGATCCATCAGTCTGATAAGGTCCTTCATGATCACATTAACAACATCCTCATGGAAATCTCCGTGGTTTCTGAAGGAGAACAGATAAAGCTTCAGGCTCTTGCTCTCTACCATCTTTTTATCCGGAACGTAGGAAATATAGATGGTTGCAAAATCAGGCTGTCCGGTAATAGGACATAGTGATGTGAATTCAGGACAGTTGAACTTTACGAAATAATCATTCTCGGGATGCTTGTTGTTGAAGCTCTCAAGAACAGACGGGTCATACTCGTATTTATATTTTACCTGCTGATTTCCAAGCAGTGTCAGATCTTCGTTTTCTCTCATTTTTTCTCCTTTTCTCCGATATACTGCTGTATACCTGGTCAGATGTATATCGTATCAATCATGAAACAGTATGGGTGTTATACACTAGAAAAGCCTGTACGTATATTTGATATACCTGACAATTCAGATTCTTACTGTTACAGAATCTTATTTCAATGCAGGATCCTCTACTCCGTTTGCTGCAAATGCTGCCGCCCTGTCGATACATGTTCCGCATTTTCCGCATGGCTTTTCACCGCCTTCGTAGCAGGACCATGTAAGCTCGTAAGGCACCTTAAGATCGAGTCCCATCTTTACGATATTTGATTTGTTCACCTTTACAAAGGGTGCCTCGATCTTTAACTGATGTCCGGATCCCTCCCAGATTGCCTCGTTCATAGCATTGACAAAAGCATCGGAGCAGTCAGGATATGCAAAACCTGCAGCATCGTCGGCATGGGCCCCGTAATAGATAAGGCTGCAGCCCTTGCTGAGGGCAATGCTGGCTGCGGAAGAAAGGAACAGACCGTTTCTGAAAGGAACATATGTGCTTACGGGAACTTCTCCCTTTGTCTCCTTTATCTGCTCAGCATAGGAGATCTCCGGAATCGCTTCATCTGACTGCTTAAGAAGTGAACAGTCACTGTACTGAAAGATCTTACTGAGATCAAGATACAGATGCTCAACGCCGTAATGCTTTGCCACGGCCTCAGCAGCACCTATCTCTTTGTCGTGCTTCTGACCGTACATAACTGAAAGGGCGATGACATTTTCCTTACCATATTTATCAACTGCTATACCGAGAGCGGTCGTGGAGTCAACTCCTCCGCTCAAAAGAACCATTACCTGCATTTTTTCCTCCCCGTTTTCAGGCGTTTTTTCTGCCTGAATATATGACTTAATGATGTGGAATCCTATTGGAACTCCAATATTCGGTTTAATATATCAACAAGAAATGAACCAAATGAATCATGGATTCTATCCTTATCTAAGATACAGCTGCAGGCTCGGATCAGTCTTGAAGCTGCCCCGGAGTTCAGCCGTAAATGTCCTGGTGTTCTGCTTCTTGATGCCCCTTGCAGTCACGCAGCTGTGACATCCTTCGATAGTCACGGCAACATCCTCGCTTCCGGTTATCTCAGTCATGATATCTGCGATGTCTCTGCCGATCTTTTCCTGAAGCTGCAGACGTCTTCCCACCATGTCACAGACTCTTGCCACCTTAGAAAGCCCGATGACTTTTCCCTTTGGTACGTAGGCAACATTGACCTTCATGTCGTACATAAGGGCGAGGTGATGCTCACAGTAGGAGAAAATGTCGATGTCCTTCATGACCACAACGCTTTGGGAATCAGCATTGGCATCCAGACCATCTTCAAAGGTCTTGTCGAACATCTCGGCTATTTCATGATTAGAGTAATTCATGCCCGCAAAAACTTCTTCATACATTTCGGCAACCCGCTTTGGAGTTTCCAGAAGACCCTCTCTGTCAGGGTCATCTCCCAGGGCAATGAGAATTCCACGGATATGCTCTTCAATTGCTTTTTTATCTATCATCAGACACCTCTTTTGTCCGGATCCCAGATGACCTTGTGCATCTGTATCTGTAATCTGACATCATTCATTTTGTGTTCTATCATGTAATCCACTATGTCCTTTGGCTCAATGCTTCCGAACACAGGACTTATGTAAACATGGCAGCGTTCCGTAAGCCCGTACTTTTCGATGAGACATCTCGCACGCTCGAGGTCCTCTATGCTGCCGGATACAAACTTTACAGTATCCTGAGGATCGAGAAGCTCAAAATTCTCAAGAAGCATGCCATCTTCACAGTTACTGCCAGGAAGCTTGTAGTCCATGGTGAATAAAGGACGTCTGCCTCCCGTAAATGGTCTCAGGTCTACGCTTCCGTTTGTCTCGATCTCTACAGAAAGCCCGTTTTCCAGAAGAAGCTGTATGAGCTCATGAGCTCCCTTCTGAAGCAGGGGTTCTCCACCTGTCAGAGTAACATTCTTAACGCCTGTTTCCAGGATATATGTCAATATTTCTTCCTGAGACATCTCTGTGTACAGGCAGTTTCCTTCATTCGCCCACATGGTGTCGCAGTAGCTGCATCTCAGATTACAGCCTTTAAAACGTATAAATACAGCAAGCTCACCGGCTCTTGTGCCTTCGCCGTTAATGCTTACAAATTTTTCCACTACTTTCATTTCTTTTCCTCTAAATCATCTCAGTTCTGTCAGGATATTTCACTGAGAACACTGCCGGTAAATTTATTCCATTTCAAAGCTCGCGCAGTTGTTCGGAGTCTCGTAGACATCAACTCTGTGAACATTAAAACCTTTATCCCTTAGACTTGTGAAAAAGAACCGGGAAAAATTCTCTGCAGTAGGGCGGAAAGGAACTTCATTTAACCTGAAGTTCTCTTCTTCAAGTGCCTTTATGGTAGTTTCTTTCAGAGATCCGCTTTCATATATGAGACTGTGATCAAAGAAATCGCAGGCATCCTTAACCGCTCTTTTGAGATCGGAAAAGTCTATGAGCATGCCTCTTGTCTGAGTCTCTTCACTCAGACTTTCCCCTTTTATCTCAACAACAACTCTCCATCTGTGTCCATGAATGTTTCTGCACTTGCCTTCATAATCCTTCAGGAAATGAGCGGCATCGAAACTTGATTCTGATTTCAAAAAATACATGTAAATTACTCCAACAAAAAAAGCTCTGCAAAAGCAGAGCTACAAATCACATAGATATGATGCCATGACCAGAATGATCGTTTCAGCATCCGGTATCAAAAAGAAGTATGTCTTCTTTAATGTATGTAGTCCTGGTTTTGTTTAGTGACAGGAAGGTACAAATGAACTGTCATCGGTGATAGCCGTAATCATGACTTCCACCATATATTTAAATGCCGAATCATAGTATCACCAAAACATGATACATGCAATACTATTTTATGACGACGAGTATCAGAATCCGATATCGAGAGCTTCAATACTCACAATTATATCCAATTATCTGTCTGCTTCGATACCGAATTCCTGAGGCATGAATCTCGGACAGACATTGTCAGTAGTTGAGATAACGGAGTTTGCAAGTCTGGTACCGATCTGGCATGCCTCTCCGAGAGACTTTCCGTAAGTGAGACCGATGGCAACGCCTGAGAAGAAGGCATCACCTGCACCTGTGGTATCTATAACTCCTACAGGGATGCTTGGGCAGAAGCCGGGCTCTCCGTCCATCGAAGCGTAAACTGCTCCTTTTGATCCCATGGTAACTACCATACGAGGATACTTAGCGGATTTTACCTGTCTGTCCAGAATGTGCATGAACTCTTCAGGTGTCATGCTGCAATAGTCGTCTGAAAAAAGCATACCTGCTTCCTGCTCATTACAAACTATCACTCCTGTACGCTTGAGAAGATCACGTCTCTGCATGGCGATAGACATGTTGGAAACAACGGCATAAACCTCTTTATGATACTTTTCAGCAAGCTCGAATATCTGCTTAAGGATAGATGAATCCATATCTATTTCCACAACAACGCTGTCAGCATTGCCGATGAGCTCATCACCCTGCTCCTTCAGTATATTGGAGATCTCACTGAGGTCAGGTCTTCTGGAAATAGATGCGATGACATCGCCCTCGTTTGAGAAAATGGCGAGCCATGTTCCGAGACCGCCTTCAACTCTGCGGATATATTTGGTATTTATCTTATGACGGATGAGCTTGTTGACAACATCTGTACTGGTTCCGCTGTTGTCTACTATACTTACAAATGTAGGCTTAAGCTCAACATTGGCGATATCCTCAGCAACGTTACGGCATACACCGCCGTGAACCTCCATCACTGTACCGGCATTTCTTCCGTTTGGAACGTATACCTCCAAAGGATAGCCCTTGATATCTACGAATGTTGCTCCTATTACTACTATTCCGTTTGTCATGCTCTGCGCCCTCTGTTTTCTGTAAAATGTTTATGAATTATACAACCATGTCAGGCCTCAGACAAGATGCTGTAACTTAAAACCTTGTATTTTTCTGAGTTTTTTAGAGATATTTTACAAGGATTTTATAGAGAATCGTAGGCTTTGTGTTGATTCAGCAGCTATCCGAATACGCCGTCAGCCATTCACAGCATGTGACAGCTTACCTGATGCTTCAAAATAGTAGTTCTGTCCGTCCAGATATAGATATCCTGTTCTCATGGTTCCATCAGAATTAAGATAGTACTTATCGCCGGTTGCCGGATCTGTAAACCATCCGGTATCCATCATGCCATTTGTGAAGTGATACCAGTCGCCATCCTTGAGCTTGAGCCAGCCGTTGTTAAGGGACGGAATGGATGCCATAGTGGACGCTTCGGCAGCATTGTAGCCCGGCTTCGTATGAGCGTAGGCTGCGGCAGTGACGGGATCCGTCTTTTGAATGAGATCCATCTTTTCTATAGAATATTTTCCGAACACAGTCTTCGGATGCTCGCCGATGTACTTATCTTCTATTTTATGCAGTTTGCCAATGTCTATGTATGCAGCATCTGAGACCTGAGTATCATTTTCCTTAAGCCCTGTGACTGTGAAGATGTAATTCCCTGCACCTTCCGACACAACAAGCTTTGTGAAATCATAGTAATCCTTGTTGGTCACAGTAACAGCACCTCCAACCCTGTTTTCAACAGAAACAGAATTTTTGTAAAGCTGTAGCTTGTATCGCTGATCATCCTCAGACTGATCCCAGTACGCCATCATCACGTCATCGTCTGTGTCCCATTGAAGAGATGAAAAGCTGTAATCCTTCAGGTCGGAAGATGCGGCGTAGACTGCAATGGTCCCTGACTTTATCACGGCAGTAAAACACATAAAAGCCACAAGGATCATACCGAAAATTTTAGCCTTCAGAATCAGTTTTGATTTATAAGTATTTCTGTTTTCCAATCTCATATAATTCTCCTATTATCAAAGGCTGCTTTTTCTAAGCCTTCATCATGAGGTTTATTTATCATCCTTCCACAGGAAGCAGTATCTCATATTCTGTACTGTGATCTGTTTCCGATCTTTCTCGCAGATGTATGAAACCGCCGTGAGCCTCTATTATCTTCTTTGAAATCGCCAGGCCGAGACCGGAGCCATTTCCTGATTTCCTCGACTCATCTCCGGTAACGAAGGGATCGAAGATATTCTTTCTCACATCATCGGATATTCCGACACCGTCATCTCCGAAGAGGATCCTTATCATAGGTGATGCTTTCTGTATTTCAGCAGTTTTGTTTATGTTATTCCTGTGGGAATACAGGTTGTACTGACTGCTCAATATAAGAGAATCCGATTTTTCAAGCTCGACATAGATCGTAGTTCCCTTAGGATTATGTCTGATGGTGTTATTGATGAGATTTTCAAATACCCTCTTAAGCTCAAGCTGGTCAAAAACCGCATATATGCTTTTATCCGGGATGTTGACTTCGAGCTCAAAGCCTGCGATATCCAGCTCATCATATCGATTTGCGATATATTCCCTCAGATATTCACAGAGATCACCTCTGGTCTTTTTCAGTACAAAGTCAGGATGTTCCAAACGACTGTATTCATGAAATGTATTGATAAGCTCCGAAAGCACCTGGGACTTTTTGAATATAGTTTCCACGTAAGTCAGCTCCTTCTGCGGAGAGATAGTGCCGTCGAGAATAGCATTGGCATAACCCTGAATAACGGTGACTGGAGTCTTCAGGTCGTGAGAGATGCCCGCAAGCATGCGCTGACGTCCCTCTTCCAGTCGTCTTCTCTCCTCATCACTCTTTCTGAGGGCTTCTGCCATGTCATTGTAGGACCCGCATATTTCTTCAAGTTCCTTCGGACCGGTATAGCTGATGGGCTCGAGCTTGTCCTCTTTCACCTTGAAGTTTTCCATGGCATTTTTCAGGAGATTCAGTGGACGGAGAACGGATTTGTTTATTCTGAAAACGAAGAAAAGCATGAGAAGTATCTCACCTACTACCAGAAATCCTGCAGTCACCGTATCTATTCTGGTTTTGATTTCCTTGTATTTTCTGAACATGGACACATAGTTAGAGTCGTCCTGGGATTCATTGATGTATTCCCTGAATTTATCGAGACTTAAATCGGAATTTGAATAAAGGATCTCACCGTTTTCATCCAGAATCGTCATGTACTTTATGGATGAGTCAGGATAGCCATCTTCATTATCCGTATATCTGTACTCTATCATGAGAGTATTTTTTCTGCCGTCTTCTGTTACGAAATCCTCTTCGTAGGCATAATGGTCGTAATAAGCATTAGTCAGATACTTTTCATCAAGTTTCTGAGTCGCAAAGTAATTTCCGAAATAAAGGCAAAGTAGCAGCAGGATGGTGCCTGAGATAAAGCCGAGATACCCCCTCATGATGAGGAAATACAGGCTTCCCCGTTTATTGTTAAGTGCAAATGCTTTCATTGTTTTCTCCAGTGTCTCCTCATTTATTTTTTGGAGTATGACACGTTTATGAATATTTAAGTCCGAAGGATACTTTCAGACTTACTTTTTCTCGAGCTTATAACCTAGTCCTCTTATGGTCTTGAGATATTCAGGCATCTTCGGATCACGCTCGATCTTCTCGCGAAGATTTGAAATGTGTACCATGATGGTATTTTCATCATTTTCCACGTAGTCTCCGCTGGCATGCTGATATATCTGTATCTTCGTGAAAACCTTTCCCGGGTTCTGCATGAGAAGACTGAGGATCTTAAATTCCATAGGTGTGAGTGATATGTCTTTCTCTCCCTTTTTCAGAGACATGCTGTTGGTGTCCAGAGTAAGCTCACCGACATGCAGCTGTCCATCGTCCTCTGGTGTTTTATCATTAAGATGATAATATCTCCGGAGATTCGATCTCACCCTCGCCACCACTTCAAGCGGATTGAAGGGTTTCGAGATGTAATCGTCAGCACCTAGATCAAGTCCCAGTATCTTATCGCTGTCTTCGGTCTTTGCAGAAATGATTATGACAGGAAGATTGTGATGTTCCCTGACCTTACGGATAAGCTGATACCCGTTCATTTCCGGCATCATGATGTCCATTATCACCAGATCTATATTCTGTTCTTTTTCGAGACATTCCCACGCGAGAAGTCCGTTTTCAGCTGTCAGAACGTCGTAACCGGCATTTTCCAGATATAATTCAAGAAGATCGATGATATCTTTGTCGTCTTCTGCGATAAGTATTCTGTAGTTGTTCTCTTTCATACTGTTTCTCCCTGGTGTGTCATATCATTCGTATCTAAGCGCTTCTATAGGATTCATTTTCGCCGCCTTGTTTGCCGGATAATATCCGAAGAAAAGACCAAAGGCCATAGAAAAGAGCACACAGGCAAGGATTCCTGCAACAGATGCGGTTCCCTGATATCCCATTACCTTCGTTGCAGCCATACCGAACAGAAGCCCGGTAATTATACCAATGATACCTCCGAGAAGGCATATGACCATTGCTTCGATGATAAACTGAAGGCGAATGTCATTGTTGGTGGCGCCAAGAGCCTTACGGGTTCCTATTTCTCTGGTCCTTTCAGTGATGGAAACTATCATGATATTCATAACACCGATTCCACCTACCAGTAAAGCTATGGCACCTATAGCCATGAAGGCATTTTTCTGAGTGCTCAGCATGGAATTCATCTGCTTCAGCTGAGCCTTCATACTGTAAGCATAGCTTTCATAGGCATCATTGTCTTCGTAATATTTTGTATTTATATAATTCTGAACCTCAAAGCAGAGTGTATCGGGATCGGTTCCTTCGCCTGCCTTCAGGGAAAACTCATCATAGAGATCGCCTTTCTCCACCTGCATCTTAGCCACTGCAAACGGGATATAGACATTGGTAGATATATCGTTTTGTGAGAAACCGGCGGACATTCCGCTGTCAATGTACTGATAGACTCCAACTATAGTGTAGGTGTAATATTTATTGTCTACAAGCACCTCTATCTCGCTTCCCAAAGCTGCCTTTTCGTCTCCTCCGAAGATCTTTTCTACGTATTTATCCGACACCAGCGCGATTTTTGATAATGTCTCTTCGTCTTTTTCGGTTATACTTCTTCCCTTCAGCATCGAAAGATTTTCCGACTTTAATGCTGTGGGATTCAGACCTTTAAGCTGTATGTTCGCATAGCTTTTTCCCTTTTCTATACGGGAAGAGCCTATATCCTTTGAGAGAGCTATACCTGAGATCCTGTTTCCGAAGGTCTGTTTAAGATCATCAAGCATCTCATCGGTAAAATAATCTTTGGTTTTCATTTCTCTGGATGTAGATTCATCATAGCCCTTCTGCATGATGAACACCTCGATTTTATCTGCTCCCATGCTGCCCATGGAATTCATGACAGAGCTGTTCATGGCATCGCTCACTGTCATGATGGCAATCATTGCGGCTATACCGATGATGATTCCAAGCATGGTTAGAAAGGTTCGTATCTTGTTCGCCATGAGCCCTGTGAGGCAGAGTTTAATGTTTTCAACCAGCATATCTGAGTCCGGCCCTTTCTGTTATGATATGTCCGTCTTTCAATGTCACTACCCTTTCGGTCTCCTCTGCAAGCTCATTAGAGTGAGTTATGAGGACTATGGTGATTCCGTTTTCCTTATGAAGCTTATGAAAAAGATCCATGACTATGCGTCCTGTGGCGGAATCAAGTGCACCCGTAGGCTCATCGGCAAGTATCATGGAAGGATGATTCACCAGAGACCTTGCGATGGCAACACGCTGCTTTTGTCCGCCTGAAAGTTCATCTGGTGTGTGGTGCATTCTTTCCTTCATGCCGACAAGCTCCAGAAGCATTTCCGCCCGCTCCCTGCGTTCCCTTTCGGGAACTCTCGCATAAAGCATGGGAAGCTCCACGTTTTTTATGGCACTTGTTCTCGGAATAAGGTTGTAGGTCTGAAATACAAAACCTATCTCACGATTCCTTATGTGACTCAGTTCATCATCTGTGGACTTACTGACATCAATGCTGTTAAGAGTATAGGCACCTGAAGTAGGTCTGTCCAAGAGTCCAAGTATATTCATAAAGGTTGATTTTCCGGAGCCACTGGAGCCAACGATGGAAACAAATTCACCCTTATGAACATCCAGATCGATTCCATGAAGTATTTCCAGCTCGTTTTCGGTCCCCACATTATAGCTTTTTCTGATGTCCCTCGCACTCATTATGATATCATTCAAAGAAAGCACCTCCCTCTGAAGTTAGAGCTCCTCCGAAGTCAGATGAGCCTGTCCCTACAACTGTATCACCTTCCTTAAGTTCATCTGATCTTACCTCGATATAGTAGTCGGTCTTCAGACCTGTCTCAACCTTGACCATTCTGCTGCATCCGTCATCATTTTTCACGGTTACAACATTTTCACCGGATTCATCAGTAGTTATATATGAGGAAGGTACCGCCAGAACATCCTTTGCTTCGTTTTCAATTATCTTTATCTTTGCAGTCATTCCTATACGAAGTCTGTCGCTCGGATCCTGTATGGTGACCTCTATCGGATAGTTATTGGAGGTGGATTTTGTTGTGGAGGTGGAATCCTTCGATGTATTTGTGATTCCCGGTATCGGTGAAACAAAGGTGACTTCTCCTGTCATTTCTGTATCTCCGGTTGTTTTCGTGCTTATGGAAGCCTTCATATTTTTAGCGATATCGCTTATGTCATACTGGTCAGCCTCGGCACTTGCCTTAAAGCCCGATGTATTCTGAACAACAGCTATCACATCTCCCTTGTAAAGTTCACCGACGGAGACATTGAGATTTGTCACTATACCGTCGATTGGGGAGATGATAACAGCCTCGTTGATCTGATCCCTGATCTTTTCTACATCATTCTGCGCATTTTTTTCATTGTAATCTGCATTTCGCTTTGCCATCTCAATGTTGGACTGACCATCCTGAATGGTCTTCCGGTTGTTTGCATTGGTCTCATTCAGGCTGAGCTGGGATTTCTGGAGACTCTGTTTGCAGCTTTCAATGCTTTCCTTTGCAGTCTCAAGCTTACTCTCAGCTTCCTTTCTTTTGGACTGCGTCTCTGAAAGCTTTGTCTTCAGCTCACTTATATGAGTCTGCCTGTCGCTTTGAGAATTTGTGATCTGATCTATGTCCAGCTGCAGTTTTGTAGTACTGCTGTCTCCGGCATCATCCCCGTCACCCTCTCCATTCTGCATTCTGGTGAGCTTTCGCTGCTTATTCCTGAGAACAGCCTGCTCTGAATCATATATATCCTGGCAGCTGTCAATCTCTGTCTGAAGTGTGGTCTCCTCAAGTATGTACTTCTGGATATCCTGCTGGGCATTGAGAAGATCTGTTTCACTGGTATGCAGCTTTTCTGTGGTTGTGTTAATGTCTACAGCAGCCTGCGCATTCTGAGTGTTCATGGAATTCTGAGCATTTGCAAGTGAACGTCCCGCCTCATCTATATCCATCTTGTTTTTCTCTACTGTATTATCAAGTGCAGCTTTCGCAAGCTCCAGCTGCTTTTCAAGCTTTTCTGTACTGAGGACTGCGATAACGTCCCCCTTTTTGACTGTGTCTCCGACCTTGACATTGACAGCCTTTACCTCAGCATCGCTGATGGTTGAGCTTAAGCTTTTGCTTTCGGAACTGATTATGGTTCCGTTTAAAGTGATGCTTTTCTGGAGATCCATTTTCTCAACCATAGCTGTTTCTTCCACAGGTTCTGCTATGGCAGCAGAGGCACTTATCTTATGATGAACTATTCCACCGACGGTTATCACAACAGCAGTTGCGGCAGCAGCTATGACCCTTATTTTTCCGGTTGGACGGAACCTGCTTTTGGAATCTGATTTATTTATAAACATTTAAAGCCTCCATGACTGAACATTTTCGATGTTCACATCATAGAGGCTCAACCTTTATTGTCTGCTAAAGTAATCTAAAGATTTCTTTAGATTTTACGCATCTTTTTCAAATTCTGCGGCTACATCCTTAAGAAGCTTTCTTATAGGAAGATGCTGAGGACAGACTCTTTCACAGCCGCCGCAGGAAATACAGTCGCTGGCCTTACCGTGATCAGCCGTAAGCACATCCTCATAGTAGTAATCCTCATTCCAGCTGTGGAATATCTGCTTCTTGTTCATACAGGAGAACATGTCAGAAATAAGTATGTCCTTAGGACAATGATTCTCTTCAACACAGTACCTGCAGCCTGTACATGGTATGGTATTGAGCTTTGCATAGATCTCCTTCACCTTCCTTACTGCATCGAATTCTGATTCAGTGAAAGGCTTGAACTCCTTCATGGTACTGATGTTGTCCTCCATCTGTTCCATGTTGCTCATACCTGAAAGCACCATCTCCATGCCGTCGAAGCTCGCTGCAAATCTGACGGCATAGCTTGCATTGGAACCGTTCTTCATACTCTTTAAAAGCTCCGATGCTTCATCAGGAAGATTTACCAGATGGCCGCCCTTAACCGGTTCCATCACAAGAAGCGGTTTGTTATGCTTTCTTGCCACTTCATAGACCTTCTTTGACTGTACTGAGTCATCTTCATAGTCAATATAGTTGAACTGTATCTGAACTATCTCGATATCAGGATACTCTGTAAGTATCTGATCAAGAACCGCAGCCTTATCATGGAAGGACAGACCCACATGCCTGATCTTTCCCTCCTTCTTTAATTCAAATGCGGTTTCATAGGCGCGGCATGCCTTGAAATGCTTGAAATTGTTGGCATTCTGAGAATGCATGAGGTAGAAATCGAAGTAGTCCACTCCGCAGGCTTCAAGCTGACTGGCAAAGAAGGGACGGATGTCTGCTTCTGTTTTGAAGTACTGTCCTGTAAGCTTGTCTGTCAAAAGAAACTCTTCTCTTTTATGTCTCTTTGTGAGACATTCCTTAATCGCCAGCTCTGACAGTCCGTTTATGTATCCATGGGCTGTATCGAAATAATTAAAGCCGTTTTCAAGGAACAGATCCACCATCCTTTTGACCTGCTCTGTATCCACATTATCGCCATTCATAGGAAGACGCATCATACCAAATCCCAGATGCTTCTTCATTTCAGGAAATATACGATTCTCCATTTTCCCCTGACCCTTTCATAGAAAATGTACATGTACAGTTTCAATGTACGATTACTCAAAACTTAGTTGTGTCAAATATAAATATATAACACAAACTACCGATTATCAAATCGTGTATAAAAATTTGATTGTGTAAGCATTACCATTTATAATTGCTTTCTATCTTTTGTTTATATGCTAAAATCATTCCATATGCTATCATCTTAGAACACATAAATGAAGGTAGTTCTATATAAAACTGAAAGTGAGTACAAAATGACATTAAGAGATATAAATATCGGGGAAAGCTGCATCATCACAAAGGTCGGCGGTAAAGGTGCTCTTCGACAGCATTTCCTTGATATGGGGGTGATACCCGGTGCAGAAGTGACCGTTGTAAAATATGCTCCCCTTGGAGATCCTGTGGAACTCCTGATTCACGGATATCAGCTTACTCTGAGACTGGATGATGCCGAAAAAATCGAAGTCTGTTCAAAAGAGTTGAGCCCTAAGCCTTCATCCGAACAGACAAATATACGTAATTCCGTACATCCCGGTCTCGGAGAAGGCGGAAAGTTCCACCCTAAAGGAAGCGGTGATCCGCTCCCTTCGGGCACTACTCTTACATTTGCCCTTGTAGGTAACCAGAACTGTGGAAAGACCACTCTTTTCAATCAGTTGACCGGTTCAAACCAGCATGTCGGTAATTTCCCTGGTGTAACAGTTGACCGAAAAGACGGTGTTATAAAGGGATATCCCGATACTCTGGTAACGGATCTTCCGGGCATTTATTCCATGTCACCATACAGCAGTGAAGAGATCGTATCCCGCAATTTCGTAATGAAAGAAAAGCCGAACGCGATCATAAACATTGTAGATGCCACCAACATCCAGCGTAATCTTTATCTCACCATGCAGCTTCTTGAGATGAATGTTCCCATGGTCATTGCCCTCAACATGATGGATGAGATATTGAAGAACGGCGGTACAATCGATGTCAATGAAATGGAGGCAGCTCTCGGGGTCCCGGTCGTTCCCATTTCCGCATCCCAAAATCAGGGTATCAACGAATTGATCGAACATGCCATCCACATCGCCAGATATCAGGAAAGACCTTTAAGACAGGATTTCTGTGATCAGAACGATCATAACGGAGCTGTTCACAGATGCATCCATGCTGTCATACATCTTATAGAGGATCATGCTAACAATGCAGGTATTCCTTTACGATTTGCAGCAAGCAAAGTGATCGAAGGCGATAAGCTGGTCCTTAAAAAACTGAAGCTTGACGAAAACGAAATAGAAACCATTGAACATATAGTACTGCAGATGGAAAAGGAACGAGAGCTGGACAGAAGTGCAGCCATCGCAGATATGCGATATTCCTTTATCGAAAAAATCTGCTCCGCATTTGTTCGTAAACCTGAAAAGAGTAAAGAACGTATTCGAAGCGAAAAGATAGACCGTATCCTGACCGGAAAATGGACAGCCATACCTTTATTTATACTCATCATGTTTATCGTATCATGGCTGACCTTCAATATAATAGGAGGAACTCTTCAGGGACTTCTGGAATCAGGAATTGATTCCCTTACAGAAATTGCCGACGCAGCACTCATAGCTTCAGGTGTGAACCCTGTTCTTCACGGTCTCATCATCGACGGAATATTTGCCGGTGTCGGAAGTGTGCTCAGTTTTCTTCCTATAATAGTGACTCTGTTCTTCTTCCTTTCACTTTTGGAGGATTCCGGTTATATCGCTAGAGTTGCCTTCTTTATGGATAAGCTGCTGAGAAAGATAGGTCTGTCCGGAAGAAGTATCGTGCCGATGCTTATAGGTTTCGGCTGTACAGTTCCTGCTGTCATGTCAACCAGAACTCTTCCCAGTGAAAGAGACCGTAAGATGACCATACTTCTTACACCCTTCATGAGCTGTACAGCAAAGATGCCGATCTATGCGTTTTTTGTGGATGCCTTTTTCCCGGAATATAAGGCTCTGATCCTTATCGGTCTTTATCTTCTAGGAATAATCATCTCCATATTTGTGGCACTGCTTTTCAAGGGTACACTTTTCAAAGGAGAAGCCGTTCCCTTTGTTATGGAGCTTCCGAATTATCGTCTTCCGAGCCCGAAGAACGTATTACAGCTTTTATGGGAAAAGGCAAAGGATTTCCTGCAGAGAGCATTTACTGTTATATTTATAGCCACTATCATCATATGGTTGCTTCAGAGCTTTGATATCCACTTTAATCTGGTGGAGGATCAGAAGGAAAGTATCCTTGCAATGGCAGCAGGAATACTTGCGCCCGTCATGGCACCTGTTGGCCTCGGAGACTGGAGGATCTGTACTGCACTTATAAGCGGCTTCATGGCAAAGGAAAGTGTTGTTTCAACTCTGGAGATCCTTTACGGACAGGATGTTCATGCATTTTTGACTGAGGCCGCTGCAGCTTCACTTTTGGTTTTCTCACTTTTATATACACCATGTGTTGCCGCGATAGCTTCGATTCAGAGAGAACTTGGACGAAAATGGGCATTGGGCGTTGTATTCTGGCAATGCTTCCTTGCGTGGCTCGCCGCGTTTGTAACACATCTTTTGACACTTATACTTTAAAAACAATGTTTAAAACCCGGAGAAAAAATCATGGAAAAAGAATTTATAATCAGAAAGGCTTCTGTAATTGACGCAGCTGCTATACTTGCAATTTATGCACCCTACGTTGAAGAAACAGCCATTACCTTCGAATATACCGTACCGTCACTTTCGGAATTCAAAGAACGTATACGAAATGTTCTGATAAAGTTTCCGTATATCGTTGCTGAAAAAGACGGAACAATCGCAGGTTACGCCTATGTAAGTTCTTTCCATGAAAGAGCTGCCTACAGCTGGGCTGTTGAAACCTCTATTTATGTAGATAAAAATCTCCGAAAGACCGGCCTCGGAAAACGTCTCTACAACGCACTTGAAGATATACTGAAAAAGCAGGGCATACTGAATCTCAATGCCTGCATCGCCTATCCTGAAAAAGAGGACAGATATCTCACCAGAAACAGCGTCGAGTTCCATGAGCATCTCGGATACAGCATGGTTGGTGAATTCCATAAGTGCGGATATAAGTTCAACCGCTGGTACAACATGGTCTGGATGGAAAAATCCATCGGAGAGCATGTTTCAGAGCAGCCTCCGGTAAAAAGCTTTGATGAAGTGATGGGAGAAATTGATTTCGGAAAATACTGATTACAGATTCTTTATTCCGAATCGCTTCGCACTTCTAACGATTCTCACACATTCTGCATTCATAGGCCGCAAAAGCGGCCTTACGTGCAGAATGTAAAATTCTATATTATTCAAACTGACTCTTATACAGGTTATAGTAAGCCCCTTTTCTCTCCATGAGATAGTCGTGGGTTCCCTGTTCCACCACATTTCCATTATCAACAACTAAGATATTGTCGGCGTTTCTGATGGTAGAAAGACGATGGGCTATGATGAAGCTGGTCTTTCCTGCCATGAGACTCCGCATGGCCTTTTGAACCTTTCGTTCTGTCGCGGTATCTACATTGCTGGTGGCCTCATCCAGGATCAGCATGCTGGTATCATAGAGCATGGCTCTTGCGATAGTGATGAGCTGCTTCTGCCCCTTACTGATGTTTCCTCCGTCTTCACTTATGACAGTATTATAGCCCTTCGGAAGACGCATGATGTAATTATGGATGTGGGCTGATTTTGCAGCAGCCACCACCTCTTCCATGGTGGCATTTTCCTTTCCGTAAGAAATGTTGTCATAGATAGTTCCGTTAAAGACCCAGGTATCCTGAAGCACCATGGAATAGTTCTTTCTGAGGCTTTGCAGAGTGTAGGCATTGAGCGTTTTCTCATCCACGTAGATGGAGCCTTCATTAACATCATAGAACCTCATGAGGAGATTTATGATGGTGGTCTTTCCTGCTCCTGTATGCCCCACGATGGCGATGGTCTGCCCGGGCTCCGCCTTCATATTGAAATCATGAAGGATTATCTTATTCTTCACATAACCGAAATAGACATCCTTCGCCTCAACCTGTCCCTTTGCATCCTCAAGCACTTCCGCATTTTCGATGTCCTTCACCTCTTCCGTTTCATCAAGCAGCTGGAATACCCGTTCAGCCGCCGCAAGGGCGCTGAATATCTCGTTTATGATATTTGAGATCTCATTTATAGGTCCTGAAAACTTACGGCTGTAGAGAATGAAGCTTGAGATCTGTCCTATTCCAACGATACCCTTCATGTATAGAACCGCTCCGCCGAGACCTATGGCTGCAAGGCCTATGTTGCTTATCATTCCTATGGTTGGACCCATGGTCATGCCGAGTCCGTCAGCATCTCTGTAGGCTTCTGCCGCATTCCTGTTTATCTCTTCAAATCTGTCGCAGACATAATCCTCATGGGCGTAGGCGAGAATGGTCTTCTGCCCTGTGAACATCTCCTCCGCGAAGCCATTCATCTCACCGTAAGCCATGCTTCTGACACGATAAAGTGGACGGGTCTTCCTGCTCATGTAGCGGGTAAAAAGGATAGAAAGGGGAATGGTGAATGCCATGCATAGCACTAGCTGCGGCGAAATGAGACACATCATTACGAAGCTTCCCACCACAGTCACTATACTTGTGATGATCTGCACCACGTCAGCGGACAGGCTGGTACTTACAACATCGATGTCGTAGGACACGCGGCTGATAATGTCTCCGGCGAGATGCTTGTCAAAATACCCCACAGGCAGCTCCATAAGTTTATTGAAAACATCCCTCCGCATGTTTCTTGCAACCTTGCGGCCGATGCGCATCATGCCGATGTTCACAAAGAAGCTCAGGATATTGCCGACCATGTAAGCCGTCAGCATCAGAAAGCCGTAGCGCATTACGGAATCTATATTTACCTTGCCCTCTCCTGCGCTTGCTGCATTGATAGCCTTTCCTGCAAAGTTCGGCCCCAGTAGGTTTCCGATGTTGCTTGCAAAGGCGCACAGCAAAAGAAGAAGTACTATCCATATATAATCAATCAGGTATTTAAGAAGTCTTCGCAGTGTTTTCCTCGCAGCTTTAGGCTTCTGCTTTTCTCTTCCTCTGTCTCCCGGTCCCGGCATAGTTACTCCTTATTCAGACAATTAAATCTTCCAACAAATGCTGTTCAAATATCAGACTTTTATTGCAAGTGAATCAATCGTTGATATTTATTGCTCGATTTCGGACATTTATAGGATATTGAATTTCCCCGGAAATTCGATATCCGTACACGTGGTTTTTTGGCTCATGCCAAAAAATCATCCGGCTCAGCCGGATTTCCGAACGCATTTTCCCTGGCCGCGTTCGGAAACCTATATCTTACTTACGTTGTCTGCATCTCATAGGTCTCTTTATAGGTGCTGCAGTTCTCCATCAGCTCATTGTGAGTTCCGAAACCAATGATACGTCCGTTCTCCATCACCAGAATGTGATCCATGCTCATGATACTGCTGACTCTCTGAGCAATCATGATTAGGGTGCTGTCCTTATGATTCTTTCTGATGGCACTCCGCATCATGGAATCAGTTTTGTAGTCAAGAGCACTTGAACTGTCATCAAGGATCAGAATCTCCGGCTTTCCTGCAAGTGCCCTTGCCACCAGAAGCCTCTGTTTTTGACCACCTGAAAGATTCGCTCCTTTTATAGCCGCCTGATACTCCATCTTTCCATCCAGACTGTTGATATACTCCATGGCAACCGCATCTATAGCTGCAGCCTCCAGATCCCCTGTGCTGATGTCTCTGCCAAAATCAATATTGTTTCTGATGGAATCCTTGAAGACCATATCGTTCTGGAAAACCACTCCGAATTTCTTTCGAAGCTCATCCTTTTCATAGCTTCTCACATCTCTTCCATCGATATAGATATTTCCGCTGTCGGCATCGTAAAACCTCATCAGAAGATTCACGATGGTGGTCTTTCCACATCCCGTCGGACCTATGATTCCGAGGCTCTCACCTTTTTTCAGGCTGAAGCTTATATTCTCAAGGGCAAGTTCTCTTTCTCCGCCGGTGAAATCCTCCGATTCCCTATTGCTGCCACCGTAGGAGAAATTGACTGAACGGAACTCGATGAAAGGTACTACTTCGCTTTTGGCTTCATCACGTTCGGGATTTAATGTATATATGTCATTTGGATTTTCGCGAGAATTGACCTTATATGATATATCTGCATTTTCATCCTTATGTCCTTTTTGCAGTTCATATGTATTTACATCAGCATGGATGTCCGAAAATGTATCGTATTCTTTCTCTTTGTATGATTCATCATATAAATCAGAAATCCTGTCAGCTTGGGATTCAGATACAGAATCAAGTGTTGTTTCCTGATCACTTATTATCTTCCACCCGTCATCGGTATCCAGCACTGCTGCGATTCTGTCTGCGCTGGCACTTGCCTTGCTCATACTCATGAAGATACGGCTCAGTCCCATTACTCCCATACTTATCATGTTGAAGTATGTCAGAAATGCAAGGATGACTCCGGGCTTCATTTCTCCGGAATTAACTCTCATGGCACCGAATATTACTACCATAGTCAGACCGAGATTCAGACAAAGCTGCATCAGCGGTCCCGGAAGAGCCATGATGGTTCCGGCCTTGATGTCGCTGCAGGTCATTTCATCATTGGCAGAAGCGAATCTTTTTTTCTCGTATTCACCTTTGCTTAAGGCTTTAATGACTCTGATTCCTGTGATATTTTCTCTCATGATCCTGACAACTGAATCCAGTTTTGTCTGAACCATGGTGTACATGGGGATACCTTTTGTAGAAACGAAAAAGACGATGCAGATAAGAAGCGGCAGCATCACTATGAGTATCATGGCAAGTGCTGTGTCCATAAATAAGGTCAGAATGACTCCACCAAGCAGCATCATGGGGGCTCTCACACATAAACTCTGGAGCTGCTGAACTGAGGCCTGAACATTGTAACTGTCACTGGTCATACGGCTGATGAGACTCGGAAGTCCGAAGGAATCGAAATTATCTCCTGACAGATTGGCGGTCTTCCTGAACAGCGCCTGTCTCACATCATAGCTGACTTTGTGGGCATTGTTAATGGCTCTCCAGTTTGCCCACACATTTAACTGGCGACACAGGACTGCAGCTATAAACATTAAAATACCCCACAGTATGACCCTCTTCATGTCATCTGCAGGTACAACCTGATCTATCATGTATTCAAGAATATAGGGAAGAGAAAGCTCGGTCATGGTTCCCAAAAGCTTTATGAAAATCGCCAATACTATGGCTTCTTTGTATTTTCCCATGGAGCTGAATATCAATTTCATGATGATCTCCATTCTGTTAACAATGCTTATTTTTGTAAAAATTTTTTTCACTTTATATAAGTATAACAAAAAACAGCCCATATAACATTTTATAAATCGTACCCCAATCGTAATGCAAAAAGCCTGCCGAAGATCAAATCTCCGACAGGCTTTGTTATGGTTGTATTAATTTCAGCAGCTGTTCCTCTTTACTGCATTTTGACGTCAAATCCATTAATTCAGGTGCAAATCGGACTGACCAACTTATAAGGATGCTTTGAAAATGTCAGCGATATCCTTCTCTGATAATGGTACCCATGCTTCTTCGAGACCTTCGTTTACAGCTACATGATGAGCCATCTCATCGATTCTGCTCTCATCGATTCCAACTGCCCTAAGATTCATAGGGATACCGATGGATAAAAAGAAATCATAGGTCGCCTGAATTGCCTTCTTTGCGATCTCAAACTTTTCGAGAGATGCGTCGATTCCGAAGACATTGACACCGTACTTAACAAAGCGGTCCAATGTCTTCTCACTTAACACATGCTCCATCCATCTCGGAGTGATAATCGCAAGTCCCTCTCCGTGTGTGATGTCATAGTAAGCTGACAATGCATGCTCCATTCCGTGAAGCGGCCATCCTGTCTGGCTGTTGCCCAAAGAGTAAATACCATTACATCCATAGGTACAGGTCAGCATCATCTCTGCTCTTGCGGTATAATCCTCAGGATCTTCAAGGCACTTCTTCGCATTGACCATGAGGCTCTTTAATCCGGCTTCCATGAAACCGTCATTAAGAAGTGTGGAATCCTCGCAGAAATACTGCTCCATGATGTGATTCATGGCATCGGCACATCCGGCAGCTGTCTGCTTCTTCGATACTGTAAATGTATAAGTCGGATCAAGGAAAGAAACCACAGGATAGTTATGCGGATCCATATATCCTATCTTATCGTTTGTCTCTGTCCTCGAAATGACTCCGCCGCAGTCATATTCACTTCCGGTGGCTGCAAGTGTGATAATGTCTACGATCGGAACAGAATCTTTCGCAAATGCCTTGTAGGAAATCAGATCCCATGGATCACCGTCATACTTTGCGCCTGCCGCGATAGCCTTTGAACAGTCAAGTACACTTCCACCGCCCACTGCAAGGATCACGTCAATGTCTTTTTCTTTACATATCTTCACACCATCAAGTACGCTCGGGTCATACTTGGGATTTGGCTGAATATCTGAAAGTTCATAAATCTCAAAATCCTTCAGAAGCTCTTTCACCTTATCATAAAGCCCGATCTTCTTGATACTTCCTCCACCATAGGTAAGAAGCACCTTCTTGCCAAACTGACTCATAACTTCCGGCAGCTTCTCAACCACGCCTTTACCGAAAATCAGTCTCGTTGGTGTCTGATAATCAAAGTTCTGCATCTAAATTACCTCCTTTTATTCCCATGTGAGTTCGCCTGTTCATATCTCTGTATCTGTACTATACTCCCTGGAGTCAACTCCAAGTCAATGATTTTTTTTTAAAAAATATGTTCCCATGAAGGATTGATAAGCGCCTAAATTAAACGGTGCATTGAATGTAAGCTCGTCGTAAATGCAACGTATTTTTTTGCGTTGCATTTACGACGCACAAAAGTCCTCCATACTGTCTACGTTGATACAATCTCTGATTTTATGTGTCAGAAGGGTTAGCGTGAGCCCAGGTTTTTAGGTTAGGTGTTCACTTTGTTATATCAAGAGAGTACTCTTAGACCCATATATACTATCATCAAACCGGAAGTTATCGAAAAATACGCTCTGCTATTCATAAGAGCTATGAAATCGGCCAGGCTTATGCCGCTTCTTTCACCAGGGTGCTCATGCCGCAGATCGTCGCTGTATTCTTCTTGAAGCGAACAAGAACGATGAGCTCATAGATCAGCAGGGCCACATAACCAATTAGGGCTCTGATCATGCCGCTCACCTCACCCCTCATCATACTGGAGTTGAAGGCAGTGCATACATCGTACAACGTATGGACGACAATGGGAACAAGAAGCGCCAGCACATAGTTCAGAACAACAGAGCCTTTACCGTTCAGTTTGCTGAACTTCGCCCTTCCCAAAAACTCCGCCATGACCATATTGAAAGTCATATGCGCAGGGACAGAAATCATTCTCACAATTGTGGAGACGATGGTCGCATCGTCTGCACCATAAGAAAACTCCTCAATAATGGAAAAGCCGATACCCACGCACGCACCGATCAGAATGTACTCATAAACGTTTTTAACCTTTTTGCGAAAGATGAGCAGTATAACGATGATCAGGATCAGCTTGGCAATCTCCTCCAGACCGCCGGCGAGAATGAGGGCGCGCTCCAAAGACTGGATCAAGTTCATTTCGGACAGCTTCACAGCATTCGGGTCCGCTGCCATTGCCTTAAGGTAGCGCATGGAGAAGGGAATCGTCAACGGATGAGAGAGCAAGCCGATAGCAATGGGGAGCAGGGCCTGCAGCCAGCCAACGGGCTCTGGAATTTCTCTCTTGACCATTCTCCAATACAGGAAGCCAAGAAAAACAATAGTAATCGCTGTTGAAAGAATAGACATGGCGTTCATGTGTGTTGTCTCCTTTTTTTGATTGCCTATTATAGCACAGAATCTTTTGGGGGAAGATGCAATATATTCTCCATTGATTCCTGATTCTCTCCACTATTCTGCTGTAGACATTCTCGTTATACCGGCATATACCGATTTGTTTAATAAACCAATTCTACTTTCTTTGAAAACAAAAATAAAGCCCACATATGAGGTGTATACCTCCTCACATGTGAGCCTTATATTTCATTCTTTATTTAACTGTAATTGGTATATCGGACCCATCAATGAATCTGAATATTATTGTGCCGTCATTCTTTGCTTCAAGTTCACTCACCATCACTCCGAACAATACCTCGTCAAATTCTGTGATGGACCATCCAGGTTTTGAAGTTCATTAATGAAGTTATCCAAAAGGGCCTGGCGTTCATTGATCTCTTGTATCTTCTGCTCTAATGCATCATAAAATATGGCAAAATAAAACACCAATAGGTATTCCCTATTGATGTTTTTACATTATTGTTTATCACTATTTTTTTGCTTATGAAAAGCGATATATTCTTTGATGAATTTTACTGTAAAAAAGATTACAGCAAAAATTCGTAATATTAAACTCCCTAATGATTCTTCATATCTTTTGTATATAAATGTTTCAACAAGAAGAGCAATCCATATAGCTGCTGATAGTCCATATCCTATAAGTGATTTAACTGTTATTTTCTCTTTTGGCATGTTTACTCCCTTCACAAATTATATGTTTACACTACTGATAATAAGGCAGTATAAATCGCTAAACTATATGTTGTAAATTACTGCATACTTAAAAAATGTGAAGATATATGGAATACTGTAATAATATGTTCAGAAGCTATCAAAATCTTCTTGTGAAGCAACCTGCCTATACTTATCATCATGGATGTCATTACCAGATTCGATTATCATATCCATGACAAGCCCTTCCTCTACCTGATCAAGTTCTGATAGTGAAAAGCCCAACTGCTTAGCCCTTAGCATGAATACTGCCGTGTTTACTTCTCGTTCAGTTGGGCGGCTACTTTTTTTGCCTTTGATGATGTTGCTCTTGATCCAAGGTAGAGACTTACAAAGTCCTGCATATGCATGAAAAGTTCTGCTCCATCGAACTGATCCGCCCATTCGATGAAGTTATCTACGTTGAGCTTACTGCACCTTTCCATGTTCTAGTATCTTACAGTTGATTGTACTTATCCGCTTTACCCTTTGCCTTCTCAACAGGATACTTTGCTTCATTCTGAGACATCTTATTATTGATAATCTCATCGGCATCCAAACCAAGCTTGTCCAGGAGATTCTGGCTATAAACCATCACATCTGCAAGTTCCTCTTTGACGTGCTCCAAGTCATATTCCTCTTCAGACCACTGAAAGCACTCAAGTAATTCTGCAGCTTCAATCACGATTGACTTTGCAAGATTTGCCGGTGAATGAAATTGATCCCAATCACGATCCTCTGTGAATTTTCTGATTCTATCTATAGTTTCCTTCTTCATATCGTTCCTTACTTTATCTCAATATATTCACTCAAATAATTTCTTAAATCTTCATCACACACATAAAGATATGTACCTTTTATGCCGCGTGTCATAAGCACATAATATATATTCTTTATATACTCCAATAATTCTTCATATGTCGCGGTTTTCTTTCCATTACTGTCAAAATATTGATCCGGTCTAATAATAATCTTCCCGTTTTCCTTATCATAACCAATATCCCGTCCTAAAATAACAAACGCATAATTCAAATCATATCCTTGAATCGAATGAATACATCCAACCTCATCGATTGCTTCTTCCGTATGAACCCATCCTTCTGTACAGTGATTCCACATACGTTTTATGCCCTGAATTTCAATATCTTTTAATGACTGATCCTTTTTACTGATCCAAGGCCATGCATAGCCGGCAACCATTCTAGATAAACCACATTCTGATTCTTTTTTATACAAATCCTTTTCAAATTCACGGAAATCTTTATATAACTTGAAATCGTACTTTTCAGAGAAATATTTTTCCTTACATCTGCCTGACAAAACATCCTTTATAAATTCGACGTAGCCATTTCCACCAAGAACTCGCATCTGAGTCAAAAGACTAAAATATGCAATCGTTCTTTTATTGAATGCATCTTCCATCTTTTTATCAAAACGTTCAAAATCTATTCCTGATGGTCCAACCACCTGCATACTGTCATAAAACAGAACCGTACAATCAGACTGTTTAATAATCCAATCTAACTCATCTGCATCTGTTGTAAGACCTAGCTTCTTACAATTATCCTTAAACGTTCCCATATAAGAAATGTTCTTATACTGGTGAAGTCGGTGCGCTTCATCCACCAAAAGAATATCATAATGCTTTTTTGTCACATCCGATGGTGATAGTACCTGTGAAGGAGATAATCCATATATGCTTTTAAAGATTCTCTTCATGGTCTTTCTTAGAGATATCTGCGGTACGACAAATCCAATTGATTTATTCGCATATTCATCGAGATCAGAAAGATACTTCATAAGGTAAACCGCCACAATGGTCTTTCCACTTCCCGGCATTCCATTTACAACCACACGATTTACCGAACCTTCTTTTATCTTTGACAGAATCTCTTCTACCGATTTTCTCTGACTATCATTTAATTCCTTATACGGAGAATATTTAAATAAATCTGAGTTTTCAATTTCCTCAAGTGAATGCTTTACCAGCTTTTCTTTTTGAAGTTTTCTCCAGAGTGAGGCAAACATTTCATCGTACTCTTTTTTTCGATAATATTGCTTGTCTGCAATTCCGTTATTTTTATTCATTACTTCATAAAGTTCATCCGCAACAACGTATTGAATCAATTTGGATTCATAATCAAATGTCACTGATTGGTTGAACATCTTAGAATAAATAAAATGAACTTTATCAAAGATTCGTTTTTCTTCATTGGTAGCATGCTGAGTCATTCTGGTTTTCGCATGAGTTGACTCACCTACATAAGCCTGCTTTCCGTTTTCCAAAATATAAAGCATCGGCCAGTTATCAAGATATTCCTCATCGCTATATTTACTATTTTTAAAATCCCCAGTAATAATTTTAAACATATCAATTCACTATTATCACATTACCCACTTTAAAACCGTCATTTTCGAAATTCTTAAGGTTTTTATAATTTCATCTTTTCTTTAAATTAAAGGAAAAATCGACTTTTTTAACCTCTACAAAATCCCTTTTATTTTTAGGTACTTATTAGTGTTTTTCGGCGATAGCAGCCTGTAGTGGTGTGCTATCCTACGACACTTTTTCCACTATCTAATCATTTCAATAACCACTTTGTTAAATCCAAGACTTTTATCCCCTCGATATCATAATCTTCATGTGATGTGTTGGCGATTAACACTTTAGGATATGCATCTTTAATCGCCTTTAGCGGCGCAAGTTCTCTTTCTAAAGTAGTTGGGTCAGAAATATTATCAGATACCTGTATATACAGTTTTTCATTTTGCTTCATTGCCACAAAATCTATTTCTTTCTGATAAAGTTTACCCACATAAATCTCATAACCTCTTCTAAGCAACTCTAATGCAACTATATTTTCGTAAGCTCTGCCATAATCCATGTTTCTTGTTCCAAGCATAGCATAACGAAATCCTAAATCACTTAGATAATATTTGTCTGATGTTTCTAGGTACTTTTTCCCCCGTATGTCATATCGTTTCACTTTGTAGAACATAAAAGCGCTGCAAAGATATTTTATATAATTGCCAACAGTTATATGATTGGTTTCAACTTTATTTTGCTTAAAAATGTTACTAACCTTACTGGCAGATGTAAGATTAGAGATATTATCCATCATATAATCGGTTAATGAATCTAGCAGAGCCTCTTCTTTAATTCCATATTTATCTACGAGATCACGTTTTATAATTGTAGTATAAACATCCTTTATATATGATGCCTTATCATCGTTTTCATCATATACATAAGATCCCGCCAATCCACCATTCATAACATAAGAGTCCAAAACATCTGCCGTGTTAGAATCATATCCATAGTATTCGCAATACTCTGAGAAACTAAATGGGTAAACTGGAATTTCTATGAATCTACCAGTAAATAATGTCGACAAATCTGAGCTTAATAAAAATGCATTTGAACCTGTGATATAGATATCATACTTACGGCTGTTATATAAACTATTAATAGCAAGCTCAAATTTATCACACATTTGAACCTCATCAACAACAATAACATTAGATTTGCCCGTAACGTATTGCCCCTCGCAATAACTATACAGCTCCTTGTATGTCTTTAAATCGTCAAATTTTAAATCTGCAAAATCAACAAATATTATATTTGTATCCTCATTAGTTCGAATCCAATCCATATATGCACGTACTAATTCCGATTTTCCAGAACGTCTTACCCCTGTTATTATCTTAATATCAGGAGTATTTCTTAATCTTATAAGTCTATTCAAATAATCTTTTCGATCTATGATTTTCATACATATCTCGCTTTCAAAACTTTAATAATTTTTATCTTTTGAAAACATTATACTATTTACTTTCAAAATCAACAATATTTTTCATTTTTGAAAGTATATAGCATTCATATCTATAGTATTATCCTTAAATAATGTCTGTAATACTGTGATTGCTGAATTGAAAAATGCCATTTTGATACCCTTTCGGATACTCGCCGCTGCATGGCGTACCTTCATCCAACATCCCTTCATTCACTTAAATACCTTCATAACTCATACCTTCATCTGGAAGCAGCGAGCCTCCGAATTTTCCTTTCTTAAAAATATGATTAATAGTTTCGTCTCATGTCCATTCCTGCGCTAAAAATGGGCATAATAATAGACCAGTACGAATCTTGATATGTACCCTCTTTACTGGACAACCAGTAAGGAGGGTATTTTTATGCACTATAGCTATCTTTTCAAAAGAAACGCAGTAGATTTGTATCGTCAAGGTCTTTGGCCTGATACGCCAGATGGTATTAGTACGAAGAACTTTCGTAACACTATACGAGGCTGGGCCAGAATTGAAGAATCTTGCGGCCCTGATGCTCTAAGACACAAATCACAGAACAAAGAATGGACTCCAGAGGAGCGTTATACCTTAGTTGCGCGTGTTTTGGCAGGTGAGTCTCTCAAGAGTGTTGCTTATTCGATTGGAGTTACTTATAGTCAACTTCAACAATGGGTTCGCAAATATAAGATTTATGGTTACAATGGTCTTATACCAAAACAGAAAGGGCGTAAACCGAAGGACTCAGATATGAAAAAAATTGGAACAAGAAAACCACCAAAACCTAATGAATCTGAGTATGAAGAACTAATCCGCTTAAGAGCTGAAAATGCATACATAAAAGCTGAAATCGAAGTAATAAAAAAAGAGATCGCCTTGAGAGAAGAAAAGGAAGCTGCGCGACTCAAGGCGAAAAATCAGCAATCATTAAAGAACTCAGAGAAAACGGATTCCAATTAAAACATCTTCTTAAGGCTATGCATATGGCTAAATCGACTTACTATTTTGAGATAAACAAGAAAAATGTTGTTGGTGAACGTAATAAAAAAATACTTGAAGAAATACAAAGTATTTTTGAGTCGAACAAACGTAGATACGGCGTGAGACGAGTCCATCATGAATTGATAAATCGCGGATATCAAATAAACCATAAGCGAGTTCAACGCCTTATGCATGAAGCGGGATTGGCAGGAAAAAGACCAAAAGAAAAATACCATTCTTATAAAGGTGAAGTCGGAAAGATTGCTGATAATATAGTAAATAGGGACTTCAGTACAACTGCGCCTTTAGAGAAATGGACAACAGATGTATCACAGTTTAATTTTTCATGGGGAAAGTGCTATATATCTCCAGTACTGGATATGAATACAAATGAAATCATCTCATATGATTTATCGAGGAGTCCCAATCTGGAACAGATAGAAAGAATGCTTAATAGAGCTTTTGATAAGTTTCCTTCAGTTGAAGGCCTTATATTCCATTCTAATCAAGGCTGGCAGTATCAACATGCTTATTACAGAAACACTCTAAAAGAACATGGCATTATACAATCCATGTCACGAAAAGGTAACTGCTATGATAATTGTATTATGGAGACTTTCTTTGGAAGATTGAAAAATGAGATGTATTATGGCTATGAGAAAGAATATGCTTCTTTCGAAGAGTTCTCAAGATCTGTTGCAGAATATATAGATTACTACAATAACAAAAGAATTCAGGCAAAAACAAAATGGATGCCACCTGTACAATACAGGATAGCATCCATGTGTTCCGCCTAGTTCATAAATATGTGTCCAGGATTCTGGGTACATATCATCTGGGCGTCCCCAGGTGCACTGGCCTATGTATGGATCATTTTTGTTAATTTAATTTTTGAATATCCAACAAATCAATTCCCATTATATCAAGTATACTATCAAAAGAAACTGTTACAAATTCTCCCTGATATCTTCTAATAATATCCATCAACTCAGAATAAAACTTCTTAAAATAATTCTTATTAAGCATTATTTTTAAGTAAATAATAGCCACAACAATTCTTCTGTTATTATAGTTTGTCATTCCAAAATGACTCGCCATATTAACTACTCTAACATTGCCAAAGTCAGAATTGTAAAGCCTCTCTTCATGGGCACATCTATTTCTAACTAAATTGAAAATTTTGAGTGCAGATTGCATATCTTCAGCACTAACTCTAAGCAAATTAGTTGCGCCATATTGTTTTGCGAACTTATCTGAATAGTATTTAGCGATTGTGTTCTTCTCAGTATCCTTAAGAACATTATATAAATGAGACATGTTTCCAATTGTAAGATTATTAACTAACACCCACAAAGGTACAGACCCATAAGTTTCAATATAATGTTTTATCGCCCCTTCCTTATCCACTTGATCATGAATAGTTTTAGTTAGGATAGACACCTGTTTCAAAACATTCTTGGGATTATTATCGACATAATTTTGTAATTCCAAGTATGAATTTGCTTTAGGGTATTTTCTAGAAAACTCATGTGAAAAAACAGTTTTAAAGGAGTTTTCAAAAATAAGAATATATTTTAAAAACAAGAATCTTAGTTCCCTATCAAAGAGAAAAAGCGCCCTTAATTCTTTAAAATGAGTATTTGTTTGGTACTCCTCTGGATCTAAAGGAATACCATTAGCATCCTTTTTTAAAAACAAATCCTTGTATCCATTTATAACGTTATAATAGTTTTCTTGTTCAAGAAATCGTTTGGGAGTTCCATCTGTTGGAACTATCATCCCCCTCTGTCGTAATATCGTTAATTGCTGGTTAAAAGTCTTATACTCTTTCATATTTTCTCCAAAAAAAATGGCCAGGGCGTCGTACGCTTCCTGACCTAATCTTATGCTTATATTATAGATAGATTGCCCTTATCTGTCAAGCCATAATCATTATCAAAAACAAGCACTACAGATGTAATATATCACTAATTTTCAGCAAAATAAATTTGTTTGCACAAAATAAAAACTATTTTTTTAATGCCTTCTCTATGTCATTAATAAAAAACGATAGCATGACACCTTTCTTCATTTTTCTTCTTAATCCGACATCTTTACGCATTTCATAAATTATCTCTTCTAAAAGGAATAAATTCTCCTTATCCGGATTCTGAGCAGCATTTTTTCTGTACTTAATCCACTTTTTTACTACTCTATTCGATCCCCATAACGTTAAGCCTCTCGAAAATTCAGAAACTCTTTTATTAATTTCTTCTTCACTCATTCGCTTCTTTTCAGGCTTTTTTGTGTCTTCCATAATAGAATATACCATTTCTATAAACTGCTCATACGGTATTTCTCGCTTATCATATAAAAGCTTCTTAACGTTAAAACGATAATCTACAATTTTGGCTATAATAGAACTAATAACCACACCTGTAATCGAAACAGTTCCAGTTATCATTGCCACAACAATTACCTTATCTGTTGATGAAACAAAATTACTTAAAAAAGAACCAAATGTCGTAAAAAGATTTTTCAAAAAAACAAGAATTAAATTCAGCAGATATATTCCACCTGCAACTAGTAATAAAAATAATAATAAGCCAAATAAAGTATTTAACTTAGGATGTTTTTCAGCAAATGTCTGTCCTTTTGCATCCATAGTTTATTCTCCCGCAATTCTTATAGACCTTTATTGGGAATACCTCTCCCCACTGCATTCAATTATACATGAAATGCAGTGAGAAGACATACAATTTCTAAGCTTTTACAACATCAAAAACCTCTCCTAGCCTAACTTTCAGTGTCTAATGCACAAACTGTTGGATATCCAACTTGTTCTTATCATCATACTCGCCAGTCTCCTTATACAACGGATGCTGGGTTACATCATATTTGTCCGACAAAAATTACCATACGACTCAATGATGTAAGATGCATAAATTATATCTTTAAAATCTCGGTATGCATCCCATATACGTTTTTTATCATTTGGGATGCATATTTTAAGGTGTTATGCCACATTCTCATTCTAAAGTTGCTCTACTATAAGCGAAAATGCATCCCAAATCGCAATATTCCTATATTGGGATGCATTTACTCCCTAATTTATGCATCCCAAAATGCTTTTTTCTTCGTTTGGGATGCATTGCGGCACTACAAGGGTAAAAAATAGAGAGCCCCGAAGGACTCTCTACCTTTAAAATGTATTGGCTAAACAAATTTTTTGTTAGCTAACTGAATTATTAATTATTGCAAATTACTTATTTGCAATTGCTGCCTGTCCTGCAGTCACTACACATACCCCTATCCCCACTGTACTCAAAAGTAATAGAAATCTCCTACTCCCTCAAGTTATACAAACATCAAGTAATATAAATCTCCGCCCTGCCGAAATACATAGTAGTCGATAAGTCTTATCATGCAAACGAAACAACAGCACTTAAGGAACGGACCTGTATGCGGAAAAATAATCTTTTCAATTTTTTTAGATTCGCTTTTGCCATAACAGGTATACTTTGCCTATTTTTAGCCTTATCACAGCTTTCATATTACATTATGAACACCAGGGACCAGGAGCCCGATCACTCCACTGTCGAGATCAGGCAAAATGTCCTGTACTTAAGCTCTTTTGACTCCATGCACGCTAACTATGACGAAAAGAAAAACGGAATCGAAAGTGTTTTTTATGACAACGGCATACAATTCGATATCGCCTTCATGGATGTCAAAAGCTTCAGCGGTGATTCTAATGTCTCAAGTTTCTACAATTTTTTCTCAGAACGCTATAACAACAACTCTGCAGACTATACAGGAATCATTGTAAGTGATGATAAAGCCCTCCAGTTTGCCATGGACCATCAGAAAGAATTTTTTGATGGACTTCCCATCGTTTTCTTCGCGATCAATAACCGGGAACGTGCAGACACGGCAGAGGCCAATCCTTATATAACAGGCGTCTTCGAACCTGACTACATAGGTGACACCATAAAATATACTGTTGCAACTATGCCTCACAGAAAGACATTTGTGGCACTTCATGACGAATCCGAAGCCGGCCTTGTAGATATTGATGAATTTTTAGCATACACTCAGGATTTGCCTGATTACGATATTATCGAAATCAATACCGCCAGACTCACTATGTCCGAGATCATAGAGGAACTTAAAAAACTCCCTGATGACTCAGTCGTTTTTTACATGGCCTGTTACAATGACGCCACCGGACATAAGTATTCTCTCCTTGATCTGACCAACACCATCAAAGAGTATACAGATGCCCCCATCATGAGAAATTATGTCGGAGGCAGAGAAATGGGCATTCTGGGCGGTACTTATATGAATGCTTTTGATCAGGCAAAACAGGCTGCGATCATTCTTAACGATATACTGAATAACAACAAAAAAATCACCGATTATGATCTCATGACCGATGCTGCAAGCATTACCTGCTTCAATTACAGTCTCATGAAAAAATACGGGATCAGCGAAAAGCTGCTGCCTGAAGACACTGTATACATAAATAAGCCCATGTCTTTATACGAAACCTATAAAGACATTCTTCCCATTGCTGTCTTTATTATGCTGTCCCTGCTTTCGCTGGTCGGATCCATAAGTTTTGCTTTTATTAATGAGAAAAATCATGTTAAAGATCTGGAAAGATCAAAGACTGAGATCGAAAACTCGAAGTTCTTGCTTCAGTATCAGGCCGAACACGATGAGCTGCTGGATCTTTTAAACAGAAGAAGTATAGTAAATTATCTTCAGGAGAATGTTAAATCAAACAGTAAATATTCCATCATCCTGCTTGATATCGATGGCTTCAAGGATGTAAATGAAAACTACGGACATGTCACCGGCGATCTTATCCTTAACGATATAGCCGACCGCCTTAAATATTTCTCAGATTCTCATGATCTCATCATAGGAAGATACGGCGGAGATGAGTTTATAATGCTTAAATGCGGCAGTTGGCTGGACAAAGACTCTGAGATAGTAAAGGACCTGGTGGATCTTTTCAGCAAACCCTTTGTTGCAGGAGAAGTAAACATTCTGCTTTCAATAAGTGTCGGCATCTCGCACTCTGATAACAGCTCTGATTCTCAGGAACATATCATCAATTCTGAAATCGCATTATATGAGGCGAAAGCTAACGGCAAAAATATAGTATGTGTTTATGCCGATGAAATGAAGCAGAAACTATCCGAAGAATCCAATATAAAGAATGCCTTTTTAAATGCATTCGACCACGACGGGTTCTACATGAAATATCAGCCGAAGGTTTCCGCAAAAACAAGGGAACTCATAGGATTCGAGGCTCTTGTGCGACTTAAGGACGCACCTTTCGGTCCAGGTCAGTTTATTCCTATAGCAGAGAAAAACGGCTGGACATCCAAACTCGGACGTATCATTACAGAGATCGTTATAAAGCAGATCGCTAAGTGGAAATCTGAAGGCAGGACTATTTATCCCGTATCCATAAACTATTCCAGCAGACAGCTGAATGATACAGGTTATGTTGAATTCCTTGAGTCTCTGCTTGAAAAATACGGTATTGAACCAAAGTACATAGAAATCGAGATCACCGAAAGTCTTCTGGTGGAGAAGACGGATGTATCCGAAAAGCTTTTCGCCGACCTTAAAAGACTGGGAATCAGTCTCCTCCTTGACGATTTCGGAACCGGTTATTCTTCCCTGGCATATCTTACCTATGTACCGGTGGAAAATGTAAAACTGGATAAATCTCTGGTGGACAGCTACCTTGTTGACGGCAAGGATGCCTTTATAAAAGACGTAATCCAGCTTGTACACGATATAGGCAAGCTCATCACCATAGAGGGCGTTGAAGAGGAGTGGCAGTTTGAAAGACTGCGAGAATTCAATGCTGATATGATACAAGGCTACTTCTTCTCAGAGCCCCTTGACCCTGATGAGGCCATAAACTATTCAGCCGATTAAAGGAAGAGTTACGCCTGACACTACCTATTGATACTCACGTAATTTGATTGAGTGAAAATAGTCGATGCCGATTCTTTTCGCGCCTTGCGCTATTGGGAATGTTAGCTCATATTGAGTTTCTTCAGTGGGAACACCAGCTTCATTTAAATTCGCTTCGCGATGGGCAGGCGCTATATAACAAACCCCTTAGGGACCTTTTCTCTGGTCCCGAAGGGGCTGATATTATATATCAGATTCCTGCAGAACCTGACACTTGTTATGAATTATTTCATATTATTTAGCCTTAAGCTCTCTCACCTTATCAATATAAAACTCAAGTACCTTATATCCATCCACCACATCAGGATGCATTTTTGAAGCTCTGCATCTTTCAGGATGCCACTGTGTGGTCCAGATGGGAAGTGTGCAGTGATGAGTGCCTTCGATAACTCTGTCTCCTGTGGCACTGTAGAGGTCCACTATGAGACCTTCTCCCAGCACTTCCGATGCCTGATGATGAGAACTGTTTATCTCGAATTTGTCTCCGTAGATCGGCTTGAACCATGAATCTTCGCCGCTTATCTCTGCGGTATGGAACTTGTCTGGACCGGAAAGAATGTCTCTTGCATGATACTTTTTCGTTGGAAGATCCTGAATGAGCTTGCCACCGAAAAAGACATTGACAAGCTGGTGACCGCGGCATATACCGAGCACCGGCTTTTTTGCATCAACAAAAGCCTTGAGATATCTTTCCTGAAGCTTATCAAGTTCATCATTTATTTCGCCGCAGGACTTATTGATACATCCATACCATATCGGGTCAATGTCTATCCCTCCCGGCAAAAGCAGTCCGTCAAAATCATTGATATCAAAATCCTGGCAGCAATGCTTAACTGTCGCCTCTGCTCCCTGAGCCTCGATAGCATTGACATAATTTGTAAGATCGCATGGGAGCGCCGGAATAACTATTTTTACTGTATCCATCATATTTGCCGCAAAAGCAGCATCCTCCTGAAAACTTTATTTGAAACTCATGTCCTGATTCTAAGTTTGGCATTATATACTCGTCACACTTAGCAGTCAATATGTAACAGCACCATGAAAATATCTGTCTTTATCACCTGTTGCATAAGAAATAAACAAAGAATCTTAGTGTCTGTTTATCGACTCCAGAAATTCCTTAGCTCTTTCTGACTTAGGAGCTGTAAAGAATTCCTCAGGTGTATTTTCTTCCACTATTGCACCGTCTGCCATGAACACCACCCTGTTGGCAACTCTGCGGGCAAAGTTCATCTCATGGGTGACCACGATCATGGTCATGCCTTCATTGGCAAGCTCGATCATGACGTCCAGAACCTCCTGAATCATTTCAGGATCAAGTGCGCTGGTAGGCTCGTCAAAAAGCATCACCTTGGGATGCATGGCGAGGGAACGGGCGATGGCTGCTCTCTGCTGCTGTCCTCCTGAAAGCTGCGCCGGCATCTTCTGTGCCTGTGAGTCGACACCTACCCTCTTAAGAAGCTCCATAGCCTCCTTCTTCACTTCCTCCTTCGGGCGATGAAGCACATCCACCGGCCCCATACAGACATTGTCGAGGATGGATTTATGGGCAAAAAGATTGAAGGACTGGAACACCATTCCTATTTCAGCCCTAAGGCCCGCAAGCTCTGCGCCGCCTTCAGGAAGCTTCTTGCCTTCTATCAGTATCTCTCCTGAATTTATGCTCTCAAGGCGATTGATGGTGCGGCACAATGTTGACTTACCGGAACCCGATGGCCCGATAAGAACAACCACTTCTCCCTTTTTTACTTGAAGATTTATATCCTTCAGGGCATGAAGCTCCCCGTAATATTTCTCAACATGCTTTAATTCAACTATAGTTTTATCTGAGTCCTTCTCAGTAACATTAACTTCACTATTCATTATTTTTTCCTTTATTTTCCTTTATCCACTGTTCCAAATTCTCTGTGAGATGATCCGATTTAGATATTCTCCGATATGTAAAATACTTCCATTTGACCCGCTATACTAAACTCTGCTTTATCTTCCACCCGGAATGTATCCCGGCCATCTCTTTTCTGCACTTACATATCTCTTTCATGTCACTCACACATCACTGCGGCAGCTTTTCATCTCCCCACCACCGGTACCATACCGCCTCGTTTTGCAAGTGTGACAGAAACCTTATTCAAAAGATAATTTATAAGTACATAGATCACCGCTGCCATGAGATATACAGAAAGCAGCGCGTCGTAGTTTGATATCAGGACCTTTGCGTTCTGCATAAGATCCGGAAAGTTCACGATATATGAAAATGTCGTATCCTTCACAACGATGACCAGATCTGAAACCAGTGCCGGTATCACATATCTTATGGCCTGAGGGAAAATGATCTTCGTGAATACCATGGTTTCCCGCATGCCGATGGATAAAGCCGCTTCTCTCTGTCCCTTGGGAACAGCATTGACACCTGATCTCAAAACCTCCGCAACCATACCTGAAGCTGAAATCGCAACAGGGAGGGAAACGCGCCATATGGATGGAAGGTTGATGCCCATCTTCGGCACATAAAGGAAAAAGAAATAAATAAACAAAAGGGTCGGTACTCCTCTTGTGAATTCGGTAAGTGCGGTACCCGCCATGTTGAGAGGCTTGTAAAAGCTTATCCTCATTACCATGAAAACGAATCCGATCAAAAGTGCCAGAACACCCGCAAGGAGTGAAGCTTCGACGGTTCCCAAAAGACCTTCCCCGATGAACTTCCATGTAGTAAGTCTCATGAAAAAGCTCCAGTACTTTTCATCAAACTGGCCGTTATCCTTAAACAGCTTCAAAATGTAAAGCATGAAGACCGCTATGGCAAAGAGTGAAACCACCGTCACCAATGTTATTTTCTTTCGGGTTCCTGCATCCGGCTGCTCATAAAGCGCATCTCTGACTGTTCTTTGTTCATTCATCGTATGATCCTCACTTTCTTATCTATAAAGCTTCCGATCTGTCCGATGATGACAGCAGTTCCGCAATACATAATTGAAGAAATCAGAAACGAAGTGACTCCGCCCACATCTCTTGTGTTTATATATGAAACAAGTCCCGTCAGGTCCTTCGGATTCAATGGAACCTGAGATGCCAGAGATGTGGTGAGCATGGTTGCGATCAGGAGATTAGTCATTGGCAGTACTGAAAATCTAACGGCCTGAGGGATGACCACTTTCCGCATCATTGTGCCGAAGGTCATACCCAGTGATCTCGCTGCTTCGATCTGGCCAATGCCTATGGCGTCAATTCCGCTCATGAGATATTCCGAGCAGAATGCCGCAGGTATCATGGTGGTGGCAGTCAGCACGCACTGATAGTACGAAAGAATGATATTCAGGTTCGGTAATGCATAAACCAGAACTATCAGAAGAGATGCCCCGGGGATATTTCTGAATATCTGCACATATAGATCGCCAAATATACGTAAAGGTTTTATAGGGCAAACTCTCATCACGGTGATGATGATGCCAATCATCAAAGCACCTGCAAATGACAATGCTGTCAGCTGCCATGTGGTGAATAAAGCCTGTATGTATTTTTCGCCATATTGAGATAGTAATTCACTAATAGTCATAACTTTTCCTTGAAATACACATACGACATGACAGAACAGGAACCCTGTTCTGCCATGCCGTAATCTTCATTGCTCACTAATTATCATTACATGTCAAAGTGTATGTAGATCCTTTTTAGAAAAACAATCCACTTTAAAAAGAAGACCTTTATCTTATGAAATTCGAACAGACGTCTTCCATCAGCCTACAGCCGGTGCCTCAGGTGCTTCGCTGATTCCTGTTCTGTCTCCGAGACTAACCTTCCAGAGATCCTTCCAGAGACCTTCCTCTTCGATCTTCTTGAGGAAGTTGTTCACGAACAGAACTCCGTCAGAATCCTTAGGAAGTCCGATACCGTAATTATCTTCAGGTCCGAAAACATCGCCTGCGATCTGGTACTTGCCGGGTTCCTTTACGAGAGCATTGAGCATAAGAGTATAGTCAGTCACATAGGCATCTACTCTTCCCTGCTCAAGAGCTGTACGTGCTTCGATATCTGAAGAGAACTCCTCTACAGTTGCCTCAGGTGCAAACTCCTCGAGGATAGAAGGACCTGTTGATCCTGCCTGAGTTGCCACTACTTTTCCGGCAAGGCTGTCAACCCCTGCGATGTCTGCATTATCAGCCTTTACAAGTACAGCCTGTCTGGATGTGTAGTAAGGACCTGCAAATGAGATAAGCTCCTTACGCTTGTCTGTAATTGAATATGTTGCGAATACTGCATTGACCTGACCTGTTGTCAGAACTGATTCACGTGTGCTTGAGTCGACCTGAACCACTTCAAACTTTGACTCATCACCGAGGATATATCTGGTAAGAAGCTGATAGAGACCTGCATCGAATCCGCGGATTCCGTTGTCTGTCTCATCAAGCTGGCTGAAAAGCTGTGATGTACGTGTTCCACCGACCTTGAGAACACCGGCTGCCTTTACTGCAGAAGCCCACTCTGAAGATGCGATCTCTGCATCATCTGCTACGGGTCCCTTTGTGAGGAGTTCATCAAAAGCAGCCTTGTCGATAGGTGCTGCCTGAGGCTCTGTCACTTCCTGAGCTTTAGATTCCTGAGCCTGAGCTGTTTCCTTTGCAGCCTCTGTCACAGCTTCTTTTGCTGCCTCAGTAGCCTTTGTTGCAGCTTCTGTAGCAGCCGGTGCCGAACTACCGCATGCTGTTGAAACTGCCATAGATGCTGATACCAGAAGGCATGCTGCAAATCTCTTGAAATTCTTCTTCATAATCGTCTCCTCCTTTTTCATCCACTGAGGATGTGTCATTCGATTTACACATTTTATCAGCTGGTTCAGAATCCTGGGTAATACATATTTCTAATCTGTAGATATAACTGAAATTTATTGCTCTGTAGACTAACCCATATCACGATTCATAACACGTTATTTAGGATTTTTGCCGATATATTGAAAAGCTCTCATTAGCACATATGGTAAATTCTCCCTTTTACCTGTATAATAAACGGACCTTAAGACAGAACGGAGTTTATTATGGAAATCAGACAGCTTACAACATTCCAGAAGGTAGCCGAGCTTGAGAGCTTTTCCAAGGCAGGTCATGAGCTTGGATACTCTCAGTCTACTGTGACTGTACAGATAAAAGCATTGGAAACGGAGCTCGGAACATTACTCTTTGACAGATTCGGAAAAAATGTAAAGATCACACCGGACGGAAAGCTTCTTCTAAAATATGTAGAAAACATAATGAATGAGATAAATTCTCTGAAGGGTACTCTTGGCAATGAATCTGCCAGAACTCATACACTCCATATAGGGACTCTGGACTCTTTATGTATGTTCACTCTCACTGAGATACTGACGCTTCTTAGGGAATATCATCCGGAATACCACATTAAGATAACCAGAGGTTCACCTTCCGAGCTTACCGAAATGATGGAAAAGAACGAGGTGGATATAATCTATATTCTGGATGCTCTGTACTATAATGTTCACTGGAAAAGAGTCATAGAGAAAAAGGAGCCCTGCATATTCGTTTGCGGCCCCCAGAATCCTATCTTAAAGAAGGATGATATCAAGCTTAGAGAGCTTGTAAAGGAGCCCTTTTATCTGACTGAGGCTGATGATAACTATCAGTTTGCATTGACACAGTATCTGGCCTTTCATAATCTTTCCATCGAACCTGTTCTCGAAGTTGGAAGTACTGAGGTCATATCAAAAATGATCCATGAAACAGGAGGATGCTCGTTTTTACCTTATTTCGCAATAAAAGAACATCTGGAAAGCAATTATCTTTCCCAGATACATGTTAAAAATTTTCATATAGATATGTTCCATCAGGTCATATATATGGAAAATAAATGGGTTACGACCGAAATGCTGGAATTCATACGAATCGCGAAAGCCACATTGCTGTAAATGCATCTTCTTAAACTGAATGTGGTATCTATAGTCTTACGCTGATCTTCTTTCATTTAGCTTTATTAAAGAGTTTTATGATATAAGGAAAAACAAAAACGATGTAGAACATCTGGATAAAGCAGGTTATGACTGTTGCTGTAAAACCGGTAACAGTCTTTTTCACTAAGCTGTTTATGATCAGTGTAACAGCATAGTAACCCATCATGCCGCCCATAAGACGATAAAATCTCTGCTGCATGGAAATGCCTGTTGTGGTAAATCCCACAAAACGTTTCTCTAAGAGCCAGCCGGCAAAGAATGCACCCATCCAGCCTACTGCCTTAAAGGTGTCATTTGCCATTTTAAGTCCGTCAACCAGCAGATTTCCTGCAGCATCATAGTCGACAGGATATGGTTTATAGGCAGAATAAATTGCAGATACTATGGCGATAAGTATGCCTGTTGCAGCGATCAATACTTCTTTTTCGGGATGTGATTCCAGCCATTTCAGAAGCTTTCCAGTCAGAAACATTACCAGAACACCGGACACTGAGCCTACGATAGTATCCTGAGGTGTATGTACTCCCAGGAAATTGCGGCTGAAGGCCACAAAGAAAAGCATCATCCAAAGCAGCACACGAAGTCCCCTGGTAAGTTCCCGTCTTATGGCCATACCTCCAAACAGTGAAGCACCGTTCATGGAATGTCCGCTCGGGAAGGAGTAGCCTGTTGCTGTTTTAAGTGCTGTCTCATCAGGCACTATCCTCGCATCTCTTATCCACGGTCTGTAGGCGCATACTGACACCTTCAGGACACCATTGACGATTCGGTTCCCTGACCAGCCCATCAGAAGATATGTTCCTATATCCTTACAGACACACCAGTATATGAGACCCATGATGATAAGAACTATATTCATCTCTCCGTACCAGGTCATCTTGGAGAGAAAATCCGTAAGGCATCCACCTGCCCCTTCACGAAATGACTGTAATATCAGCAAAATATCAATATCCATTTGTTTACCACCGGGGCAATATGCATATCATACAACCTATGCAGCACCTATCCTGCCCTTTCCCTTTTCTGTAAATTATTCCTTTTACTATTTCGACTTGTTTTTCAGGCAATATAAGAAAGGCTGAAGCGCAAAATGAAAAAAATTTTCATGTTGACGAATTGTATGAAAGTTGATACAATATAAACAAGTTAAAGAGATGTGGCGAGTGCTTCACAGATCTAAGACGATTCGTGATGAAAAGAACGGTAGATGAAATGGCGAGTGCTTCATGGATTCGAGGTTCTTTTTTTTTGTGTATTGAAATATCATTTCTCTTATTACATATAAATGGGACCTCACAAAACAGTGAGGTCCCGAAGATAGTCGTATATTGATTTCAGTTTATCTGTTAATTTACTGCTTGATATGCTGTACCAGGTTAACAGGAAATCCCGACGGAGATATCATAATGGCAGACTTTGAGCTCTTCGTTTCCACAGTCTTATCTCCGTAGAAATTTTTAAATCCACGTTCTGTAAGCAACCTGTATGCCTCATCAAAATCATCCACGTTCATACGGATGGCAGTAAAATCCTGAGGAAGCTTCATGTCCGGAGAAGAAATGTCAAGATAAAATCCGTTTGCATCTTTCATCCTGATACCCTCAACCTTCAAATCTCCGATTCCCTGCGGATTATGATGCTTCTCAAAACCGAGAGCCTCGAAGACTTTAACTATGGATTCTGCGTCGTTTGTAATGATCTGTGGATTAAATGTTGTTATTTTCATATATGTACCCCTTTCCGAAAAATATTCCTTCTAAGGTTATCGACATATTATGGTCCTATATAAGAATACACATATCCAAAAACTGACATCGAATCGTTCCGCGCAGAGCGGTTCCGGGAACACCAGTCCATCTGAATTCGCTTCACGAGGGCTGGTGCTATATGCCGGATTCCTGTGAAATCTGCCACGAGGCTCACGATTCTCCCGTATCCAGATTTCTTTCAAACTGCTTTTTCTTTTCTACACCGTAGTCCTCATATGAAAGCTTCATGAACTTATCAAGAGCTGTTGTACGGAATTCTGTCCAGCTTTCATCCTCATGCTTTACAAGTATGGGATAGAAAAGAATTTCATTTTCTTCCGCAGCCTTTCTGTCTCCGGGAGCGTCTCCCACCATCAGGATATGATCCTTCTCATATCCCTTTTCAGAAATCATCTTAATGCAGGCGCTCTTACTGCCCACCTCCTGAGTACATACCACATCCACCATTTCGAGAAGTCCGAATCTTTCCCACTCATTTCTTACAGCTTCAGGATTTGCACTGGAAACCACAGCGATGTCAGCTGATTCATGAATGAGGGAAAAGGCTTCCTTCACACCTTCAAAGGGCTTTATTTCCTCCTGAGGAAGCTTTTCTATCTCTTCATTGACACTCCGGCTCCATCTGAGAGCCTTTTCAAAAACAGGTGAAGTGCCGATCATTGACTCTAAAGCAGAATTACTTAATTCAGGAGCTGTTTCACTCCATACACATAATTCCTCTACACCATCGATCTTCCTGTATTTCTCATTTATCTCTGAAAGAGCCATGCTGAGTCCCTTGAATCTGTTGATTCCACGGGTGAGAGAATAGAGATTTATCTCATTCCATCTTTCAAGTATTTCCTGCTCCCACTCTGAAAGCTCCCATTCCTTCACCATGCAGGGTCCAAAGCATCTTATGTGTTTTATATTCATGGTGTCCATGGCACAGCCATCTGAATCTATACATACGATATGATCATGTTTTTTCTCAAAATCCAACATTCTTAAACCTCGATTCAAAGTCTTGTATCCCATCTGTCGCACCATACGATATCGTTGTACTGCCCCTTGAACTCTGACTTACCTGTAAGCTTTTCAACCAGCTTACGGATGTACTCAGGACTTGAGCCGTAGGCATTGACAAAGGTCTTCATCATAGGAACATCATATAGATGATTGGTGTAGTTAAGAGAGACAGCCACTGTCGGTACTTCCCTGACAAACCATGGAATCTCATGTGAATGAGAAACGGAATAGGTGAGCCTTGTGTTGTTCTCCTTTGCATAGCCCTTCATGTCGATGACGAAAAGCACCAGATCCGTGTTCTTCTTGAACTCTTCCCTGCTTTCATGCTCCATCATCCTGAACTTATTGAACTTCGACGGAGACTCCATCTCATACTCGTAGTAGTCCTTGGGAGCCTCGACCTCAAAGCCTGCTCTCTCAAGTTCATCCACCAGAAGCTTCTTCGCAGGATCTGCCCCGTCAAGTGATGAAACAGGTGCGCTTTCGATAAAATATAGTAAAACCCGCTTCTTCTTTTCAGGATCCACAGGAAGGATCTTCTGGGTATCCTTTACAAGGGTAATGCTTTCATCCGCAGCCTTTTCAGCGAGCCTCTTGTGCTCTTCACAGCCTACGATGTTAAGATCCTCCTTCTCAGGAAACACAAGCTCATCAAGACCGAGATGTGCCTTGAGACCGAGAATCCTGTGGAGTGCATCGTCAAGCCTTTCCGCTGTGATGGTTCCGTCCTCTATACCCTCTCTTACGTAAGCTATATCCTCTTCATGATCATGGAAGAAAAGTATCATATCGCAGCCTGCTGCCACAACTCCCTGCATGGCATGCTTTCTGTCTGCCGCAGCAGTGAGACCTGCCATATGTGTCGCATCGGTTACGATAAGTCCGTTGAAACCAAGCTGTCCTCTGAGAAGGCCCTGTAAAAGTTCAGGTGAAAGAGTTGCAGGAAGGATATCCTCATCCTTTATCTCAGGGTTAAACTTCTTTGTATATGCTCTCTGACAGATGTGACCCACCATGACGCTCTCAAGTCCTGCATCGATTAGCTTCTTATATACTTTTCCAAAGCTCTCGTCCCACTCTTCTGTAGAAAGGTCATTGCAGCCCATGACAAGGTGCTGGTCTCTTTCCTCACTTCCGTCTCCCGGGAAATGCTTAGCTGCACAGACAAGTCCTGCCTTGTTCATTTCCTCCATATAGGCGAGGGATCTTTCAGCAACAAGCTCCGGGTCATTTCCGAAGGCTCTTGTATTTACGATGGTGTTTCTCCAGTTGGAGACCACATCACAAACCGGGGCAAAGGTCCAGTTACAACCAACAGCTCTTGCCTCCAGAGCTCCGACTCTAGCCATGTCTCTTACAGTATCGAGAGTTTTACTTGCACCGCATGCGGCTCCCGTAGCTATAAATGTACCTTCAGATACTGCGCCGTTTCCTCCGGCTTCACAGTTTGCGGCTATAAGAACAGGAACCTTGCTGTGCTCCTGAAAATACTTATTCTGTTCGTAGATTTCCTCAAGTGTTCCACCCTGCCAGCGAACACCTCCGATATGGTATTTATTCACCAGCCTGTCGAGGGTCTCAGGGTCTCTCTGAAGTGTAAGATTGATGAAAAGCTGTCCTATCTTCTCATCAAGAGTCATGTTCTTTATCGTATCCTCCACCCACTGAATCTTTTTGTCGCTTAAGTTAAAGGGCTTTGCCTTAAGATCTACCATTTTTTATCATGCTCCGGTCATATAACAAATACCGGAGGCTCCTTTCTTTTTTATTTAAAAGTCAACTATCAAACTCTTATGCAACCTCTTTTTTATCTGCAATGGTCTTTCTTATCTCGGCCATCTTTTCAGCAGAAAGAGGATAATATTTCATTGCAACGATGTTGGCTACAAGTCCCAGTGAAACGAGACCGTACATCAGGAATATGCCTACTCCCTTAAGTGCCGGTGTATATGGAGTATCCACATCAGGCATTTGTGTGGTGAATCCGATAGCAGCAAGGCAAATGCTGGAGATCAGCGGCGCAAGGGAAGAAATCATCTTGTCTATAAAGCTGAAAAGTGTTCCCATAAGTCCCGGAACGTAACGTCCTGAACGGTAGGTCTCATAATCTGTGCAGTCAGCTATCATGGGAACAACTATATTGGAGCTGACCTGCTGAAATCCGCCTGTGATTACAGTCAGTGTAAAAAGTGAAACAGTGAAGAAATTGAAGCCATTGAAGCCCTCATATCCGGGAAGACTGAGACTTGTAGGATCACCAAAGCCCCAAAGCAGCATCATTAACACATTTCCTATAAGTGCTATCCAGCTACTGAGCACCATGGCTTTCTTCTGTCCGCATCTTGTGGCGATAACTCCCACACCCAGGATAACGAAGATAACATTACCGATTGTGGTATAAATCTGGAATCCGCCGGAAAGAGCAAAGTTACCTGCAACTATGGCATACATGATGAGCGTTACTGTTGAAGTCTTCGCAGCTATTCCAAGCTTATCGGTTGAAGCAGCTATGATAAGCATCTGTATAGCCTTGTTGTTTTTGATCACTTCGAAATAGTCCCTGAAGGTGATTTTCTGAGCCTCTCCTGTACCGAAATACTCTCTTCTGTCCTTAGGCCAGATGGAAATGACCGCTATGGCTGTGAAAATAGCTGAAGTAACCGCAACTATAAGCCAGAACTCGTGGAACATGGCAATGTCTTTTCCGAGACCATGGTACTTGGCCGCAAGATATGAGGAAACGAAAACCTGTCCTCCTGTGAAAAGGATCATATTGTAAATAGCATCGAATACTGTGAAAAGGGGACGCTGTTTCGGGTCATTGGTCACGCATGACTGTGCTGCCTTTGTGATAACACACTGGAAGGTGTAACCAATATAGTAGACTGCATTTACAAGTATGAAGAAAAGGATCCTCGGTGCTCCCTCAGGAAGTGACGGGGTAATAAAAAACATGAGGAAACTGGAGATAAACAGGATCAGATTTCCGAGGATCATGAAGGGTCTGTTCTTTCCGAACTTTCCGTCTGTCTTGTCAACTATAAAACCGATTATAGGATCGGTGACACCGTCCCAAAGACGCATTATCATAGAAAAGCTTCCCGCAAGAACAACTCCGAGACCTACCCATCCTGTAATGTAATAGGCTATAAAACTCATAAAGAAAAGATAAAGGTTTGTTGCTGTATTGTTCAGGGCATACCCTGCTATTCTCCATGTAGGAACTCTGTGAATTCCGTTTCCGACATCATATTTACTGCTTCCCATTTCAGGTCCTCCAGATTGAAATACTAAGTATTTGATTCGCTGTCCCGGAAATCATAAACATAAGGTGATGATTTGATTGCCTTTTGCTTCGTATTTCAGGACATATCAAATGATGTGAGTGTCAAAAGTCGACATCGAATCAGAATTTAATTTTTTCGATTTCGCCCATGGTTTTTTCCGAATAATATGCCGGCACGATATTCAGATATTTTTTTCATGGCTCATATCATTTTTACTGAACAGTTTGAATTTCAAGTGTCTTCATGATAATCTGTTGTCAGGATTTGGACAATGTCTATATTTTGTATTTATAGTACGATATTTATCATTATTGATTTTGCATAAATATCGTATTAGTATAAATAAATATTGTCTATTTAATGTTTGCTTTTGCAGGTACAGTTTTTGGAGGCACAGTGTTTTTCTGCATTCGTAAGTCGGAAATCAGGACATGTAAAAAACATTACACTAAGGGAGATTCATATGCAGAACTCATTTCTTGAATTTACCAAAAGTTATTTTGACAAAATGGGAATTCAGACCCATATCGTAAATATCAGAGAACCTCTTCCTTTAGATCTGGATATGGGGCTCCGAAAGACCATTCTGAATAAACGGGATGCTGAAACCATTTCTTTTAAAGGCATCAGTGATTCCTTTACTCAGGAAAAGATCATATATTATGCTGCAGACATCTATAACTGCAGTTACATACTTTTGCCTGTTCCTGAGCAGGAGCTGCCTATCGCCATGATACTGGGTCCTTATCTTGTGGAATCTCCGGGCATACAGCGTACACAGGAAATATGCCGGAAACACAATATACCGGAAGGCCTCTGGCAGTTTATCAACCAGTACTATACCTCTCTCACTTACATTGAAAATATCAGTACTCTGGAGAGCTATGTTGAAACACTGGCAGAAACCATATATGGAATGAGTAAATATAAAATTGAATATATAAGACAAGAGGGCACAGAAAGTGAAATCTATCTCACTTCTGCAAACAGTACTTCCAATGAAAACACCATGCAGCAGCTGGAGCATAGATATGATCTGGAAGAAAAGGTAATGGATGCCATTTCCGGGGGCAACTTCGACCGGGCTATGCATTACAGTTCAGACATAGCTTTCAGAGGTCTTGATAACAGATCCTCAAATACTCTCAGAAGCAAAAAGAACAACCTTCTTGCTTTCAATACACTTTGTAGAAAAGCCGCAGAAAGAGGGAAGGTCCATCCTGTACATCTTGATGAAATGTCAAGAAGAATGGCTGTAAGAATTGAAAACATGACCACTCCCACTCAAGATAAAGAGGTTCACAGGGAGATCCTGAAAAAATACTGTCTTTTGGTGCAGCAACAGTCCACAGCCGGATACTCTCCCGTTATGCAGAAGATACTGAATCATATCTCCCAAAAGCTCTCGGAACCTGAGCTGACACTTCAGGAAACCGCAGAAGAACTTGGCCTGAACAAAAGTTATCTTGCCTCTCTTTTCAAGAAAGAAACAAGAAGTACCTTTACATGTTTTGTGAACAAAAAGAGAGTGGAACGTGCTATATTCCTTCTAAACACCTCAGATTATTCGGTTCACACCATAGCATCCATCTGTGGTATGAATGACATGACCTATTTCAATCGTGTATTCAAAAAGGAAAAGGGAATTACACCTACACAGTACAGGAAAATGATACGACAGGAATGACAGCAATTTAGACTCTACAGTAAAATCGGGATTCAAACGTATTAAAGTCAGGATATTCTGTTTGAAACTTATGACGGATTTCTTCAAAATCTAAAAGTGCTCAATTCACTTTAATAGCTAAAAAAGGGGATTATTTTATGAAATATCCAAATATAACCGCCGCAACTTTTCTGAAACGCCCGAATCGCTTCATCGCAGAAGTAGAAGTAAACGGCTGTAAAGAAACTGTCCATGTAAAGAATACAGGACGCTGTAAAGAACTCCTGATTCCGGGATGTGAAGTCTTTTTGACTGAACCGGGAACACCGGGAAGAAAAACAAGATATGATCTTGTGGCTGTAAAGAAAAACACAGGTGTCCTTTTCAACATAGACAGTCAGGCACCTAATAAGGTTGTAAAGGAGTGGCTCAGCACACAGGACTTTGATAAAGTCATCCCTGAATATACCTATGGGAATTCCCGGATAGATTTTTATATGGAACGCGGTGATGAACGTTATCTCATGGAGGTTAAGGGCTGTACTCTGGAAGTTGACGGAGTCGGCTATTTCCCGGATGCGCCGACAGAACGAGGCGTCAAGCATCTCAGAGAACTGACTGCAGCCACACAAAAGGGATACAAAGCTATAATCGCCTTCGTCATACAAATGGAGGGTGTATCCGAAGTTCGTCCTAACATCGGGATGCACCCTGAATTCGGAGCAGCTTTTGAAGAAGCAAAGACCTCCGGTGTTGATATTCTGTTTCTTAGGTGCCGTGTGGAACCTGATAGCCTGATGATCGAACCTGAATTTTCAATTATGTGAAAACCGATGGAACATGATACCGGCTGATACGAATGAAATATTTCGATATATCGATATCAGATAGATAACACTATATGTATTCTCTATATATCAATCCAGCCTGAACACGGGCTCTAGCTTCGGCTGGGCACCTGTTTCAGGATCCATGACAAGCTCAAGTATATCCTTCATGTAGTCGTTCCACTTATCGACGACAGGGCTATCAGCCTGGGTCTTTTCTGCAAATGCCACGCCCTTTTCACATTCATAGTACCCGAAGAGCTCGTCACCGTCAGCAAATATGGTGTAATTAACTATGCCTGCACTCTTAAGCACCTCCACCATCTCAGGCCATATCTCATTGTGTCTCCTGATATATTCTTCCTTGCATCCCGGCTTGATCCTGCCTCTCCATGCCATTCTTTCCATGATTTCTCCCTTCATTTACAAAGATTTAAAGCTCTTTGATAAATCTACCTGCAGCATCTTAATGCTTCAACCAGTGCCAGTATCGTCAATGACTGCCCGTAAGCCATAGGCGCGATAAGTATATTCTTATAATGCTCTTTGTCCATACCCATGCCTGTACCGCCGGAGACATTGAGCACTGTCCCATCCTTATCGATATTTGAAAGTATACCCTTGATAGCTTTTTCAGCACAGGGTTTAAATGAATCATCAAGTATACCGAGCTTTATACCCTTCAGAATTCCGGCTGCAATGGCTGCAGATCCTGAAACCTCTTCATAGCTTTCACTGTCGTCAAGCACAGTGTGCCATAAACCTGAAGGAGCCTGAAGCTTTTTAAGTGCTGTGACCTGAGCTCTGTAACAGTCAAGTATCATCTGCTTGACACCGGGATTCAGCGGCTTTTTGAAATCCTCGAGATAATCCAGGATTCCCAGAGTGAACCAGCTGTTTCCTCTGCACCAGAAGACACCTCCGAAATTGTTTCTCTCGTTGAAGGTCCAGCCGTGGTAGAAAAGTCCCGTCCTTTTATCATACAGATACTTGATATGCATGAGGACCTGATGGATACCCTCATTTATCCACTCCTCATTCTGATATTTATGTCCCATACGATTCAGGAAAAGCACGGTCATGAAGATGGTGTCTATCCACATTTCGTTTTCATTGAGTCTCACTCCCTGCCTGTCACCGTTGGCACTGGTCACATGCTGGAAGCCCCCCTCCTTCGTGCGAGGCAGACAGTTCATAAGCCAGTCTGCCCAGCTAAGGCAAAGTTCCTCATAGCGTTTGTCTCTTAGTTTCTCATTAAGTTCTGTTAAAGTGAGAAGCGGAGTTGTGGTGTTAATGTTTCTGGATGGAAGTCCCCTCTCGAGATTTTTGTCGAACCAGTCCCTGAGGAATCCGATCTGCTCCTCTGTGCCTTGAACATCCATTTTCTTCATGAGACCATACAGACCTATTCCCTGAGGCCAATCCCATTCGCTGATACCGAAATCTCTTTTGAAATATCCAATGGATTCACCCTTGTCCTTTAGCTCATCCTCATTTTCGGGACCGTCCAGATTTATAAGTTTCTGTATGACCAGATCGAGTTTTTTTTCGATCTCCTTCTTGCTGATTTCCATTTCTGTATTATCTCCAATGATGTAATTTAAACTGTGTAAACGTTTACAGCTGCTGATGAATATTTTATACTATAGAGCGCGAAACGATTGATATTTACCGATCAGTACTGACACTCACTTTCTTTTGTCAGGCCAAGACTTTATCTGAATCAGGTTCGCATCTTTTTCAACTGCCCCGGAGGTCATCATGGTAGAACCAAAGATAGAAGCAAATGAAAAACTCACTCTCTTCTGTTCCATAGACGGACTTGCAGTAGAACACAAGGTCCGTTACGGTCAGTACGACATGAAGATAAAGCATTTTCATCCTGAATATGAGATTTTCTATATACTGGACGGAAATCGCGATTTCTTCTTTGACAACCGTATCTATCATGCATCGAAGGGGGACCTCATACTCATAGACTCTAACCTCATTCATATGACCAAATCTACAGGTGTTGATGATCTCGGTCATAACCGTATCATCCTTTACATAACTCCTGACCGTATGAAGTCTATAGAATCCAGATTTCCTTCACTCAATCTCACGAGATTTTTCAGGTCCAACTATGGTGTATATCATCTCGATGAAGAGCAGCAGAATCATTTCATGGATTTCTACTACAGATTCAAAAAGGAATATCAGGATAAATCAAGCAACTATCAGATGGCTATGGAGCTGTGCGTAATCGAGCTCCTTTTATATATGACCCGTGATCTGAAAAGATATCCTGACGCATCTTCAGATACCAAGGATAATAAAAACCTTCGTCATGCATATGAAATAGCCGATTATCTTTCAGAGCACTATCGCGATGATATCGATCTTGATTTCCTCGCAAAAAAGTTTTTCCTGAGTAAATACTATCTGTGCCGCACCTTCCACGAGGTAACGGGATACAACATCCGCGAATACATAAACATTTACCGCATACGTGCCGCGAAACAGCTTCTGGAGGAGTCCGACGAAAGCATTGATTCCGTAGCTTCAAAGGTGGGATACCACTCTTCCACACATTTTGAAAAGATCTTCAAGTCCTATATGAATATCTCACCTCTGAAATACCGTAAGCAGCGTAATGTCTACGTCAGTATGATACCCGTAGTGGATCATCTGAGTTAAAAGTTAATCACCTGCAATTTATATCAGTCCCAGTGTTCTCGGAAGCCATTCTGAAACAGCCGGTACGAATGTCACGAACAGCAGCGCCACTGTCACTACAAGGAAGTACGGGATCAGTCGCTTTATGACATTCTCAACCTTCAGCTTCGCAACTGAACAACCTACGAAAAGAACGCTTCCCACAGGTGGGGTCACAGTACCTATGGCCAGATTCATTACCATCATGACACCGAACTGGATTTCATCCATACCTACGCTCTTTGCCACGGGGAGGAAAATCGGGGTAAAGATCATAAGTGCAGGAGCCATGTCCATAAATGTGCCTACGATAAGAAGTATGATATTGATGATGAGCAGGATAACGATTCTGTTGCCGGATACTGATAGGAGCAATGAACTGATAGCCTGTGGGAGCCCTGTGAATGAAAGTACGAAGCTGAGTACCTGAGATGCACCGATTATAAGCATTACTATGGTTGTCATGGTGCCTGCATCAACGAGTACTTTGTACATATCCTTTATGCCAATGCTTCTGTATACAAATACGGCAAGAAGGAAGGCATAGATCACCGCTACGCCGGCTGCCTCTGTAGGTGAGAACAGTCCTGAAAGGATACCTCCGATTATGATAACGATCATAAGAAGTGATGGAACAGCTCTCCAGAAAGTAAGCCAGGCTTCCTTAAAGGTTATACCTTCAGCTCTCTTCACTACATATCCATGCTTCGCTGAATATACAAAGGCTACTGCTCCGCAGAGGAAAGCCCAGAGAAGTCCCGGTATCCATCCTGCCATAAGAAGCGCTGCTACCGAAGTTCCGCCTGCAGCCGCTGAATAAACTATGAAGGCGTTTGTAGGAGGAATAAGCTGTCCTACAGGTGCTGTTGCGATGTTGGTTGCTGCTGCAAATGCTTCATCGTAGCCTCTTTCCTTCTCGAGAGGGTTCATGACACCGCCGATGGCTGTCGCAGCCGCTATACCGGAACCGGAAAGTGAACCAAAGATGGTGTTTCCTGCAATATTTGTCAGAGCAAGGGATCCCGGAACTCTGCCGAGAACCAGAAGCGCAAGATCGATTATCCTCTGTGCTATACCTCCGTTACTCATGAGCGTTCCCGCAAGGATGAAGAACGGAACAGCAAGTAAAGAGAAGGAATCGATGCCGCTCGCCATCTTCTGTGCGGATATGAACATTCCGAAGTTCGGATCCATGAACATGATGATGGTCACGAGGGCTGATGAAATGATACTGAAAGAAATAGGAACCTTCATGAAAAGAAGGAAGAAAAATACTACTAAAAGAACTATCGCTGCCTGTGCCTGCATCATCACGCTGCCTTCCTTTCTGTCAATGCCTTGTCATCTTTTGTTTGTTTTATAAGCTCCATGAGTCTCGGTACAGTATAGAAAACCATGAGGCATCCGGCTACAGGAACTCCCAGATAGTAGAACTCCATAGGCATCTGAAGTGCCGCCGATACCTGTCCTCTGGCATTCATGGTAACCATGATTCCGCCTGCCACGAAAACAAATACACTGAGAAGCAGTATCACTGTCTCGATAAATATGGCATTTATCTTCTTTCCTCTTTCGGAAAAGCTGTCTACTACAAACTCGATTGCGATATGCTGGTTCTTTCCATAAGCATAAGGCACGCCCAGCATCGTGAGCCAGATAAGCGCATATCTCATGAACTCCTCTGTCCAGTCTGCCGCATGATTGAGAACGAATCTTGTAAATATCTGCCAGAAATTGGCACCTACCATACATACTATCAGGACCGCCATAACGGTCTCGATGATACGATTAACTGTTTTGGTCATCATTTCCCCTTTCGATCTACAGGAATCAAAGTCTGCTTTGTGATTCAAAAGACCTGTTCCTTATCAGATGATGTGAGTGTCAATGTCTCTATCGGATCTTTTCACACTCACCGATATCATAAAGTCACTTGTAAAGCTCTATATCATCATAAAGTTCTCTGTACTCAGCCCCCTGAGTGATGTACTCCTGATGAAGCGGCTGAACAGCCTCGATAAATGCTGTTTTATCGATTCCCTTGTAGATCTTTACACCGTGTTCCTTTGCCTCATCGATGGCTGCATCCATCATGGAATTATAAACCGACTTGAAATTATCATTTGTCTCGCTGAGAGCTTTTTCAAGTGCCTGCTGCTGTGGCTCTGTAAGTGAATTCCATGTCTTTGTGCTGATGATGTAGATATCAGGAGAATACTGATGTTCTGTATAGGTATATGAGCTTACCAGATCCTCATGTCCGTTTACCGTAAGGGCGAGCTCAGTGTTCTCTGCTCCGTCTACTATTCCCTGCTGGAGAGCTGAATAGGTCTCACTTGAAGACATTGGCACAGGTGTTGCACCCATGGCTGAGATCATGCCCATCGATGTTGTGCTTACCATGGATCTTATCTTCATACCCGCAAGATCCGAAGGATCATCTACACAGACATCCTTTTTCAGGTAGTAATTTCTGGAGCCGTTGGCATAGTAACCGATGGCGATGAAGCCCTGATCAGCAGTTGACCTGAAAAGTTTCTTCACAGCCTCACTGTTTTCCATTGCCTTGTAATAATGCTCCTGACTTGTGAATAGATATGGAAGTGCAAATATGGCGTATCTGTTGTCGAACTGACCTAAGGTGTTGGAGCTGACCTTTGCCATGTCGAGGATGCCGGCCTGAACCATCTCCACCTCTTCAGTCTCTGATCCCAGCTGACCGCTCGGGTAAATTTTGATCGATATCTCTCCTTTTGAATCTGTTGCCGCAAAATCGCTGAATTTCGCTATGGTGTCGGCTATTTCCGAACCGTCCTGCTGATTATGGGCAAGCTTCAGCTGGATACTTCCGCTGAAATCCGCTGCCTTTACACTTATGAAAGTTCCACCGGCCAATATAAGCGCACAGGCTGTGAATGCCGCACCTATGCGTTTCAGTATTTTTTTCATGTGATGCCTCCTGCTGCTCTGTCCTAAGCTCCTTCATTTTTACCGGATGCCGGAAACAGAGCCCTTGTGTTTAAACCGAGATTTATGTTGGCCAACAGTTAAATCTTCTTGTTTTTCCAATGCTTAATTTCTTTACATATCTTATCAAACAGTGATTGATTTTAATCTTTTTATATTGCAGACTTTGATGATTTTTCAAACAAAATTGCGGTCAGCTATTGAGTCAAAAAAATGATGTCACAGGCTGTCCTTTGATTCCTCTACAGCTTTTCTGAAATCTTTCAGACTGCTGAAGCTTCCCTCATGTATCATCTGGGCACCTATGTTTCCAAGCGCCGTAGCCTCTGATGGTCCTGCGATGACTTCGAGCCCTGTTTCCTCTGCTGTCAGCTCGTTCAGCCATGCGGCTTTCGAGCCTCCTCCAAGAATATGTATGGCATTGTATTTCTTTCCGCTTATGGATTCCAGCTCTTCAACCGCATACTTATAGCATCTTGCAAGTGAGCGATAGATGACTCTCGCGATCTCCCATGGAGACTCAGGAACCTGCTGTCCTGTTTCTCTGCATGCGGAACGTACCTCCTCTATCATGGATAAAGGTGCAAGAAATCTCGAATCATTTGCATCGACAACAGAAGGGATCTTACTAATAGATGCCATCTTGCAAAGGTTAGCGAAGCTGAGATCCTGTTTAGTTCTATCGTTTTCCATAAGCTCCTTCTGAACCGACTGTATCATCCAGAGACCCATGATATTCTTCAGGAAACGGTATCTGTAGGAGTAGCCTCCTTCATTTGTGAAATTGGCCCCTTGAGCAGCCAGTGAGGTGTTTGGTTTCAAAAGCTCTGTTCCGAGAAGTGACCATGTACCGGAAGAAATATAGAGAACATCATCCTTCTGGGTCGGGAGGCTCATTACTGCAGAACCGGTGTCATGAGTAGCAGGAAGTATCACCTTACAGTTGAAACCTGTCTCTTCTTTTACAGAATCGAGAAGTAGCCCTGCTTCAGTTCCCGGTTCCGATATCTCGCGGAAAAGTCTGCCCGGAAGCTCAAGCTTTTCTATAAGCTCACGGTCCCAGTCATGAGTGTAGGCATTGACAAGCTGGGTAGTTGTGGCGTTTGTATATTCCTGCTTCTTTACACCGGTCAGAAGAAAGTTGAGATAATCCGGTACCATAAGTAAGCTTTCAGCCTTTTCGAGCCACTCCGGATGCTCATTTTTCACCGCCATAAGCTGAAATATGGTGTTAAACCCCGCCTTCTGTATTCCTGTCCTCTCATACAGCTCTCTTTCAGAGATCCGTCCGAAGACTTCCTTATCCATGTTTTCGGTACGGGCATCCCTGTAGGCATAGCAGGGTCCGAGTCTTTTCCCGTCTTTATCGAGAAGTACATAGTCAACTGCCCATGTATCTATAGCCATGGATACGGGAATCTTTCCGTCTTCACAGCATTTCTTCATTCCGGTCTTTATCTCCCGGAAAAGTCTTTCCGTATCCCAGATCCTATGCCCGTTCTCTGTGTCCATACCGTTTTTGAAACGATATATCTCTTCAAGTACTATTTTTCCGTCCTCAAGATGAGCAAGGATATGGCGCCCGCTGGAGGCGCCTATATCCACTGCCAAAAAGTATTTTCTATCCATAAATTTCTCCATAACAAATTGTCAGTCTTCCGGTATTTCCCCGATGAGATCTGTTTTTCTCTCATAGAGGAACTGCTCATCTATCTCGATGCCGAAAGGCTTATTCAGTTCCCTGAACTGATCCGGTGTTATGGTGTTCAGTTTTCTGTCTGTGATAGACATTACCTTTACAAGTACCTCTGCAGCCTTTTCAACCGTATGCATGAGTCCGAAGGTAATGTCAAAGTCTGTACCGCAGGCGAACGCCCCATGGTGTGCCCATACCGCAAAATCCTTTGTTTCCATAACCTTTGCTGTGGCTTCTCCGATGAGCTTTCCGCCGCAGAGCAGCCATGGGATGACGCCGATTCCCTTCGGGAAGACTACGGGACATTCTGTTGCCATCTCAAAGATCTCTCTGGTGAAAACTCTGTCGTTAAGGGGAAGAACATATGTGAGAGCGATAACATTTGCCGGATGACAGTGATATACCACGCGGATATCCTCATCCCTTCTCTTAAGAACCTGAAGATTCATAAGATGAGTAGGAAGCTCGGATGTAGGTCTTCCGCCATTTACAAGTCCCCATACTATCTGATACTTTGTACCTGTACTGTCCAGTCTGATGATACAGAGATTTGAAGCAGGATCTGTCTGCATATTTCTCATGTACCTGCCTGATCCTGTGACCACGAAGTAAAGGTCGTGAAGCTCCGGAACCTCTGTTCCTATCTCCTGCCACTCTGCATCGAAGCTGAAATCATCTTTTAATCCGGCAACCTCCTCATCCTTCATTCTGTAGCTCAGATTACCGCCGTTTCTCTCATGCCAGCCCTGATCAAAGCCGTCCTGACACATTCTTGTAAAGCCCTTTATCAATTCAGAATCCAATACTTTCATAATTTTTCTCCTGTCTTTATTTTCTCTTAGAAAGAACCTGCTCCTCATATTTCCTGCAGTCTTCGAACCACTCATCCTCAGTTAGTACTCCCGCCTTTTCGCAGTACGCATCCCAGACATCGCCAAATGGAAGTGTCTTTACTCTTTCTCTTAAGCTCATAAGTTCTGTGAAGTTTCGATCATCCTGAAGCTCCTTTAGCTTTTGGTTCGGTGTGAGACATGCATAGAGAAGTGCCTTCTCCATATTTCTCATTCCGTTTGTCCATGCGGAAACCCTGTTTATTGATGCATCAAAGTAGTCCATACCGATGAAGAAGCGGTCTGCACCGTTACGTACTATCTCCTCCGCAAGCTCTCTCAGATCATCGTTGAAAAGAACCACATGATCAGAATCCCAGCGTACCGGGCGTGAAACATGGAGTGCTACCTTATCGTTGAAAAGAAGCATTGACGAAAGCTTGTCCGCAACATTCTCGGTCGGGTGGAAGTGTCCTGTATCTATGAGACAGTAAATTCCGTTCTTTGCCGCATAGTTCATATAAAACTCATGAGAACCTACTGTCATGGATTCCATACCTATACCGAAGACCTTGGATTCTACGGAAACCTTTACCTTATCTCTGTCATACGGTGTGGCGAGGATCTGATCCAGAGAATCCTTGAGTCTCTCGCGAGGTCCCTTTCTGTCAGCAGGTATATCCTTGAATCCATCAGGTATCCAGATGTTCATGAGACACGGAACCCCTGTTTCCGTAGCAAGATATTCCGAGATCTTAAGTGACTGAATTCCATGCTGTATCCAGAATTTTCTGACCTCCTCATTTTCAGAAGAAAGTGTCGCGCTCTCTGCCAGCGGATGACTGAAAAATGTAGGATTGAAATCCAGACCCAGTCCGTTCTTTTTCGCAAGCTCTGCCCATTTTTTGAAGTGCTCAGGCTGTAACTGGTTTCTGTCTGCCCATTCGTCTTCTTCGAAGATTGCATAGCTTGCATGAAGATTAAGCTTATGATGCTTTCCGGGTACGAAGCTAAGAACCTTCTCTATATCCTGAAAAAGCTCCTTGGGTGTTCTGGCACGATAAGGATAGTTTCCTGTTGTCTGTATGCCGCCTGAAAGAGGTCCCTTCTGGTCGAATCCCATCACGTCATCCCCCTGCCAGCAGTGCATAGACAATGTTATCCTTCCGGCTTCTTCCATAGCCCTTTCAACATCTACTCCCACAGCCTCATATCGTTTTTTTGCCGCCTCTAGTCTTTCACTAAAACTCATTTTTATCTCCCTTTCTGATTATGATCCGCTTCAAAAGAAACCATTTAATAAAATCTCACAGCGATCCTTTGAAGCCCCGATGTACTCATGATAACCACATCACGATTTCATCCATCAAAGATATGTATCTATTATATTTAGTTCTGATTTGCTCTCATATGTCGAAATTTGATATATATTACGTCCTGATTTGCATTTTTGCGGTTTTAGGTATATCATCTTATAAGCCTGCAAGAACGGCATATCCATATATGATCAATGCCAAGATCCGACTGCACTATGGGAGGTATGGTGAAGTGAATAAAGAAATATTGAACCGGCTTTCTCAGTTAACTGATGAAGAGAGAGAACTCCTGAAGGGACACCGAACCATAGATCGTTCTCTTTACTATGCTCCCGACAAAGACGAAAAAAATACCGTTATCGATCACTCTATAGTTCTCGATAACGGTAAGCTCATTGATATCAGACCTCATACCAGATTTGTGCATTTTCCAAAGCACAGTCACAATTACATCGAATTTGTATATATGTGTCAGGGAGAAACAGGTCATATCATCGACGGGCAGTCCATCACTCTTTCCGAGGGTGATCTTCTTTTTATGAACCAGCATGCCACCCAGGAGATACTTCCTGCCTCCAAGGACGATATAGCTGTTAATATCATGATACGTCCCCAGTTTTTTAACGAGGTTCTTCCGGGAATATCAAAGGATCACAATCCGCTGAGAGATTTTTTAGTCAGCTGTCTGACTGATTCCGATATGGGTGGAAATTATCTGTATTTTCCGGCACGTAACATGCTTCCGGTACAGAACCTGATGGAAAATCTCATATGGCTCATGCTGGAGACACCTGAACATACCAGAAGTCTCGCTCAACAGTATATGGCTCTTCTTTTCGAACATCTGGTCAGTATGGCTGTTGACATCCTTGTGCCCGAAAACTCTTATGAACAGAATCTGATGATACATTTTCTGAATTTCATAGAAACCGAGTATAAAGATGCTTCTCTTTCAGACTTCATCGAAAAAGAGAATGTTGACATATATTTCATGAGCCGGCTTATAAAAAAGAATACCGGGAAGACCTTCAAGGAGCTTCTCATGGAAAAGCGTATGAAAACTGCAGCAGGACTCCTGAAAAACACCGGACTGTCGACAGTTGATATATCATTTTCCGTAGGCTATGAGAATACCAGCTATTTTCATCGACTTTTCAGGGATACCTTCGGCATGTCCCCACGAGAATACAGACTTCGATGATATATGTATTATTCCCGCAAGAATACAGACTTTGATGATACCTTGCATCATTTCCACAAGAACGTACTTAACGTCTGATTCTGATCAAAGCACTTTACTATAATAAAAAATATCCCATTTGTGCAGGCACAAATGGGATATAAACTTATAAAACTCAGATCATGTCATATCTTTTACCGAATTACCTGAATTAAATGAAACAGGGAATTTATATGCATAATTATGATGGGTCCATTCAGGATCATTCATCATGCGAAGAAGATTCTTTGCGGTAAGTCTACCAAGCTCATACTTTGGATGGACTACAGATAAAACCTTCACTGCACCGGTCTCCTGCATTTTGGCATCATCAAAGGACACTACAGAAACATCATCGGGAACCTTCACACCTCGTTCAGTCAGAAAATCCATATATCTGTAGGCGATCTCATCGTTATAGAAAAAAAGTGCCGTACACTCCTTAGTTCTGCGATAAAACTCCATCAGACTTTTTTTGCTGAATTTTTCCTCCATATCCTTTGTGGAATACCACCGGATCCAGCAGTCATCATAACGAAGACCGAAATCCGACAGACACTCTGTAAATCCACGATAACGCTCCATTCCCTGCATATCATCATACTTGAACATGCCACCGATTTTCCTGTGACCGTTATCGATGAGTTTTCTGGTCAGCTCATAGCTTCCCTTTGAATCATACATTTCTACGCTGTCAAATGGAATATTGGCATAATGATTATGGATAAAGATCGTAGGAATATTCCTGCGCTTGATATCCTTATACAGGCGAAGATTAGGATTCGGGAAGCTGGTACGTGTACCCTCTATGATGAGCCCGGATACTCCTGACTTCAGAAAATTCTCAAGGTACATGGTCTCCTCATTGAGATGATTTCTCGTGATTGCCACATCGATCTGAAATCCCTGCTCCTTCATGACCGATTCGATTCCCGCATATACCTCGGGAAACAGATAATCGGCAAAATAGCTTAGAATCAATCCTATATGCGGCTTATCATCACCTTCCTCCCCTGCTTCATTATGATAAGATACATAGGTTCCGCTGCCTCTGACTCTCTGGATAAGCCCTTCCTGCTCCATCTTTTCCAGGGCTGCACGTACGGTCTGTCTGGAGTATCCGAACTTCTTTTCCAATACGTGTTCAGACATGAACTTTTCGCCGTCCTTCAACACTCCACTCAAAATAAGTGTTCGTCCCCACTTATATAATTTCTGATATTTTAGGTTTTCGTTGATATGTTTATCTGTTTCCTTAGTCATGTCATTAACTCTTTAAATGGTATAAGGGATTCAGGCATCATGTCTTTACTTGATAACCTGTAATGACTTTCGATCAGCGAATATCGCTACAAATACCAGGAATACTATTCCCTGTATGAGCTGCATCATCTGTGTTGAAAATCCCATCATAGTGAGACCGCTGTTAAGGACGATATACAAAAGTGAACCTACGATGATATTTTCAAATCGAACCTTCGCACCGCCGGAAATCGGCATGCCTCCAAGTACCAAAGCGATCAGGATCTGTGTCTCCAGCTGATTTCCACCTGAGGATGTCACCGATCCTACCTTGATAACATTGACAAAAGCTGCAAAGCCTGTGATGGCTCCGGAAAGTACATATACCCAGAACTTCATGAGATCAGTCCTTACACCGGAAAACATGGCTGCTTTTTCACCTGCACCTATAGCCTTCAGATATGTTCCGAATTTTGTATATCTGAAAAGCACAAAACCGATCACAAGTATAACCAGTGTCAATACAACCTTTAAACCTGTACTGTCGTAATTGATAAGAGAAGCAGATCCTGCAACAGGCGCATTGGTGGTCATATACTTTATGAATCCGCGGAATAAAAACATGGTACAGATAGTTACGATAAAGGATTTGATCTTACGATATACATAGAAGTATCCGTTAAATGCTCCTATCATAGCACCTGCAAGTATTCCGCTTACTATACTTAAAGGTATGCTGACTTTTGATACCAGACATACCACTATGGAAGCGATTCCCAGTATGGAACCCTGTGAAAAATCAAGTCCGCCCATGGTCATGATGAAAAACACACCGGTCGTTGCTATCATGGTCACATAGATCTGTGAAAGAACCAATGGCATGTTTTTTATCATTCTAAAGTTTGTCAGTACGTTGAAAGTCAAAAAAACTATGATCAGACCAACGATGGGAAGAAACGTCCTGATCAGGGACATCTCGGATACTTTCTTTACCTGATCTTTTGTTGCTGTTGTTCCAGCATTACCTGATTGAGCCATAATTCCTCCTTATACCATCATAGTGATCAGATTATTCTCATCCAGAGTCTCATGTCTCTCGATCTGTCCACTGATCATTCCATCCTTCATGATGATGATTCGATCACACATTCCGATAAGTTCCATCAGCTCTTCCGAGATCATGATGATAGACTTTCCGTCTTTTCTCATTCGATCCATAAGCTGATAGATATCCTGCTTTACCTTTATGTCGATTCCTCTGGTCGGACTATCCAGAACAACTATATCCGAGTCCTTACCAATCCATCTCGCCAAAACGACCTTCTGCTTGTTTCCGCCTGAAAGATCCGATACAAACTGATCGACATTTACCATCTTTACAGACATCTCTTTGGCGAATTTATCCGCAAAGCTTCTCAGCTTTTTATCGTGAAGCATATGTCTCTTATCCGAAAGCTCATCCAGAGATGGTAGGCAGATATTATCCATTATGCTCTGATTCAGTACAACGGATTCATTGTCTCTGTCCTTAGAGGTATACGCTATGCTGTGACGGATAGCGGTAGGGATATCATTTATCTCTGTGCCGTCAGCAAGCTTTACAGTACCCTCTCGGTCATAGGAGGCACCGAAGATCGCTTTTCCAACCTCGTGCATACCTGACTCTGACAGTCCTCCAAACCCAAGGATCTCTCCTTTATGAAGCTCGAAATTCAGATTACTCAAAAGTCCCGGAACCGAAACATCCTTCACTGAAAGCACTACCTCATCAGAGATCACGCTGCCATAGTCAGAACGATAGTAATCACCTGTAACCTCACGTCCTACCATAAGACGCTTCAGATCCTCTTCCGTGACATCCTTGCTCTTTACTGTGTCAATGTATACGCCATCACGTAATATCGTAATGGTATCTGATCTCTCCAGAACTTCCTGAAGGTCATGGGAAATGAAAATGATGGTATTGCCGCTCTCACGTATCCTGTCCATAACCTTGTAAAGCTCATTACGACCTTCCTGTGAAAGTGCTGTTGTAGTCTCATCTATGACTACTATCTTCGGATCAAAATATGTAGCCTTGACTATCTCTACCAGCTTTCTGTCTTCGAAATTGTAATCATCGATCATTCGCTGTGCTTTGATACGGTCAAAGCCATAACGCTCCAAAAGCTCATTGGCTTCCTTGATCATCTGCTTTGTGTTTTTGATACCGAACTTCACAAACCGGTCTTCATGTCCGAGGAAAATGTTTTCAGCAACGGTAAGACCGGATAATGTACCCAATTCCTGAACTATGATGGAAACACCGTGATCATTGGCATCTACCTGATTTTTAGGATGTATCTCCTCTCCGTCCAGTACGAAGGTTCCGCTATCGATACTATAGATACCGGTGAGCATATTGGTCAGGGTGGATTTACCTGATCCGTTTTCACCTATCAGTGCATGAACCTCTCCTTTGTTGATCGTAAAAGAAACATTTTGAACCGCCTTCGTAATACCGAAGGATTTGCAAAGATTATTTACCTGTAAACGAATTTCACTCATTGCGCCCTCCTGTATCACTTAACAATCTCGCCCTTTTTGATCTTTGAGGTCACGGTAATGATTATCAGGAGTGCAAAGCCTGTGATCACATCCTGAATTGCCGTAGGAGCTCCCAATGCGATAAAGCCGAAGAAAATGATATTGATGATAAACTCTCCTATGATGATAGCCTGAAGTGGTATTCCGTATTTCTTGAACGCGATACCGAAGAAACAGCCCATGGTAGGAACGAAGTTACGGCTCATGGATGCCATACCTGTAACCGCAACCATGGATGAGCCATAGCTTATGGTCAGGACTGCCATGATACCTAAAAATCCACCGCTCAATATGAAGGCAAGCACCTTATATTTATTTACGTTGATACCCATGTTTTTTGCCACAAATTCATTGCTTCCGATGGCATAGGTATACGTACCTATTTTCGTATAATTAAGAAAAACATACGCTACTATAAAAGCAGCTACAGCGAGAACGATGTCTCCCGGCATCTGTCCGAACATTCTGAGATCGGCCGGTAATGTCTGCTCCACACCGCCTGCGATATAGTTGGCAACTGCCTCATATATCAAAGCAAGACCCGTTGTAACTATCATAGACGGTATACGAAGCTTTACGTAGAAGCTTCCGTTAAATAAGCCTACCAGGCAGCCACAGAGTAAAGCGCCCAGAACCAGACCTATATATCCAAGTCCGAATTTTGTTGCGAAAACACAGCCCACAATAGCTGAAAGCATGATATTTGCGCCGATTGAAAAGTCAAACATGCCCATGACCATAACAAAATAGAATCCTACAGCGCCTACACTGGCGATCAGGCTGGCCTGAAAATAGCTGAGCATATTATTAAATGACCCGAAATTGTTCGGTGTCAGCACTTTAAAGATACCCCAGGAAAGGACGACCAGAAATAATAAAATCAAATAACCACGGAGGCTTCCTGTAATCTTTTTTTGTCCCATTGTCACAGTGGAAGAACTCATCTCATTACCTCATCAAACTTTTTAAAAACCGAGCCGGTATCTGTGCCCACGCTCGATACCGGCTCTTTTGTCTGTTTCAGAACAGATCTATAAATTATTTCCCTGCACGTGCAGCAGCATCCTCGATAGAGATCTTTGCAGCTGCCTCCTTCAGTCCATCGAAATCAAGCTTTGACATCTCAACAAGCTCTTCATCGGTATATGGAAGCTGATCTACGAAATACTTCTCATAAGCCTTGTAATCATCTGCAGATGAAACAAAAAGATATGGGAACGGAACGTCATTGAACTTTCCTTCAAATCCTGTGTAATTGCCCTTGATAGCGTTGTAAACCATCATGAAAGCGATCAGCGGATCACAGTAATGTCCACCGGACTCACCTGCCATAGAACCGTTTGCAAGTCTCTCTCCGAGATCAGGAAGGAAGTCTGTAGATACGATATCGATATCCTGTGTCTTTCCTGCACGCTCAACTGCTGCGATAGCGCCCTGAAGAGGATCTCCGCCGCCGCCGGCAGGAATAAGTGCATCAAGTGTAGGATCAGCTGACATAAGAGCTTCAGCAGCCTTTGAACCACCCTCAGATGTTGTACCTGCGTACTGTGGCTCAGAAAGCTTTGCCTGATCATCCGGATGCTCCTTGTTCCACTTCTCTACGCCTGCCTTATAGCCTTCCCATCTTCCGAGCCATGTAGCATCGCCCTGCTCCCAACCGATGAGACCGATGTTACGATCACCCTTATCCAGAAGGATGTTTACAAGCTTTTCACCATTTTCAGGCTCGTTCTCATGAACTGCACCTACATAATATGGAGAATCTGTAGCAGCCTTATAAATGTCTGCACTGTTATCCTTTGAAATAACACGGAAGAACTGTGCAAGATAAACCTTATTATCATTACATGTCTTGATTGCAGAAGTCATCTCTGTATCAGAAGAGTTACAGATTACGATTCCCTGACAGCCTGCTGCTGCAAGCTGCTCAACAGATGCTGTTACCTTCTCGGAAACATGTCCCTGATCCACATACTGAACCTGAACACCAAGAGACTTTGCGGCCTCATCCAGGATCTGCTTACACTGTGATCCAAGAACATCTGTTGAAGACCAGATGGACACACCGATCTTAATGTCCTTGTTTTCGATTGCCTGTCCGCCGCCTCCTGCTGAAGAACCAGAGGAAGAAGAACTACTACCACAAGCTACAAGTCCGGTAACCATAGCTACGGACGCTGCAACGGCCGCAACTTTTTTGAGAATTTTTCTCATCACACAACCTCCATTATTAAATTAAACACGAACTTAGTTGTTTTTCACAACTCTTAGCTAAAGTTTAACAGCGTGCTTGTTTATTTGCAATAAAATACAAGGCAATATTTTGCATAAGTTGTATTTAAATCAAACTTTTTCAACGAACTTGATCAATGTTTAATCTTTAACAACATGAATAATGCACAATTTACGCCTATTTTCGCCCTGATTGATTGTCACATACCCATACATATAGATTTTGCGTGACAAAAAAACAATACAACTTTGTATTTGTATTGAACCATACATCTTTCACTATGATTCAACCCCGATTTCAGTGAAATACATATTTGTACAGAAAGATTCGTCCCCTGATCGTGTTATGACAAAAAAAGACAACGTGGAATCATATACTGATTCCATCGTTGTCTTTCTAAGTATGTACATTATAGCTGTATGATCATGCAGCAGGCCTTACTTCAGCCTTTCCTGCATCACTTGTCTCAGGTTCAGTGTACTGGGCAGCGGCCTTTGTAATACCCTCAGGGTAGATCTCTGCGAAGTCTGTCCTCATAGAGACAGGAACATAGCCCTGCTCCTTATACTGAGCTGATTTTTCTTCCCAGTTCTGTGTTCCCCATTCGCGTACATCATCATCTGCCACTACCATATAAGCCTGTGAAGGATAAGGATTTCTCTTATCTATAACATAATTCATCATGCTTGTATCACTTCCGCTGTTACCGAATGCAAGTACAGGACGCTGTCCGATCTCTCTTTCGATCCAGATGGTCTTGTTTGCATTCAGATTCTTCTGGATAAAGCCGCCTGTAAATACAAGCTCATCTCCATCCTTATACTTGAAATCCATATTGGATGATACATCCTCATTGCCCTTTACCTTAACTTCAAATGCAGTTCCGATAACATGACTCGGAGAAACATATTCGCTGATAGGTGAATTGTCAACTATAGCTCTCGTTGTTGTACGCTCTGTTCCGCTCACAACGTAAACGGTGTAGTCATTGTCATAAAGATACTTTACAACCTCCACCATAGGAAGATAGAAGCCGTCTATGTAACGCATATTGTTGAAGCTTTTTGTCTTCTTCTGTCCGAACTCTACCGCATAATCATAGAGCTCTTCAACCGTCATGCCTGCGTATGCCTTTGCGAAGTTTCGGGCAAGCTCCTCACCTGCTGTATATCCCGGCTTGATCTCACGGGCTGCTGCCTTAAGCTCATCGGATACTCTTTCAGGATGATCCTCCAGACAATAGCTTATGAACATACATGTATCGTAATATGTAAAGTATGTTTCACATGTAAGTGTTCCGTCCATATCAAATACCGCGATTCTGTCCTTTACAGGGATAAATCCGTCTGAATTCTCATCAACAGACGCACTTACAAACTCTACCAGAGACTGCATCGCAGGAGACGAAGGATCCCATTTTGGAAGTGCCCCCTCCCTTTCAGCTTTCTTTTCTTCAAGAGAAATGACTGTACTTTCTGTACTTTCAACAGCAGAAGCTTCAGTGCCTGCAACAGGAACAGATGTGGTGCCGCATGCTGCAAGACCGAGAGGCAGTGCCAATGCCAATACAAGTGAAATAATTTTTTTCATATCTTTTTCCCCTTCAATTTTATTTTTGAGCTACTCAAAAGATTTCGACACCCAAAGAGACAAGTATAAGTTATTTTTCAGCTTTTTTTGAAAACTTTTTAAGACTATTCCTTCTCAGATACCTTCACATTGATTCCCTTCAGTATCTCCTCCGGTTTTCTCTTCCTGAAATCGAAGGGATCCACCATTCTGTCTACCAAAATCTTCAGTAATGCTTCCAGAAGAAAATATATGACTGCCACCGATACCAGAGGAAAAAACGCCTCATAAGTACGTCCTCGAACTATATCTCCCATCTTTGTGAGATCCTGAACTGCTATATATCCGACAATAGCCGTTGCCTTTATGGTTGCTGTCACCTCTGACCTGTATGCAGGTATGAAATGCGGCAACGCCTGAGGCAAAATAAACCGGAAAAAGGCGAAAGTATCGGAATATCCGAGTGCATTGGCAGCCTCCATCTGTCCACGGTCAATGGCATCGACCCCGGATTTGACCATCTGGAAAACAGAAGCGCCGAATACCAGCGTAAATCCTATGATGGAGACCACAACACCGGAAATCACTATAGACTCAAATACAACGAAGTAAAGTATCATGAGAAGTACAACTACAGGCATACCCTGCACAAGCCATATCATGGTACCGGACACAAAATTCGCAACAGGATTCCCATTCCTGCAAAGCATAAATGCATAAAATCCCAGTAAGGTTCCGCAAAGGATAGAAAAAAATGTAATAACAAGTGTGGTTTCAACTCCACTCAAAAACAGCTTCCAGCGGTCTTCACGTATAAATGTCTTATGGAAACTTGAATATATCCCGGATATAATCTCTCCGCTTCCCCCTGTAACAGCATCCGGATCCCTGACCATTACAGCGGTTCTTTCTATGAACAGGATATCAGAATACGGAATGCCTTCACCTCTTTCATCCGTGTAAAACAGATTTGACATGATGCAGTCCACATCACCGCTCTGAGCTGCGGCAACTATGCTTTTAAAATCATAGAGCTTGAATTCAAGCTCTGCATTCATCCAAGCCGCAAAGCGCTTTGCCAGTTCGATATCATAACCGTTCAGTTCAGTACCTACAAAATAAGTATACGGCTGTAATGTACCTGCTGTTGCCACTGTCAAATGAAGAGATGGATTCTCCGCAACAGGTATATCCGGTATTTTCGTATCTCCCTTAATGACCCAGCGATCGTACATATCGTCCAGCGTTCCGTCAGCCTTCAACTCAGCAATGAATCTGTTCACCTTATTTTTGAAATCAGGTATCCCGGACTTGGGCGATATCCCGACGGCAACCTTATTTGAACTGTAATCCTCTTCGAGTATACATACGCCCTCGGTTCCGTTTTCTATAGCTATTTCCATAGGACGACGCGAATATACAAAGGCGTCTAAACGTCCGCTTTTCAGATCATCATATACCAGAGGCGGGTCGTTATACAAAAATATCTTAGCCTCAGGATAATCTTCGGGCAGGGATTTTTCCTCCGGGCATTCCAGTATGACTCCTATTCTTAGTCCGGGTTCGGAAAGCTGACTCAGTGATGTTATCTCAGGTCTTTCGTCAGAGCTGCAGCCGATGAGCGCACAAAGTGCCAGTATAAGCATTGTCAAACAAAGCAGTGGATAATGTCTTCGTCCTGTAGTTTTCACTTCTTTTATCCTCATTACATCATATGGTCAGGCTATCACCATAAACTTCGGCTTCACTTGGGATTATTATAATCGAGTAGGGGGAATATAATCCCCCTCTCACACCACCGTACGTGCCGTTCGGCA
>NZ_MUHW01000022.1 GCF_002007235.1 Oribacterium sp. C9
AAATTCCCCCAAGTAGGTTTTATATTTCAGTGTCCTACTTGGGGGGAGCATATCATCATCTAGGCGACAGCCCCATGTTGTTAAACCTTCCACTTAAACGGCAGGAACTCTCCGGTTGTTATAAGATTAAAAGCTGTAAAATGCAGCCGGAGGCTACATCTATCCTTGCATCAGATTGTAAGGTCTAATATCAGAAATATCAACAATCTTACCTGATACCTTAAGCATATCCAAATCATACTGATTTTGAATGTTCAGCCAGAACTGCGGAGTTGTTCCAAAGTACATTGCAAATCTCATAGCAGTGTCGGCTGTAATTCCTCTCTTGCCACTTATGATATCACTGATTCTTGACTGAGGGATGTGTACCTCCTTGGCAAGTCTATATGCAGTTACTTTCATTGGTTCCAAGAACTCTTCTTGTAATACTTCTCCTGGTGATGTAGGTTCTAAATCCATCAAATAGGTCACCTCCTTAGTGATAATCACCGATTTCTTCAATGATTACGTTTCCTTTATTCCAATAGAAACAGATTCTATATTAGGTACATTCTTTCATCCATTTTGTCAATTACAATTATTACACCAAAGAGCAGGTCCCTAAGACCTGCTCCATTCGATCATTTATTCTGTTGTTCCTGAGGAGCACCCTGTCCACTAGAGACTCCGGAGCGGCCCTGTCCGTTGGGTATTCCCTGACCATCACGGTCACCGGTGACTCCTTGTTCACCGGAACCGCCGAAACCACCGGGTCTTCCCTGTCCTTCACGACCGCCTGGACCGCCGGGACCACCCATACCACCGCCCATCATATCAGCGGAACGTTCTCCGGCAGTGCCGGTCAATCCTTCTATAGTAACAGTTGCTTCCTGATCACCGGTCTTCACCGTGTAGGTCTCTCCAGCCTTAAGTTCCGGGCTTGAAAGCAGAAATACGGTGAATTCCTTCTGGGAGTCAGCATTGACATAGATGACCTTGCCTTCGCTGTCCGTAACCGTGATCTCAGTACCTGCCGCCTGTCTTTCCGAATAGTAAACTATGATCTGAGCCTGTGTTGATTCCCCGCTGAAGCTCTGGAACATGCCGCTGGAGCCTGTCAGTGAGAAGCTTCCGCCTGTAATAGTGGCTGTGCCGTTGTAATCGAGAGAAGCATTGCCATCCATGGAAGGACCGTCAACGTAGATCTCGCCTCCGGTGATGACCACATCGCCGTTTGAATCGATTCCGTCTCCTGCCGCAGTGATATAGACCGTACCGCCGTTAATGCTTATGGCCGCGCCTTCCGTCACATCGAACATGCCGCCTGAGGAGTCGGCGCCGCCGGCAGAATTTATGCCATCGTCGGAGGAAGAAACACTGATATTTCCGCCGTTTATCGTTACCTTCAGAGCCTCCAGTCCTTCATAGGATTCAACTATGTCCACATTTCCGCCATCAATCCTGACTTCATTTTCCGCGTGGATTCCATCGTCCTCAGCAGAGATCTGCAGTGTACCGTCGCTGATTATCACATCACCCTTGGAATGAAGCGCGTCCTCACCGGAAGTGATGCTGATGGTACCGGCCTGAATCTCCAGACTGTCCTTTCCGTTGATACCATGCTCTGTGGCTGTGATATCGAGAGTCACCGCCTCCGACACCATGAGAAGATCCTTTCCATGAATACCGTCAGAATAGCCGCCCCTGACAGTGAGTGCACCTGTTCCGATGATATAGAGATCTGACTTGCTGTAGATCGCGGCATCCGGAATCTCCTCCGTGGAGGTGCTGCCGGATGCTGCCTCACGCTTGTCCTCCACCAGATTTTCAGTTCCTGCCTCAGGCTCCAGGAAGAAATTTCCGGAAGTCTTTACATAAATCGGAGCTGTTTCACTGTTGCTAATGCTAAAACCGTCAAGTATCAGCTGAACATCATCCTTGTCTCCTGCCTCCACTAGGATCTGCCCCTCCGTAAGAGTTCCGCTCAGCCTGTAGGTTCCTGCCTTTGTTATGGTGATGGTGGTGCCGGAAACCTTCACACTGTCAGAGTTCTGACCGCTTACGTTGATATTTCCGTCATTCACTGTGATGGCTATCTCGCCGTTTGTCGACTTCGTTCCCGATGATGCCTTTGCTGCAGCTGTACTGTCAGACGATGATCCCTCATCTGAAGCTCCCGAAACATTGATACCACCCGTTTCCTGCTCCGATACTGTCCCGGAATTACTGCAGCCTGCCGCAAAAACAACTGTTCCCGCAACAGAAAGCGCCATCGCCATACCTTTAATACTTCTGATATATGCGTATTTAGAATTATTCTTTCTCATTTTTCCCTCATTTCTGTATGCAAACTGTTTCGGATCCACGAACCGATTCAGCATGCTTTCTCTGCCAATTATCTTCCGATGGTAATATCTTAACTGCAGACATCTCTATGACCGGCTCTTATGATCAAAGTGATTCTACCTTCTCCGAAATTCTTCCGCAGCTTATCTCGAGATTACCGTTTCTGGTTCTTAGGTCATCTATCATCTGCTTTTCGTTTTTCCTGTCCTTCAGAGTAATGTGATAAACCAGCTCATAAAGTGAGCCCATATTCACAGTCTTCACTCTCACAAGCTGAGCACCGTTTGAGTATGAAGCAAAAACATCATCAAATATATCTGCGTAATCGAGATTCTCAGGGATCGTCACCTTAAGCTCTCTTTCAAGCTCTCTTGCCTGTCCTATAGGAGCTGCCACTATAGCGATGGAAACCGCACCAACTATAAATGTCATCACCGCTGCCATCATGAGATACCCCATACCTGTTGCAAGTCCCACTGCCATGGCGAGGAAGATGGATGCGATCTCACGGCTGTTTCCCGGAAGCGATCTGAATCTCACAAGCGAAAAGGCTCCCATTACCGCAACTCCGGTTCCTACATTACCGTTTACCAGCATTATCACCGACTGCACTATAGCCGGAAGCAGTACCAGCGTCATGAGGAAATTCTTGCTGCTCCTGTTTCTGTAGCTGTGAAATGCCGCTATCACCGCGCCAAGCAACATGGAAACTCCGAGACATAAAACAAAAACTGCCGGTGTTGCTCCTGTATCGTAAATTATTGTATCTAACATGATTTTTCTCCTTCTATCTATGAAAAAATGTTGCGTTTTTCTCTCATAATTTATGGAAACGCTGCTAAAAATGTTTCCCGGTAGGATTTTCGCCACAAAGCAATAATTCTTTTGGGATAATCCGTGCCATCCGACCTCTCAGGCCATCGCTCTTCTCGGAAGCGCAAGCTCTCTCGATTCTTCCTCACTCTTTCTTCTGAGCTCCAGAGCATTCAGCTGTTTCATTGCTATGATCTTTGCTTCATATCCTGTCGCTTCCGCAAAGTGCTGCTTATAATATGTACCGTACTTTGAAAAAGAAACCATATTTATATTTAATTCTGCAAATGCCTCCGCCATCCAGACAGGCATCGCTCCCGGGATCTTCACCTCCATGAGAACCTGCGAATCTGAGATCAGATGCTCTCCCTGATCGCCGGATGTCAGTTCCAGATCCTTTTCTCTCGCTCTTATGGAATTGTCAAAAGTGACACGAAGCTCCGAATCCTCATTTCCATGTAACGCTACTCTGTCATAGGCTATAAATGCCTTTGGCTTAAGTCCGTAAAAATTCTTTGCGTAATCTATCTCCCTGAAGATCTGCCTCGTGGCGAAATCATTCTTTATTTCAGGAGTCTTACCCTCATACAGGTACCTTCTCGCCTCAGACATCTTCATGGCGATTCGTCTTTTATAAACGATTCCCTTATACTTCTTCTTAAGCTCGAGAAAAACCTCCTGATCGTCAGTGGGAACCCCATAGGATCTTAGTCTTAACTTTTCTTTGTACTTTGGCTTCTCTATGGAATTTCGTATCAACTGAAAATTGTCTGTATCAAAATATATGTTGCAGATCGTATAATCTGTGAACTTGTCAGGTGACATATGATCATCGAGTATCGGCTTAAGTCTTTCAAACTGTTCTCTCGTCAGCATGAATTTCTTTTCAATTCTTTCAAAAATCTGTAATGCCATTTCTTATTCTCCTCTCATATACCTAAGCCGGGATATCGTTTTTGCCCGATATCCCTTCGACTTAGTGCTTCCGGTCAAGTCTTTGGAAAAACTCAACTTTCTTAGGATGGATGTAGCATACAGTCTCAAACTGAAAAAAAACTGAAAAATCCTGTGGAAAATGTGTCCTTTATGTGAAAAGAAAGCCGGTTCGAAACTCAATCTGTCCGAACCGGCTTTCGTATGATGTCTCTCTATATAAAATGTAATCAGAATTCTACTGTTTCAGGCGCACTGGTAAATGAACTGAAGGTCGCCTTTGCGTTCTTGAAATAAAAAACCTCTGTGTTTGGATCTTCAGCCGAGTACATCTTCTGAAGAGACGGATATGCATCCAGCATTGACTTCTTCGCCTCGATCCTTTCATCCTCTACGAGTTCTCCTGCAACACGAAGCCATGTACCATCCTTAAATGCACACAGCTCCACCTTTGGATTCTTGTGGATCTGTCTGGAAACATCCTTCACCTTACCGGTCTGTATATAAAGCTTCCCTTCGAAGATATGTACTGTTCCGAAGGGTCTGACCCTTGGCTGGTCTCCATCCACTGTAGCAAGATAATATGTCTCTGCCTGCTTTAAAAACTGTTCTACTTTCTGCATGATTACCTCCTTATACTTTTATTTTACTTATATTCCCGAGCCTGTCCCGGGATGCCATACATTAATCAAGAAAGTGTCAATGCTTCTTTCCGGGGGATCTCATATGAAGGAAGATATGCTCCGCTTCCGTTCATCTTATAGTAGCCTCTGAAGATCTTATCTATGACCACCTTAGTTCCATCTGTATTGGCACCGATAATTATAACAAGAAAATGACTGTTTCCATACCTTGTTGTGATGTCAACATCTCTGATGTTCTGCCTTATGGACTGTTCCATATAGTACATCGATTTTTCCAGCTCTTCCTTATGATCCTTTTCGATACCTGCAGCATCAAGATTTATGGTTACAGCATCAAAGGGGTAAGCAAAGCTTTGCTCCTGCTCCGATAAAAAGTCAAAGAGCTTTGTGAAATTCCCGGATCCCCTCTCAGCATCACCGGAATCGACATCCTCTTTATCTGAACTGTAGCTGTTATTTTTACTCAGAAAGCTCTCCAATTCGCTTCTCATGATAGCCGATGAAATTCTGGCATTTTCTTCATCTGCGGCGGTATCGTCCTTCATGATCGAAGCCAGCTCTCCCTTGTCCCAGAGTTCTATGAAAACATCTACGAAATGCGGATCAAACTGATGTCCTTTTCCGGCAAGCAGCTCTTTTCTTATATGCTGTTCATCGCAGGCTTTTCTGTAAACTCTGTTGGAACTCATGGCATCAAAGGAATCCGCCACAGCAACTATCCTTGCCTCCTCGGATATCTGTATCCCCTTAAGTCCCCGTGGGTAGCCGCACCCGTCATATCTCTCATGATGACTTCGCGCCACATCCTCAGCTATAGCTATAGTCACCTTACCCTTCAGGATATCACCGCCCATGGTGGTGTGAGACTTAATGATATCGTACTCTACATCTGTAAGCCTCCTGGGATTATTTAAAATCGAATCCGGTACGCCTATTTTTCCGATATCATGCAATAAAGCCGAAAGCTTCAGTTCATTTATACGCTCCTTATCCCATTGAAGAGCCTCCGCTATCTTCACGGAATAATCACTAACTCTCGTGGAATGACCTCTGGTATAGGGATCCTTTGCATCTATAGCCTGAGCAAGAGCCTGAATGGTCTCGATGGATATCTGCTCTATCTTCCTGCTTCTTTCCTCTGCCACAGCGGTCTGCTTGGCAACCTCTTCAGACAGTTTGTTGGCATAATCGATCTCAAAAAGCGCCTTCCTGTGATACTGTATCATAGCCATGCCTGTGAAAAGAGAAAGGCAAATGTAAAGAAGAGGAAAACGTTCCATAAATCCATTTGTGTAATATGCCTTCACATGCTCTCTCAAAGGCGTATAAAAAACGATCACAAATACAAGTGAATAGTATGCAGAAAGAATTATACCGTTTTTTACACTTACGAAATAGCACATACCTATAGGTATCATGATGGCCCACAGCATGGCTGATCCATCTGCGGCACCGGTAATGATATACACTGTGATGACCACCATACAGAATATCGTCGGGATCTGTATGGCGAGCTCTCTGTCATAAAGCACCTTTGTGCAGAAAACGCAGCCTACCCCGGCTATCACAGTGACCATCGACGCTATAAACATAGCCGTGTCGCCAGTGAAATAATTTACCACTGCCAGGATCAATCCCAAAGCTGTAGAAACCGAACCTGCAAATGTAAGCGCCGTCAGATTTGATTTTAGACGGTCACCGACATAGATAGTCCTGTCCAGACTCTCCAAAACAGCTTTGACTTTACTTTTGAAATCGCCCCCCATATAACACCTGTATCCTTCCGAAATACCACATCCTTATTGAATAATTATACTAATTTCATAGGCAAAAAAATACCGGTTCATGAGCATTTTGTCATAAACCGGTACATTATAATCAGTTAAAAAGAGTATATAGCCGAATTACAGTCGGATCTTTGAATCCTTTGGAGCCGCTTCCTGCTTCTTCGCTTTAGCATCCTTTACGATCGCCTTTACATCTTTTGATTCTTTTGATTCTTTTACTTCTTTTGATTCCTTTATTTCCTTTGACGCTCTGGTCACAGTGGTTTCCTTTACTTCCTTTTGAGCCTTCTTCTCATCCTTTTTTTCGGTTTTCTCCTCTGCTATTTCAGCACTTACTGTAACTGTCTTTTCAGGCTCCAGCACCTTCGGAAGGAAATAGCTGATCTGCTTCATCCACCAGTCCCAGCTGTGTGAAACATCATAGCCCCAATAGTCGCACCATGCATTGATGCTCTTTGTTATGAAGATCCTTTCCAGATTCTTGAGGGCACGTACACCATCAAACTCCTGAGATCCCTGTCCGACGCAGAAGATCATCTTTCTCTGATTATAGAGCTTTATGTACTCATGATCCGGTGCCATATTTTCGAGAAAACGCTCCGGAGCATTCTCATAAAGATCATGATCTATATAGTTTCCGAAGAAATATCTCGCATCATAGATTCCCGACATGGCTATAAGTGCCTGGAATATATCAGGTCTTCTCAAAAAGACAACTGCCGCCTGATTGGCACCCATCTCTACTCCCGTGGCAATAGGCAGCTTTTTAGACTTGTTTATCTTTCTGATAAACGGAATAACATCCTCAACTATGTATCTGTAATAACTCTCCTGCCTTGCAGTTCTCCAGACATCTATTCCGTTCTCGCAGAGCCAGCTCTCATCATCAACTGAGCCTACGGTGAATAGCTGGATCTTTCCGGCCTCAAGCAGACTCTCGATACTGTCTACCATCCCGTTCTTTTCCCAATCATCAAATCTGGTACTCTTACTCGGAAACGCCAGAACCGGAACCCCCTTTGTTCCGTAAACAAGGACTGACATGTCTCTATCCAAATGCACACTGTGCCAAGTATACTTATCTCGATTCACTGATTGTACCTCCTGTCCCTCTATATTTTCACGATCGTTATTTCTATGTCAAAGTATTACAAAAATTATACCATGAATTACAGATTTCGTGCACTATATTTACTTCTGAAAAATATGTATAATGTTACTTGAGTGTCACAATTCCAGCATTCGTATGTGTTTCCATGCATGATCCCGGTATCGTGACCAAATCAATATTCGTCAGCTTTCGCAGTGCGAAATTTCATGGGCTGACGTCCCATCAGGAGGCTCTGATATGAATTTCATTTTTCTTTCTCCCAATTATCCGGATAATTATTGGAATTTTTGCGACCGTCTGAAAAAGAACGGTGTCAATGTCTTAGGCGTGGGTGATGCACCCTACGAAAATCTTCCGCAGGACCTGAGAGAAAGCATGACTGAATATTTCCGTATCGACAGTCTTCATGATTATGATCAGCTCTATCGCGCAGTAGCCTTTTTCTCCTATAAGTACGGAAAAATAGACTGGCTCGAATCCATGAATCCCTACTGGCTTTCCCAGGAAGCACGTCTCCGTACGGATTTCAACATAACGACAGGACTTAAACATTATCCTGCTGCAGCTTACGATGACGAGACTCTGGCTAAAAATCAGAATGCCGAGGGAATCATCTGCTCTTACGATGCAGTGAGCGACAGTCATGGAGAACCCTTATTTGAATCCATGACCGTATGGCCGGAGGACGAGCTCACAGAGAGCCGCGCCGATACCGGCATAGTATACTACACCTGCCCAACTATACCTGCAAAGCTCAAATCACTGGGCCGGAAGACTCTGAAGTCTCTCGATGCGAAATCCCGCTTCGTCCACTTCGTATTCAAACGCCTCACTAAGGATCAGGCCGACTTCGGTTCAGAGGGTGACTTCATCGCCATCGATACAGACCTTTGTCCTGCGGGCGGCTACATCCCTGATATGATGAACATCGCCCATTCTGTGGACGTATATAAGATATGGGCGGACATGATAACCACAGACAGACGTTATCTGGACGAGCGTCTTCAGACAGCTTCAGAACTCATGCATCACAGCTCTGAGAGCGACGAGAACTGCTTCTCCGTTCATGCGAGCCGAAAGGAAGGACCTGATTATGTTCATCCCGAAAGCCGCATCGCTGACAAGTATCACGACGTCATAGTCATTAGAAAGGAACTGCCTGAATCAGCATGGCAGCATATCGGAAGATATATCTACACGCTTCGTCTCCGCTCACAGCACGAGGTCGACACCTTCATCAGATTCCTTCATGAAACAAAAACAGAAGAAAAATAAAAAGCTTTATGCCGGATTCCTCGGGAATCCGGCATAAAACTTTTTTATAGAACTCTTATATCCGTCAGCGCCACCTGATCTCCTGTGATGGCTGCATAAACCTTTTTTCTGTGATCCTTTATTCTGGTGATATTCTTTATCTGTATTCCGAGATTTTCACTGGACAGCGTGATCCTGTCTCCCTTTTTCGTAAAGTACACATCATAAACGAGACCCTCCTTATTGCTCTTTTTCCAGTGATCCCATCCATCGAATTCCGCAGTCCTCTTTACGGAGAAAGCATTCTCTGCGTACTCATCCCTGTTATCATTTTCGCCGTTCAGCTTTATGAGGGCATATTCCCGGTATCCCTCTCCACGCACTTTTTTATCCTTTGAATAGTACAGAACAACATAAGGACATTCCCATACGAGACTTGCGGTAGGGAGGCTCATGGAATGGAATCTGAGCTCCAGACCATCCTTCACCTCAACTCCATCCGTTGCCGAAGATCTCGTCCTGTCTACCTGGATGTTCGGTATATCTGCCTCCATCCTGTCGATATAGCTTATCTCCTCTGAGATACGGGCTACATCCCCAGGCTCTATCCGACAGGCTGTATTCTCCAGCTCTATATCACAGATACGGCAGTTCTCTCCGGTAAGTCCGATAAAAGCCTTCATGGATTTATTCGGCAATGCCATAACAGCCTCGACTGTTTTTTCCGGTCCCTTCATGATCAGCCGGAGGTGATCCTCATACCTTCCGAATACTATTTCATATAAGTCTTCATCCCCGTTTTTATCCGGGTAAGATCCAAGTCTTCTTACCGTGATAACATCCGATGCCAACTTCTCCTCAGTCTTTACCCTGATTTCCATATTTCTGGCTGCCGTTGTTATACCATGACCGTCGAACCATATCTCACCGAATTCCATGTAGTGATTTGCTTCGATGGATTTAACATTATTATGTACATGTCCGTCGAAGGCGTCGAAAATGATGAGCGAAGGAGCACTGAAGGATACGGAATTCACATTATGCCTCCGGCACCTGAATCTGATAATGCTTTCGTTGTTCAGTATCGGTATACCGGTAGAGACATTGCTCCTGTACTCTTCGCATAATAATTCTTTCTCCAGATCCAGTTTACCTGAATCCTCCTTTGCTGCATTTTTAGAGTCTATCAGCTGAACCATAAGCTCCGTATAATGGGCATCGAACTGTGTGCCGGATCCCTTTATGAGCTCTTCCCGGACAACCTGTATGGGAAGCGGATCCCTGTATCGCCTTTTAGACACCATGGCGTCATAGGCTCTGGAAACCGCTATGATCCTTGATATCTCAGGGATATCTTCTCCGGACAGTCCGTCAGGATATCCTTTTCCGTCATATCTTTCGTAACTGTGGCGGGCGCTCTCACTGAGATATGGATACTCCTTTATACTTGAAAGTATCTCTCCGCTGAACACCGGCGTTTTCTTCACAAGCTTATACTCTGTATCACTAAGCCCCTCAGCCTTTCCGATGAGACTGTCAGGAAGCAGTATAAGACCTATATCATGTAGAAGCGCTGAATAGTAGACTCTGTCGCACTCATCTTCACTCTTGCCGCTTCGTTCAGCAAGTATCCTTGCGATATCAGCAATTCTCGAAGAATGTCCCTCTAAAAATGTATCCTTCCTTTCGATAGCGGATACAAATGCTTTGGCAGCCTCATCAAACAGTCTCTTCATACTCATCTTTTCCTTAAGAAGAGTATCCATCTCAAGCTTATGGGCTTCCGCCAGTCTTTCATTGGTATCCATAAGTGTAAAGATATAAATGATGATGATCTCTCCTACCATGGTCATATTGGTGAGGGACAGACCGTACCAGACTATCTGCAGTCCACCTGCCATAAGCGGAGTCAGCGAAAAGAGAAAAAGCGGAATAAGCACTCTTTTACTGAGCTTGTGGCAATACTTTATCAGCACCAAAAGCTGGGTGACTGCCATGATGACCGGAAGTATATAACTCATGATAAATCCCGGAGAACGTACATAATGATTGGTCTCATCAAAGGTATAGTAAAGACCTGTGAACTGCGAGACCACTATAAGTATCTCTGCAAGTAATGCACATTTGTCATTGAACAGAAGCATAAGCGGAAACTTATCGTCACAACCCTCATTTACACACAGGTCCTTGATATACTGATTTACATAATACACAACTGCAATAGTCATACTGTAAACCAGATAATTGCTGATCCTGGTCATAAATATGGCGAAGTCTGATAACTGTCCGCGATAGATATAAGCGAATCTGTCCGAAAAAAGAAGTACCATGGCCGAGAGCTCCATCCCTATCAGCACCCTTTTCCTTCGTTTGGTGAGAGCGCTGGATACATAGGAGAACAGAGCTGTCGTTCCGCAGATACTTCCCATCATGAGCATTATATTAAGTTGATGTGCTGCGATAAAATCTTTCATAAAAAACTCCAAAATGCGATTTTGAAACGTCAGCCTATTTTCTGATCAGGACCGGACACAACAGCAAATTCATCTTCGTATTCTTCAGACATTCGATCTTCAAATGAACTTATGTGATTTGCATTGTATCTTTCAAAAACCGCCTCTACTTCAGACAGAGCCTCCATGAACACCTCCACGCACTTCGGATCGAACTGGGTACCCGCACCTTCTTCCACCATTCTCAGAGCTTTTTCGATGGTAAAAGCCGGCTTATATACACGAGGTGAAGTCAGGGCATCGAAAACATCGGCAACAGCCATGATCCTTGCAGAAAGAGGGATCCCTTCACCGTGAAGCCCCTCAGGATATCCTTTGCCATCCCACCTTTCATGATGATAAGCCGCCATATTCCGTGCTTCCCTCAGATAGCTTTCGCCATGAACAGTACTGATGGCGGTTTCCATGATCTTTTTTCCAGCGATAGTATGAGTCTTCATGATCTCATACTCTTCATCAGTGAGTTTTCCGGGCTTGTTTAAAACTCTGTCGGTAATGCTTATCTTTCCCACATCATGCAGCGGAGCGCTTCGAACGACCTCAGATATAAATCTGGGCGTTATCTTCTCGGCATAGTAGCCTTTCCTTCTGAGTCCCTCTGCTATGATCTTTACATAGGCGGCAGTCTTTTGGATATGGGCTCCTGTATCGGAATCTCTGTTCTCCAGCATGTTGGCCATGGTGATGATGATTCCGTCCTGCATCTGTGCGGTTGACTCCGATAATCTCCGTACATTTCTCATCTGCTCAGCCTGATTGAGAGTCATCTGACACACGGCATGATACAGCTTTTCAACCTCATCACCTGTATGTATACCGAGCTTTCTTACCGTCATTACATTTTCATCGAGAGTCTCCTGATCATAACCGGCAGACGCAAAACGGTCTACACATCTCGCAAGACTGCTGATGGGATATTCTACATACATATCGGTCATCCAGGTAACGAAGACGATGATCAGAACAAAGAATCCTACGAGGATAAGTCCCATCTTATTTAAAAATCTCAGAAGGATCATCGCTACTGTAGTGAAGGATATCTCAGCCCCCACATAATATCCCGTATTTTCTCCTTTGTTCCTAAGTGGATAATAGATATTTAGGAACACTCCGGAATCATCTCTTGATTGTATCGGTTCTATCTCATTCCCCATAAGAAAATCATCATTATATGGCTTGAACTCTTCTTTTATGGGCACATAGCTTCCGGGCTCATGCTGCTCTGTTTCACTGTTTTTGTCGAGATCAAAAACAAAATAGGCTCCGCCCTCCATGACCTTTACTACCCTGAGCTTTTCCACGCCATAAGCATTGACACATACATGTCTGAGAATTTCCTCTGTTTCGGCATATCCGTCTGCGGCCCTACCCTTCGTGAGGTACTCTTCCAGACGGTCGGTATCCAGCACCTCAGCCACGATTTTCACTGTTCTTTGGGCTGTTTCTGTCCTTTCGGTCTTTGCTTCTTTAAAGAACAGATTCACACCTATGCTTCCGACGATAAAAAGAAGCGCAGTGGATAATCCTATAAGCACAAATGTCATCCTTGTTCTGGAAGACAGTCTGATATCCCTGCCCCAGTTCCGAAGATCCTTAAGCTCCTCCTCGGACAAAGGTCGCTGTCTCCAGACTCCGTCTCTGATGCTGCGCACTATATCATTTGGGATGGCTCTGATTATAAAGAGAGTTATGACAAGGGAAAGTCCCTTATCTATGATGTGCATGCTTATATTGGCGAAAGAAAGTGACATAACAGGCGAAATATCAAGTAGCAGCCTGAAATGATCCGCTATGCCGAGAATAGTGTAATTGGATATATTTCTATAAAGAAAAAGCTCTATGAGTGAGCCCATCAGACCGCATGAAAAGCCGGATACCAGAGAAAATATCACCATATCACCGACGCTTACCTTTTCATGCTTCTTTCGAAAATAAACGACGTATATTGCAGTGAGAACATTTATCAATGAGAAATACAGAGCATCATAACTGTAGAATTCACAGATCAGGTTCGTGAAGAACGCTGTCATGACCCCCGGAAATATCCCTCCTATCCAGGCGGTACACATGGTTCCTATAGTGTTAAGATAAAGTGGAAGCTTAAAATAGATAGCAAAGGCTGAGAGCATGATATTTATGCATACTCCCACAACTATAGACATTATCCGCATCCTTACTCCGCGTCTGTATCTTCCCGAATTCGATCTCATTCTGTTCACTCCGTTTGCAAAACGCCCCATTTTGTAAACCACTTTACCATAAGTATTTATGCGGTTCAATTCAATTTTTAGTATTGCATTTTTCCTGTTTTTTTATGAGCTTTTATACGTGCTTATCTCCTGTCTTCAGTTATTTTATTTATGGTCCAGACCTTTATATTTACCCCTTCGATTGCAGTTCCGCAATATTCGCAGACCTTGACCCCGATCATCTTCAAAGGAGCTCCGCAGTTAGGGCAGTTATATCCTATCATCTTGCCCTTCAGCCTGCTGTCCACCTTGTCAGCATCCTGAACATACACAAGATCTGTCTTGAATACCGACTGTATCTTTCTGATCCTGGATCCGGCACTTCCCTGTGCGGAATTTGCCTTTATCCCCGCCTTCACATGACGCTCATAGCTTGCTGAAGTCTGGGTATGAATAGTACAGAGTCCTGAGTTTCTGTCATAACCGAAGATCACAGTATCGTAGGCATGTCGGTTCTTAAACTCAAGCTCATCCTCGGAATAGGTGAGATTTTTCACACCTGTACCTTCATTTGTGATGATCCTCTCCACCTCTTCCTTTATAAGCGGATGATCACTGAGCAACTCAGGATCCCTCTCATCTATGGCTTCCATCCTTCTGAGTACCGCGTCCTGTATCCGTACCTTCCATTCATTCCAGTTGAACTCAGGGAAATCCTTCTCAAGCTTAGGAATATAAATGGAATCCATGGAGGACAGGGATCTCGGTTTTGCAGTGTATTCCGGCTCTTCTATCATACCGTCACCGTTAACTACTGCCTTTGCGATAGTCTCCACTGCCTGCCCCATGATGGAATGTCTGAATCTCCTGATACGATATCCTATATATCCCACTATGATGAAAAATGCCGCAAGGCTAAGTATAGGTCCTAAAATAGCGCCCCAATCAAAATTCATACTCTACCCCTCATATTATGATTAAGCTGTAAAAAGCCGTCCAAAGAACATGCTTACATCTTTACTTAAATGTCTCTGTCCTCATATCGTTGGGAATATTGTATAAATTAAATATTCAGTTTTCAAGGCGAATTATAATTAATTCCAATGATTCATAATCATCCAACCGCAAGCATTATCTTTACGATCTCCTTATCCGTTTCTCTCATTCCCTCCTTTCCAAGACGACCTACATTCTCTATAGTAGACTCCGCATCTTTGTTTACTATCCCTTCACCCTTCTTGAATTCCTGACCATTTTTATACATATGGTATCCGAGAATCCCTGCTTCAACACTTGCTGCGATCTTGCCGGCACAAGAAGCTTTGGCACCGTCACAGATAATACCTGAAACTATCGCGAGAGAATTGACCAAAGTATGGCTTATCTCTTCAAATCCCCCGCCATATAAATATGCTATACCACAACCTGCCGCACAGCCTGCACTTACAGCTCCGCAATATGCCGACAGCCTTCCGATACCTGTTTTTTCATGTATAGCTATAAGATTTGAAACGATGAGCGCTCTGTATAGAACTTCCCGGGAAACACCAAGATATCCTGCATATTCTATTACCGGTACAGATACTGTTATTCCCTGATTACCACTTCCGGAGTTTATGACTACCGGCATCTCACACCCGCTCATCCTGGCATCGGATCCAGCCGCCGCCTTTGCCATTGCGCGGTTTCTTACATCCTCTCCATAGGTCAGAATCAATGTTTTGCCAATATTAGCCCCATAGTTTCCATTTATTCCTTCATCCGCAATGGCAGAATTATATTCTATCTGCCTGTCCAAAATATCTCTTATTTCTTCCAGATCAACAGTGTCAGCAAATTCGATAATGTCACTGATATTCAGGAGCGAATGATCTGCCAATCCATCCTCCTTATCCTGTAATTCCCCTTTATTCAGTTTCCTGTACAGCTCTGTTTCGAGAAGTATTTCTCCGTTTCGCTCTTCATATATTATGTTTGTATGATACTGACTGATTCTTACCTTTGAGGAATCATTTCCGTTTTTCAAAATGATCTCTATATCAAAGACCATCCCTTGTTCCATCGGTATCACCCTGATAGGAAGCTCATTTAACATACTGCAAATCTGACTTTTCTGTTCATCGGAAACCTTTGAAATCACTTCCAGTTTCATCTCCGTATTTCCTGCGATCAATCCTGCTGCAGCGGCTGCTTCTATTCCTTTAAGACCGTTTGTATTGGGAACCACCACACTTTTTACGTTCTTAATGATATTATTGCTTACGAAAATATCCATACAGTCAGGCATTTTTCCTAATAAATCGCGTGCTCTGGATGCACAATAGGCAATTGCTATAGGTTCCGTACACCCCATTGCGGGAATCAGCTCTTCCTCAAGAATTTTTATATATGTACTTTTGACTCTCTCCGGCAAACTCATAGTCAACTCACCTCCTAGACAAACTGCAGACCGCCATTAACATTTATAACTTCACCTGTTATATAACTGCTTAGTTCTGATGACAGGAAAAGCACCGCATTTGCAATATCTGTATCCTTTCCTATTCTCTTTAAAACCAGCCGGTTCAAATACTTATCTTTGTTTTCTTCGATCCGTTCATGTGTCATGGGTGTATCTGTTATCCCCGGCGCTACCGCATTTACTCTTATATTGTATCTGCCGAGATCTAAAGCCAGTCCCCTCGTAAGAGAAACCACTGCACCTTTTGTCATGGAATAACCGGCATAATTCAGACATCCGGCAAAAGCATCAACAGAAGAAAGATTCACGATGCATCCACCTTTATTATTTACCATAAAAGGCACACAGCGATGTATCATTCTGATCATTCCCTTAATGTTTACATCTATCATTTTTCCCCACTCATCCTGAAGCTCCTCTCTTAGGATATCTGTAGGAAGAAACAATGCCGCATTATTCACCAGGATATCGATCCTTCCGAATTTTTCCTTTACCCACTTTGTCAGTTCATCGACTTCCTCAGATTTTGAAACGTCACATTGCCTTCCATAAACACATTTACCCTCAGGGTCTATTACTCTGGCCGAACCTTCAATCTTCGTGGCATTTCTTCCGATAATGATGACTGTTGCATGCTGCTCAGCAAAAAGTCTTGCACATTCATTTCCGATGCCACTCCCTCCGCCAGTGATGATCGCAACTTTTCCTGATAACATATCTTTATCCCTGCCTTTCATTTTCAACTGCCATATACCTATAATTCTAGACCTGTAATCATCTTTTAATCTTTGTTCATACATATGACCACCAAAAATATTCTGACTTTACCGCTGAGATCCTCCTAATATGAATTCTTGCATTTTACATCTATTATGTATGCCATCTCGTCAGAATAATTATGAAGAATATGCTTTCGATTGGGCAATACTCTTATTGTGTCTCCTTCATGAAGCTCGATTTCTTCATCTTCAAACTCCATGGTCACACATCCGTGCATGATATAAACACTTTCTTCTTCGTGATGAACCGTATATGTGCCGGAAGTATCCCCATGAGGATATAGTTCAACAAAAATCATATCCATATAATTATGGAACGGTCTTTCTGTAAGAAGTTCATACATCAGGATTTTTCCTGCTTCCTCATGCATCACAGTCCTTTCGCTTTTCCTAAGAACGAGTTCATTATTCGATATTTCCTCTGAAACAAGCGTCGAAACAGATATATCCATTTCATTGGCAATGCTTTCAAGAACTATATATGTCGGATTACCTATACCTCGCTCTATCTGGCTGATGATCGCTGTACTGAGCTTTGTTCTTTCCGCCATTTCCTGTATTGTCAGATTATTCTTTTGTCTGTAATTACTGATCTTTTTACCAAAATTAAATGACATCTTTCACCAGCTTTATGAGGTTCCGAGATATGCAGCCTGTACCTTTGGATCATCCAATAATTCTTTTCCCGTTCCGCTGAGAGTGACCCTGCCATTCTCAAGAACATAGGCTCTGTCTGCAATGTTGAGGGCCATAGATGCATTCTGCTCTATCAGAAGAACTGTTTTTCCGCTTTCCCTTATCTTTTCAATAAGTTCAAATATTTCTTCTACTATTATCGGTGCAAGTCCCAAAGAAGGTTCATCCATCATTATTATCTGTGGATTCATCATAAGCCCGCGGGCAATGGCAAGCATCTGCTGTTCTCCTCCGGAAAGAGTTCCTCCGAGCTGATTCATCCTCTCTTTAAGCCTTGGGAACCATTCAAACATCTCTTCCAAAAGATCCTCCTTTTCACTGCCCGAAAGATTCTTATTTCCAAAAGATCCGGTCATTAGATTTTCCTTAACCGTCAGATCCGGAAATATCAGCCTCCCCTCGGGAACATGACATATTCCATGTTCAACGATTTTATGCGGAGACATATTTGTCAGATCCTCACCTTGAAACGTGATACTTCCGCTGCTCTTCTTTATAAGATTGGATATTGCCTTCAGGGTAGTGGTCTTTCCTGCACCATTTGCCCCTATCAGGGTGATTATCTCTCCCTGATTCACCTCAAGGTCAATACCTTTTACTGCATGGACATAACCATAATCAACGACCAGATCATTTACCTTAAGCATAATCTCACCCCATTCATGCGATACCTCGAGTAAGGCCCTTTCCAAAATAAGCTTCTTTTACATTTTGATCATTCCTTACAACCTCTGCAGTTCCTTCGCATATTTTCTTTCCAAAATTTAAAACCATAATGTTGTTGCACAGATTCATCACAAATTTCATATCATGCTCGATCAGTATGATGGTATATCCATCCTTATTAAGCAGTCTGATAAACTCCATAAGTGAATCAGTCTCCATCGGGTTCATTCCCGCCGCAGGCTCATCCAGCAGAATCAGCTTGGGGTTTACTGCCAAAGCTCTTGCTATCTCCACCTTCCTCTGAATACCATAGGGAAGCTTGCCTGCCATCATATACGCATAGTCCTGAAGACCAAGCTTTTTCAATATTTCCATACTCTTTTGCATCACATATTCTTCATCTTTTTTATATCTTTTAGTATGGAATACTGCATCAAATACATTTGAACATGTATTTATATGAAATCCTACTGAAATGTTTTCGAGAACATTCATATACTTAAATAGCTTTATATTCTGAAAGGTTCTGGTGATCCCAAGCTGAGCTATCCTGTCACTTGACATCTTTGTAATGTCTTTTCCTTCAAAAAAGAGCTTTCCCTTACTTGCAGTATAAAAACCTGTACACATATTAAAAAATGTTGTTTTACCTGCACCGTTTGGACCGATTATTCCAAAAATGTCTCCTTTGAACACTTTCATGTCGACCTGATCTACAGCAGTCAGCCCGCCAAAAATCTTCGAAACTCCTTTTGATTCAAGCATCAGTTCATTCATAGCCCTTCCTCCATGACACTATCTTCGAAAAATCAACTGCCGGTACTTTTTATATCCGGAAGGCCTCTCAGCCATTCATACTCAAAGAAAACAGGCTTGCTCATCAACCTATATTTGCTTTGCCCAGTCTTCTCGTCCCGAAGGTCCTGTCCAAACTGAAAACCTCCGGCAATTTTATAATCGACCTGCTTCTGTTCTTCTTTCCGGCAAGAACGCTTTCAGAATTACCCGCAAGTCCCTGCGGTCGCAACCACATCATCGCTATAATAAGAACGGCACATGCTATGTATCTCCAGACTCCTGCGAATCTGAGGCCTTCCACCAGGAACTGATATACCGTAACTCCTATGAAAGGACCTGCAAGTGTTCCTTGTCCGCCTATTATGACCATTGATAAAATATTGAACCCTTCATCAAGGGTGAAATATGCCGAATCAATATAAGTTTTATACGGAGCAAGAAGAGCTCCTGCTATCCCTGCCCAAAAAGCCCCATACATAAAGTTGATTATCTTATACAGATTAAGTGAAATACCCAGAGACTTTGCAGCCATATCGTCTTCCCTTATGGCCATCCATGCCCGTCCTATCCTTGAATGTATGACACGGTCAGTCGACAAAAGGAAAAGCATTACTGCTGCAAGATAGATGTAATAATATCTTGACGCACCGCTTGTTTTTAAGCCGAAGAACATCGGCGCCTTCAGACCCTTGATTCCCATGGTTCCGCCGGTTACAGATGTCCAGTTAAGCGCGATCAGCCTCATCACTTCCGAGAATCCTATAGTGATCATCGCCATAAACATTCCTTTCATCTTAAGGGTAGGGATCGCTATCAATGCACCAATGATGGCTGTAAACAAACCTGATGGAATGATTCCGATCCAAAAGCTTACATGAAATGTGTTCATCAGAATCGCCATAGTATAGGCACCAACGCAATAAAAGCCGGCGATTCCAAAACACATCTGACCACTATATCCGTTTATCACGTTAAGAGCTCCTGCTATGATCAGATATCCCATGATGCTGCACACGATAGTCATAATTGATTTTGACAATATGTGAGGCAGCATACACACTATGATGACTGCCACTAACATAATCGCTTTTTTAACATTAGCATCCATTTTATCCATCATGCTCTTGCACCTCTCTTCCTTCTAAAACCGGTAGGCTTAAAGATCAGCATAATAATCAGGAAACCAAAAGAAAAAATATCTCTGAAGCTTGCCGATGAAAATGCTATTCCGATATTTTCTGTCACTCCGATAAGGATTCCTCCCAACGCTGCCAATGGAACACTTGTCAGTCCTCCTAATGTCGCAGAAGTGAAGGCTTTCATGCTAAGAGTCGCTCCCATGGTGGCATATGCGCTCTGATAATAGATTCCTATCAAAGTTCCGGCTACTCCGGCAATGGCACATCCAATGCAGTTTCCGATCATAGCTGTTTTATCAACATTGATTCCTACCAGTGCGGCTGCTTCTCTATTCTGGCTTACAGCTTTTAGTTTTAATCCCCATGATGTTCCGGTAAAAAGAATTGATAAAATAGTCACCATGATCAGAACTGTAACAAGCACCATAATCTGAACACGGGACACTTCAATGATTCCCAGGTGATAGATTCTGTTCTCAATTATGTTCAACATAGGTTTTTTCTCCGCTCCGAAAAAAATCTGTGCCAGATTCTTTAAAAGCATGGAAAATCCAATAGTACAGATCAGTGAAATATACTCAGGAGAATCAAAAAACTTTGCATAACAGACTTTATAAAGGATCATTCCTATAATCCAGGTAATCATAAAGCTTGCGATCATACCATAGATAAGATTATTTCCGCTCCAGAGAAACACATAATATGATGAATATGCTCCGATCATTACTATTTCACCCTGAGTGAAAGTCGCAAATCCAACTATTCCTATGATGACTGCAACTCCCAATGCAATTAGTGCATATATAAGCCCAAGACACAGTCCGTTTACGATTTGACTTATCAGATATCCGTCCATAGTCATTATCCTTTCCGGGAAAACCGCCCTCTTTTTTCTTCATATATAAACTGATGCAGTTTTTTCAGGCTGCTCATCTGTTTATATAAAAATAGGGCTACGCAAAGATGATGTATATCATCTAAAGCGATAGCCCCTTTACTATTTACCTGTATCCATATTTTTCTTTGACTACGTAACCACCGTTTTCTACCTGAATGATCAGGAGATCTCTGCTTACACCACCATCATCATTGAACTGTGTATGACCGGCAAGTCCATCGTAAGAAACATCTTTTAATGCATCCTTTATGGATTCTCTTGTGACCTCTCCATCAATAGACTTTATAGCTTCTGTAAGAGCCTGGACAGCATTGTAAGCGCATAATGAATGGTCTGTAGGTGCACACTGATTCTTGTCATAGAACTTCTTATAAAAATCCGAGGTATCAGGATTGTCAGCAGTTATATAAGACGGACATGGAATTACGAGTCCTTCTGCATTATCCCCACACAGATCCAGAATCTGATCTGATGCTCCGGGACCAAGTGACACGATCTGACAATCCCATCCGCTTCCTTTGACCTGATTAATTATGGTTGGAACATTACCCTGATCAAGAATTACCAGAGTATCAGCTCCTGTTGCTTTTAACTTGGAGATAACCGAACTGAAATCCGTTTCATTCTCCGTATAGGACTCATCTCCCAAAAGCTTTATTCCTGCTGAATCAAGTCCCGAAAGGAAATAATCATTTGTTGTAATACCCCAGTCAGTATTAAGATACATAACTGCACATTCCGATTTACCCAGGAAATGTCCAACTACAGATTCTGCTGTCCATGGCGCTGCCGTCGACTGGTTGTACATCACAGAAAAACAATACTCACTCATGGATGCATACGATGGATCCGATGCAGTAGGAGAAATCTGTACAAGTCCGTACTCTTCAGTAAGAGGTGCATTAGCTTTACAGCAACTGCTTGTGAAATCACCTATAACTGCCATGATCTCATCATCCTCGGCATATCTTGTAAATATATCGGAAGAGGTTTTCGCATCTGCTGCCGAGTCCTGACATTCCAGCTCCAGTTTATATCCGTTCACTCCACCTGCCGCATTAATGTCTTCCACTGCAATTTGAGTCGCCGCGTCAAAGCCCTGTCCATACTCTGCATGTGTACCTGTGAGCGGTGCAATCACTCCAAATTTTATGGTTTTCTCAGCATTATCCGATCCATCAGCTGCTTTCGTCTGAGCAGTGGATTCCGGCTCGGGTACTGCACTATCTTCTGCACCGCAACCCGCAAGACTCATCAACGATAAAGACATGATTAACAAAGCTGCAATTTTCTTTCTCATAATTATCCCCTCTCCAACTGATCCTCACAGTTATTTATGAAAATGTAACTTACATACATCGCACCCTTTTGCTATGGTATCTGTCAGCGATAGTTCCAGTCCATTTGCCTTGGCTATGGCTCTGTCACCATCCATTGCTATATCGCAAAGCTTCATGCATTTCTCATCATCGAAACCAAGCTTTTGCCATGCTGCAACTAATGGGCAATAATGAAATTCGATTTTAAAGTCATCCTTTGTCACTTCCGTGAAATCCATCTGGAATGTAGATTTAACAACATCACTCACAAATGCATCAGCAAACTGTGTCAAATCCTTTGAATCACTGCAGCTTTCTTTTAATGCCTGTCCGGAACCTTCACCGGTTCTGGTGATCGCACGTCTTAAGATAGATTCGGCATCAGCACCTTCTTTGAGTGCCTCTTCATACATTAAGCCCATCCATGTAGCACGATGTCCTATAGCAGCTCTGTTTATATCAACTTTTTCATCATACACTGTTGTTCTGTTTTTAATCATTTCTGACACTCCTCTCTTTTTTTATAAAAAAACGGACCGATACATCCTGGAATGTATCGGCCCCTTCGCTAGCGGTTTTTTTATTGGGATGATATTAACACCCGCTATTTTTGACGTCAATGATTATTTTACAAAAACTAACAATATTAAATATAATGAAAAAATGATTCTGAAACAGAAATTTAATTTAACAGAAACCCGAATTATATCTTCATTTCTCAAAAGCCCTTCCGCATTTCGGACAGAACTCGAAATCCTCAGTCGTTTCGTATCCGCAGTTATAGCAGATCTTTGATATCTTACGTTCTCTTACATTGCTGCCCTTCTGTCTAAGATAAAGATCCTCCTGATGTATGGTGACATTTTCTCCATACTCTATGGCTCTTCCCGTCTCCGGTCTCAATTCATATACGGATCCGCAGCATGAGGTCTCCACATAGTAGGTCCTTCCCCATTTAAATACCGGGATAAAAAATACGGAAAGTACCATATAGGTCATGAAAACTCTGTACTGTCCCATCCTTCCGCAGAGATCACAGGTCATCTGCTGATGAAAACTAAGATCCTTTTGTCCATTAGTTATACCAAAAAAGAAAATCATATAAACATTACCAGAACCTTCCGATTGCTACGATATGATCATAATGTATCGCGCTGCTTCCACGATCCTCAAATACCGAGTTTCGTCTTGCGTTAGTTGCATGAACTATGGAATTATCTCCGGTATAGATAGCCACGTGAGAGACGGAGCCAATGCTTCCACCGTAGAAAATCAGATCACCCGGAAGCATCTCCGCTTCGCTCACATATCTGGGAGCGCTCGCCGCCTGCTGTCTGGAAGTCCTCGGAAGTGAGAAACCGAACTCTCTGAATACAGCCTGTACAAAGCCCGAGCAGTCGACCCTTCCGTTAAGTGTATTACCCGCTCCATAAGGAAGAACTCCTATGTACTGTCTTGCAAAATTAACGATATCCGGACGGCCTGTAGCCGCCATGGCATAAGCATAGGCATCCGCAGCGGAATATATACCGCCGCTGGACGAATCGTATGAAGCTGCATCTGTTGCGTCAGCCTCCGATGAAAATGTTCCGACCTCAGTATTTAACTGAACCACTGCAATGGTCTTTCCGTCACACTGTACTGTACCGTCAGCCTGAAGAGTCACTGCGCTGAAACCATCAGCTCCCTCCTGAACCGGCGCCATGGAACCGTCTTCGTTGTACTGATAAGCCTCCTGAACACCATCGCCGTTCAGATCCATCCACTCCCAGTTCTTGTTTTCATCTGCCAATGCCGCAAAGGAACCTGCCACCGCCAGTGTAGCAGTCATCATTCCCACTAACAATCTATAATTAAATTTCATATCGCTCCTAAAAGTTTTAATGTTTTTTTCAAGCACCTTTTTCTATTTTACCTTCTAACAGCATTTCAGTGCAAGTAAAAAAGCTTACTCCGAAACCGGCCTAGCCACCTGGGTGCATCCACATTTCTAAAGAAATGTGGATGCATAAAAAAAGTCCTGATTCCTCGCATCCGGAACCAAGACCTGTTATCGATTATTCTGCATAAAGGGCATACGCCATATAAGAGAATATCAGCTACTGACCGGACTTGAACCGGTGACCTTCTGATTACGAATCAGATGCACTACCGACTGTGCTACAGTAGCATATATGTAAACTTATGTCGTATGGAAAAGGCAAAACCCCTTTCGATACGACCATTAGTTTACAGATTTTAAAAGTGCTTGTCAACCTAAGAGTTCGGATGTACAACGCCGTTTCCGTCAATGCTCACACCTGTGCTTATTCCCGTTATGTAGGAATAAACTCCGGCTATTTCTGCAGCACTGTCAAGCTTCTCGGTATAGCCTGCCGAGGACTTTCCCGGAATAAGCTGAAGCTTCACATCAAAAGTCTTTTTCTCTGACGAATTCTCATCCTGCCCATCGGTAGTATCCGCCGTTTCCGCACCTTCACTGACTGAGGCTTCACCGGTTTCGGTTATATTGTTTCCGGCAGACTCAGTGCTCTCAGGCATCACTGTCTCATCAGGCTCAGAAGATTCCACCTCTTCCACTGTGACCTTGAGAAACGCTGTGGAAGGAATAGAGCTTCCGAATACGAAATTACCCAGGCTATATGCTATAGGAACTCCATTATAGTACTCTATTCCCTGAAGGACATGAGGATGAGCGCCTATAACGAGGTCTGCTCCTGCATCAACTATGTTGTGAGCCAGAGTCTTCTGGATCTCATTTGGATATTCCTTTCGCTCCTCACCCCAGTGAACGTATACTACTACAAAATCCGCCTGCTTCTTCGCCGCCTTTATTCTGGCGAGAAGTTCCGCGTCATCATAAGCTGTAAAAACGCCTGCATTGATATCTGTAGCCGTCCATTCAGGCACAGGGATAACTCTGCTGGCACCGATAAAAGCGATCTTTTTTCCTTTAATGCTTACAGTGACAGACTCTGCGGCACTGTTCAGGTCAGAACCAGCCCCAACGTGTCTGATTCCGGCATCATCAAGTGTTCTTATGGTATCCATAAGCGCTTCTGTTCCATAATCCAGAGTATGGTTGTTCGCAAGCGTGACGAGGTCAATGCCCATCTCATGGAAAAGGCTGATGTTATCGGGATGCACTCTGAAGGTGAACTGCTTGTTCTCAGCCTGTTTTCCTCCGATACTGAAAGGGAACTCCTCGTTCGCCATGAAATAATCTACGGATTCTATATCCTGACGGTATCCATCGGAAAGAACTCCGCTGATGCCTCCGGCAGCTCTGTAGGCCTCCATAACATGATCACTCAGATACACATCTCCTGCAAATAAAAGCTCCACAGGCTCCTTTTCTCCGGTTCCTATGGCCTCCGCCTCTAAAGGAATGGCAGGATTCTGAACCGCTATGGCTCCGGCTTCGTTAACATAGGCTGTGATTCCCTCTGTGTTCTCAGGAAGTCCGGTTTCCATGACTTCTGTTTCCGAAAGCTCTTCCGGCTCTGTTTCTGCCGGAGTCTCCTTTGGGAAAAATCTGTTCTCGAGATCCGCCCTCATTTCAACTATTCTGCTGTTCACATTCCCCAAAAGATCCGGGTTTAAGTAAAAAGCACTTATAAAGATGATCTCATACAACAGGATAAACGAGCCTAAAACGATTCCCAGTCTGCCCCATCTGTGCTTCTTTCGGTCAATTGTTACGACTTCCTCTTCCTCGGATATATACGGAGCTACATCCTGAAACTGATTCTCGATCTCTTTGCGCTTGTGCTTTTCGACCAGTCTTTCAGCTCTCGTTCCCGAGTAATTGCTCCTTCTGGAATTGAAAAATACCTTTTTTCTTTCATCCTCTGTCCTTTTGAGATCATCACCGAAAATAAGCTTTACATCTTCCTCCGGATCTGTGCCCTCAGTTATGCCTTTACTCCGGGACTTCCCTTTAGACAAGTTCTTATCTTCATTTTCAAAATTCGTTTTTTCATACAGCTTCTTCAGTTCATCAGACAGCTCATACTGCATCTCATCTGTCTTTCCACTGAACATGGCCTCTGTTTTCTTTCGCTCATAACCTGAACTTACAAGCTTTTCCTTTTTATCCTCTTTTCCTTTTATATTTTTGAATATGCTTTCAGGTTTTTTTCTGCTCTTTCCGAAATCGGACCTGTCTCCTGCATCTGCTCTTCGGTAATTCTCATTGCGAGTGCCCTTGAGAGTTCTCTCCGGAGACTTTTCATAGTCCCTTCCGAGAGCTTTTCCGATGCTTTCGACCTTGATCTGTCTGCCCTGTTCCGTATTATCTTCCTGCGGCTCAGGTGCAGCGGCTTCCCGGATGTGACTAACATCCTTCATCATCCGTAATTTTTTTCCTGCATAATAACCGGATCTTCGTTTTCTTCCGCTTCCCTCAACTCCTGATCTGGCACGTTCAGAACGGGGACCGCGGTAACGTGATCTGGAATTTCGTCTATCGTCTTCTTTCAAAATATATAACCTCATCGGAAGAATATATGTTCTTCCGTTAATTTTTTTACAGTGAGACTCATTTTACACCAAAACGACTTTTGATGCATCAAAAAAATGCTATCCGGATGTTCACATCCCGATAGCATTTTGCTAAAGCTGTATGAGTTGTTACTCTAATTCAAAGGCTCCAGTATAAAGCTGATAATAGTTGCCCTTTGCGGCGATGAGTTCGTCGTGTGAACCACGCTCTATGATCTTTCCATGGTCAAGTACCATGATGACATCTGAGTTCTGGACTGTACTGAGTCTGTGGGCGATGACAAATACTGTACGTCCTGCCATAAGCGCGTCCATACCCTTCTGGACTATGGCCTCTGTATGGGTATCGATGGAGGAGGTAGCCTCGTCCATGATCATAACAGGAGGATCCGCAACAGCTGCTCTCGCGATGGAAATGAGCTGTCTCTGGCCCTGGGAAAGGTTTGAACCGTTGGCAAGGAGCTTTGTATTGTAGCCCTCAGGAAGTCTCTCGATGAAATCGTCTGCACCTGCGAGCTTTGCAGCCGCGATACACTCTTCATCAGAGGCGTCCAGCTTACCATAACGGATGTTCTCCATAACAGTACCTGTGAAAAGCACAGTATCCTGAAGGATGATTCCGAGCGAATGTCTCAGATCCGCCTTCTTTATATCCTTGATGTCGATGCCATCATAAGTGATGGTTCCATCCTGAATCTCATAGAAACGGTTAATGAGGTTCGTGATGGTGGTCTTACCTGCACCGGTAGCACCAACGAAAGCCACCTTCTGACCCGGACGGGCGAAGACATTGACACCATGAAGTACAGTATGCTTTCCGTCATAGGAGAAATCAACATCCTTGAGAACCACGTCTCCTGCAAGCTTCTTGTACTGAGGCTTGCCGTCTTCTCCGATCCACTTCCATGCCCACATCTCTGTGCGCTCTGTTGTCTCCTCTATCCTTCCGTCAGCTTCCCTGCACTTAACGAGAGTTACATGTCCCTCGTCCTCCTCCGGCATCTCATCCATGATGGTGAATACACGGCTGGCACCTGCGAGACCCATGACAACTGCATTGATCTGCTGTGAGATTCCGCCTATCTGACCTGCGAACTGCTTCTCCATGTTAAGGAAAGGAACAGTTATGCTAATGCTTAAGGCGAGACCACTAAGGCTCACGTTCGGAACCTTGAGGAACAGAAGTGCTCCGCCTGCAAAGGCAAGGATCACATAAAGGATGTTTCCTATGTTTCCGAGGATAGGCATCAGAGTATTGGCATATTTATTGGCCTTCTCAGCGACTCTGAAGAGCTCGTCGTTTACCTTGTCAAAATCAGCTTCCGCTGCGGTCTCATGGTTGAAGACCTTGATTACCTTCTGACCGTTCATCATCTCCTCGATGAAGCCCTCGGTCTTTGCGAGCGCACCCTGCTGCTTCATGAAGTACTTTCCTGAGCCGCCGCCCACCTTCTTGACCACCTTGGTCATGATGAACACTCCGCCTACAACGATGATGGTAAGCCAGAGGCTGTAATACATCATAAGGCAGAAAATAGTTGTGATACCTACTGCGGAAACCAGAAGCTGAGGCATGGCAACGGAGATAAGCTGTCTCAGTGTATCAACGTCATTTGTGTAATACGACATGATATCACCATGCTCATGCTGGTCAAAATATCTGATGGGAAGGTTCTGCATTCCGTCAAACATCTTTACACGCATCTTCTTGAGAGATCCCTGTGTAATGATGGCCATACACTGGTTATAAACTATGGCCGCGATAAGTGACAGGCAGTAAAGTCCGGCGAGGATAAATACCTTTGAAAGGATAGCTCCTGAAACTGCGCTCCAGTCACCTGTTCTCCAGTTCTCCTCAATGATCGCTATGACCTGCTGCTGGAACATGGCAGGAATGGCGCTGACAACAGCATTGAACAGAATACAGACTATAGTGAACGGCAGAAGCTTCGGATAGAATGAAAACAGCATCTTTATGAGCCTCTTGGCCGTGTCCTTCTTCATAAGAGATTTATTGTTATCCATCATCTTTCACCTCCTTCTGTATTTTCGACTGAGGCTGAAACGACGTCACCTGTCTCCTCTGTGATCTTGTTCTGTGCCTTATAGAGATCCTGATAGGTCTCATTTCTTGAAAGGAGCTCCTCATGAGTTCCTATATCCTGAATCTTTCCACCCTTAAGGATCAGGATCCTGTCAGCATCCTCAACGGACGATACTCTCTGGGCGATGATGATCTTTGTGGTCTCAGGGATGAACTCCTTGAAGCCCTTACGGATCAGAGCATCTGTCTTTGTATCGACTGCGGAAGTTGAGTCATCAAGGATAAGGACCTTTGGCTTCTTAAGGAGAGCTCTCGCTATACAGAGTCTCTGCTTCTGTCCGCCGGAAACATTGGTACCTCCCTGAGTGATGAAGGTGTCATACTTGTCCGGGAATCTCTGAACGAACTCGTCCGCCTGGGCAAGCCTGCATGCCTCGATGATCTCCTCATCTGTAGCCTTCGGATTTCCCCAGCGGAGATTCTCCTTGATGGTGCCTGAGAAAAGCACGTTCTTCTGAAGAACTACCGCAACCTGATCACGAAGAGTTTTCAGATCATAGTTCTTTACGTCGATATTTCCGACCTTCACTACACCCTCTGTGACATCATAAAGTCGCGGGATGAGCTGTATGAAGGATGACTTGGAGGAACCTGTGCCTCCGATGATACCTATGGTCTCACCTGACCTGATATGAAGGTCAATGTCTGAAAGCACGAATCTTTCAGCCTTCTTTGAATACTTAAAGCTTACATTCTCAAAATCGATGGAACCGTCAGGAACATCCATAACAGGCTCAGGAGGATTTGTAAGTGTGCTTTCCTCTCTGAGGACCTCAGCGATACGTTCTGCCGACTCAGCTGAAAGTGTCACCATAACGAAGATCATGCTGACCATCATAAGGGACATGAGGATCTGGAAGCTGTAGGTAAGAAGTGCGGAATACTGACCTACATCAAGAGCTACTCCCTTAGTACTGATGATGGTGTATGAACCGAAGCTCAGTACGAAGATCATGACAACATAGAGACAGAACTGCATCAAAGGATTGTTGAAGGCGAGTATTCTCTCGGCTCTTGTGAAATCCTTCTGTACATCTGTTGCAGCGATGTTGAACTTCTCCTTCTCGTACTCCTCACGTACAAAGGATTTGACAACTCTCATTCCGTTCACGTTCTCCTGAACAGAATCGTTGAGAGCATCGTACTTCTTGAAGACTGCGCGGAACAGAGGCATTACCATCCTGATGACAGAGAAAAGTCCGATGCCGAGGATTGGGATCACCGCAACGAAGATCCATGCCATCCTTCCGCCCATGATGAATGCAGTAGCAAAGGAAAAGATCAGCATCACCGGGGCTCTGAAGCCTATACGGATCAGCATCATAAATGCCATCTGCACGTTCTGGATGTCAGTGGTCATACGTGTGACCAGTGAGCTTGTCTGGAAACGATCTATATTCTCAAAAGAAAAATCCTGTATTTTATAGAAGATATCCTTTCTCAGGTTTCTGGAAAAACCCGTTGCGGCAGTGGCACTGGCGTTGCCGGCTACGACACCGAAGGTCAGGGAAAGCATGGCGAGTGCTATGAGTACAAGACCATATTTTGTGATCGTATCCATACCGCATCCGGCCTTGATCTCATTGATCAGACGTGCGGTAACAAATGGTATGATCGTCTCTATAAGGGACTCAAGAACCACAAATACCGGTGACTTAATGGCAGGGATCCTGAACTCTCTGATAGATTTTGACAGCGTTCTTACAACGTTCATTTATCTCCTCCTCAATGTATGAAATTTTGAATACCGAAAATGGTAGAACAACAATAATAAATAAAAAAAATCGATGATGTAAGCACTTTTTTAAAAACTTACAAAGAAACACCGACACATAGACTATATCGGCGGAACTTAACTATACTAATAGATTGTATAAAATTTTTCAATTAATTTATAAAAAATTTAGAGGTACCGGATATTCCTCCGGCACCCCTTTAATTTCTTCTGTCTAGTTACTATATTCAGGCTGTGGCAATTAACATATCACTTCAGTTCCTGAAACTCATCCGATATCTTCTTTCCCTTAAGCTTCGAGCTGAAACTTGCGAACTGATTGTTCACAGCCGTACTTCCCTCAAAGGTCATGATCGGATGATCCGGATCCTTTTCATTTACATCCTTATAGATGGTGAGCTCCATTCCGGGTGCAAGCCCGAACCCGGAAAGATCATAGGTATTTCCCTTTGAGTCTGTATAGTTTGTGTCCTTTCGTTCAAGCTTCAGTATCATGGTAGTCTCATCATAAGTGCCGGTATATTTCTCTAAAGGAGCATCCCCCTCGAACTTGACAGCCGCCTCGACCCTGCCATTTTCCTGCGAAGGCTTTATAACCATCTTGCCCTTCGCCGCAGAGCTTGCCAGATCACCGCTTATCTTACTGTACTGATCGGTATACTGTTTCAGGGAATCTCCGACTATCTTTCCGACTGCATCATCGCCTCCTGCTGCAGCTCCGGCTGCGCTTCCCATCATATTTATATACTGATCCAGCATCGGGCTGTTATAGCCCTCCATATAAGACTCTATCTCCCATGTTCCGTAGATGTCTCCGGTAATAGCCTGCGGATCCGATTCCGGTCCGAGACATGGCTCTCCTGATTTGAAGGTTCCCTCTACGCATTCCTGAAGTATCACCACCAGCTCCTTACGCTGCTCCTGTGTAAGCTTCTTTCCGTCCAGCTTAAGGTCGGAAATGTCTATCTTTACAGGCTCCAGATCCACATCCTTCTTCATGATCTGTATCTGTCTGAGATCCTTCTTTCCCAAACGTATCGTCAGTACATAGCTGTCCACTATCTCATATCCCGGCCATTCACCGAATATAGGAAGCTTCACAGATAGCTCCTCACCGAGATCAGTGACCTCCGGCTGGTCCGGCTTAGGCATGAGATACAAGGTATATCCGCTGTAATTATTCCATACCCATCCTTCTGAAGCATCAGCTGTTCCGCCGTCCACCTCCATGAGATAGATCGTTTCATTATCCGAGGTCCATTTTCTCGGTTCCACGAAGAGTCCGTCCGCATACTCCCTATACTCCTCATTCTCCTTTAACTTAAGGGGGATGAGCTTCATATCGGACATCGCTTCCTTATAATCATCATCGTACTTCAGGACCATGGCATACTCATTCCACTTCTCAACCAGCTTTGTGGGCTGTATCCTGCGGACTCTCGTAGTGTAGTTCTTGTTTAGAAGATCCACCTTGACTTTACCGCTGTTTCCGCTCAACCTGGTCAGTGGTGAAAAAACAGCATTAACATTATCCTTCAGTGCTTCCTTATAGAATTTTGTCTGATAATACTCTGCGAAGGCATGATAGCTTTCCGTCAGTCCCTCATCAGATTCCAGTGCAAATGCTTCCTTCAGTACGGTTGTGACCGCCCGCTTTCCCAGAAGGCTGTGATACCTCGTAAGAACCAGCGGATAGCTTACGTCATTCTGTTCTCTAAGGTATGTCACAAACGGTCCCAAAGGATAGGAAGCGGACGCAGAATCACCAGCTGACAGAGTTCCCTCCGGATAGCTGGTCTTAAACCCGTCCAGAGGAAGGGCAAACCAGTAAACATCCGAAAGATTATCAAGCACCGATTCCCGTTTCGAAGTAATGGGATCTGAACCGGCTTCCTTGAAATGATCATAGGCCATGCATTCCAGATCCTGCGCAGACATCTCATCGAACTTGTATGTCGCTAGGAGCTTTGAAACATAGCAGCGCTGCACTGCATGGAACAGCTCATGGCATACCGTGCAAAGCAGCTTGTCATAGGTCAGCTTATCGCCTCTTCCAAGATAAGCCATGGATATGACCATATATGGATTACTGAGCGCCGGAGTCAAGGTAGCACCGTACGCACCCTTATCCTCTCCCGAAAGCTCTATGCGGAACTGATAGGTGGGCATACGTAGTCCCAGATCCTCTTTCAGCCACTGCCACGCCTTAAGGGCTGATAAACATACTTTTTCCACCGCTTCCAGCTCTGTCCTGAATTCCGGTATGTTCAATTCAGAGTTCTTATAGTCCTCCAGATTCTTTTTTATACGCTTATAGTCAGGATCATTATCCTCTTTTTCCTTCAGTATGGCTTCATATCGCTTTTTAAACTTCTTTTTTATCCGGACAGCGTAATTCTTCATATCCGGATCCTTGCTCCAGGCATTCAGCTCGTTGTTCATCTCGCCAATTGATTCAACATACAGATTTTCTTCTTTTTTTATCTGTTCAAATGCCTCTTTTTTTGCCTTTGTCTCCAGTTCATTATGAAGCTCACTGTTTCCGCTTTCCAGCGCACCTAGGAAGGACTTTCTGTCCAGCATCACCTGCATTACCTTCTGCCCGTTGTATTTGAGATCAAAAGTCCCGGTATATGGATTAAAGTAGGCACCTCCGGCATAGGCCGTATATGAATCAGCAAGCACGGCAAAGCCGCCTGCCGCAAGCGCGATAAGCAGGATACTGTTCTGATCAGCCTCTATGGTCACCTTATCTCCATTTAATCTCGCAGGATACTCCTGCCACTTACCGGCATCATCGACACGGTAGAATCTCAGGGCATCATAATCCGAGGCTTCAAGCCCCATGGCTTCAAGATCGAAATCCATAGTATAGTACCCGGGCAGTACCTCCGAATCCCCGAGACCGGCATCGATCTCCCATGCTCCTATCAGAAGTCCGGAAGCTCCTGCCGCATCGGGAAGCTCTGCATCCAGCTTTTCATACCCGGCAGCATCTACTGCCTCAAGCTTGAACTCCCTGTCCTTATCCAGAGCATTTTCTTCAGCACTTATGGTGATTCCGTATGGAGTCTCCTTCTTAAAAGCCTTACTCTTCCCCTCGGGAAGCACAGTAAGACCCTCTCTTTCTTCTTCCCATCCCAGAGAATCGCCATAGATCCAGTCATAGTTTTCATAGCGAGTATCATTTTCTTTATTATCATCAAATAAAGTCCCGTTCTCAAAAGCTGCATCTATAGCATCATACTCTTCCTTAAGCTTTTCCTGAGACACCTTAGCTGTATATTTATCCCTCGTTGATGTCCCGGGCTTAAGCTTTTCGTTCACTAAATCTGTCAAGCCTCCAGGAATACCCGGAAGTTTAACGCGCAAGAATCCGGGAAAAATAAAGCCTGTAAAAAGAGCAACCACCAGCACAAGCGCTATCAAAGGCGCTATAGACCCTTTCCGCCTTTGACTCTTCATCATCTGAACCTTTTGATGACGAATCGCCGAATTTTGTCTGTAACGTTCAGCCTCGGAAGCTCCCTGTCCCGGGATCCTCATATGCTGTCCCGAGATCCTCTTATCCTGTACCGGTGAACCGGATTTTGAAGCAGAACTCTCAGCCTTCCAGCCGCATTCACGGCAGAACTGCGCTCCGGAGATCATTTCCTTTCCGCATCTCCGGCAGAATTTAGGAGACTGCACTCCCATTTTTTCCGGTCTCTGCCTTTCCACCGCCTTTCCGCAGTTTTGGCAGAATCCGGCATCGTCCGCTATCTTAGCTCCACAGTATTTGCAAAATCCTGCCATAAAAGCACCTCTTCCGTGTCGCCCATCCCGGCGGCTTCCGTATATCTTTGGACCGCCCCTGTATCAGCTTGCCTATCTCATCAATGCTATCTGATCGATCTCACCTGAGATCCAGTGGAAAGTTCCTACAGCATATTCCGTCTGCCCGTCAGTTGAGATATAGAACTCATCAAATTCGATCATCGCATCATCAGTCCTGCAGACGGCAGTTCCCTCCAGATCATCATAGCTTCCCTTGAAAGTAGTATGTCCGGTTTCCGTTATCGTCTTTTTGGAGACAGGATCGATAAAATACTTCCAGTTTAAGGTGATGTTGAACTTGTTGCCCTTTGTATCGACAGTAGCATTGAGATATCTCTCACCGTCAGAACCGTAATCTCCGTCCTTCGTGAACATGAACGCCTTCCAGCCTCCGTTCAGCGCCGCCTGCTCATCTGTTATTCTCCTCGCAAGCTTCTTATCGGTGATGACACGACCGTTTTCACGTCCATTGTTCAGCACATAGTCATAGAACCAGTCAAAATCGAGGGCACGCGCATCTTCGCTTGTAGAAAGCTCATCGGCTATTTCCCTCTGCTCTGACTCTGAAAGTACTTCTGAAGTAGTATTACCTCCTGATTTATCATACTTTGACTTCTTCTGATCCCACGCTCCGTCCTTTCCGACATAATATCCGTCAGGAGTGTAGCCATCCGTAAGCATAAATCCGTTTTCATCAACGTAGTAGTAGACATTCTTATGGAGTATCCAGCTGTTCTTCACCAGCTTTTTGTCCTTCTCATACATCCACTCAGATCCTACCTGCTTCCACTTTCCTCCGGAAACCGTCGGGATCTCCACCTTGGTCTCGGCTTCATCCTCTTCCTGCATATTCTTTTTTGTCAATGCTTCTGCCTTTTTGCCGAGAGCATCCGAATCTAGCTGACCCTTATAATCATTATCCTCCCCGGAATCGTCTGCTTCCTCTTCATCCTCATCCAGAGTACTTTTTTTCTTCTCTGATAAAGAGTCAATGACTTCCCTTTCCTCCTTCGCAAATTCCTCTGAAGTCTTGTGAACCACGAAGTCTCCCTGCATGACCACATCCACTTCATTCATAGAAAGCTCCAGGAAGAAATTTCCCGCTATGAGCCTGTCATCTCCATCAGTACAGTAGGCACCGATGTGCTCCAGCTTCATCTTACCCATGCTTCCGTCATCAACCTCCTCTTCCTTATCGATGCGGGCATGATAGACTCCATTCGAAGGCATGGTGATCATCAGAGCATTTATCTCCTCCGGTGTAAACTCCTTAGGATTATCATATTCATCACTTTCAAAGGTGGACTTCCTTCCCATCATGGGCCAGGATATGCTCCACTGACCGTCCTCTTCGATTTCCAGCTCACACTCTACCGGGGATTTAAGCATCTCATTTAGCGCCTTGATAGCCTCCTCTGTGACACCGTCCATCTTTTCGTAGCCTTCTATCCTGGTCATCTGGATCTCGCCCTTATACTCACCGATGAGATCCCATAACATGGCATCCGTCTTTACCTCTGCGCCATCTGGGAGCTTTATATTTGCGAGATCTCCGGTAGCCTTCGAAGCTGTAGTCTCCTCAACCTCTTCCCCGTTTTCTCTGCTTCCTCTGCTTTCATCCTCAACCTCAGTCTCGATGACAGCCTCTGTTGTCTCATCTGTATCTTTGGACTTTCCTTTGGTGAAACCTTTGATCACAAATACGGCTATCACGATAGCGACAACTATCGCCACTATTCCCAGTAGAAGAAAAATGATCTTGGGAAAACCTCCGCTGTTCTTAGGAGGCATACCTCCTCCACCATAACCTCCGGTCTGTGGTCTCTGGAAGGAACCCTGCCCCATATTCGATCCGGGATAAGCTCCCTGTCCGTAACTTCCCGAAGATCCAGACGGACCGGTATAGGAACCGCTTCCCTGGGTATTACCACTCCATCCGCCATTTCCGAAGCTTCCGGAATTTGCATTTCCGCCATTATAACTTCCACTATTTACATTTCCGGTATTAACATATCCGGTTTTTGATGCTTCATAGACATTATTTCCCCGGGAGGTCTCACCAGGTGCTTTAGGGACTTCTGATTCAGGAATCATCTCCGCACCGCATTCCGGACAGAACCTTGCATCATCATCCATGGGGGAACCACAATTTGTACAGAATACGCTCATATGTTCTCTCCTCTCTGCATCGCATACACTATAAGTTTATTTCGTCAAAAACATTCATCATTATCAGTATTCTGCAACAAAAAGTGAGTGCCGTATTCACGGCACTCACCTCCAATCTCCACGGTCCTCTTATAGCTCATAAATCCCTTAAATCTTTAAGACCCACACCTGATCAGCTAATAAAGACCACTATTCTTTTTCCTCAGTTTTTCCATCCTTAACAACGTTCTTTGTCTTACAGATGTCAAAGATGATATCAACGCAGTTATCTACTCCGAGGGTTCCCGTATCGAGGGTAATGTCATAGTTCTGACACTTGCCCCATTCCTGCTCGGTATAGTATCTGTAATTGAACTTACGCTTTTTATCTACGTCCTTCAGCATCTTCTCAGTATGCTCAGGATCCTTATAGATACGGGTGATACGGTCTCTTCTGCATTCATAGCTTGCGTGAATGAATACATTGAGAACATCATTCCTCTCCTTAAGGATATAATCCGCGCAGCGTCCGACTATAACGCAGGGCCCCTTTCCCACGAGCTCAAGGATGACCTCTCTCTGCTTTGACCAGAGATAATCCTCAGGACTCATACCGTAGCTGTTACGTGCCGAGAATGAATACTCGATCCAGTTTTTAGCATTGGCATACTCGCCCTGCTTCTTTACGTATTCTTCAGCAAAGCCTGTCTTAAACGCTGTCTGCTCGATGATTTCCTTATCATAAAACGGTATTCCAAGCTTATCTGCCAGCTTCTTGCCGACCTCACGTCCACCTGAACCATATTCTCTTGAAATCGTTACATAGTTAATGCTCATACTGTCACCTTCTTCCTCTTAAGAATATTCCTGATTTCATTTTAACATCAGGGTTTTATTCATTCAACATTTCTGAAAAACTTTTCCCACACTCCCCAGAGTACTACGCTCATGATGAAGCCAAGAGCCACATCCACGATGGAATGCTGCTTGATAAAAACTGTTGAAATGCAGATGAGCACCGCCACCACGGTTTCCATATTTTTATACCTGGTCTTTATATAGCTGCACTGTCTCACCACTATATCGATAGCAACAGTGCTGGAAACATGCATGCTGGGGCAGACATTACGGGGAGGGTCAATGCTTCTTAACCAGAGCACTCCCATTGAAAATATGTCTGTGCCCTCCAGTGTTTCTCTCAGCTCAAGTCCGTTCGGCCACAATGTATATACCACCATGCAGATAGTATACCCTCCGAAGAGAATAAAGCAGAGCTTCAGGAAATCCCTTCTGGTACCTGAAAAAAGAAAGAACAAAAGAGCACCCGGAAACAGCAGCCACCAGAAACCGTAGGGAACAAAAAAAGCCGGGATCGTAGGTATCATTCTGTCCAGCGGTATCTCAATGATACGAACAGAATCAAGCGGCACCTCCCTGAGCTGAAGAAGCGCAAAATACAAAAGATATACAGGCAGATACAGGAGCCACAGGGCATATCTGTTCTCATCTATAAATTTAACAGGGGATGTAACAAAACTTCTTACTCTTTCCATAATTTGATCCTTTTTGAATTTCAGCCGAAGGTCGATATCGGATCGCTTCGCGCTGCGACTCATTCCATTCTATAACGAAAAATCCCGAAATAAAAGAAGATCGTACCCCACTTCATGGTAAGGATACGATCTTTATTTTCTGTCAGCTTGCAGCGAACTGGCTGTTATACAGTGTGGAATAGAATCCTCCACGGGCGAGAAGCTCCTCATGCTTGCCCTGCTCGATGATGTTTCCGTCCTTCAGAACCAGAATGAGATCTGCATTTCTGATAGTGGAAAGTCGATGGGCAACTATGAAGGAGGTTCTTCCCTCCATCATACTGTCAAATGCCTGCTGTATATGAAGCTCGGTTCTGGTATCGATGGATGAAGTCGCTTCATCCAGAATAAGCATTGGCGGAAGCCTGAGCATAAGTCTCGCGATACAAAGAAGCTGCTTCTGTCCCTGACTGAGTGAACCTCCGTCCTCTCCGAGGACTGTGTCATAGCCCTGAGGAAGCCTTCTGATGAAGCCGTCACAGTGAGCCTTCTTCGCTGCTGCAACGATCTCTTCCATGGTGGCATCCGGCTTTCCGTATGCGATATTTCTCCTTATGGTAGTCGCCTTAAGCCATGTCTCCTGAAGCACCATGCCGAAATTGTTTCTGAGACTTTCTCTGGTGACCTCTCTGTTATCATGACCGTCAACCTTGATGCAGCCCTGATCCGGCTCATAGAATCTCATGAGAAGATTTATGAGGGTGGACTTTCCGCAGCCTGTAGGACCAACGATGGCAACGGTCTCACCCGGATTTACATGGATGTTGAGATCTGTGAGAAGCTCCTTATTTTTGACATAGGAGAACCAGAGATGCTCTATATTCACTTCTCCCTTGAGAGTCTCACCCTCACCGAGAACAGCAGCATCGGGAGCATCCGGCACCATCGCCTTCTCGTCGATTACCTCAAAAACTCTTGAAGCCGATGCGATGGCATTCTGAAGCTCTGTGGCCACACCTGAAATTTCATTAAATGGCTTAGTGTACTGGTTAGCGTAACTAAGGAATGACACCAGCTCACCAACTGTAATCAGTGCCTTTATGGCCATGAATGCTCCGCTGACGCCAACTGCCGCATATACTATGTTGTTCACGCATCTTGTGGCAGGATTCACAAGTGAAGATACAAATACTGCCTTGAAGCTGTAGCCTGACAGCTTTTCATTAATGCTTTCAAACTGCTCCTGAGCCTTCTTTTCATGTGAAAATGCCTTAACCACCTTCAGATTTCCCAGCATCTCCTCTGTGAAAGCCGTGATATCTCCTCTGCTTTCAGACTGACGCTTAAAGAGGCTGTAGGTGCTCTTGGCGATAAGACTTGCCACCACGAAGCTTAGTGGAGTCAGCACGATAACAAGCATCGTGATGACAGGCTCAATGTAAAACATAAATCCAAGGGTTCCGAGAATGGTAAGCACACCCGTAAAAAGCTGTGTGAATCCCATGAGAAGTCCCTGGGAGAACTGATCGATATCCGTAATGATACGGCTTGTAAGGTCGCCTGCAGGGTGCTTGTCAAGGTAGCTTACCGGAAGCTCCTCCACATGATTAAAGGCCTTTGTTCTTATATCCTCCACAACTCTGAAGGTAACCACGTTGTTGATGTGGTTCATGAGCCACTGGGCAAGTGCCGTCAGGACTATAAGGATCGCCATAAGTCTCAGAGTGCTGAGGAGCTTTGTCCAGTCAACCTCACCCTTTCCAACGATGGTATCCACCGCAGAACCTGTGAGAATCGGAAGGTACAGAGTCAGCACTACAGTCACTGCCGCAAGAATTATGGACAGGACAACGAGATGCATGTACTTCTTTATATAACGAAGGATTCGTCCTATGGTACGACGGTCTTCCGCCGTCATCTTTCTTGGTTTCCCTTTAGCCATCACTCTGCCTCCTTTCCGTTTTCTGCCAATGTCTCTGCCTTGTCTGCACTCACTTCGCTTTTTTCAGAATCTACAGAACCGGTTCTGGTTTCAGGCTTTGCCACTGCGTTGCTGTTTTCGGCTGAGGCATTTTTTGAATCTCCGGAGCGATGTCCGGCCTCATCCTTATTAAGCTGTGAAAGACAGATTTCCTTATAAACCTCGCAGGATTCGAAAAGCTCATCGTGGGTTCCGATACCCGCTACCTTACCGTCATCAAGAACTATTATCCTGTCTGAATTCCTGACTGTTGAAACTCTCTGTGAAATGATGAATACAGTCATGTTCTCAGTGTCATGCTTTATGGCTTTACGAAGAGCAGCATCAGTTGCAAAATCAAGAGCCGATGCAGAGTCATCGAGAATAAGTATCTCAGGTTTTCTCACAACAGCTCTTGCTATGGCAAGTCTCTGCTTCTGTCCCCCTGAGAAGTTTCTTCCCTCCTGCTCAACAGGAAGCTCAAGCCCCTGGCCCTTCTCCTCTACGAAGTCAAAAGCCTGGGCAGTCCTGAGGGCAGCGTAAATCTCTTCATCACCGGCATCTTCCTTGCCCCACTGCATGTTTTCACGGAGTGTTCCGCGGAACAGCACGCTTCTCTGGGGAACGATGCCTATCTTGTTTCTGAGTTCAGAAAGACCATAGCTCTTAACAGGGCGCCCATCGATATCTATCTCACCTTTTGTTGCATCGTAAAATCTCGGAATAAGATTTATGAGAGTCGACTTACCGGCACCTGTACCGCCGATAACACCGATGGTCTCTCCGGGCATGGCTTCAAATGTGATATCGGAAAGGGCAGGATCAGCACCTTCTGTATAGGCAAAATCCACGTTTCTGAAGGAAACCTTGGATGATCTGCCACTTGGAGCATTTGATTTTAAATCCTCCATTGAAGTCCCCTTCGAGGTTCTCATATCAAGCTTAGACTCATCAGAATCTGCCTTCCAAGCCACTGAAGCCCCGGCAGAAACATTGGCAGGCTCCTGAACACTGGGCTTTATGCTGAAAACGCCGTCGATTCTGTTCATACTTGCCATGGCGCGGGTTATCTGGATCACAAGGTTCGCAAGCTTTATGAGCTCCACAAGAATCTGTGACATATAGTTTACGAGGGCCACAAGTCCACCCTGGGTAAGGGTGCCAATGTCTACAAACCGCGCTCCACGGTAGATGAGATAAACCACCGCAAGGTTTATGATCACATAAGTCACAGGGTTGAGAAGCGCAGAGATACGTCCTACGCTGACCTGCATCTCAGTAAGTCTGTCGTTTTCTCTCTTGAACTGCTCTATCTCCGAAGCCTGACGATTGAAGGCCCTGACAACTCTTACACCGAGAAGATTCTCACGGGTTGTCTTCATGATCTTATCAAGCTGTGCCTGATTGTTTTTGTACATAGGCGCAGTTGTAAGGATGATGCCGAAAACTACCGCAAACAGTATGGCGATAGTCATCGCAAAGATAAGTCCGGCTTTAACATTGATGGTAAAAGCCATAACCATGGCACCGAAAACGATGAATGGTGAACGCATGAAAAGACGAAGGGCCATGTTGACACCGCTTTCCACCGCATTGATATCAGAAGTCATTCTGGTGATAAGGGTGCTGGTTCCCAGTGTGTCAATGTCTCTGTAGGAAAGTGTGTTTATATGCCTGAAAAGATCATTTCTCAGACCCTTTCCGGTATGTATGGCAACCTTTGCGGCAAAGAACTGGGCCGTAAAGGAACAGGTAAGACCGATGGCCGCAAGAAGCAGCAAAAGTCCGCCCATCTTTAATACATATCCCGTATCACCGTTTTTTATTCCGGTGTCGATCATGCTGGATATAACCATAGGTACCAAAAGGTCGAAACAGGCTTCCAGACACTTGAACAGCGGCGCAAGCACAGCTTTTACCTTGTAATCTTTAATGTAAGATAACAGTCTCTTCACAAATTACCTCCAAATGATGTATTCCTGTAACAAAACAGGTCCGCCGCGGTTCCCCGCAGCAGACCCATTATACTCCCTTTGTCAAGGGATGTCACTTTCGCCCAAAAATAGCCCGATATATAAACCGTCCTTCCGTTTATGCCACACTAATTACTTTATAAAAATCAGCTAAAATCAATTCCCACGACAGTATCATCATCCTTGTAAATTGTAATTATAAGTGTAGTCCTCGCCGACATATTACCTTTATGTTTAAATTTTTCACCCCATCTGGAATTATGATAATCTTCCCCCAGCACCAGATAGTCATGAATAACGGAAGTACAATAGTCAGTAGCAGTGAACAACGGTCCTTCATCAAACAAATCATCATTTCCGCCAGACACATTATTATAGCCCACAGCTACACCATCCGAATAAGTATAATAATTACCTCCATCTTTGACTTTTAATTCTAGCGGTTTCAGATTATATGCAGATCTAGCAATATTAAGATATCTCAGAAAATCTCTTATATACTGATCTCGAATGAGCGCATCATTTGTTACCCCTTTTTTCTTCAACCTACCATAAGTATCAGAATAACCAATTGATGTACGATACACAGGATTTTCAAAGCGATAAAGAATTTGCATTACATCATAATTATAATAGGGCTGACCATCATAGCTATTGTTGAATATGATATTTTTTATATCGTCATCAGTAAGTGAATACACATCCACATAACCACTTTCCGGAGTGTACTGTTTTATAAGATTAATAGTTTGATCAGATAACTCCTTGGAAAAATACTTGTCGGTTTCAAGCCATAAATCTTCCTTTGACTGTACATTATAAGACATGGTAGTTTTATTTGAGACTTTGGATTTTCTATTATTTTCCTTTTCTTTAGCTATTTTTTTGCCCTCTTCTGTATCTTGGAATTCCACATAATTAGTCACACTAACAGAACTTGCAGGAACATAACCAAAATCACCAACATAAACTCCATCCGGTGTATACTGATTCTTAAGTTTCTTTCCTTCTTCATACCAATATGCAAATGAACCATTAGAATCATTATTTTCATAAGTCTGACTGCCATCTTTTGACTTGACTTTTGCAAAATCCTGCCAGGTATAATGCACCCATCCAGTATAAGCAAAAGCTGCAAAGTTAAAAAGGCGCGCTGATAATACCATCGATAGTATCATCAAGATATACTTCTTAGTTTTCTTCATACCATAATCTCTCTTTACATGTTCCTCTTGTAACTAGTTACTATTTCCAAAAATTCTGAATGAATGCCTCATGTTCTTCTATGCTCTCATACCAACATATCGCACCATATTCACTATTTTCACGCATTCCATAAATCCTACCATCCGAGGCGGCAAACAATAAGAATCGATCGCCACTATCATCCGGAACATCTGAAATAAAAGAATCCGCCGAATCATTATCTAGCGACGACATTCCATAATACGTATATGATTCAGAATTTGTAGTGCCAGACCATGAGTCATCTTCACTAACCATCAACTTATCCCCTTGAATGGTAATAGTCACTCTTGATGTATAATCACCATTTGTCGCATCAGCAAGTGTATATATTCCATCAGTCCAAACGCGAGCATTTGATAACTGATTCATTGAGTTTTTCTGTTGTACGACTCCATCTTTTATCCATGCACCTCTTTTATCTACAGTATGCCCATCCGGTGTAGTGGTATCCTCAAGAAGCCAGCCATTCTCATCAAAGTAATAGCATTCAGCTATACCATCAGCATCACCGTCTATCCATTCCCATCCTGATTTTACATAAGAACCATCATCATTAAGATAGTACCATCCTTCGGAACCTTTACCCCAACTTCCGGCGAAGGATGTCACAGTCAATGTAATAATTATTCCAATAGTGGTCATAAAAATTTTATTCTTTTTCATTACAAATCCTCTTATTATTTAAATATTTACATCCATATTAAAGTCTATAGTTGACCCATTTAAATTCTGAAGAACGATATCATCATATGCCTCTTCAGGATATTCGAACTCACAGCTATTTATATCTAATTTTGCTCCTACTAAATTCACATCAGCTACAGCTGTATGAGCATACACCGCTCCTAATTTCCAACAACTACCAAATGAACCGTCTGATTTATTTTCAAATCTGCAGTTTTCAAAGTGGACTTTGCTATCATGTGTAAGTCCCATTCCTACTGCCGCAGTCTGATTCGAAATAAAAATACAATTTCTAAAAAGTGTATTCATAGAACCATAATCTGCATGTACAGCATACGCCCCATAATCAGTTGTATTAATCACACCCTTCGGATGTGTTGCCTTAAATGTGATGTTTTCTACGATACCATTTAACCTTAATTCTGCTGCCGGCGCTTTATAGTACCCTAAATTACTTTCTACTGTCACATCTCCTTCCCCTATAAAACTTATAAATCTCGGTGTTGAATCAATGGTAGACTTTGCTGAAAAGCGATCATATTTTCCCGGCTTCATGTAAATGGTCACTTTATTTGTCTCACCATCATTACAATTGTCGATAATATTCTGAACATCATCTCCAGGCCTGACGGTATACCTTGTGTCCGCCATTCCCTGTATACACATCAACAAATTGAAATAAACTGCCAACGTTACAATATTTCTTTTTTTCACTTATACAACAGATCCTTCTAACAGTTAATACTATTATCGTCCTCTTCCCTGAGCGCGATGTAACGTGACCCATTCTACCCCCCCCACAGATTTGTCAATGCTTTTCACCGATTTTATAATTATCCAATTAAAAAGCTCGGCCATATGCCAAGCTTTTTAATTCCTATTTTAATATTTCGCTCTCTAAAAACTATCATATACATCTTTATCAGCTATTAAAAAAATATCTCCCTTGAATACGGTGGTCATCTGAAATATTCAACTGTCTGAATTACCATAATGCTTGAACAAACTATATCAATGATATATTATTATATATCATTGATATACACAGAGGTGATATAAATGACGCAAAAATCAAAGATTAATGCCAGTGGTGTTGAAATAAGTGTAATTGATATCACTGATTCCGATAATAGCTATTTAAGTCTTACGGATATAGCTAAATACAAGAATTCCGAAGATCCAAGGGTAGTTATTACTAATTGGATGAGCTCTTATTCAACAATTGATTTTCTTGCAGTCTGGGAAGAAATTCATAATCCGGAAGATTTTAACCGATTGGAATTCCAATCGGTTAGAAACGAGCGTGGAAGACTCATTATGACCCCAAAGCAATGGATTGAAAGAATGCAGGCCAAGGGAATAAGATCAAAAGCGGGTAAATACGGAGGAACATATGCTCATTCTGACATCGCTTTTGAGTTTGCATCCTGGATCTCTCCGGAGTTTAAACTCTATATAATCAAAGATTATCAGCGGCTCAAGAAAGATGAAGCTGAAAGAAAAGCTATCGGATGGGACGAAAAAAGAGCTCTTACAAAACTGAATTATCACATCCATACAGATGCCGTTCAAGCATATCTGATTACAGACGAATTAACAAGCGAAGAAAAGACGTACACATTTGCAAACGAAGCCGATCTTTTGAATGTTGCGCTCTTTGGAAAACGCGCAACGGATTGGCGAAAAGAACATCCAGAAGAGGCTAAAAGAGGCGAGAACATAAGGGATTATGCATCCGCCGAGGAACTGATAGTCCTTATTAATCTTGAAAACTTTAATGCAGAATGGATTTCCCAGGGATTAACTCAGCAGGAACGACTACAAAAGTTACGTTCGGTAGCATTTAGACAAACAGAAATCCTTCAAAAAAACGCTGCAAAAAGAAAACTCGGAAATGTAAATCCAAAGCTTTTAAAAGGCGGTGATCCAGATGCTGATTAAGGAATTGAGAAAAATCACCGGATTGTCCCAGGCTGCATTTGCCAAAAAATTCCGTATACCTTTGGGAACACTATCCCATTGGGAACAGGGCGTTAGAACTCCTCCAGACTATGTAATATATATGATGTCAAGAATTATATATATGGAACGCGAACAATATAAAAATAATTCATGAATAAAAAGCGGGAAAATGCTTCTATCAGCACTTTCCCGCCTTTATTTACACATTATTTCTTATTTATCCAGTAATCGAACACCTGCTTTGCCACAGGCACTGCGGTTCTTCCCCCGGTCTCACCTTCTTCCACCACTACGCATACAGCGATTTCAGGATCATCATAGGGGGCGAAGCCTGTGAACCAGGCATTTGTGATAGTCTCACCATTTTTACTTACCTCAGCAGAGCCAGTCTTTCCTGCAGCCGCGTACCCGGCATCCCTGAGCTTTGAGGCAGTTCCGTCGGTAACAACAGATCTCATGAAGGATGAAAGAATCGACGCCTCTTCTTCAGTCATGAGCTGTTTTGTTGCCGGGTCCCCGAAAACCTTAATAACCTTTCCGTCAGAGGATTGAACCTGCTTCAAAAGTTTTGGCTCCGCAAGAACACCCTTATTGGCGATGGCGGACGCCAGAATCACCTCATGAAGAGGACTCATCATGGTCTCACCCTGCCCGATAGCCGTCTGCATCATAGTCCAGACACCGGAATCCTCCGTAACATTGAAACGACTCTTACTGGATGAAACGTCTATGGGCAGCTCCTGATTGAACAAGAGCTGTTCTGCTGTTTCAGCAAGCTTCGTCTTGTTTATCATGGTTCCTATCTTTGCAAATGCTGAATTGCAGGAATATGCAAAAGCAGTGTGGAGGTCCTCGGCTCCGTGAACCTCTCCGCTGTAGCAGTGTACCACATAGTCTGAATTGGACGCATCACGATACACACCATCGCAGTTAAAAGTAAAATTCTGATAGTCATTCGGGTGCTCTCTCATATATTCAAGAGCCATAACGATCTTAAATGTTGAGCCGGGAGCATAGAGCCCCTGTGTGCATCTGTTGAGAAGCGGCGCACCGGCACTCTCATCATTTACTATACTGTCCCAATCCTCAACTATAGTATTGGGGTCGAAGCTCGGCTTAGATGCCATGGCAAGGACCTCTCCCGTCTTCGGATCTACCGCGATGACGGCACCATTATGATCCTCCAGTGCCTCATAGGCTATCTTCTGGAGCTCTGAGTCAAGAGTAGTGATGACATTGTCACCCTGACTCTTGGTCTCGGTGATCTCATTGACCACCTGTATCACAGGATTTGAGTTTGACTCCATGAGATAAAAGTTTGCAAGGGATTCGATTCCGGTCTTTCCCTTTGTGGAGTAGCCTACCGCCTGTGCAAATGTCTTTCCATAGGGGTACTCTCTGGTCTCTGTGTAAGCGCCTCCCGGATTCTCTGTTCCGTCGGAATTTTTTCTCGTGTCACTCACAACTGTTCTCGCCAGCACCTGTCCGTCGGAAGAAATGATGGCACCTCTTACGAAGCGTTCATTAAAGACCTCCATCCTCGGGTTGTAGGCATTACCCATGAGTTCATCGGAACGCCATCCTATGAAATGGATCATATATCCTATCATTCCAAAGAACAAAAACGAAAAGAAGTAAATGACCCTTATTATATTTCTGTTTGTCTTTTTGATTCCGGATCGTGATTTTCTATTCATTATATCTCCAGATCCTCTGCTCTGATTTTCTCATTTCTATAGCTTCTGTTTGAATTTGACTTTCCTCTTCCCTTCGGCTCATCATAATCATAGTCAGAATCCTCGTAATCCGAATCACCATCATAGAAGTCATCGTCTTCATAACCGGCATCATTATAGCCGGGCTCAATGTACTCAGGATCATCATATGCCGCCCCGCCGGAGACATTGTCAAAAGCCCTTTCGTCAGCCTCGTCTTCATTTCCCTGAATGATGTAAAGGGCCTGGATTATGGCAAAAACGATAAATGCTGACACCAGAGAAGAACCTCCGTAGCTCACGAAAGGCAGCGTAACGCCCGTCGAAGGTATGAACTTTATGGCACCTCCGATGGTGAGGAACACCTGAACGATATACTCGATGGCGAGTCCTACGGAGACGTACTTATAGAAAGTATCCTCCATATATGTGCCTATCACCATCATCTGCATGAAGCAGCCGAGACACACGAGGGTAATGCATATGGCAGTCACCGCCCCCATCTCCTCAGAAATGGCAGAAATGATGAAGTCCTTCTCAACGATAGGGATCTTGTTGGGCAGACCCTGATAGAGACCAAGACCGGCAAATCCGCCGGTTCCTATGGCAAACAGTGACTGGGTTATCTGGTAGCCCTTGTTGTCGATGTCTGCCCAGGGGTCTATCCAGGCAAACACTCTGGTACGCACGTGGCTGAAGGAAAAATAGGAAAATACCGCAGCGAGGCACATGGAAATATTTCCCAGCATCAGATAAACAGCACTGTTTGTGGCGATAAAAAGAATCACGAGATATGCCACAAAAAATATCAGCGCAGAGCCCAGATCCTTACACAACACAAGGATAAGCATGTGGGCACCTGCCACAAGGGATGTGATGACGATGTCCCGGAAGCTCTCCGCCTGACTGAGCATACCCGCCACGGCGAGAACGAAGGTTATCTTTACCAGCTCCGAAGCCTGAAAAGTGAAGCCCCCGATGGAGATAGACATCTTCGCACCGTAGCTCGTGGCACCGATAAGAAAAACTATGCCCTGCATGAGTATACCGAATGCCGCAAAGTGGTACCGCCACCTCTTTATATCCCATATCTTGTCTATGATATACGGGATGACCAGAGTAAGCGCCGCAGCTCCTATGACTATCACGAACTGCTTGATGGCCTTTCCCATGTCCAGTCTCTCAAGAGTGATGAGTCCGTAGGCGAGAAAAAAGACCGTGTTATTCAGAAGCAGCCTGTTGATGTTTCGATATATGCGAACCGAAAAATATGTGTAAAGAATAAAAAATATGAGCTGTAAAACATAAAAAATAAGGGCTGAAACCTCCCCCGTCTTCAGAAATACAGTAAGATTCATCAGAAAATGCACCAACAGGATGATGCGAAGCTGCCAGTCACACAGCGGATTCGCATCATCCTGATCGGGTATGGATAAGAATCTGAAATTACAATAGGTATACAGGGCTATCAGAAGCAGCTGAATGTACTTCGTAGCTGTAATGTATAAATTTATCATATCACTCAACTCCGTGACGGAAATGTCCCCTGGTGATGTCCTTAGGTATGGCACCTGACAGTATCTTCCTGACCTCTGTTCCTGTCTCCACTGAAAAATCATAGCGAAGGCGCTCAGGCTCAAGGGATCGAATGTCCTCCGGAAGATCATAAAGCACCAAAGGCTCAGCATTGAAAATCTGATTATAGCAGTATTTGCAATAACACCTTACCGGCATGTCCTTCTGCATACGGTCACGGAGAATCATGAAGCGGTTCTTGTGGTCGCAGCCTGCGGAAGTCTTCCTGATACAGTTGGCACTTACCATCATAGGCAGATGCCCGTACACGAGAATCTCGTACGGCATCTCTGAAAGCTCCTCATCGGGAAGAGCCCTCACTGCCCTCCTCAGACTCAGGCACTCCCTGTAGTTCAGCTCGATGGGATAAGTAAGCTCCTCAGCCCCCAGCTCCCTGAGCATGGACACAGCCTCAGTGTTATAACCGTAACAAGTATAATCGAATATCTTCCTTATGTGGTTTAAACCTTTATTACCAGTTTCTGAAGTCTCGAGGTCAGAGACCATCATAGCCTCGTCAAAAGTACGGATGAGCAGCATATCAGGAGCGGCCCCTAACTTTATGAGTCCCCTGAGAAGTGACAGTGAACCAAGCCCCGGATCCGTATCTCTCTCGATACGCCTAAGTCTCAGGCCAGCCTCTTTTCCTGCATCATGAATCTCATTTATGATTTTCGCCAATGCTTCTGCTTCCTGTTCTCCCGCTTTGCCTTTACCCGGCTTTCCGCCGGCATCTCTCCCCGGGATACCGAAGCATGCTTCATCTATGTAGATACGGGAAACAGCCTTTTCTCCTAGAACAGCCTCTAACTGCTCCTCAGTCTCCACTGAAACCGCCACAGGCATGTTCCAGTCCGAAGCAGAAAGACCGGACTCTCCAGAGAATACCTTCACACGCTTTACATATCTGTCCTTTTGACCGGCAAATGCTCTTTCTCCGGTCTGCCCCGGATTCAGTCTCCTTCTCTTTGGTCCGCTTTCGCTCTTAATTCTATCAGACTTCGTCCGGCTATCCTTAGGCACCTTTCTGGCGCTGGAACTTCTTTTACTATTTTTAGACAAGTTGTCTCTTTGACTCACTTAAAATCTCCTCTTCATACATGTCGAGAGCTTCTCGTCTCAGCTGGTTAAGCTTTCCTACAGGATAGAAAATATCCCCTTCCAGAGAGACATTGACAGACTCAAAAGTAAATACTGTCCCGCCTGTCTTACGGAGCTTTGTTTCAATGCTTTCCGCGTCCATCGGATGGCTTTCTGCAGAGGCTACCGAATCCTCGGAAACCACTGTGACCATCCTTCCCTTTGCATCACTGAGTGTCAGAACTACAGGGGCACCCACAGTTAGCTTGATGTCCGCATCCAGCTTCAAGGTCCTGTTCCTGTCTATGTATGTACTGTTGATATGATCGAGAACGGACTTCTCAACCTCACGGAACTTCTTTTCCTCTGTGGCGATCATATCTGCACCGTTATGCTTCTTTAAGTAGCTTGTGACACCGCCTCTGTCAAAGACCTCTCTCAGTATCTTCACATCGTCAGGATCCACACTGTAGCTTCGGATCTCTCCATCCAGATACTTCATGGCGAGATCGAGGTACTTTCTGTAAACACTCACAACTCCCGCTGTATATATGGGAGACTTCATACGTCCCTCTATCTTGAAGCTGTAGGCTCCCGCCTCGATGAGTTCCGGCAGAAGGTCTATGGTCTGCATATCCTTCATGCTGAGAAGATATGCCTTTTTATGAAACTCCTCTCCGGCACCTTCCTTTGCACGAGCCTGAAAAGCAGTCTCGCCGTGGCTTATAGCCTCATAGCAAAGTCTGCAGGTTCCGGCACAACGTCCTCTGTTTCCTGATCTTCCTCCGAGGAGCGATGACATAAAGCAGGCACCGGAATAGCTGTAACACATGGCGCCGTGGCAGAATACCTCCAGCTCCATGCCTGTCTCATCATGAATACGCTTGATCTCCGAAAGACTCAGCTCTCTGCTGCATACAGCTCTCGTCATTCCGAACTTCTGTGCCATACGGGCTCCGTTCACACCGGATATGGTCTCCTGTGTGCTGGCATGGACCTCGAGATCCGGGAACCATTCTCTTATCTTCTTTACCGCACCGAGATCCTGCATGATAAGTCCGTCAACTCCGGCCTCATAATATGGTTTTATGTACGAAAAAAGCTCTTTAAGTTCTAAATCCTTAAAGAGTATATTTACCGTCATATAAAGTTTTACCGAGAAGAGATGACAGTAACGGATGGCCTCCATCACCATATCTTCCTCCTCGGCTTTTGCTGAATCTGCGTATGCACGTGCACCGAATTTCCTGCCGCCCATGTAAATGGCATCGGCACCGGCATTAACTGCCGCTACGACGGATCTGAAGGAGCCTGCCGGCGCAAGCAGCTCCACACGTCTGTCTCTTTTTAATTTCATACTGTTTTTATTTCTATGTCATTTCCTGACTCCGGTGATTATGGACGCCACTCTGTCATCGGAAATAGCTTTTTCCTTTGCCTCTCTTACAGCTTCTCTGGCTTCAAGCTCCGCAAGGCGCTTCTGGGTATTCTCCAGCTCCTTCAGAGTATTCTCCAGCTTGATCTGAAGCTTCACCTGATCGTGCTTAACGCTATAGCTCTCGCGTTCTGCCTCATCCTTTTCTCTTTCAAATCTGCGGGTCTTCTCCTGCTCGCGGAAAAGATCATCACAGATGTTGATCTGCAGCAGCAATGCCTTAAGGTTGTCATCCAGCTTGTTGTAGCTTGAAATCTGACGCTTCAGGTCATATATCTTCTGATTAAGATAGCTCGCCACCTCATGCATATATCCCTCGGTAGCATCTCCCGAAAGCTGATAAATTTTTCCATCGATAACAACTTCTACTGTGTTCTTCTCTGCCATAGGTTTTATCTCTATCCTTATTTTTATCGCGCATCGCGCGGAACTTTAGTAAAAAACCAAAAAATGTTACTACACAACTGTGAATTTGTCAAATTCACCTATTTATTTTATCATAAATCGATTATTAAACGAGAAAAATATATTTCTTATCGACTTTTTCAGCTGACGAAATTTTATCCTTCAAATGACTCCTGATACGCCATACCAAGATGTTTATAGGCATTGGCAGTAGCCACACGACCTCTCGGAGTTCTGTTTATAAGTCCGTTCATAAGAAGGTATGGCTCGTAAACATCCTCGATGGTTCCGCTGTCTTCACCGAGAGCCGCCGCAAGAGTATCAACTCCCACAGGTCCACCGTTGAACTTCTCGATTATGGTCAGAAGATAGGCTCTGTCGTTCTGATCGAGACCAAGCTTATCAACATCCAGTATATCCAGTGCCGCATCCGCCGCTTCCCTGGTGATTCGTCCGCCATATCTTACATCGGCAAAATCCCTGACTCTCTTAAGCAGCCTGTTGGCAAGTCGCGGGGTTCCCCTGGATCTCAATGCTATTCTCTCGGCTCCTGCGTCGTCGATCTCAACATTCAGAACCTTCGCTGAACGAAGTACGATCTGCATAAGCTCTTCTCTATTATAATATTCCAGCTTCGAAATGATTCCGAAACGGTCACGGAGAGGTGCCGACAAAAGGCCCGCTCTCGTGGTGGCACCGATCAGGGTAAATCTCGGAAGATCAAGCCTTATGGACCTTGCTGTGGCATCCTTTCCAAGCATGATGTCTATGGCGAAGTCCTCCATGGCGGGATACAGTACCTCTTCCACCTGACGGTTCAGTCTGTGAATCTCATCCACAAAAAGCACATCTCCCTCTGAAAGTCCGTTAAGTATCGCCGCTATCTCTCCCGGCTTCTCTATGGCGGGACCGGAGGTCACCTTTATATTTACACCAAGCTCATTTGCGATGATGTTTGAAATCGTTGTTTTTCCAAGTCCCGGAGGTCCGTAAAAAAGGCAGTGGTCCAGAGACTCACCGCGGTTCTTTGCAGCGGTAATGTATACCTTCATCATTTCCTTGAGCTTCGACTGACCGATATAGTCATCAAGCTTCTGAGGTCTTATCTTCGGTTCAAGCTGTCTGTCTTCAACCGTTTCATCTGTATTTATAACGCGACGTTCCATCTATAATTAATTCCTTTGTTCAAATCTTTACAAAAAGCTCAGATTCTTGAGACTGAGCTTCAGGATCTGGTCAACAGTCATATCGGCTGTGATCTCCACCTTCTTCACTGCCCTTCCGGCCTCCAGCTCCGAATATCCGAGAGCCACAAGAGCCTCGATGGCTTCTCTCTGGGCGCTTCTCATGCCTAGAGTTGAGTTCGCCAATGCTGAGTTCTTTTCACTTCCACGATCCATAGCCGTACTGAAGACCTCTGTGGCATCCAGCTTATCCTTTAGATCCAGGACTATTCGCTGGGCAGTCTTTGTACCTACTCCCGGGGCCTTGGAAATGGACTTGCTGTCTCCTGTTACTATGGCCATTCTCAGGTCATCGGGAGAAAGGGCACTAAGGATTCCCAGTGCCGCCTTAGGTCCCACTCCGCTTACAGAAAGGAGCATCGTAAACATCTCCCTGTCCTCGGGAGTCAGAAAGCCGCAAAGCTCAACACCGTTCTGATTCAGGGAAAAATATGTATATATCTTAACTTCTTCACCCATGGATGGCAGTCCTGAGATCACCGTGGCAGGAACTCTGATACCGTATCCAACCCCGGATGCCTCCACAACTATGAATCCATCCTGAATTTCAGCTAGTTTACCGTGTATAAAACTGATCATTAATTATCACCTTTAGATTGATTTTTTCTTTCAAAAGAATATCACAACTCCAGTGCAAACGCCAGCCGATACACCGGAAGGCTGCCTCACCTCATGATATTTCATGTAACAGTTCATCTTTACTCTCTGTGTATCTTGACAATTGGTTTATTTTTCAGAACATGCTAGAATCTCTCTGACACTGATTTTGTATGAGGGAAAGGAACGCTTTGATTCGCATAGAAAAACCTATTGAACTGAATACATCATTTGATCTTTCACTGATTGCACCTCCGGAAGACATCATGTTTTTTGATATCGAAACCACTGGACTGTCTGTTTGGAAATCCGGTTTATATCTCATAGGACTTCTGACCTATGATGATGGCTGGAAGCTTATCCAGTATTTCTGTGAGGATGTATCCGACGAAGTCACGGTACTCAGCAATTTCTTCACACTTCTTTCTACAAAGAAGGTTCTCATTTCTTTTAACGGCGACGGATTTGACATACCCTTTTTGACCCATATGGTTGAGCAGTACGAGCTGCCCTTTTCCTTTGATAATGTTTCGAGCTTTGACATTTTCAAAAAGATTCGTCCCCTGAAAAAGCTACTGGAACTGCCGAATCTCAAGCTTAAGACCTGCGAAAAATTCCTGGGGATCTACAGGGAGGATCAGTTCTCAGGCGGCGAGCTCATAAATGTATATTTCGACTGGCAGCAGAATCCGACTGAAGAAAAGCTGAACTGCCTACTGCTTCACAATGCAGAAGACATAGAGAACATGCCCAATGTCCTTCCCATACTAAGCTACATTTATGCTTTGACCGGTGACTTTTCACTTAAATCTCAGGAGCTTGTGGACCTGCCCTCCACCGGAAAAAAGGTGTTTAGCCTGACATACAGCTGCCTTTCCGTTCCCATTCCTCTTGACATAAAGCTTGATAACTGGTTTATAAACATCACGGAATCGGAACTTAATCTTTGTGCTGCACTTTACGAAGGTGAGCTCAAGTTCTTCTATCCGGACTATCAGAATTACTATTACCTTCCCATGGAGGACAAAGCAATTCACAAATCCGTTGCTGAATTCGTTGACAGAAAATACAGAAAGAAGGCCTGTGCAAAGAACTGCTACCAGAAGGTAAACGGCCTCTTCCTGCCGGAACCCGAACCCATCTTCTCACCTACGCTGCTGAAGGAATATAAAGATAAACTGCTCTATGCAAAGTTTGACGAAGGGTTGTTCTGTGACGACACCCTTGCCGGAAATTATCTCAAATCTGTTCTCGGTCAGCTGAAAATCAAAACCTAGACTATCATTCTACAGAAAACTAAACGCTACATATAATAATCGCTTCCCTGAATCCATTGAAATAAGGGTTCAGGGAAGCGTTTTTAATGTCAAATATAAAAAGATTGCTCATATTGAGTCGACGACCTTTATCTCATATAGTCGTAATTTAGACTATATGCAATCCAACGACCTTTTGGTATCATACTCTTCGGAATCATTCAAAAGATTCATATTCATAATTCTTAACACGTTCTGTGATTGAGATATTTCCGGATAAGATAAAACGATACTTATAGAATTGGGACTGTTAAACAGGCCGAATGATACTTCATCATGCCTACAAATTAACGATTTCTTCCATTCATATAAGTTCTATGCCGTTCATTCACTTCAATTCCCTAAAACCGATAATTAAACTGAAAAGATAAGGAGGTCCTTAACTAACCATGCCCTACGATGATAGTAATTTAGAAGACTTGTCCAGCACGCCTTTCGATGATGTATTCAAGCTTCAGATAGAAAAGATGGGACAACTTCTTGTACCTGTCATAGAGAGAATGTTCCATGTCACGGCAACCGTAGTAGACATGGAAGAAATCGAAAGACTTGCCAATGAACGTTTTCTCCTGGATGAAGAACAAAGAAAGATTTCCAAGCGTTTTTCAGACAGCTGTTATAAGATTGCAGGCGGATACTACCATGTGGAATGTCAATCCACAGAGGATGGAAGTATACTGTTCCGGTTGGCAGAATATAATGTCCGGATAGCTCTTGATGGTGCCACTAAAGATGGTGATTCTATAAGAATAACCCTTCCAAATTCCGGACTCATAAAGCTTAGAGGCACTACCGATTCAGAAAAATCTTCCGAAATGAAGATAATATACCGTTTTTCAGATCAAGAAATAGTCATGCCTGTTCCGGTTCTGAATGTACAGGCATACTCTGCTGATGATATATATGATGGCGGATTGTTTTTCCTGATCCCCTACTATCTCATCAGGTTCGAAAACCGTTTAAGAAAAATATCAGATTCGGAAGACCCTGAATATGTTAAGATATACTCAGAACTACGTGAATTCGTTAATCGGTTAATCAAAGCCTGTGAGGACGGAATTATCTCAGAAGATAATACCAGAAGACTCGCAGAGTTATCGAATTTGATACTTAATCATATTGCAAGCAGATTGAATAAAGATTTAAGAGAAAGGATGGCAGGACTTATGAGTCATGTAATAGAACTTCAGGAAGACAGATGGCTTAGGGAAGGCGAACTCAAAGGATTAGAAAAAGGCAGACTTGAAGGAACAAAATCATTACTGTTCTCTTTAGTGAAGGATAAACTTCTAGATATATCGATTGCAGCCGAACGAGCCGGTGAATCTGAAGAAGATTTCACTAAAGAACTGGAAGAATATATCAAGAATCAGAAATAATACTTATTGCTATAATATGCAAAAACCTGCTTATACCTGTTATGTACATGGGATTTTAACTACATAACAGGTATAAGCAGGTTTTTTCGTAAATACCATGAAGCTGCTACTTCACTTTACGAGAAAATATCGTGATCTTTATCTCAAAAAGCCATCGAGGCTCGGAGAATAAGATATACAAAAACAAGGCATCTCCAATCCGAGCCAAGGCTTGTGCTGCAGGAATAAAAAGCATCCTTGGGCTTTGTATTCCCTATGATACAGGTGTCATGAAGTACCCATGACACTTATATCATCATGTTTTAAATTGACGCAGTGATTTTTCCGGCAACTGCGCTCTTTGCGGCGGTCACAGGAGACGCGAGATAGATATTGACCTTGGAGGTACCCATCCTTCCAAGGAAATTTCTGTTATTTGTGGCAACTACTGTCTCACCGTCAGTAAGGATTCCTCCGGAACGTCCGCAGCACAGTCCGCAGCCGGGATTCATGATTATGGCGCCTGCCTCATTGAAAATCTTCATGATACCCTCATGAACCGCATCGAGATAAATAGAGCGGCTGGCCGGGGTCACAATGAGCTTCACGTAAGGTGCAACCTTCTTTCCCTTCAGTATCTCTGCCGCAGCCCTTAAGTCCTCAAGACGTCCGTTGGTGCAGGAACCGATGAATACCTGATCTATGGCGATGTCCTTAAGCTCGGAAACCGGTCTTATCTTGTCAACCTGTGACGGACAGGCAGCAACGGGAACGAAATCCTCCGCCTTGTAATCGAGAACCATTGCATAGTCCCCGTCATTGTCATCGGTGAAGCAGCCGTGCTCTTCATCAAGAGGCACACCGGAAAACTCAGCTGTCTTCTCGTCCGGATAGAACAGCCCGCACTTTGCACCGGCCTCTATGGTCATGTTGGCCATGGTAAGCCTTGAAGCAACGGACATTTCCTTCACCGTATCCCCTGCGAACTCCATAGCCTTATAGGTGGCTCCCGCCGCAGTGAGATCTCCTATAATTCTTAAAATGATATCCTTCGATGTGACACCATCTCTCAGTTTTCCGTTAATGTTTATCCTTATGGTCTCAGGCACCTTGATCCAAAGCTCTCCCGTTCCAAGAATTCCCGCCATTTCCGTATAGCCGATTCCCGTGGAGAATGCACCAACTCCGCCATAGGTCACAGTGTGCGAATCCGTTCCGAAAACAATATCTCCGGGAGTCGCATAACGAAGCTCCGGCATAAGCTGATGACAGATTCCGTCAGCTCTGTGGATATGCTCTATTCCCTGCTCCCTTGCGAACTCATCGCCACGCCTGAAGTGTCTGGTATCATCCACCTGACTGGCAGGAACCATGTGATCGTAAATGATGACCACCTTATCGGTGTCCCAGACCTTCTTGAACCCCATCTCATGGAACTTGTCCGCCACAAACGGGATAAAAATATCATGAATCATGACTCTGTCCGGCTTTACAAAGACAATGTCTCCGGCCTTGACGCTGTCATCATGAACATTTCTTCTGATTATTTTTTCAATAAGTGTTGCTCCCAAGACATACTCCTTTATCTCCTGATCTTTCACAGAATGCATCATCTCATCGGAAATGAGCATTTCCATGCTTTATATCATCTTCAATCTATTACCAATTTACAATCTGCTGTTTGTACTAAATCAGTCCGTTCCGCTTCTTCATGGCATTAACGAGGCCGCCGTCATTCAGTATATCCATGAGATTATCCGGCAGAGAGCCTATCTTATAGGAAGCTCCCTTATGCTGAATCTCCTGTCCCGGAATAACTGTGAGCTCGTCACCCTCTTTAACAACATCCTGGATATCACTGTTTTCTATAAGAAGAAGTCCGTTATTGATGGAGTTTCTATAGAAGATTCTGGCAAAGGACTTGGCGATAACGCAGCTGACTCCCAGCGCCTTTATGACCTCCGGTGCCTGCTCTCTTGAGGAACCGCAGCCGAAATTATTGCCTGCTACGATTATATCCCCCTTCTTTATCAGCGACGGAAGCTCCGGTCGGAGCGGATAAAATCCGTACTGCCGCATATCATCTATAGTTTTTAATGCAAGATATTCTGTAGGAATGATGATGTCCGTATCTATATCATCTCCCAGAACAAATACCTTTCCTGTAAATGTTGCCATTCAAACCTCCGTTTATTTATTCGTCACACTAAGTCATGGTCCATACAGGTCCTTATGTGACTCACCGTTTTTAAATCGCAAAAATGAGTTGACTTTCAAATTGAACGTTCTGTTATGTCAGAGGCACTTTTTCTAATCCGAAATATACCTTAAATACATCATTCCGCCCTTGTGATCTTTCCTGCAATTGCCGACGCCGTAACTGTGGCTGCGGATCCAAGATATACAAAGGAATTCTTGTCTCCGGCTCTGCCCTTGAAGTTACGGGTTCCGGTGCTGATGAGAGTCTCTCCCTCACCGATGACACCCTGACAGCTTCCCCAGCAGACACTGCAGTTTGAGTTCACAACGATGGCTCCCGCTTCCATGAAGATGTCAATGATTCCTTCCTCCAGCGCCTGTGCGTAAACGTCACGGCTTGCAGGGGAAACAAGGAATCTGACACCCGGTGCCACCTTCTTACCCTTGATGATGGATGCTCCCAGTCTCAGGTCCTCGATACGACCGTTGTTGCAGGAACCCAAAAAGGCTTCGTTTATCTCCACATCCTTCACTTCCTCAACGGGAGAAATATTGTCAACAAAATGAGGCTTTGCAACAACCGGGACGATACTTCCCATGTCAATGTCATAGACCTTCTCAAACTTCGCATCCGGATCACTTACGAAACCGTCAGCCGCCTCTCTGCCATGCTCTCTCAAATAAGCCTTGGCTATATCATCCACCTCCATAAGTCCTGTCTTCGCACCGGCCTCAACGCAAAGATTGCAGATACAGATTCTGTCTGACATGGTGAGGTTCTTCATGCCCGGTCCCACAAATTCCATGGCCTTGTAGTTGGCACCATTGGCACCGATCATTCCGATGATGGTAAGTATCAGATCTCTTGCGGTAGCTCCGTTCCTGAGTTCACCTGTCAGGTTGAACCTCAGGGTCTCCGGCGCCAGCACCCATGACTTTCCTGTCACCATAGCGTAAAGATAATCCGTACATCCTACTCCGGTACCGAAGGCTCCGAGCTCTCCATAGGAACAGGTATGGCTGTCCGCTCCGAAGATGAGCTCCTTTGGATTTATATACTTCTCGATCATGATCTCATGACAGATTCCGTCACCTTCGTGAAGTGTGATGCCGTTCTCCTTTGCAAAATCACGCATCTTCTTCTGTGAAGCGGCTGTCTTCGGGCTGTCGCAGGGAACATTGTGATCCATGATCCAGATAAGCTTGTTCTTATCGTAGATTTTCTTATTCTTAAGCTTGTTGTACATATCTATAGTGAGATGTGTGGTGCCATCGTTACTCATAAGATGGTCAAGCTCTACCACGTAGATATTACCCGCATGGGCCTCCTCAACTCCGGCCGCTCTCGCAATTATCTTTTCAGCTATAGTCATTCCCATATCAGATCTCCTTCTCCAATGAAGCCAGAAGTCCACCCTGATCGAGGATGTTCTTCATATACTCCGGCACCCTGGTACAGCTGTACTTCACACCGGAAACCTCCGCATAGCCCTCTTCCATGTTGAGTATAAGCTCCATTCCGTTCTCTACATGATCATAGATGTCGCTGCAGATAATGACCGGAACTCCCAGATTTATGGAATTACGGTAAAAAATACGTGCAAACGATTTAGCCAGAACAGCCTTGATTCCGCAAGCCTTCAGCACTGCAGGAGCCTGCTCTCTGGATGAACCACAGCCGAAATTCTCGTCTGCCACGATATAATCTCCCGGTTCTACATTTTTAATGAATTCTGAATCCAGAGATTCAAAAGCATGAACCTTCATTTCTTCGATAGTAGGATAAAGAAGATACTGAGATGCGATTATCTGATCTGTATCAACATCCTTTCCGTACTTAAATACTTTTCCCATATAAATCTCCTGTTCTATAACTCACATAAAAAATCAGCACCACTGCTGCATAAGTCCTGCGCATTGCTTCGCTTCGCTCTCGCAATGCTACAGGAATCTCGAATCCGCGCTTTCGCGCTTCTTCTCGATTCCTGTTGTCGTATCAGATGTCTGTACATTAGTGCAAGCAAGCTTGCACTAATGTACAGCCGCCTGATACTGGACTTATGCAGAAAATACTTAACAAATTTTAGGCAAAAACAACTATCTAACTCAGTTAAATCAACTATAACATCCGCCGTTGTATAATTCTAATATATGTTTCTGATGATTATCATGTTCTAAAGTTATTATACCACCCCCAAAAAACACCTCAAACGTCTTCTGGTTATATTTATAGGCATAATAAATAATCTTGTGTTATGGCGGCAACTTGTGTTATATTACTGATGATTTCGATTAATATAAGGAATATCGCGTTACGTAACACAGGAGGTGCGCGTATCGCTAAAAAGAAGGGGGACACCAAGATGGATCAGAACTTATCAGGCTACAAGATCTTTTATGAAGTTGCAAGTTGCGGCAATATCTCAAAGGCCGCCAAGAAGCTCTATATTTCACAGCCGGCGATTTCCAAGTCTATCGTTAAACTTGAGGACGGTCTCGACACCAAGCTGTTCCACCGTAATTCTCGAGGAGTAACATTAACAGAGGAAGGACAGCTCCTTTATAAATACATCAAGGATGCTTTCGACAACATCAACAACGCCGAAGTTGAACTGAAGCGTATGAAGGAATTCAACATCGGTCATATCCAGATCGGTGTTTCAAATACTCTGTGCCGTTATATCCTTCTTCCATATCTCCAGAAGTTTATGGAAAAGTTCCCTAATATAAGAGTGTCTGTAAATACACAGGCTACAGCCCAGACACTCAATCTTATCGAGCAGAAAAAGATCGACGTTGGTCTTACTGCAGAGCCAAAATCCAGACGTCCTGAGATGCGTTTTGTTCATTCAAGACAGATTCACGATGTATTTGTCGCAACTCCACAGTACCTTGAGAATCTCAGATCCATCTGCGGTCCTGATTTCAATGTCTTCGAAGAGGCAAATCTCATGCTCCTTGACCAGAACAATATGACCAGACGTCATATCGACGATTATTTCAAGGCCATGAATATCGAACCTTCACAGATCCTTGAAGTAACAACCATGGATCTTCTCATCGAATTTGCAAAGATCGGTATCGGTGTAAGCTGTGTCGTTCGTGAGCTGGTTCAGAAAGAGATCGATGAGGGATCTCTCGTTGAGCTTCCATTACAGCTCCCTATCCCGTCAAGAAATATCGGTTTCGTTTATAATACAGGAAACACTTCAAAGTCACTGGATGCATTCCTGAGTGTTCTGGATTAAAAGAAAACTTTTGTCGTGTCAGATGTCTGTGCAGCCTTGCAGACAAGTCTGCAGTCTGCACAGACGCCTGACACTGGACTATACCATTAATTTACTACATAAGTCCTACGCATTGCTTCGCTAACGCTCTCGCAATGCTATAGTAATCTCGAATCCACGCTATCGCGTTTCTTCTCGATTACTATTGTCGTGTCAGATGTCTGTGCAACCTTGCAGACAAGTCTGCAGTCTGCACAGACGCCTGACACTGGACTTATGTATAAAATTTAGACCATCGTCTCATGGACGATGGTCTTTTTCTATGGTAGAATCTTTGATTGAGCGCAATCGAACACTGCGTTCAGAGTACAGTTTCAGGGAATGTGATGTTTACAAGCAGAGACATTGACATGAAAAAGCAAAACCTGTGACGATTTTTTCAGAAGGAGTTTATATATATGGCAGATTTAGAGAACAAGACACCGGGTTCCTGCGACTCAAATTGCAGTTCCTGCGGAAGCAACTGCCCATCCAGAAACGGCGGAGCCGCTGATTTCAAGGCAAAACTTGCTGACGGATGCAGCGTAAAGAAGGTTATCGGAATTGTTTCAGGAAAGGGCGGCGTAGGTAAATCAACCGTTACCTCTCTCCTCGCTTCCGGAGTAAATAAAGCAGGCTATAAGACAGCCATCATTGATGCCGACATCACCGGACCATCTATCCCTAAGGCATTTGGTCTTTCAAACGACGGCGTTGGCGTTACCGAAGACGGAAAGCTGATGATTCCTGACAGATCCGCAAACGGAATTCAGATCATCTCATCAAATCTCTTACTCGAGAACGAAACTGATCCAATCATCTGGAGAGGTTCCCTCATCGCTCAGGCTGTTAAGCAGTTCTGGTCAGAGGTCAACTGGAAGGATATAGACTTCATGTTCGTGGACATGCCTCCAGGAACAGGTGATGTTCCTCTTACAGTATTCCAGTCACTCCCTGTTGACGGAATCATCATCGTTACATCTCCTCAGGAGCTTGTATCTATGATCGTAAAGAAGGCTGTTAACATGGCAACAAAGATGAATGTTCCTATCATTGGAATCATTGAGAACATGTCATATCTCAAGTGTCCTCACTGTGGTGAGACGATCAATGTCTTCGGCGAGAGCCACATCGACGAGGTTGCAGCCGAGAACAACCTCAGGGTACTTGCAAAGCTCCCTATGGATCCTAAGAACGCAGCTTATATGGATGCCGGTGCCGTTGAGGCTATCGACCTTCCTGAGATAAAGGAAGCTGTGAAGGCTGTTGAAGAGCTGTAAATAAACAGAAAGTACGGATTGCTTTGCACTTCGTGCTCTCGCAATCCTGGATGTGCATTCGGAAATCGCTCTGCTCATTTCATTCGCATAGCTTTTTTCCTCATACACATCAGGTTGCGCTATATCCACCCGAGTTTGCAAGCAAGCTTGCACCTCGGTGGCTGCAGCGCAACACTTTCATCGTATATAGAACGCGGCTGGGAGATAACTCCCAGCCGCGCTTTTTTCTGAATCAGATAGCCAACACCCCTCATTAAGTGCCCGTCATCTGCTTAAAAACCAATATTCAAATCAAAAAACGATGGTGAAAACGCCTTTTCATCAATACAGTCTGTCCTGACTGCTGTACTCCTTACCTTCTCCAAGTCCTGAAGAAATAGCTTCAATTACAGCCTCAAGTGCCTCAGCCTCATCAGGTCCCTCACACTCTACTCTGAGATGTGCTCCCTGCTTCACTCCGGCAGCCATAACGTTAAGAACAGATTTCGCAACGATCTTACGTTCACCGTTATATAAATATATATTACTTTTATACTTAATGCAGGTCTGTGTCAATACCCCTGCAGGTCTAAGATGTAATCCAGATTCATTTACTACGGATACTTCTCCTGATACCATGTGTCTTCCTCTTCTAATAACTAAATATGCAATTCTTTTTTTGAAAGTACTAATACCGCTGAAACTCACCGGCAAAACAGTAATCCATACCTTCGGAGCCAAAACAACGCAGTACTTTCTTCGGAAATTCTACATCAAAATCGATTAAATTTCCACCAATATCGACCGAACTCAGACGTGTTCTCGATTTAATGCTTCCCGCTCTGCCCTTTCACGTTCACTGGCAGCCTTTGAAAACTCACATCCGCAGAAATCCTGTCTGTACAGATCATATTCCTTTGACAGCTGTATGGATCTCTGATATCCGCCCTTCTTCTTAAAATCAGACGGCAGAAAATTCTCATCATGCTTATCACCGACTTCTGAGCCGATAACATTGAGAATCTCTGCTGACTTCATGGGTGATATGGTGAGGGTCGTACAGAAATAATCATATACCTGTACTGAATCATCAGCACCTTCCGAAGCCCTCCTTCTTATCTCATCCATGTAATCCGCTGTCTTTTCCAGTCTCTGACGATAACAAAGATGACATCTTTCGCCTCGTTCCGGGTCCTTCTCATGTCCCTTTGCGATGCTCAGGAACTCCTTATGGTCATATGCCGGAACCACCACAGAAACAGCCCCCAGCCTTACTCCCTCTTCATCAGTTCTCTCCACATCTATACCCATCTCATGAATGAGCCTCTTAAGTTCGGATACCCGGTGGTCAAACTCCTTTTCTGTGGATATGTTTGGATTATAGTAGAACAGAGTTATATCAAAATACCGGCAGAGATAATCCAGCACAGCACTGGAGCATGGCGCACAACAGCTGTGCATGAGGAGCCTGGGCCTTCTTCCCTTTTTTTCCGGGTCTTTCTGCCATGACTCTATGATCTTGTCCAGCATCTGCTGGTAATTTTTTGTATTTGGTTCAGGTTTGATATATTCCACTTTTCTTCCTTTTTCATCACAACGACTGACAAAGCCGGCTCAAAAAGAGCCGGCTGCAATTATACACTATATATTTTCTTTATTTCAAGAAAAGAATCACTGCAAGAAATCTCTGATCCTCTTTGAACGTACCGGATTACGAAGCTTTCTTAATGCCTTCGCCTCGATCTGACGGATACGCTCACGTGTTACATTGAACTCCTTGCCTACCTCTTCAAGAGTTCTCGGATGGCCGTCCTCAAGACCGAATCTGAGAACGATGACCTGACGCTCACGCTCCTTCAGGTCTCCAAGCAGAGTATCGATATGCTCACGAAGCATAACGGATTCAACATTACCCTCCGGTGACACGATGTTGTTGTCAGCAACGAAATCTCCAAGGTTTGAATCATCCTCTTCACCGATAGGTGTCTCAAGTGAAGCCGGCTCACGGGCGATCTGCATGATCTCCTGAACCTTCTCCTCAGTCATGTCGAGATGCTCAGCAAGTTCCTTGACACTAGGCTCATAGCCAAGCTCAAGAGTCAGCTTACGCTGCATCTTGGACATCTTGTTGATAGTCTCTACCATATGAACAGGAACACGAATGGTTCTGGCCTGATCAGCGAGAGCTCTGGTTACCGACTGACGGATCCACCATGTGGCATATGTGGACAGCTTGAATCCCTTCTCAGGATCGAACTTCTCTACACCCTTGATAAGTCCGAGATTTCCCTCCTGAACGAGATCCAGGAAGCTCATGCCTCGACCTGTATATCTCTTCGCAATGGAGACTACCAGACGAAGGTTTGCCTCGATGAGACGCTGCTTTGCATCCTCATCTCCGTTGGCCTTACGCATGGCAAGACTGTACTCCTCATCAGCTGTAAGAAGAGGTACGGTTCCGATCTCCTTCAGGTACATACGGACAGGATCCTCTGTTCCGATGCCATCCAGAAGGTCAACAGCATCCAGATCTACGCTCTCCTCTTCCTCTTTCTCCAGTTCATCATCGATAGGCTCGATGTCGTCATCAGAATCAACCGAAAGCACACCGGCTTCCATAACCTTCAAAAGACTTTCATCCACGATAGGATTGATCTCTATACCTCGGTTCTCAATCAGTCTGCCGATGTTCTCCATCTGTTCCTCAGTGACCTTGTCCTCTGCGAACATCTCGTTGATCTCAGCCTGGTCGATGGAGTTTTTGTTCTTTATCGCCTTTTTGCAAAGCGCCTCGATCTTCTTAACAAGCTCCTCCTTGCTGAGTTCTTTCTTGACGGAAACATTAGAAGCTGCCTCGTCTATTGTTTTTTTATTAGCCATCCTCTACTCCTTTTTAGATCATAGGCATCTAAAAGAGCTCAATGTCTACGACCCGGATTATTTTTCGATAATCATCGATAACGGAACGCAACGGGTCTTACCCGCTTATGTTCCTCAGAACCAGATAGATACTGCGGAAATGATCCCTATCCCCAAAATGATCACTCCTGTAAATATCTGAAAAGATCCTCTTACATGAAACTTCCGGTCATGATCCGAGTTGGCGTTTATTATCACCGTAACACCGCAGATTATCTTTAAAACAGCCGCAGTGAAAAAAATCAAAGGGAACAACACCATGTTCTCAACCGGATTCGTAAATGCCATGATCGCCATAACTGCGATGATGACTCCAAGCACTATATGAACGATATCAAGCTGTCTTGATGTCCCTCGTGATACGGTATTAACTTTTGCCATCTAACCTCCTTATTTACCGCCAAGTGTCGTATAGACAACAGCCTTGATCGTATGCATACGATTCTCAGCCTCGTCAAATACCACACTATGCTCTGACTCAAAGATCTCATTTGTAACTTCCATTTCCTTGAGTCCGTACTTCTCATATATCTGCTTTCCTATCCTTGTGTTGGTATCGTGGAAAGCAGGGAGACAATGCAGGAATATCGCATCCTTCTTGGCATATGAAAATGCCTTTGCATTAACCTGATATGGTCCGAGATCACGTATTCTCTTCTCCCATACCTCATCAGGCTCGCCCATGGATACCCATACATCAGTGCAGATAACATCCGCATCTGTACATGCCTTCTCTACATCCTCCGTAAATTCAAGGGTCGCGCCGTTCTCTGTCGCAACCTCCTGACAGGTCTTTATAAGTTCCTTATTCGGCCAGTACTCCTCAGGAGCACATGCCACAAAATGCATACCCAGCTTTGCGCAGGTAACCATATATGAGTCAGCCATGTTGTAACGGGCATCACCCATATATACGAGCTTCAGTCCCTTGAGATCTCCCTTATGCTCGCGGATAGTGAGCATGTCAGCCAGCATCTGAGTCGGATGGAATTCGTTTGTGAGACCGTTCCATACAGGAACATCACTGTACCTGGCAAGCTCCTCAACGATCTCCTGATCGAATCCACGATACTCGATTCCATCGTACATTCTGGAAAGCACTCTCGCTGTGTCCGCTATGGATTCCTTGTTTCCTATCTGAGAACCGCTTGGTCCGAGATAAGTTGCACCCATACCGAGATCAAAAGCAGCCACCTCGAAAGAACATCTGGTTCTGGTGGAATTCTTCTCAAAGATAAGGGCAATGTTCTTTCCGGCAAAATCTCCGCCGTGCAGCGGCTTGCCATCCTTTGAACCAGCCTTCTTCTCTGCCTTTAAACGGGCTGAGATATCGAGAAGATAGTTGATCTCCTCTGGTGAATAGTCAAGAAGTTTCAGAAAATCTCTTCCGGTCAAATCTATCATAGCTTCCTCCTCACATGTCTGATATCACCCATATGTAGTCCATCATAATGGTATGACTCATGGCAGGTCAGCTCAGACCTGCCCTCTGTTTTTCCGCTTATGCGCGTTGTCTGACTGCCTCATACATCAACACAGTTGCTGCAACAGCTGCATTGAGAGACTCTGTCTTTCCCATCATCGGAATCCTCAGATACTCGTCCGATAATGCTGCGATCTCATCAGAAAGACCATTGCCTTCATTTCCGATCATAAATGCAGTAGGGGCAGTGTAATCAAACTCCCAATGATTCTTTTCACCCTTGAGATGAGCGGCATAGATGGAAACACCCTGACTCTTCATCCTGTTTATTTCGGCAGGAAGATCATCACAAATAAGGAAAGGCATACGGAACATGGCACCCATAGTTGCCCTGACGACCTTAGGCGAATAAATATCTACGCAGTTACGGTTCATGACGATGCCATCAACACCTGCTGCCTCAGCCGTCCTGAAAATAGTCCCCATATTGCCGGGATCCTGAAGTGTATCCAGAATGATAAAGAAATCCCCGGATAAATCTGTATAATGCTTCTGCCTGACAACCGCAAGTATACCCTGACTGGTCTTGGTATCCGACATGTACTCCATGACCTGATCCGATACTTCAAATACAGGAACCCTTCCTGATGCAGTGCCCGAAGCATCACCCTTTTTATCCGTCACCATGCCCTTTGGGAGGCGCCCCTTATAATCGGGCGTCACAAATACCCGGACTATCTCTTCATAAGGGATCTCACTGCAGAGTCTCTCACCCTCGGCGATAAAAAGACCGCTGTCGCGCCTTGCTCTTGCTTTCTTTTCAAGCTCCCTTACTTCCTTTATAAACTTGTTTCCGGTAGATGTGATTTTTTCCAATTTTTACCCCAATAAGATCCAAAGACAATAAAAAAGTCTAAAGAGTGTGCACTATAAATATTGCTCACTATTTAGACTTTTTCAAGTAAATATAAAAAATAATTTATTGCAATGAATTTAACACCGGATCCGCTTTAATCCTTTATTGCCTCTCTGATAGCTCCCATCAGTTTTTCCTTAACCGGAGGCTTAAGGATATATCCTGCCGGCTTTAAGCTGAGCACTGCCTCAACATGCTCTCTGTCAGAGACACTTGTAAGAAATATGACCGGGATGGTTTCAAATTCACTGTCAGCCCTTATCATCTCAAGGGTCTGTTTTCCGTCGCAAACAGGCATCTCATAATCCAGCAGGATAAGATCCGGTGGATTTTTTCCCATTGTTGTGAGAGCCTTCATTCCGGAAGTCGCCACAGCTATATCATAGTACTCCTGAAGCATCTCTTTTATACTTCTTAAAGTCATGGCATTGTCATCTACCACCATAATGAGTTTCCTGCTTCTGTTCTCCATGACCTTATACATACCATCCTAAATAACGAGAGACGCATCAACTTTACTGCAAACCGCCTCCATTACAGTCCTTTTGTCCGCCGGTCTCGGTATATTTTCAAAATGGCTGTTCGCGCCATAGACCAGACCCTTTTCCTCATCAGTTCCTATGGTCAGTACCGGGATATCCCTGTATTCCTTTGACAATATTTCAAAAATACGACTGTCAGACTCTAGAACTCCCGCCAGACTCACAACTATAAGATCCGGTGTGACAACCTTCAAAATATCCGCCACCGCTTCTGTATGCAGCTGACAGATCTGTACCCGAAAATGCTTTTCCAAAAGCTCTTCGATATCCTTTACAGATTCATTGATCTTTCCTACAAAAAGAATCTTTTTCACTCCCGCACCTCCTATATAGCCTTCAGCATTCTATCTATGATCTCAGAAGCCCTGTCTCCATCAAGATCCGCCACCAGGAGTCCAAGCTGTTCGGCATCTTCCTTGAGAACCTCTGGGAGTTTAAGGCCCATAAGTTTTTTTACTCCGTCATCCGCCGAATCGATATCCATATCTTCCATAGCCTGTCCGATGGAACAAAGAAGTATGCCAAGCGCCTCCTTATCAACTTCTGTTTTTTCGGTTTCAGCTTCCTCACCAAGCCCCATGACTCCTTTTAATTTATCCTGATAAGACATCCACTCATTCAGGAATATATCATGAAGCGCCTCTATCCTCTTATCATCCCCGTCTCTTGCCGCAAATTCAAGAATTTTGGCCATACCCGCCAGGGGGATGATCCCTACGGATGCCGCTGCGCTTTTCATCCCGTGCACCTGAATGCGATAAGCATCTCTTTCGTTTCGAAGATCCTCTTTCATCCTGTTAAGTTTCTCTCCATGTAATCTGATTATACTATAAAAATCCCGAAGAGAAGATCTCAACAGCTCTTTACCTGGAAGATGAAGGAAGGCCACCTGCCAGTCAAGTCCGTCCACCACCGGAAGTTCGTCCAGAAAGCCGGAATCTTCCCCTTCTTTATCCGTCTCTTCTTCATCAAAAGGAGCCGGCAGTATCAGTTCCTTCGGAAGACGCTCCCGCAAGGCATCCTCAAGCTTTGAAGCGATAACAGGTTTCGAAAGAAATCCGTCAAAGCCCTCTTCAAGATAACGTTCTTTGGCGCCTGCCACAGCATTGGCTGTAAGGATAAATATAGGTGTATCACTGCATGGTCCCTCAGGAAGACTTCTTATCCTGTGGAATGCCTCCACACCATCCATTTCAGGCATCATATGATCCATGAAAATGATATCGAAGTGTCTGGACATGGCAAGCTCTATCGCTTTCATACCACTGTCCGCTTCAGTTATATTGATCTTTGTAGGTTTCAGAAGTGCCATAAAGACCTTCCTGTTCATGCTGTTATCATCCACAACAAGTATGTCTGCACCCGGCGCGATAAAGCTTCTTTCGTACGTATAGTCTTCACCTATAGTTTTTATCCGCTCTTCAAAATCACCTATAGGAACCTCTGACATTATCTTCTGTCTCACATCAAAATAGAATTTTGATCCCTTGCCATACTCACTATCTACCTGCAGTTTACTTCCCATCATCCTGAGAAGGTTCATGGTAATGTTCATCCCGAGGCCTGTTCCCTCGATATTCCGGTTTCTCTTTTCTTCAATTCTCTGAAAGGCTTCAAAAAGTTTTCCTATATCCTCTTTTTTAATGCCTATCCCTGTGTCTTCCACTTCCACATGAAGTATTTCATCTTCCCCGTCTCTTATTCCCGAGACCCTCATCCATATGGTTCCACTCTCCGTATATTTTACGGCATTGGTCAAAACATTTGTTATAACCTGTTTAAGCCTTACATCATCTCCGAAAAGCCTGGACGGAAGCTCCTTGTTGACACTTACTTCAAATTTAAGGTTCTTTTTTTGAACCCTTAACATGATCATATTTGTAAGATCATGGATCATACTGGAAAGATCATAATCTACCGGAACTATCTCCATCTTACCGGATTCTATCTTCGAAAGATCCAGGATATCGTTAATGATAGAAAGAAGCGACAGGCCGGCGGTATGTATATCCATGGCATATTCTCTTATCTTTTTGTCATTACTCTCCCTCAAAATGATATCATCCATGCCAAGCACTGCATTTATGGGAGTTCTTATCTCATGTGACATATTCGCAAGAAATATTCCCTTTGCCTCATTTGCAGCTACAGCCTCAGCTCTTGCCTCTTCCGCCAGTATGACCTGCTTTTCCAATGTTTTTTCTGTTCTTTCAACAGATTCCTTATATTCCGACAAAAGCATAAATATGTTCTGTATCATGAGACTGAAGAAGAACAGCACCAGAAAAACATCAGCGCTGTGAAACAGGATTTCATTTCGTCTCTTGAAGTTCTGGTTCAGCCCGAGAGCAACCGCAACGCCAAGACAGATCAGTCCAAATACATCCATACATACGATAATATAATTTTCTTTATCTTTTATCTGCATGATAAGGATCAGGAAACATGCCGCCGCAAAATTCACACCCGTCAGGATAGCTACATACTCTATATTCTGTCCTTCACTTGACCCTTCTATCATCAGAATAATTAAAGTGATCCCTGTCAGAAAACCCATCATTCCCTTTGATAATTTCGGGAAAATATTACGAAAGCCGTTATAGTAAACCCAGCCAAGAAACAGCGGAATCAGATCCAGGCACAGAACAGAAGCTTTTCCAAAAAGCTTCACCTGTGAAAAGAAGGTTCTGGTCAGGCTTGACTTGAAAAGAATGAAAGCCATGGCATCTATTCCCATTAACGCAGCAACATACAGCCCTTTGACCCTTCGTTCAAGCACATACCTGGCCACATCCAGAATAACTATAAGAACAGACATCAGTTGGATAAGTACAAAACTGACCACCTCTTCCAGACTGTTTCTCAAGATCTCCATGATCCTGACATCTCTTTTCGCGACAAACGCTTCATGGATATAGATACTTTCCTTAACATAAACGCGGGTAAGCACTATAGTCATCATACCATCCTTGAGATTGGCAGGAAGATCGGCTGCAACTTCACCGGCCTCTTTCTTTATAAAGGGTTCATCGCCATACTTTTTCGACTGTCCGTCATCCACATCTTCTGTGATGTTTAAATCGCCCCTATCTCCATTCCCCAGCTCGAAAGGTAATGTGCCTGATACTCCGGCTTCATACAAGGGTTTACCATCTATAAGAAGATTAAAAGAAGCATTTTCGGCATAGAAACTAAGAGTCAGCCCCTCATAATCAGAACTGACAGAGTGCATCATCGTAATGACATCTGATTTTTCCGCAGGAAGATTGATCGGAAGAGAAACTCCCTTTTCTTCTGTACCATCAGCATAACGAAGGGTCCAGTCAGAATTAAGCTCATAAGCATTCCCTGCAGAAAGCATCATTTCTTCAGCATTAAACAGCGGCTTCAATGTTCTGACAATAAGACATATCATTATAAAAACTACCACTGTTCCTAAAATATATCTGAATCTTCTGTTCATATACGATGTTCCTTTCATAGGAAAACCCGGAAATCAGTTTCTTGATACATAGACAGCGAAATAAGCAGACCTACACCTATATATGCGGCGCAAAAGCCCCCTTCAATAAACGAAACAATATAAGTTATCATAAGTTTTCTTGTGACACTAAAAAACGACAGGGCTGTCGCTTTAGATGATTATCATCTAGGCGATAGCCCTCTTTTCATGCCACA
>NZ_MUHW01000023.1 GCF_002007235.1 Oribacterium sp. C9
TTAAATTTAATCAATTAGCAATGGTGGGGTTACCCACTATAAATGACGAAAGGCCCTATATTTAATTCATATTTATCTTCAACAGTAAATTCTTCTTCGGATACAACATTTAATATGCTATCCATTTTGTCCTCCTAAGCTATTAACATAATCATTGAATTCTTGCCGTTGACAATTTAGAGTCTCCTCTAAGTGTTTTATTTCATTTGAAGCTGATGTCTCATCTTTTTTCATTCTTTGTAATACTGATTCATTATTTAATAGACCTATATTTGTTTGCTTGGTTACATACAACGCCTTGTCTGCAGCTTGTTCTGGTGCATCACGATCTAGTAATTGTCTCCCTACTGTTTTTGCATCAAGCTTTTCGCTTTCAAAATAAGCCTTTAATTCATCTTTTTCAGCTAGTTCAATAACTTGGCCTATTCCATTCAGAAATTCCTCTCCTGAAGGTAGAATGATTTTAGCTCTAGATCTTATAACCTTCTTAATTGATGCTTCACATATTTTAGTTGCAAATTCTTCACGGTCTGTACTTGCAAACATATTAAGTAACTCACCACGGCTTAATATTAGCCTTAACTCATTAACCGATATTTTCAATTCCTCTTGAGTTAAAATATTATATTGGGCACTTTTTATGAGCTGAATATTAATAATATCCAACATTTCAACCACGTCATCTTCTACAATCTTATCGAGTATTCTGTGTGCAGCTTCTCCTGACAAAGTGCTTCCGATAATTCCTCCAATGACAGCTCCAACTGGACCCATAGTACTTCCTATTGCACTACCTATATAACCACCACTAACACCACTTACCAAAGTTGTTACATCTTTTAACAACTGTTTAGTTGAAATTCTTCCTCGAAGAACATTTGAAACATCCTCGGCTGAAAGTATTGCTATCATTACTCCTGCAGATATAATATTTCCTCTCATGAGTTTTGCCAGATTATTTGTAGCAGCTGCACCATATATAGGTGCACCTGAACGCAAAGAATTCACTAAAAGATGTCTTATATTACTCGGAAGGAATTTGACTATTTGAATAGATGGATTCAACAAGAGCCCATTCACACCAGTTCTAACTACCTGTGCAGTTACAACTGATCCTACAAATGCTAAACCACCGGATCTTAATCCTTCATATGCAGCCGCTTCTATTGCATATTCTGTACTGTGTCCATCCCAAATTGATCTTGCAAAAGTTATTGCTCCGGAGATTCCCATTGCGCTACTTGCAATAACAACACCATGAGCTGCATCAAACATGATGGAATCTATATTACCAGCTTTAGCAATACGAACTGCGGTCTTATAGTCAATGTTTCCTCTACGGACCAGTTTTACTGCATCTTTAGGATCAGAAATGCCCGGTACTTGACCGTCCGATATCCTTTTTTCCATATATTTTATGGCAGCTTCATACTGATCTTTAGGTACTTCAATCTGCATAAAGTTACCATTGTTATCGACATATCTATAACTACCATTTTTAAATGCATGATCAACGGACTGATATGCATTTTGATAATATTTTGTTTGGATTAGAGTCCCTTCAGATATTCTATCTGGACCATTTTTCTTGTTGTCATCTCCAACAATCGTACTATCCTTAAAATGTAATTTATCTATAAGATCATTAGCTTGCTCAGCTGCAAATCCATGCCCACCCTTTGGGGAATTAAAACGAGTTAAACGATCAGCATGAGCACCATTCTCTACGGAACTCTGATAAGCTGCGGCCTCATTTGCTGTTGTTTTTTCTTTTAAATCCTTATTATTCATATATAACATTCCTCCATAAATATTTATACATATTGACACATTTCTCTGTGATTTTTCCGCATATGAATTACATACTATCTATTAGCATTTTCGTATATATTTTATGATTTTCATCTAGAGTCATTTGAAATGTGATAATAAAGAAATTATATATGTTTATAATGACAAAATAAGTCTAGGTAATGTTATTATATTATTCCTTTATAATTTATTTAGTGTCATTATTATTTTTAAAACCAGAAGTACTAAATATCATTCGCAGATTCTATAAGCACTTCATATTACCGCATTCACATATTTCATCGACGTATTTTTACATGGTATAAATCTGGCATATATAGGATACTTTTATCAAAAGATATCAACACTGAATCAAGAATGATGCAATAAATTATATTTAATATTTGGTAATATTAATTAAATTCATTTTAATTCAATTCAAATTTAATTTCTGCCCCTTGTGAGTATAGTTTGTCACTGATACAATAAATTTAATTCTTACAAGAAAGGAGGTCGGCATATATTAATGTCATTTTTTGATTATTTACATTGTTGGAAGATTACAGATCCGACATTTAATAATTGTTTTGATTATAACCATTGCAAGGTCAATGTTTTTCTCAAGAATTTGATGGAAGAAATCAAGAGAGGACGTTATATTATTTTACGTGGAATCACAATTCGTACTCTTGATGAGCTGATTAATGAAATCAAATCCATTAATGACGATTTCAATGTTAGAATTGATTACGATAAACTTCTCAGAGATGTTACTGAGTAAAGATTATTTCATAGTGCCTTATTATATTAAACCTATGAGCCACGGAAAACTACCGTGGCTCTATTCATTTTTCTTACTGTTATTTTCGTTTTACCGAATTATTAGTTATCCCGAAAATTTTTGTATGAAGTCCTTATGTTAAGCGGTTCTTTCATCACTTTCGGGATAATCTTTGCAAGCAGGGCCTCGGTTATCACCGGAGGCAATTTGCTTGTTGGTTGGCATTGCCCCCCAATCCCCCAGAACCTCATTTCACTCGGAGCTACGCATCACTGAAAGAGACACTGAAAGACTTTGCGTATAACGCAAAAAAGAGGGCAATCTCACTCCGGTATAGAGTGAAATTTGATGATTCTTGTCAATCTGGGACAGCGTTCCTATAATTCGCGGACAACGTTCCCGAAATATACGGACAGCATTCCTATATCATCCGGACAAAGAATGCTGTCCCAGAGGGACAAGCTAGCATCTTAAGTTTTAATGTAGCACATTACGGCTTTCGTCATCAAGCCGAAGGCTCATGTTCGACCGTAGGTCGCCTTGACGGTCCTTTCAAGTCAAAGCGATATGCATTTCTGACTAAACGGTCGAGTATAGCATCTGCAACAGTCTGATCCTTGAAAACAGAAGGCCATTCTTTAACCGGAAGCTGTGCAGAAATGGCTATGGACCTTTTGGCATGATGTCTTTCTTCTACAACTTCCAGAAGATCCTGAGCCATACTGATATCTAATTGTTTAATGCCAAAATCATCAAGTATGAGTAGATCCGGTTTAATCATATCCTGAATGATCTTATTGTATGAACCATCTCCACGTCCAATCCCCAGATTGGTCAACATGCGTGGCATTCTGTAACTTCTGACAGACAATTTTTTCATACATGCCTCCCTTCCGAAGGCGGACAGCAGATATGTTTTGCCGACTCCTGTTGCACCGGTGATGATCAGGTTTGACCCTGTTCTGATCCACTCACAATCAGATAATCTTGCCACATCTGTTTTTTTGATCTTACGCACAGGATCATAGTCAATGTTTGCAAGATAAGCGGATGGTTCTCTTAAATCTGCCACTTTTATCAGACGCTTAATTTTGGCATTCTGCTTGGCGGAATACTGTTCATTGACAATCATAGAAAAGCGTTCATCAAAGTCGAGATCTGCCATAGCCGGTAGTTCTTGCTGCCTCCGGTATTCGATTCTCATTGCATGCAGATTCATTTCCGTGAGTTGCTCATTGGTTTGATAGTTCACGATTTACACCTCCTTACATCCATTCTCCGATACGGAGATTTTCATGTAATGGCGTTGGATCGTCCGAATCGGAAGCGTTAGCGAGTTCTCCCTGAGACTCCTGACCATTTCTCAGGATGTTCTTCAGAGTTGTATATGTCACAGAGTTAAGACGTATTGCTTTCTCACAAGCTTTCTCTACTCTGTAATCACCATAGGTCCTTGAAAAATTAATCACTCCCATACAGGACTTGTATGCCTGTTCCTCAAAATCGGCATTTTCAAGCAGTCTGGATACAAAGGTTCCTGTTGACTGACCGATCAGGTTTGCCTTGGCCCTGTAGTATTTTCCGTCATATGATCTGAATGCTACTACGGTTTTATGATTTTCAGGCATATGATCTGAGTCAGTAACATATCTTTGCCCATTGAAGCGTCTTGTATGAATAGCTATACGTTCGCCATCCTTGGAGAATATCTCAATTTTTTTGGCAAATGCATGAATGATCACCATCTGACAATAGAATCTGTATGGGACGGAGTAATAAAAGCCATTGTATTCAACATGGTAATTATTTGGAACCTTATTCACAATCCTAGTAATAAAGGATTCAAAGTGTTCCATTGGAAGCGGGCGAAGACATGGTTTATCCAACGCAAGAAAAACGCTTTCACGACTTCCCTCGCGGTGCTTGAATTTACGTTTTGATAAGTCGACCACCCTTTCCCGTATGTCATGGTTCAGCGCTTCGAAGCTGTAGTAGATCTTATCTTTCAGCCATTCAAGCAGCCATGTCTCAAGCCATCCGACTCCAGACTCTACGGTCGCTTTATCGCGGGGTTTGACTATTCTTGCGGGGATGATTGCAACCCCATAATGCCTTGCAAGATCACGGTATGCATGATTGATTTCTGGGTCATAAAGACTTGTATGTATCACCGCTGTCTTGCAGTTATCAGGAACAAATACACGCGGGATTCCGCCATACCATTCGAGAGCATCGATATGCCCCTGGTTCCAGTTCAACTGTGTTTCATCAGGGAAAGCCTCTACGAAAGGATATGAACCATCGCCAAGAGTTGTGACGAAAAAATGTGCCTCATGCACCTCACCGGTATTGTAATCAACAACACACGAGAGCTTGTCGCCAACCCAGTCAATAAAGAGTTCTTTACCAGGCTCACGTTCCTGAGGAAGGACAACTTCCTTACCGGTATGTTTTTTCCATTCGATGTATTTGGCGCAGAATCGACTGTAGCTGTATCCATCAGGATTGACAGGGCGATAATCATTCTCCCAAATGTACTGCAGATTTATCTTACGGCTTGATTGTAAGCGGGCATGGATATGATCCCAATCAGGTTCATCTTTTACCTGTTTAGGTCCAAACGTGTCAGGATAAATCAGCTCATTCAGCTGACTTTGAGTCATTGTGCTGGCTGATTCATATGTAAGGCCACATTCCTTACATCTTGATAGTATCTCGCCTACTGTAGTCTTTGAACAGCCGACACTTTGACCTATGTCTCTATAGGTGAAAATGTTCATTTCCTTGAGACGAAGGATTTCTGTAATCTTCATATAGTCTAGGCACCTCATAATGATCCCTCCCCTAAAATGTGTTAATCACATCTTAGAGAAGTTGATTATTAGATGCTAGCTTTTGTCCGGATAATTCAGGAATCTTGTCCGCATGACTCAAGAACTCTGTCCGGATAATTCAAGAATCCTGTCCGCGTAATTCAGGAATCTTGTCCGGGTGTTGCAGGAATCATCAGTGAAATTGCCCAAAATATCATAATGTTTGTTCTGTTTTCTTTTGTTTTTCGTCTCTCTGACTCTGCTCTTCTGTTTTAAGGAACTGTTCTACATTGTACTTGGCAGTTTGATAATCTTTCTTCTCCTGAAGTACCTCATTATATTCAAGATTCAGATCCTTTATCTTTGGAATCTTTCCGTCAATCTTAGAAAAGGCTTCTTTCGCAGCCTTGCAAAGCGTTACCCATAAGTGCCAGTCACTGTGAACAATCGTTCACAGTGACTGGCACCTATGGGTCTTCGACCAAAGTGTCTTTTAGGATTACTTAAATCGTTAAAAAAAAAGAGGCACCGCTTATCGTTAAGATAATATTACATCCGTAATTAGTTTCTTATCAATAAACGGTACCTGATTTTATAAAAATTTTGATTTCGGCTACAATAAACTATGAATTTACAGGAGTCTCAGTTTCACAATAATACTTCATTACATCTTCTCTGGAAACCTTCTCATAGTCTTCATTTTTTATAACAGCGGTATATAATTCATCAAAGTCTTTAACATATACCTTTAGACTATGAACTAATGCTTTTAAACCTTTTTCTATGCCCTTATTCTCAATAGCATCTGCATAACTACACAAATCTGTCACCTCACTTTCTACTTCTTTTGTTACATTAAGTCCATACACGGATTTCAGATTCCTGACCTTATCTGCCACATTGACCTGTTCGTCAAACAGATATGTAAGCATCCTGATCAATCCATTCTCCGCTTTTTCTGAATCATGCTTTTCACTGATATAAATGATGATAGCATTAAGGATATCATACCTCGGACTATCTGAATTACTACCATACAAGAATCTTCTGTCAATATCATAAATCTCGATAGAATTCGCTCTGGTCTGCGCCGCTTCTGTACAAAGCCAGATGGAATACACTTTCTTTATGTTTCCATACTTTACCGGATCATCACTGTCTGTGGTAAATTCAACTCCCTGCTGTGCTGAGATCATTCGGCAGCAATAGAATAATGCCCTTAGCGGCAAATCATACCCTGGTTTATCTTCGTTCTGAGCCTCAAGATTTATAATAAGTTTAATATACTCTGAATCACATTTGTCCGGTAATCTGAGATACGTACGTATATCGTATCTGTCCAGACCTTCTTCGTTCAAATATGCTTCCGTATTTAGACCATCAATACGTTCACCTGCGTTTGTAAGCCCACTGTCAACATAAACTTTACTGACGAGAACGTCACCTTCTATACAGGCTTCAATCTCATCATAATTCATATCCCGGCACTCAGATACAACCTCTTTAAAAATCCTTGCAAGCAATGGTTTATATGCAAGGATGTTTTTTACCGTCATATCCAGCCGTATCTTATCGGGGTCTGCAGCCGCTATGGCTTTCCCCAATCCTGTAAATTGTTCCATATCTGCTCCTAAAGTACAGCGAGAAAGATATGAACCTCTCGCCTTGATTATATATCAGTTCTGCGCAAAGCTGATAATAAAATTTGTATAATCGGGAATGATCATTCTGAAAAGAATTTCAAGATTATAATCGTTGAATGTCTATTAGACCTTAGCATCATATCATAGTCCAACAGATTTTCATATCGTCTGTTTTTAGACTATAACCGTATTGGAGTAATCTACAGATGAAAGGGTTAATAACATTCTAAGACTCAAAAGTCAGGCAGAAGGTTAATGATAAATCGAGATATGAATTTAAAAAGCCCCATCAATCATGATATGTACCCAGAATTCTGGACACATATTTATGAACTAGGCTGAACACATGGATGCTATCCTGTATTGTACAGGTGGCATCCATTTTGTTTTGACCTGAATTCTTTTGTTATTGTAGTAATCGATATATTCTGCAACAGCGTTTGAGAATTCTTCGAAAGAAGAATAATCTTTCTCATAGCCATAGTACATCTCGTTTTTCAATCTCCCAAAGAATGTCTCTATAATGCAGTTGTCATAGCAGTTCCCTTTTCGTGACATGGACTGTATTATACCATGCTTTTGCAGTTCAGTTCGATAGTAGGCATGTTGGTATTGCCACCCCTGATCCGAATGGAATATAAGACCATTGAGATCAGAAAATTTAGCGAATGCTTTTTCAAGCATACGCTGGACCTGCTCCAGATTTGGACTCATAGACAGATCATAGGAGATAATCTCGTTAGTGTTCATATCAAGGATTGGTGAGATGTAACACTTACCCCAGGTGAAATTGAACTGAGACACATCAGTCGTCCACTTCTGTAACGGTGCAGTTGTACGGAAGTCTCTATTGATCAGGTTATCTGCAATCTTGCCAACTTCTCCTTTGTAAGAATGATACTTTTCTTTAGGTCGCTTACCCATAAGACCAGCTTCATGCATCAGACGCTGAACTCTTTTATGATTAACCTTATAGCCACGGATCAACAACTCACGGTATACTCTTCGAACTCCATACCTGCGCTTGTTAGAAGTGAAAATCTCGTTGATTTCATGCATTATGTCCTTATTTCTTTCGGCAACCACATCTTTCTTACCTATTTCGAAGTAGTATGTGGATTTGGACATTGTCATAGCCTTGAGCAAGTATTTCAGTTGGAATCCTTTGGAACGGAGTTCTTTGATGATCGCTGCTTTTTCGCCTTGAGTAGTGCAGCTTCCTTTTCTTCTCTCAAGGCGATCTCTTTTTTTATTACTTCAATTTCCGCCTTCATGTATTCGTTTTCAGCTCTTAATCGAACTAATTCTTCGTATTCAGATTCATTGGGTTTAGGTGGTTTTCTGGTGCCAACTTTTTTCATATCGAGGTTCCTTGGTTTACGGCCTTTCTGTTTTGGTATAAGACCATTGTAACCGTAAATCTTATATTTGCTAACCCATTGATAAAGTTGTCCATCATTAATACCTGCAGAAAAAGCCACGCTTTTGATAGATTCTCCAGCCAAAACACGCGCAACCAAGGCATAACGACCCTCTGGCGTCCATTCTTTATTATGGCCTTTGTGCCTTAATGCATCTGGACCACATGATTCTTCAATTCTAACCCACCTTCGTATTGTTTTGCGAAAATCTTCAGTATTAAGCCCATCCGGTGTATCAGGCCATTGCCCTTGGTAATACAATTCCACTGCTTTTCTCTTGTAATCATAGCTGTAGCGCATAAAAATACCCTCCTTACTGGTTGTCCAGTAAAGAGGGTACATATCATCATCGCATCCGAAAGGGCTTTTTGAGCTTCGTTCACAGTGACAGGTACCTATGGTCTTACGGTTTTTTGCTTAACAGATTTTTATATGTGCTGTCTATAGCAAAGGCGCCGAGTGGTGCAGTGATCACTATTGCAAGAACGGCAACTGTAAGTACTACATCGCCGCAGGAGAGCCCCATGGATAATGGGATGCCGCCGATTGCCGCCTGAACTGTAGCTTTCGGTGTATATGCCATCATGATAAACAGTCGCTCTTTTCTATTGAGCTTAGTGCCGATAAGGCATAAAAGCACTCCGAGCATCCTGAATATCAATACACCCATGATCAGCAGAATTGCTCTTAGTCCGACGTTTCCTATGTAGTAAATATTGATTGCTGCCCCCACAAGAACAAACAGTAATACTTCAGCCGCTACCCAGAGCTTTTCATATTTTTTTGATAGTCTTTCCGCAACGATCTGTCTTTTCTTCTGCAATCCTATTCCGATAAACATTATCGAAATAAGTGCAGAGAATGTTATCGGTGTATGCATTGAGTCTTCCATGTAAACAAGAATGAAAGATATACACAGAATGATCAGTACCTTTACGGTGTCACGAATATGAACGTTTTTAAAATAAAATGCCAGAGCCGAGCCTATCAGGAGTCCAATGATCATGCCAAGAAATATTGATACAGGAATATTTACGAAACTTGTCAGTGAAATTTCCTGTCCCTGAGCCATGCTTAAAAATGTCGAAAAAAGTACTATAACGTAAACGTCATCAACAGATGCACCCGCCAGGATGAGCTGAGGGATACCCTCTTCTGTACCATAACCTTCATCCATCAGTTTTACCATTCTGGGGACGACAACGGCGGGTGATACAGCAGCAAGCACAGCTCCGAGAATTGCAGCGTCAAGAAGAGGTAGTCCGAGTAATCCGGGAGCAAGAATAAGCATTCCTATAAGTTCACATGTAGCAGGTACAAAGCACATCAGAAAAGCAGGTCTTCCGATTTTCTTCAGTCCTGATACATCGAGACCGAGCCCCGCTCTTGTCAGGATTATGATGAGAGCTATTTTTCGAAGTTCAGAAGATATCCCGAGAATGCTTCCATCTATAAGATTCAGTACATAGAGCCCTAGCAGAATGCCGGTTATCAATAATCCAATAAGACTTGGAAGCTTGAGTTTTTTGCAAATAAAACCAAGAGACATTCCTAAAATAAAAATAAGCGAAATACTGAGTAACATAAAACCAATCCCTCCTGTGATATCAAAAAAGCTGACAACTCCTGCGTGAATAAACGCAGAAGTCATCAGCTATAGTAAGCGGTTCAAGTAATTCTACTTAGGGAGAACTTCATTCCCTTGTAGGTTTTAATATAGCATAGGGGATATATTAAAGCAATAATGTTCACAGGGCAATATATCCAAACGGTTTTTTTTCTTCACGAAGAAAAACCGGCCAAATTCATTTCGAATTTAACCGGCAAATATATGATATAAAGATGATAGAGTGCATAGTATCTGATCATCGGTTTTCAGAGGGTTACCGGCAGATTTGGGGGCTGCCGGCTTTGAGTAATGTGAAAGAAAGTATAGGATAGCCAAAAAACAAGCATACTTAAACAAGCTATCCAAAGAATAGCTTTTATTAAAAAAATAGATTATTGAGATTAATGTTATGAAGCTATATTAGATTCCTTGATTATTCCCTCAGCAATCAAAAGCTTCATTGCTTGTTTGATAGCCTTCTCTTTCTGCTTTTCCTTGAGGGTTCCAGGCATATCAATTTTATATAGATCGGTTGGGTTCCATACTTCGCCCGTAGATAACATATGATAGGCAGCTGTAAGGATCATCCTGGCGATTGCGATGATGGCACGTTTCTTACCACGACGTTTAAAAATATGCTCATATTTGACTTTGTAATAAGGAGACTTTTTGGATTTTACGGCTGAATGGGCGGCTTGCACCAATGCAGGTTTTAGGTATACACCGGCACGTGTAATCCGAACAGATTTCTTTTTACCTGCAGACTCGTTATTACCTGGAGTCAGTCCAGCCCAACAGCATAAACGCTTGGAATTAGAAAACTGTGACATATCCGTACCAATCTCAGAAAGAATTGTAATTGCAGAATTACGATCAACTCCGGGAATGGTACACAACAACTTGATAGCACTTTCATAAGGTTCGACCAGCGAATCAACCATTGAGTCTATATCAGCTATCGTAGACGTGATATAATCCATGTGAGCGTGGACAAGACGCATACGATATTTTTGGGGATCAGTCATTTGATACCCTTCGATGGACTCAATGACACTCTCGGACTTCTTCTTGAGCGAACGAAGTAGTCTTGAGGATATTTCTTCGTGGTTGATGGAATTGTCGGACTGTTTAAGAAGGTAGTCGATTACAGAGGTGGCTGATTTCCCGAAGATATCGGAAACAACTGAATCCAATGCGACGTTACAAACGGTAAGTGCATTCTGAAATCGATTTTTCTCACTGGTCTTACAGGAAGTCAGTTTATATCGATATCTCGTAAACTCTCTGAGAATACGGATTTCTTTACACGGTATATAACTTCCCGGTACTAATCCTAATCTGAACAGATCTCCGATCCACTTGGAATCTTTGGCATCATCCTTGTTCCCTTTGACAGCCTTTACCCATTTGGGATTGGCGATGGTGACGTTGATTTCGTCTTCCAAAAGGTTGAACACAGGTATCCAATATTTTCCAGTAGATTCCATACAGATATCACGGCAAGAATTATCCAGCAGCCATTTCTTAAACTCAAGAATCGAATTGTTGAAAGTGGAGAATCGTTTCTTCTGATAAAAAGGTTGGAATCCGGAAGTGGTTTTGATGATTGTGGCAACGAGAAAAGATTTGTGAACATCGACGCCACAGCAGGTCTGATAAACAACTTTCATAGGCACAGCTCCTTTCTTTAAGAATAAAGAGAAGCCATTGACTGTTCCACCACACAATTAACAATAGTTAAAACAATTCTTAATGTACGGTCTAAGAGAGCCACTTATTTGTGCTTGAAAGGTAGAACTTACACTGATTAGTATGCCGTCTAAAACGAAAAAGTATTTACGACTAAAAGCCACGTGCTTTGTAGTGTAGCTTCTCGCTTTTATTATAAATACATACTAAAGGACGGTCGATACTTTCATATCTATTTGTGCCGCCGCTTGCCGGCGGCATGGAAATTAGTATGAAAAAACTTCTATAGGGTATCAGATGTTCCTCATCTGATGAATTTATAATATCACTCTATACTGAAAAGAAACTGAAACTTGAAATATTTTCTGTCCCTAAACAAAAGACAGCTCCATCTGCCCGTTAACCCATGATTTTTGTGCTACATCATGTATTTTGTCTCCGTCAGAATAATTCCCGATAAGAAACGGAGACTTCGGATCATGAAGCCTGCTTTGCGAGAGTACTATTTCCGGTTCTGCGTTGGCATAACAGTACTTACAGAGATGCTTACAGGTATTATAGGCTCCTATGTCACATGTAATATAACAGGAACATTCTGCCCTTGCACCTTTTTTCTTAGGAGCATCAAGCCTCTTTCCTATTGCTTTCTCATAATCACTTATCCTCATGCATCCTCCACAGTCGGCACCATACTCCGAAAGCTCATCACCTTCAGCACAGGGTTTTACAGTCATTCCATGAAGGGACGCAATCTTTATCATTTCTTTTCCAAGTCTTAGCCTCTGATCTTTACTTATTTCTCTTGCCTCCGGAAAATTCCTCCTTACCTTAGGGAAAAGATCAATGAAACTGATGACTACCGTTTCCGCGCATCCGTGAAGGGCAGATGCAATCTGCTCAAACGCATGTATATGATACTCTTCTGTATACCTGTCAGAAATAAAAATCGGATCATACCGCCATCCCATGGAATTCTTTCCAACCATTTGAGATAACTTTTTAAAATCTTCTATCAGCTTATGTTTGTCCGGTACATTAGGTTCGATATCTCTCCCATAGGGAGTTATTGTCACAAACCAGTACTGACCGTAAGGTTTAAGAAGATCCATGTATTTGAACATTGGTGAAGGATTCTTTGTACAGAACCCGATAACATCAACTACATCAGGTGAAAGACGGTAACGGCTGACCTGTTCAGGATTATAGGGATTACGGACACATACAAAACCTTCTTTAAGCCTTCTGGAAAACCATTCCGAATAAAATGCAGGTATGTCCGTCCTTTGTCCTGTGTTTATTATCATTACCTATCACCGCCTCACAAGATGATCCTACTGTATCCTTAGCACCTTGCCTTAGTATACCACCGCATCATCTGCTGTGTATTCTTCAATAGAACCTGCTTTAACCTGGATACATGCGTAGCTTAACTCTGAATCATCAGCTGCAAAAAACTGTCTCTTTCCTTCAGGTGAAATCTTAACTACATCACCTTTAGCGATTTCAACATCTTCTCCATCTATCGAAGCCCTGCCCTTTCCGGAAAGGATGATATAAATCTCTTCGTTCTTCTTATGTGAGTGTACAAAGGGAACACTTGCTCCGGCAGGAAGATGGTTAATACTTATCTCTGCTCCTGTTAATCCAAGCACGTCATGAAGCTCTGTTCTTGGGTCCTCAGTTACATTTACTTTTTTAAAATTTGACATATTGTTTTTCCTCCATTTGTTTGCTATTTGTTTTTGTTTGCTGTATCATCATTTTATTCCCAAGAATTATTTAAACAAGTACGAACATTTATAATACATAGTTACATTTTTGATACTATTGTGCATTTTCAAGGAGAAAATTTTTATGAAAAGTATTTATGGTCAATGTCCTTATGCAACAACCCAAAGAGTCCTTCAAGGGAAGTGGTCTATAGTTATCCTCTTTCAGCTTAGTACCGGGACAAAACGTTTTAACGAACTCGAACGTAACATTCCGGAAGTAACAAGAACGATGCTCACAAGACAGTTAAGACAATTAGAGGATGATAAGCTGATCGTCAGAAAAGTATACGCTGAAGTTCCGCCAAGAGTAGAATACAGCCTTAGCGAAATGGGCGAAAAATTCAGGAAGGTATTGGACCAGATCGAATTATTCGGATTTGAATATATTGAAGAATTAAAGAAATGCAATGCTTAATGGAGGTTGACAATGAGTGAAATAAGAGACAAGAACGGACTTACAGAAGAAGAATATTTGAAATCCTATGATTCCAATAAGTGGAAGAAGCCGTCATTGACAGCAGACATCTGCATAATCACAAAGAAGTTCTCAGAAGAAATGGTACTACTCATAAAGAGAGGAAATCATCCATGTCTCGGGAAATGGGCCTTTCCCGGAGGCTTTTCTGAAGAAGGTGAGCGAATTGAGGAAACAGCTGCGAGAGAGCTTCTGGAAGAAACCGGTGTTAAAATGGCACCGAAAGATCTTACATTAATAGGAATTTACAGTAAGCCGGGAAGGGATCCCCGCGGATGGACAGTTTCAGCAGCATATTTGGCTGTTGTTGATCCTGATAAGGTAAAGCCTATTGCCGCGGATGATGCTGCGGATGCCGAATGGTTTACTGTTATACATGAAAATGACAATTACCGATTCGTGAATGGCGAAACAGTACTTACCCTTAAAGATCTAGCATTTGATCATGATGATATAATGATGGATGCGTTAAAGAAAGCATGACAGGCAGAAAGGGACGGATTTAGCAGTGCAAAACATGTGCCTGCTAAATCCGCTCTCTTTTAGGAAATAAAATATTTATGATGTAAGCACATTGCACACGAATGTGTGCGTTGGTGCTAATCAGTGAGTGCCAAATACTTTTGACACTCACATCATATTATCTCCTTCTCATTTAGAAATTCCGAAATAGGTGCCTGTCACTGTGAACTCTGATAAACTTACAATTGCTACTCTTTTAATCATAAACCCTCCGTTAACTTTGGAATTGTGAACCATGCAGCATAGCCTACACCCTTGCTGTAGGAATTTGGAGATTTAAAATGTATTTCAACACAAAACCTCTGCCCTTTTTTCCAAAAGTACAGTTCGAAACATACCTTTTCGGGTATATTTTGATCAGTCCCGGAGTCAGTATTCCATCTGCCATAATTCATAGAAAAATTTTGTGTTGACAATTATCCTAATCTTGAAGTTATTATTTCACCGGAACACAATGCTTGTCGTTGATATCACATACTTTCTGTACTCTTCTCCGATATTTTTCTTCCATAAGAGGTTCCGTAGTAAGCCATTTCTTAACTACTTCCATCGCCATAAGACCTCCAATGATCTTTGCGCCAAGACAGAGAATATTTGAGTCCGTATGCTCCCTTGCGAGTGTTGCACAGAGTGGATCCTGGCATACTGCCGCATAACAGCCGTTTATCTTATTTGCTATGAGCGCACTTCCATAACCTACACCGTCACAGAATATTCCCCGGTCACATTCTCCCTTTGCGACCGCAAGAGCTGCCGGGTATACGAAATCAGATAAGTCGCAGGACTCCTTGTCATATGTTCCAAAGTCTTTTACTTCATGACCCTGTGATATGAGATACGCTTTTATCTCCTCTTTCATCTCTGTTCCTGCGTGATCGTTTGCCATTGCTATTATCATAGTAACCCTCCTCGTATATAACTTATACCTGATAAACCTTAGTTTATGATGTTTTCTGAAATCAATTTATCTATCCATATTATTAAACGACAAACTGTTTTGTACAATAGTCAACTGGACTTTAGCTAACTATGCAGAATTGGGTTAGTTCTTACTCAAAACTAAACTGTTTTTATTTCCTCCAAGGGGTAAGATAAAAATAAAAAAGAGTATAAGGAATGATCATCCGGAGACTTCGATTCCTCTCTGAAATGCTCATCTAAAAATAGCTGCACGACCGTAAAATCAGTCGTGCAGCTACACATCATTTCTCAATCTAAGAATTTCTATCATGCGACAGCCAATCCTTAAGCACTAAAGCATTATTGTGTTCTTCATCTTTTGCGGAATAGAGCAACGTTATGTTCAAAGATCCAAGATGCACGTTCACAAATCCAAGTAATCTTTCAGCATCTTCTGAAGCATCAAGCTCCTCCATGTACTTCTTTCGAAATTCAGGATATTTCTTCGGATCATGGTTAAACCATTTCCGAAGCTCAATAGATGGCGCAATTTCCTTTTCCCATGCATTAATTGCCGCTGATTCTTTCTTTATTCCCCTTGGCCAAAGCCGGTCAACAAGTATCCTTATCCCATCGTTTTCCTCTGGTGCTTCGTAAATTCTCTTAGTCCTGATACTGTACATACATTGTCGCCTCAATTCATCTAGAAATTAAGTCTTATCTCCATCTCATGCCATTTTTCACCGCCCCACTCGGATGCGGACTCTCCCAGGTCATCAAATCCAAACTTCCTGTACATTTTTATCTTTTCCTTATGGCATGTCAAAACAAGTCTCTTCCGTCCTCGAGCCTGCTCTTTCCTGCAATAATTGAAAACAAGTTCCCTGGCAAGGCCCATTTTTCTGTACTCCGGAAGGACGTCAAGGCCCATAATCATTACTGTTTCTCCATCAGGCTCATGAAGGCTTTCATCAGTGAAAAATTCATCCCTGAATATACGTTCATTTGTTGCTATGCCATTCAGGAATCCTACAATCTTTCCATCATTTTCCCTGTCTTTAATCACCAAAAACAGATCCGACGCAACTTTGATACGTGCCTTCATATGTTCCGGGGTGCATGCTTCATTTGGAGGGAAGCATATCTGTTCGATCTTCACAACTTCATCTGATAACTCAGGTTTGATTTCACAAAACTCAAAACGTTTATATATCCCCGGTTCTTTTACATCAAGTTCTGACAGCATACGTCTTGCTCTCTCACGACCTTTATCCGTAAGATATGCATACTTGATGCTCTTTGGATTAATGATAAGGTCTTCCTCATCAAGTCTATCCATCGCATCAAAATCATAGTTCTTCCACGCAAGTTCATTAAAAGGCCTGCCTTCTCCGTCATTAAAACGTGTAAGATACATAAGTGCCAGTATCATGTCATCAATGGCTTCTTCCCGTGTCCTCATTTTCCTTTATCCTTTCAAGCTGGACTTCTCTTACAGACAAAATATGTCCTGTGCCAGTCTTTTTCCGCTTTCTGTTTTCATTATTTTACTCATAAAATTCTCGATGTTTTCCGTTTGTATTTCCATACTTTTCACGGCAAATGGGACAGGCAATATCGTGGGTAATTGCGGCAACTTCAAGGATAAACTGTGTGTCCTTATTAATCCCTTCTAATTCTCCGATGGTTTTTGCATACGTCCATACGCGGATAAGATGGTCGATATCATGAATGTTGCCATTGCCTCTTTAAGACTATGTCTACTCCTATTGTCGCTAATATATTTTTCTTAATAATATACGTGTTTTTGCTTAAAAATACCACTATATTGCTAGAAATTAAATTTTTCTACGAAATAGGTGCCTGTCACTGTGAACTCCAGGCTGTAAACATCAGCATGCCGGAAAACTCCTATGAGCAGAATCTCATGCTTAAGCTTCTTAACTATATAGAAAGCGAATACAAAAACGCTGCCCTTTCCGATTTTATCGAAAAGAACAGCTACTTTCACAGGATATTCCGTGAAAACTTCGGCATGTCACCTAGGGAATACAGGCTTAAATATTTGGCAAGCTCACAGTAAAACATGTTCTGTAGTTTTCCGAAACCACAGAGATCGAACCATGGTGGGAATCAGCAATAGCTTTTGCTATGGCAAGACCAAGTCCATAATGACCGTTCAGCTCCCGGGAACTGTCACTTCTGTAAAATCTCTCAAAAAGCCTGGCCAGCTCCTCTTTCGGGATATTTTCACCGGGGTTGGATATTCTGAATATGAGATTCTTTCCCTCTGATTTCAAGGATGTCTTGATTTTATCGTCACCATATGAACTGCTTGCATGGGATATGGCGTTGTCTGTCAATGTTGTAATAAGCTGACCCAGCTGAGCTTCATTTCCCTGTAAATGAATATCAGGCTCTATATCTGATTCCATTATGAAACCTTTTTCAAAAGCCAGCATTTCAAATGGCAGTATGCAGCCCTCGGCAAGTCTTGAAAAATCCACGTCCTGAAAGACCGGTTCCGTGTTTTCAGTCCTTGCAAGCTCTAGAAGCTGGGTCACCAGCTCCTTCATACGATCATTTTCATATATGATATTATCAAGCCATTTATCCTCCCCGAGGGAACGCTTCAAGATCTCAGCATTGGCATTAATGGCAGAAACCGGAGTCTTAAGCTCATGCCCCGCATCGGAAATGAACTGACGCTGTTTTGTATAGGCCTCTTCCATTGGTCTCATGATACGTTCCGCGAGATAGACAGAGACTATGAAAAAGATAGCTAAAGCAGCTCCTCCAAAGATCATAGTGTTTCTGAGAAGTGCCATCAGGCTGTCCATCATCACGGAACTGTCCATCATGGTGACATAGACTATATCCTGATCTCCATCCGTGAATTCCATGATCCTGAAAATGACCTGCTCCGTCACTCCTTCACTCTTTCCGCTCCGAACCAGCGTTCGTGCCAGAGACTTGAGGCTCTCGTCACTCATGATGGGTTTAACGTCATTCATGATATCAAGCATCTCTCCGGTTTTTAAAAACTTCACCACGTATAGGACCGCTGCATTTTTTAATCTGTCCCGATATGTTCCGTTCCTTCTGTCACCGGTGTCTTCTCCCGAACCGGGCATTTCCCGGTCACTTTCAGCTGCCCCGTCTGAATCCGGAACTCCCATAGGTCCCCTTCCGTTTTCTGCATCTATGGTAAAGCTTTTCAGTATTTCCTGATTATTTCCATAGACAGTACTTCCCGTAGATATGATAATGGTTATCAGTGTGATGCCGAGAACAAGCGCAAGGATTCCCATGATAGTAAGAACAATCTTGTTTTTCGTTTTTGCTATAAGTTTATTTTTTTCGCTTAGATTCATGATATTTCCTTCGAAATCAGCTTATATCCAAGTCCTCTCAACGCCTTTATCTCCATTTCCGATTTTATGAATTTAAGCTTCTTTCTTGTGAATGAAATGTAGACCTCAACGTTATTGTATTCGGCTTCGTTTTCGTAACCCCAGATTTTTAATGCCATGCTTTCCTTATTTATAACTGTTCCGGGATTCGCTAAAAACAGTTCCATGATATGAAGTTCCTTTTCGGCAAGCCTCACAGAATCTCCGGTGGAAACATTGCTGAGCATCATGGTTTCATGGTCAAGTTTCAGATCACCTGCTGATAGATTGCCGCTTTCATCCACTGCATCCATGTTCTTTCTGCGAAGCATCGCCCTGATCCTGGCCAGAAGCTCTCCGGCTTCAAATGGCTTTGTGAGATAGTCATCCGCGCCGCTGTCCAGACCTTCGATTTTATCATCAAGTCCCGCTTTGGCTGTAAGCATGAGAATGGGTGTTTTTATCCGTGACTTTCTCACTTGCTTTGCGATCTCATATCCGTTCATCCCAGGAAGCATCACATCAAGTATCAACAGATCATAGATCCCGCTGCAGGCCGCTTCACATCCCGTGTCACCCTCCATGCAGGCATCAACCTCGTATTTCTCCTGGCGAAGGATCTCACAAAGTGCCTCTGACATTCTCTTTTCATCCTCTACCAGAAGAATACGCATAATGTCTCCTTTCCTCATTCATCACTGATGAATCGATAAAACTTTACAAACCGGCAATAACCGGAAAATCAGCTTTGACTTCCCGGTTGTGAAGTTGAAATTTTGCCATGATTTCCGTCTTGGCAAAAGTCATCGCTTACCTGCTGCAGATCTCATTTATCCAGTCAATGAAGGTTCCTGTTGAAGTACCCTCATCATTACCATGTCTCATATCCCATACAAGACTGTAGTCAACTTCTGCTCCCTGCATCTCTGCCGCAAGAAGAATATTGTATCCTACTGAGAATGATGTGTGCTGATCTGCTGTTCCGCTTCTGTCTCTCCAGTACTCTGCCGGGTCAACCGCCTTAAGACCATTGTTTCCGAGAAGAATTTCCGTCGCATTCAGAAGATTTGTCTGTGTCTCCACAAGGGAAGCTTTCTCTCCTGTGAGCGCACCTTCTATATAATCATCCACCTGTTCCTGATCAAATCCATCAAGCTTTGACAGCTCATCGTAATTATTCTTAAGTATCTGTGCCACGCTTGCGGAGAAGTGAACCGTACCGTCAGTACTGTCTCCGAATGCATCACCCTCAGCAGAATTGTCCATGGTGTCAAATCCCGGTATCGCCTTGTTTCTGCTGTTCACGAGACCTGTACCTGTCATGAAACCGTCAAGATCAGTAACAGACCAGCTGCCGTCCTCGTTCTTCTGAAGCCATGCAGAATAGTCAGAGTAAGCAGTTTCAGGGTCAACATCTCCGTTACTTACTGAAGCATTGAGCGCATCGGATATATTCTTTAAGATCGCATCATAGTAGCTTCCCGAACGAAGTCCTGTAAGTGTCAGTGCATTGCCATCGGAATCATGAAGGTCAAGACTGTTTATATAATCAACAAATGCTTCTGCTTCAAGTTCCTGAAGACGCTTCTCAAAATCCGTGATGGAACCGTTATAAACTCCGCCTTCATCAGCGAGATTTACCCACCACCATGCATATGCTATGTCTGCGTTTTCTATATCGGCGATAGGGCAGTAGAGCTGTGCGGCATAGACATTGTCAGGATAAACACTTGTGAAGGTGCCGTCCTCGTTTTTGCTGACTCCGAGAACACCGGATTCATACATATATGCATAGTACTCTGACATATTGCCTGATGCGCCAAGCATAGAGCTCATCTGTCCGCCGCCGGAGGTTCCCACGGATATGATCTTCGACATATCTCCCGGTATCACATCTGTATTTGCACGAAGCTCAATGATTCCGGACTTCAGATCCACCATCTGGGTAGGGGATTTTCCGGTAATGTTTCCCTCTTCATCAACTGCATCCCTGCTCCTTCCGCCTGCGGAAACGTAGATCATGCCTTCCTCAAGGTATGAAGAATCGGCGGCTTTCGGTGAACTTGATTTCCATCCGCCCATCTCATTGAGATATACAACAGGTGCAGTATCGGCAGTGTAGTTTCCCACCTGAGCCTCATGATCGATGCCTGTGACATTACCCTCGGAATCAGTTACCATGTACTCTGCCGGGACATAAACAAGCATGGTCTGGTAATCAGTGTTGGTAATGTTTGCGTTGGTGTAAACACCCTGATAAACGGTGCCCTGATTCATGCCCATCATGCCTCCCGGCATACCGCCCATCATTCCGCCATGACCTTTCTCCGCAGCATTTTTCTCCGGGGGATTTTCTCCCTGAGCATTTCCGGAAGTGTTCATGTTCTTATCTCCGGATTTTGCATTTCCCTGCGGCATCTCTCCGGCAGGAGCATGACCTCCATCGCCGCTTCCGCCTGCAAGATCTATGGATTCCTGATTGTTCGCTCCGACATTTATGGCATGCTGCTCTGCCTCAACAGGCTCTCCGTTCTCATCAACAGCCGCAAGAATGTAGTATTTCCCATCCTCGCTCAGTATCCATTTATATACTCCTGCTTCGATTCCGGCAGAGTAGTCAAGATATATGGACGCGTCAATGTTTGCATTTGCAACTTCGGACACATATTTTGAAGCATCTTCATTTTCAGTTTTTGAAGAAGCCTCTGCTGCCTCTTTTTTCTCTGTGTTCTCCATCTCCGTACCTCCTGAAGTTTCCGTAACTTCTGTAACCGATCCGTCTGCTTCAGCCGCAGAATTTGAAGATGGCGCAGGAACATCTATAGAAGCTGTTCCACAGCCTGTCATGAACATAGTGGCTGTCAGTCCTATTGCAACGATTTTCTTTATTCTCATGATAACCTCATTTCCTTTAAAAGTGACATACTGTGCTTTGAGTGCCACGGGAAAACGTTAGGTGTTTCCCGAAAAGGCAGCCTCACAACCTGTCATATTTTTAATTTCGAAGAGATCATAAATCACGAAGCTTGAAGAAAGCTTGAAACTGAAAAAAACGCCACACTTATGGATATAAAATCCAATAGCGCGACGGTTTTTGCTGAATTCCGCTATGTGCTTTTCTTGTAGAATTTCACCACATCTCCGGATTCAATAAAAAGACTGTTGCTGTCCAGATGGTAGTATTCAAGTTCGTGCCAACCGCTGTATGTTCCGTCTTTCAGCTTCTTCAGTTTCACTACATTGTATGCATCTTTTGCAGTAAGGCTTCCATCCTGATTAAGTGCTACATCTACCGATCCGGTTTCCTTTTCAACAGTCGCTTCCATACCAACACGTTTTGTATATGAATACTGATATGTTCCTTCCAGCGGAGATATGATGATACCTGTTTTTGCCGGCTGCCCGTCCCATGCTCCGTCATCGCCAACATAGTATCCGTCCGGAGTCCATGAGTTCGTAAGCATGGCTCCGGTCGCACCCAGATAGTAATTTCCCACCCATTTATCGGTTACCGCTACCCCGTCATCACCAAGATAGTACCAGTCATCTTTGACCATGACCCATCTTCCTGCAAAAACGGTCATAACCGTAAAAACAGAGATTACTGTCATCAATGCCAAAACAACCGAACATCTCATTGCTTTACTTTTCATGCCAAACCTCCTTACACGCCTGTCTTTGTCTCCCATCATTTATTATCCGCCTGCTCCGGGCATAAAAATAGTCTGCCCCAATGGAACACCAAATCGCACTATCCTTTCATCAATTCCATAAGAATGCTCACAGCGTTCCAGATTCTCGGTCAATGCTGCACCGGAAGAAGCTGTCAGGAGACCGATGATAAACACTGACGATGCCTTCCGAATCAGTTTTATAACAGAAACTCTTTTTCTGACTGGAACTATGAGCGTATAGATAAACATTGGCATAATAAACAACATGATGATCCTTGCGCTTTTCTCAATTCCTTCATTGACTCCGTAATAGCTCATAACAAGTGCAGGAATAATGAAGACCAGAATTCCTACGAACCTCCATTTCGGACAAATATCAGAATAAGCAAGAACAGCGCTCCTTCCCTAAAGAATCTCTAAAAAAATTTCGGCAAAACTCCCTACATGTATAAGAGAGGGACATCTCCCTCCTGGCTTTTACTATCTCAAGATAAACGCCACATAATGACAGCTATGATCGATGTATCTTTTTCAAAAACAAAATCAGATCATTACGAATATATAAATGCGAATTAATATAATAAACTAAACTGCCGATAAAAAAGATAACGCATTATAGCGGGTGCTTTCTTTTGCAATAGTACTTTTTATAGAAAGGAGATCTGTCAAATATGGATATCAATGACTTTGATCTAAGTAAATTAAGTCCTGAGCTCAAAGAAAAACTATCAAAGTGCAGGAGCAAAGAGGAGGTCTTAGATCTTATAAAGACCTCCGGTATAGAACTGACCGATGAGCAGTTGGATCTGTTGTCAGGCGGCAAAGAGAAAGAATATGGAGATTTTCAGTGTGATGCGTTCAGCGACCCTAACCCATCACCGGGCACTTGCGGTTAAACAACTCTGTTCATGCGCAATGGTACTATTATAGAAAGGAGAAATGTCAAATATGGATATCAATGGCTTTGATTTAAATAAATTAAGTCCTGAGCTTAAAGAAAAACTATCAAAGTGCAGGAGCAAGGAGGAGGTCATAGATCTTATAAAGACCTCCGGTATAGAACTGACCGATGAGCAGTTGGATCTGTTGTCAGGCGGCAAAGAAAAAGAATATGGTAGCTATCAGTGTGATGTGTTCGGCTGCACAGACGTTTATGAATCTACGATAGGTTGCGGTTAAGTGAAGCTGTTCCTGCGGTAAAATTCCAGTACTAAGATTTATTTCGATTAAACAAAGCATTTATGCAAAGAGATGAATTAATTAATATTTTCAGACTTCTTATCTCCATTGTTTCCGGTGAAGGGCGTGGAGAGGCTCTTTTTGGTTCAGAAATTTCCGTGGTGGAGGCTGCCTTTGACCGTGCATTAAGCGGCTGGACCTTTCCTATGGTATATCTGGAATTCCCCCTTATGGGCAAACCCTGCTGTGATCTGGGGGCAGGCTATGGTGAGGAGCTTTTCAGATACGGAACCCTTCCGGATGCTCAGGCTTTCGGTTATAGAAAAGCCCTTGATTACTTCGCCACAATTTCAGGGAAGAAAGCGGCTTTTGGATACTCAATGGATCTGAGCCGAGGAGATACTGAACGGGCAGGTCTCTATCTTCAACATTGCGGGAATTATGATCTCATAGGGCCATTTCTCAGCGCCTGCGGCGAAGAAGCGAGGATCCCGCATTATATGACTGTCAGTGAACGTTTGGGAAAGTCCTGGCAGAGTGATTACATTGCTTTTTTTCCCGGGCGCCCTGGAACACCGACCCGTCTCGGTGGCTATGCATTTGGAAGTGATGATTTAAGAGATCTCTTTAATCTGGCAGGTTTTACAGCATGGGAGACTGACATGATCGAACTATGCCGGGAACTAAGTACGTTGTGCAAGCCGGCGGACTATCAGTTCGACATACTTTCAGACGGCACACTATCAGATGATTTCGGAATTGCTTTCTCTTTCGGCTCGCAATCACGCCCGAAGATCGTAGCGGAGTCTCTCAGGTCGGGCCCAGGGGCGAAGCTTATGAAAAAACTTCAGGAAATCCGGCTTATAGATGATCGCTGGAAGATGCTCCCAGATACGGTGTTTGCCCGTGCGTTGCCATTTAAAGCTGATGATGGAAGCGAGAAGCTTATAGCTTTGGCCGTATTGTTGAATATGGTAAAAATAAAATTCAAGGCAGGAATTCCACGAAGTGTAAAATTTTATATCGCTCTCGAGGCTTCTGAGCTTTAGGCTCTACAACTTAGTGAACCTTATCATGAAGAATGGACTGGCGGTTGCGATTAAGTTGATCTGTTCATGCTCTGAATTGAACACATTTCTGACTGAATGTTGCGGAAAGGATGGCTATGGAAAACACAAATTCCCAAAGGACTGCAGGAGAAGCCGGCTGGCGTCTCTCTCGCTATAATCTGAGCATGCCGGCTCCGGAAGGTGATGGTTATCTGATAGCAAATCTCTTAAGCGGCAGCTGTAGGATCTATAACCTTGCGGAGTGTTATCTGCTTTCGACATTTGCAAGCCTGGATGAACACCATCCAATTATTGCAGATTTTGCGAAGGCAGGCCTGATAGTAAATTTTGATGAACTTGCCGCAATTGAAGCCAGAAGTCGTGCGATCACCGGATTTTCGAACAGCCTGAGTTTAACTATTTGTCCGACCATGGGCTGTAATTTTGACTGTCCCTATTGTTTTGAAAATCATGGTCATGGGAAAATGAGCAGGAAGACTCAGGATGAGATCGTCGATCTGGCTCGTCGTATGCTTGAGCAAAGCCGTGCAGAACGTTTTTTTGTTTCATGGTTCGGCGGAGAGCCTCTTCTGGTTCCGGAGATAATTGAGAGTCTGTCTGAACGATTTATGTCTTTGGCTGAAGAACTTAAAGTGGAGTATACAGCAAGGATATTAACAAATGGTTATTTTCTGTCTAAAGCTAATATAGCCATGTTAAACCGTGTAAAAGTAAACCGTGCTTCCATAACCTTGGACGGGATAGGCTCCGTACACGATAGAACCAGGCACCTGGTGAATGGTGAAGGAACTTTCGGTGTCATCACTGAAAATCTTCGTAATCCTATGCCTTTTTCTGTCTCCATAAGGCACAATGTCAGCGCTGAAAATGCAGAGGATTACGAAAGATTCAGGTTGTTTTTGGAAGAGCTTTCTGCTGAGACAGGCAATCGCCTGATATTTACACCTGCACTTGTAAAGGATAATCCTGCATCAAAGAAGAGAGGGGCATGTTTTCGTCCACTCCTTGACGAGAGGGCTGCACATATAGAAGCTCTCAAGTATTCGGCAAGAATGACCAGTTTTATCTACTGCGGAGCACCGAATATCTGGGATCTCGGCATCGATGATAAAGGCAGGCTATATAAATGCTGGGAGGTGATGACTATGCCGGAGTTCAGTTTTGGTACGGTTAGCCGCTGGGATCCTGCAAATCCCATTTATACCGCTGACAGACCTGATCTTTTCACCAGTTTTATAAATGCTTCACTTCCGCTGGAAAACGATGAGTGCCGTGCCTGTATATGGCTGCCTCATTGTCTCGGAGGCTGTCCCTATGAGCGTCTTTATTCTCACGTCAGATGTCCCTTATACAAAGATGATCCTGAAAGATTTCTCCGTACATTTTGGAACAGATGGCACATTAAGACATCAGATAAAACAGCAAAATAGAAATAAACAGCCGGTATTATGAGCACATTTAATTTCTATCAGAAAAAAGGGTCCAAATATCTCACAAATCGTCGAGATATTTGGACCTTTTCCTGTTTTTCTTTTATTCGTCTTCGGTCATTCCTATGAGGTCGAACTTCTCCTTGGAGATAACTACCTCAAAGTCATCTTTCTTTGGTACAGGGAACTTAACCCAGATGGTACGGTCTGACATATTATAGTACCAGCCGGACTCTGCGGCGTCATAGGCATCCCTGATGATGAAACGTGGAATCTGCTCTCCGTCGAGAGTAGCCCAGTATGCGCCCTTTTCCTTGCTGACAAGCTTTATCATCATGGTTTCAAGAGTTGAAGGATACTCTCCCTCTTTCCTGAAGCGGATCTTCGTTCTGTCTCCTGCCTTCACTGTGATTTCGGTCTTTGCAAAGATTCCCTTTTCGAAATCCTCCGTATGTCCGTCATCATCGTAAAGTGTGAATGCGGCATCAGCCTCTCCGCCAACAAATACGTCGAGGTGCTTCATGGTATCTCTCAGGATATGTTTAACATCCTCAGTTGTTGTGAAGATTCCGTTTCCTCTCAGGAACATCGGAATGGATGATGCATCAACAGGAATTTCTATTTCCTGTCCGCCCTCATAAGCCTTGAGTTTGTCGTTCATGTCATACCATGTAGAGCCCTTTGGAAGGTAGAGTTTTCTGGTTACAGCGCCCTTTTCGAGAACATTGGCAACAAGGATACTGCTGCCGTACATAAAGCTCAGGCTCTCGTCAGTGTAGCAGCGCTTATCCTCAGGGAACTCAAGGAACAGCGGTCTCATGACAGGCATTCCTGTCTCATGGGCCTCAGCCATAAGTGAGTAGAGATACGGGAACATCCTGTAACGAAGATGGTAAGCCTCTCTCACATAAGGAATGTTTTCCTCATACATCCATGGCTGGGTTACAGTGTTGTCATTGTTTGCAGAGTTGATGGTAAATCTCGGCTGGAAGATTCCGTTCTGAATCCAGCGAAGAAGCAGCTCACTTTCAGGAGCCGGACCTGCGAAACCTCCGATGTCGCAGCCCATGTTAGCACAGCCGGAAAGTCCCATGCCCATGATTGTGGCAACATTGAACTTGAGAGTGCGCCAGTCTGTCAGATTGTCTCCGCCCCAGACCTGAGCATAACGCTGTATGCCGGCATATCCCGCACGGTTTATGATATACGGTCTCTCACCTGGATAAACGTCCTTAATAGCCTGCTTTCCAAGGAAAGCCATAAGATTCGAATGAAGGATCTTCAGCTCTGCCATGGTGCCACCGAGGCCCTCTCTGTCGCAGTAAGCATCTCTGTCTTCGACACCATCCATCTCACAGTTGTCATTCCAGACCGTCTTGGTGCCTTTTTTAAGAATGTTTTCTTCCAGCAGCTTCTTCCATGCATTACGTCCCTGAACACTTGTAAAGTCGATGAAACGGCCTTCACCACCCCACCAGCGTCCGTAATAATCAGCCTTTCCGTCGGGAGTCTTGATGAAAGCATTCTCCTTCTCGAAGTACTCGATGTAAGGATGATGCTTAAGTATTCCCGGCTTCAGGTTAGGGATGACATTGATCCCGCGACGGTTCATCTCTTCGAAGAACTTCTCCGGCTGAGGAAATCTTCTCCTGTTCCAGTTGAAAACATATCTCAGATTGTCCTCTTCGCCGCTTGAATAACCGCTGGCTAGCCAGAAGTTGTCGATAGGGATATCTTCCTTCTCATGCTTGTCGATGACCTTGTATATCTCCTGATCACAGTCCTTCTCCAGCTCCGCATAATACATGGTGGAAGCGCAATAACCAAGTGACTGCTTGGTCGGCATCGCCATACGTCCCGTGAGTCTGGTGTAGAGATCCAGTACCTTCCCCATATCAGGACCGTTCATTAGAAAGAGGTCAATGTCTCCGCCGTCAGTCTGGTAATAGCTGTAACGGTCCCAATAACCTGAGATCTCCTCTCCCATATCGAAGAGACAATCATAGGAATTGTGATAGAAAAGACCGAGAGCATGAAGATCGTTCTCGTTCACTCTGATGTAGAACGGGATGTGCTTGTACATGGGATCGCCCTTCTCCGGGTCATGACCGATAGCATCCTTCGGTGACATTCTGAGACGTCTTCCCTTCTTGTCGAGATAGCCTGTCTTCTCACCGAAGCCGTAGAAGTGATCCTTATCTCTGTCCATCTTGTTGTAGTGATAAAGTCTTCCAAGCTGATCCTTCTCAAAGGCTCTCTCCGCAAGATCTGAGTAGATCAGCTTTCCATCTCTTGTGTAGAGACGGAAAGAGAAGGGCTTCTTAAGGAGATGAAGCTCAAGAGTCTCTGTTTTGAAAACAAGCTCCTTTTCCTTTTCCTCACAGGGAACATCAAGAGCCGTTATTCTCTTTCTTTCCCCGGATAGGAGCTCATCCATGGCATCCTCCCAGGCAGTTGTTACAAGAGTATAGGATCTCTCAGGGAACTTACGGTCAAAAGAAACTCTGATTCTGATGAGATCCGAAGTCATAAAAACAAGCATCACATCCGCCGCATCACCGTGGATGATGTAGCCGTTTTCTGTTTTCTCTATTGATTCAAATTGTCTTAACAGCATTATGTTTCTCTCCAGTTTCTTTACATACCTATAAGGTCAAAATCCTCAAATGACACCTTAAGTGTGTAATCCTCGCTCGGATTCTCATACTTCACTTCCACACTTCTCTTGGTCTGGCTGTAGTACCAGCCCTCTGTAGCCTTGTCGAACTGATGACGGTTCAGGAAATGCCTGAGCTTTCTTCCGGAAAGACTTACCCAGTATGGGCTTCTCTCCTTCTTAACCATTTCAACCTTCACAGTCCTGATGCTGTCCTCATAGTCACCCTCCCGTGAGAAGCTTAGATCCACAACACTCTTTCCCTTCATAGATATCTTTGTTGTGAGGTACTTTCCCTTCTCATAGTCATTGGAAACACCGTCATCCTCGTACATGCTGTACTCTCTGTCTTCTCCCGGAACTACGGTGAGAAGAATATCTGTAACCTTATCCTTCTCCATGCTCATAAGCTGATTCTCAGCCTTCGGCACGATGGCACCCTCTCTCAGGAACATAGGAATGGATGACATATCGACAGGTATCTCTATGGTCTGTCCGCCTTCATAGCAGCGGAAGTTGTCGTTCCAGTCGTACCACCGGTTTCCGGCAGGAAGATAGACACGGCGTGTGGCAGCGCCCTTTTCCAAAACATTGGCAACCAGGATATCCCTTCCGAAAAGGAAATCAAAGCTATTCTCATATACCTCAGGATCGTTCTGGTATTCATAAACCAGAGCTCTCATCACAGGTGCACCTGTCAATGTCGCTTCCTTCTCAAGTGAGTAAAGGTACGGCGCAAAACGGTAGCGGAGGAGAATTGCATCTCTCACGAGGTCCGTTGAATTGTGGAACATCCATGGCTCAGTCACGGTGTTGTCATTGGAAGCAGAATGAATGGAGAATCTTGCCTGGAAGATACCCTGCTGCACCCAGCGGACGAAAAGCTCTTCCTCAGGAGCAGGACCTGCAAAACCTCCGATATCAGCGCCCTCGTTTGGCTGACCGCTTAACCCCATACCTGTGATAATGGGGATGTTGTACTTCAGTGTCTGCCAGCTTGTGTAGTTATCACCGCACCATGTCTGGGCATAATGCTGAATTCCGGCACTTCCCGAACGGCATACTGAATACGGACGTGCTGATGGATCATTCTCCCTTACAGCATCGTTTGAAAGCTTGCACATAAGAGTGCTCATGATAGGCTTTAGCTGTCCGATGGTACCGCCCTTTCCGTCGAAATCAACGATATCATCCTTGTCCATGAGGCTGTCGTACTCGCAGTTGTCGTTCCAAATGGAATCTGTACCCACCTCGATGAGCGCCTCCTTCATGTATTTCTTCCAGAGCTCCCTTGCCTCCGGCTTAGTGTAATCCCAGAAGGCACCTTCGCCTCCCCACCACATGCCGATGGCGGTCTTTTTCGGGTCCTTTGAATCCTTAACGAAAACATCTCCCTTTTCGAACTCCTCGAAATAAGGATGCATGAGGAGTATGCCCGGCTTTATGTTCGGAACATTCTGAGCTCCCTTCTCATTCATTGCGTGGAAGTAGGCCTTTGGATCCTTGAATCTCTCCTTGTTCCATGTGAAGACACAACGCTTGTTCTGATAGCTTGTGTAGCCTGATGAAAGATGGAATCCGTCTATAGGGAATCCCTCCTCATGAACTGTATCGATGAAATCGAGAACAGCATCATCACTATCCTTCTCGAGTTCAGGATAATACATGGAAGAACCCTGATAGCCCATTGCACGCTTAGGAAGAAGTGCCGGACGACCTGTAAGCTCTGTATACTGATCAACCACCTTTTTGATGGTGCCACCGGCAAGAAGGAACATGTCTATATCTCCGCCGTCTGCCTGCCAGTAGGCATATCTAGGCCAGTAATTGGACTTCTCACAGCCCATGTTGAACACAGACTCATAGAAGTTATGGAAGAAAACTCCCACTGCCTGCTTTGAGTCTCTGTCGAGACGGATGAAGAAAGGAATGTGCTTGTAAAGGGTATCCATCTTCTCGGCATCATATCCCATGGCATCCGTAGCACGCTGGCGAAGGAAGGTCTTGTTTTTATTGATTCCTCCCACCTTCTCACCGAATCCATAGAAGCAGTCATCCTCCTTCATACGGAAATATGAAGTGATTCGGCGGTTTGAATCAAGTGTGAAGGGGCAGAGCTTTTCTGTACTGTACAGAACCACGCCCTCAGAATCCTTAAGCTCTATAGTAATAGGGGATTTTCCTATGCGTAAGCTAAGCTTTCCTGTTTCAAAAAGGAGTTCACTCTCACTCTCCGTAAATTCCGGCTCCACCGGCTCCACTCTCTTTCTTTCACCTTCAAATAAAGGATCCAGACGATCCTCCCATGCTGTCTTCATCAGCACATAGGATTCTTCAGGAAACTCATGGGAGAAGGAAGCTCTTAAACGGATCAGGTCATCACTAAGGAAGTACAGCTTGATGTCAGCATTATCCGTATGGATCAGATAAGCACCATTGATTTTTTCTATATTTTTGACTTTTGAACAGATTTCCATAACTATCCTCTCAATTTTGGGTATAAAAATACAGCCTGCACTTCTTTGGTCTATCGACATCGTAAATGCAGGCTGTGTTCATAATATGATTTATCTTGCCATTTAAATCTACTGCCCGGAACCTGCCCGCGCCAAAGTACAGTTACCGGCAAAATATGAACTCACAGCTTGATAATGCTTCTTACCACCAGAAGCTCGGTACAAGTCCGCAGAGATACGGGATAAGCAATGTGAATATCGGCATAAATGTTACGAGAAGCAGCGCTAAAACCATGGCTGCGAACATCTTTACGATATACTTCGTTACACCTTCTATACCTACCTTGGCGATTCCGCAGCCAACGAAGAGGCAGGAACCTACAGGAGGAGTTACTGAACCTATACCCATGTTCATGATGAGCATGACACCGAAATGTACATCACTCATTCCAACGCTTCTTGCTATAGGAAGGAAGATCGGTGTGAAGATCAGAACCGCAGGAGTGAGATCCAGAAACATTCCCATGATAAGGAGGAAGAGGTTCATGATGAACAGGATCACATAGCGGTTATTGGAAATGCTCATGAGTCCGGCACTTATGGCTGCAGGAATTCCTGTATAGGACATAACGTAGGACATGATGGAGCTGGAAGCGATCAGGAAAAGAATGGTGGATGAGCTTACCATGGTGTCTGCAAGGAGCTCATAAAATTCCCTGGCATGAAGCTCTTTATAAACTATTCCCAGGGCTCCACAGTAGAGGCAAAGTACGACCCCGGCCTCTGTCGCTGTGAAGAATCCAGCAAGGATACCGCCCATAACTATGATTACCGCAAGAAGTGAAGGGATGGCATCAAAGGCAACCTTCCATGGAGACTCTGTCTCTACGATGGTGGAAGACTTGTATCCCATTTTCTTTGCCATGATGATGGCGATACCTGCTACGAAAACACCAAGCATGATACCCGGAATGTAACCGCCCATGAAAAGAGCTGCTACTGAAACTCCTCCGGCTGTGATTGAATAAAGGATCAGCGGTCCGGATGGCGGAATCAGGATTCCTGTAGGAGCTGAACAGATATTAACTGCTGCAGAGTAGTTAGGATCATATCCTTCATCCTTCTCAAGTGGTCCCATGATGGAGCCCATAGCTGAAGCTGCTGCAACGGAAGATCCTGAAACTGCTCCGAAGAACATGTTTGCAAGTACGTTTGTTGCTGCAAGATATCCCGGAACCTTTCCAACGAAAAGACGTGCAAATCGAACGAGACGCTTTGCGATACCGCCCTTGTTCATGATATTTCCGCCCAGTGAGAAGAAAGGAAGTGCCAGAAGTGAGAACGAATCAACACCTGAGAAACAACGCTGAGCTGCTGTCAGACTGAAGATGGAGAAATCCATTCCGCTTGCAAGAGCTGTTATGATAGAAGCTATGCCGATGCCGGCAGAGATAGGAACACCTCCGAGAAGCATCACGAAGAAAGAACCAAACAGAAGAACTGTTGCCTGTATAACGCCCATTATTCCTGTCCCCCATTCTTTTTATTCTTCTTCATAAACATCTGTGCATATTTAAGAACTCTTGCGATTATGATAAATACCCCTGATAATGGCAAAATCGCATATAGAGTCTTAAATGGGATACGCATAACCGATGAATAGTTGGTAGCATTACCCTGAAGCTTTGCGCCACCCATAACGAAAACATATACTACGAAGAAAATGATAGCTGCCTCGATGAAGATATTGAGAGCGAGCTTAAAAGCACCCTTCGACTTTTTAGTCACCAGATCCAGTGCCAGATGCTGGTCTTTATAAAAGCAGTAAGCTGAACCGATAAATGAAGCCCAAATGAGAAGATATCTCAAAAGCTCATCTGTAAAGGTAGATGGATCTTTCAGAACCCATCTAGTGAATATCTGCCATGTTCCGAAGGCAAGCAGCCCGAACATGGCTGCTGCCATCAGAAAACGCATGACAAGTGTCAGATACTTATCTATTTTTTCCAAAACGATCCATCCTTCCAATCAATTACTTCTGAGCAGCCTGAATCTTCTCGCAAAGAGCGTATGTATCAGGCTCATCCTTCTGAAGCTTCTCATAGATAGGCTTTACTGCCTCCTGGAATGCAGGGATGTCAACATCCTCAACGAATGTAACGCCCTTGCCCTTAACATCATTGATAACCTGATCCTCAAACTCCTTCCATGCCTGCTTGTAGTTTGATGACATCTCAGCTGCAGTCTCGTTGATGATCTGCTTCTGGTTGTCGCTCATCTCATCCCAAACCTTCTGAGAGATAACAACGATATCAGGAATCATGGTGTGAATATCATAGCTGTAAACCTTTGCAACGTCAGCGTGATCACGAAGAGCAGTAACATTGTTCTCAGCACCATCGATAACGCCCTGCTGGATAGCTGTGTAAATGTCTCCGTATCCCATAGCTGTTGCTGAACCGCCAAGTGCGTTCATCATATCGATAGCCATCTGTGAATCCATGGTACGGATCTTAAGTCCCTTAAGATCTTCAGGCTTTCTGATCTCTCTGTCCTTTGTGTAGAAAGAACGTGCACCGGAATCGAGCCATGTGAAACCGCGGAATCCCTGATCAGCTGTTGCATCATATACTTCCTTCATAAGGTCCTGATTCTCAAGTACCTTGAAGTATGACTCCTTGTCATTGAAAAGATATGGAACTGAAAATGCTGTATAAGCCTTTGAGAAGTTTCCGAGTGTAGCTGCTGAAACCTTAGCCATATCGAGCGCGCCGCCCTGGATCTGTGAGATCATATCTGTCTCTGAACCGAGAACACCGTTAGGAACTACCTCGATGTTGATGGTTCCGTTTGACTTCTCCTTAACTGTCTCAGCCCAACCCTTAAGTGCTATATTTACTGCATGATCCTCAGCCATGTTGTGACCGAGCTTCATGTTGAATGTCTTCTCTCCTGAAGCCTCACCACCTGCTGCAGCCTGTGTTGCTGTTGTCTGTGATGCATTTGATCCTCCGCATCCTGTAAGTGCCATGCTTACTGTCATAAGGATCGCTCCTGCCAATGCAACAATTCTGTTCTTTTTCATCGTACCCTCCATTTTTTTCAGCCGGCTTTTCGCATAACGCTCTGCCGACATAACATTCCGGGGCTTTGATCCCCGTAACCTCTTATGAATTTTATTTTTTCCCGTCACGGATCATATCGATCAGATCCCGTAGATTCATGCTGAGCATGTTTCTGCTTTGTTTCCATTCTTTGCCAGTTTTTTCAGAAAGAAAATCCACGAATCTCTGCTGCTTATCCTGAGCCCAGACACCTCTCGGTATCATGACTGCATTCTGACGGCTTTCGAAAAGATAGAAACATCTTTTATCAACAAGCATACGGTCTATCTTATCATATGGAAGTGATCTTCCTGTCTGATCGATAAGAACCGATTCACCTGTGAACTGATATCGTACCCTGCTCGTCTGTCCCCTCCTTGCCTGAATGAGCTGTTCAGCTCTCATCCTGCTTGGGAAATCGGTGCTGACCATAAACCAGCAGCCTATGAGCATAAGTGCGCCTCTCAGTGTAGTGAGCTTCACAAAGAAAAGTGCTGTAATAAGAAGAAGCAATCCAAGCCCTGCCCTGAAAAGGATCTTCAGACGTTCATAACTGTAATACTCAGCCTGAAACATCCATCTGATAGCATCATCGTTGAACACGGTCTCTGCTTCAAAATATACAGCGGATTTTTTCATCCTCTTCTCTCCCTTCGTGAATATGCTGTGCTTTTTGACATTTCCAAACTTTTCATTTGTTGATGTTTGCCACAATTCTAGCATTTATCAGAATAATCCGTATATTTCTATGTGACCTGTATATTGCAAAATGTGATATAGACTGTTATTATTTTCACCAGAATTGCAAAGAGTGAAATCATTCCCCGACGCTCACATATGAATATGTTTTTTACTATCAGGATCCATCTTTTCATGAAGGTCCATAGCTATTACAGACCACTCACAGGGAGGCTGACATGCCATTACATCACAGAGTAAATCATATTACTGATTCGCATCTGACACAGAGAGAAGCCACGCAAAAGCTGCCTCTTCCCATCATCATAACCTGGTACACTAACCGTACAAATGTACAGTCTGTGGTTCACTCCCATCCATATTACGAACTGATACTTCCGCTTTACGGAGGAGTTATGTATTCCGTCAACGGAAGCCTTATCCATCTGAACGAGGGCGAGCTCATAATCCTTCCTGCGGATATATACCACTATGGAAAATATGATATTTCAACAGATGTATCCGACCGACTTCTCGCACAGATCGATCAGACTTTCTGGGACAATGTTTCCGGCGAACAGCCTTTTCATGAACTTTGTAAGCTTCAGACTCCTATTGTCTTCAATTCCTCCGACGTGGCTGCGTGGGAGATCCGTTCGTTTTTTGAGCAGATGGATCTGAACAGAAATATCAAAGATCCAGCTAGTCAGCTCATGCTGTGCACCAATATGCTCCGCACGCTTTTCATATATATGACTGAAAGCCTCCACAACCAGAGTTCGACCGAGCTTGCCAGAAATCAACTTGTTGAAAAGGCGGTATCCTATATACAGGAGCATTTTACCGATCCGGAACTTACAGTTTATGACATCGCAGAGTACACCTTTTCCAGCAGAGAACATCTTTCCAGACTGTTCAAACGCTACACCATGGAAAGCATACATTCCTACATCACAGAGTTACGTATGCAGCATTTCCATAAGCTTCTACGTGAGGGTAAAAGCATCATGGATTCCTGCAACTACAGCGGTTTCTCAGACTACTCGAGCTTTACAAGAAGCTTTAAAAAGATTCATAACATGAGTCCGACTCAGTATCTGAAATCCCTCGAGAATCTGGATTCACGAAGCTTTGACCCATAAAACAGTCTCTTGAATTTGCAAAGGAATGGCAGTGATCAAAATACGATGTTTCTAAAGTCGCGCTTTGACCATCTGCCTTAATTTGTTTAGTAAAAATAAAAAAGTGCGGGAATCAGAGGTAATGAGATAACTTCAACTTACTCTCTGAAAACCGCACTTTTAGTTTAGTTCTTTTTTGACATATTACGCTGCTGAACTGGCTTTCTCAGCTGTCTCTGCCTTTGTCGCAAGAAGCTTTTTTATACAGGTTACAGCTACAAGTACACCAAGCACGATGAGGAACGCAGCTACTATAAGCTGTAATCCGTTTACGAGGAATGTTCCTGTTCCGGAAGAAAGAGCCTTCACATTTCCGATGATGTTCAGAATGATGGCTGAGAATGTTACTGTAAGCATTATCACCATAGGAACATAAAGCATCTTTCCATTACGTCCTGTAGCCTTCAGGAATACCGCAACACCGATGAGCACGAGAGCCGCAAGCATCTGGTTGGCTGATCCGAAAAGTGCCCAGACATTGGCATAACCACCGAGACAAAGGAGATATCCGAAGAAGAGAGTGATGGTGGTCGCGAAATACTGGTTGAGGCAAAGCTTCTGCCATGCAGGGATCTTTGCCTTGTCTGTTTCGTCGCTCGCAAAAAGCTCCTGGAATGACATCCTTCCGATTCTTGCTACTGAATCAAGTGATGTAAGAGCAAGGGCTGATACACACATGGTCATAAAAACATTGGCAACGCTGTTAGGCACTCCAAAGGTAGAAAGGAATCCAGCAACACCCTGTGAGAAGATCTGGAATGGTGTGAGGTCTGCAGGAACTGCACCGTTTACTGCAACTGCGCCGCAAACGAGAAGTGAGCATACACCGAGAAGTGTCTCAACTACCATTGCACCATATCCTACAAAGAGCATGTCCTTTTCATTCTTAACAGTCTTTGAAGATGTTCCTGAGGATACCAGACTATGGAAACCTGAAACTGCACCACAGGCGATGGTAACGAACAGTGTCGGGAAAATGTAGCTCTGAGAACCGTTTGCTGCAGTGAGTACGAATCCGTTGAAGGCATTAAGCTTCATCTCAGGATGCGCTACCACAAGTCCGAGAACCGCTCCGACGATCATTCCGAGAAGCATGAATGTTGTGAGGTAATCTCTAGGCTGCATGAGAAGCCACATAGGCATAACTGATGCGGCAAAAAGATATGCCATGATCACATAATTCCACTGTGGAGCTGTAAGATACATCGGCATAGCCATTCCCACTGCGAACATGACTACGAGAAGACCGATCGCAACTGCAACTCTTACACCTTCCTTCATGTTCTTGAATCGCTTCTCAACAAGACCGAATGCCATGGCAACGAAGATAAACAGCATCGAAATGGTAGCAGCGGCAGCTCCGTTAAAATTCCGGGCTGTAGTTCCGTCTGCAGCCTTTGTGAAGCCGTTGAATGTGCTGGATACCATGGATGTGAATGCTGCGATTACCAGCAAAGTGAAAAGCCAGCAGAACAGTGAGAAGAATCTTCTTCCTGCCTTTCCGATGTACTTTTCGATGACCATACCGATAGACTTTCCGTCATTCTTTACGGATGCGTACATAGCACTGAAATCCTGAACCGCACCGAAGAACACTCCACCGAACAAAAGCCAAAGAAGACATGGCACCCATCCGAAGGCTGCTGCAAGTATAGGTCCCTGAACAGGTCCTGCTCCCGCAATCGATGAGAACTGATGAGCAAATACTGTAAGCTTTGAAGACGGTACATAATCTTTTCCATCTTCATACTTTACAGCCGGAGTGATCGCTTTTTCATCGATACCCCAAGTCTTTGCCAGATATCTTCCGTAAAGGAGATATCCTCCCAGTAATGCTATTCCGGCAATGAGTAAGATAACTAAGCTATTCATCTTTTTAGTCCCTCCCTATAAAGACGCTTTGATATTACCTATAGATTAACTCAAATGCCCTAAGCTATAAAATGCAGTTATGTTATTTGAGATATTATTTTACATCATAATGATGTGAGTTATTTTACGGAGGCAGGGTTTCCACTTTCAATAGTTGAGTGATTTTACGGTTATTTTCACTTTTCCGTACAATCGCTCAACATTGACGTAAATCGACTCAACATTTTTATTTCACGTAAGAACCCGCGCCTTCTTCCGGTGGCTCTGAGGTCCCATTGATTTAATCTGTGTTTCCTTAGTTATTCCGGTTCAACAATCCGTTTCAAAAAAATTTCCCTGAAATTTATATATTTCAGTCTCATTACAGCTTCATGTCATATATTAAACGCGTTGATGCAAGAGCTTTTCACTAATAGCGAAAACTCAATTGCATGCACTGCATCATAATACAACATAGTACTTTACACTCATAACCTTTTTGACAAATTTAAAAAATGAGAGGTGAATCAAAATGAAGAAATCATCTGGAAATTCAATGAAAAAAACAGCGGCTGTCATCGGTATCTGCACACTTTTGGGTGTAGCTTCCATCGGAGCTATATCATCTTTTGCAGACAACACTTCTACCACAGAATCCGGTCAGCCGCCTATGAATAACGGAATGTACATGGGTAAGATAACAGCTATCGGAAGCGGATCTGTAACTATCGAGACTATGGGTGGCGGAAGGCATATGGGAAAAGGCGGAGAAGGCATGAAGCCTGCTGATGGAACTCTCCCTACAAATGCTTCAGGTGAGCTGGAAACTCCTCCTGCTCTTCCTGCCAATGCTTCCGGAGAAACAGAAACTCCTCCTACTCCACCTACAAACGCCTCAGGCGAGCTTGAGACTCCTCCTGCAGATGGTGCAAACGGCGGACAGATGGGCGGTACAACAACTATGACCTTCACTGTAGACAGTACTCTGATAAGCAGTTTTTCAGTAGGTGATATGATCGAGATCACTTCTTATGACGGAGCAACAGCCACAGCTGTCACAGCTGCCCAAAAACCGGCAGATATGACCACAAGCGCATCAGCTTCATAATTATATAGTCTCAATTATAAAAAGAACCACAGGTTATATAAAAGCGGTAGAAGTGATGACACTCTACCGCTTTTTATGATTGATCATCCTTTTTATTTATAGGATACAAAAAAATCCGCAAAGCCTTTCAAACGGGGAGGAGAAAAAGCTTTACGGATTTAGTGTACCGTGCACTGCCATTGGATTGGTCACAGCGCGTTTGCAAAAACTATATCTTGTATCCATGTTTGCATTATAGCACAATACATAGCATATATCACTACAATTTAAGCGATTTTATATTCTTTTTATAGATCGTTTATATTTGAATTTTTATCTGTATACACACACGTTTTTTCACGTTTTTCAGCACTTTGTTTTATAAATATCACAAACTTCCTTAGTAATAAATTCATCAAAATTTTATGCCATCTTTCTTATATTTTCACTTAATTTTTCGTCTCAAAATGGTCTCATTTCCTTTACAGGATCCCCCCATTCCATGTTATAATTAGCTCAGATATAAACTCTGATTCGTGATTTTTATTTTTCATGTTTTAAAAATATAAAAGTTCGAGCGGGAGATCATCATTCCATTCGAACTTTTGGAAAGGAGCGGTATGGCTGTTAACCCCATCGGAGCTGTCGGTTCGGAATCATCTGACAGTAATCCATATGAAAGATTTTTTAAAGCCTATTACGGTGGTGCCCAGGGTTATCTGAATCACAAACAGTTTCAGAACGGATACGGGCAAAATAACCAGAATTCCATAGGAAGAGATTCCGATGCTGTAAAGACCGGTCGGGTAAGCTCTCCTTCCGAATGCAAAACCTGTAAACAACGTAAATATCAGGACGGATCCAACGAAATGGATGTTTCGTTCAAATCACCTTCCCATATTTCTGTCAGCGAAGCTCCTTCAAAGGTCAGAGCACACGAACAGGAGCATGTAAACAACGCTTACCAGAAGGCTGAAGAGCGTGGCGGTAAGGTCTTACAGGCCTCTGTAAGCATGAAGACCGCTGTATGTCCTGAATGCGGAACCACCTATGTTGCAGGAGGCGAGACTTCTACCAAGATAGTTTATCCGGCTGAGAAGACTACATCTCAGAGCCTTGCAGAAGATACCGGTCTCGGAAAGGTTTTTGATTCAACTGCATAGCAGTTTCATTTTATCAACACTTTTTATATTCATACCTGTGAATTATTTAGTAACTGCATCTGATACAAAGCAGATGCCTCTTCATTTGATAAATTGCCTAAAGACTCATCCTGTGTTATACAGGATGAGTCTTTTATTTGTAATTTTTTTGTACGGCGAAAAGTTGAGTGATTTTACGGAATGTGCAATTCAAAGTTGAGTAATTTTACGAAATCTACGCTTTATAAAAGGTGAGTGATTTTACGGATACCGCCTGAACACGCAGCTATTTTTACCAAAATTTCAATTTTCGGTCTCAAATTTCACGCTAATTTACGCATCATTTCTCAATACGCCGTAAATCCACTCAACTTTACCGCATTTCTACTCAACTTTAAAATGCAAATATTTGTTCTATCGTAAAATCACTCAACTCTTACATAGATACAACGTATTTTTACTACATTTTCAAATAGCACTATCTTCAGAAATTTCCCATAAAAAAACCTGTCAACGGCTTTGACCATCAACAGGTTTTCTAAATCCCGATATAATTTCAATGATAAATATCTGTACTTTCTGTGGGTACCGGAAAATCATGGCAGCCCCCTTCAGAATCTCTCATCCTTACGATCCTATAGGGATCATTGTGGTGTTCTGGCTGATACACTGTAAACCTTGACCTTTTTAAACATTCTGCTGTTAAAAAAGATCCTGTCTCCTGAATGAGAGTATATAGGATGCGGATGAGCATCCTGCCCGAGCCAGTCGGAATCATGCTTGCAGAGCGGTACCCAGTTGAGTTTACCACCATCCCAGTCTGGTTCCACCTTGGTGATATATGCTCCGTCCTTCCTATGAGGATCCGGACCGTTGTCAGTAGAATTCTCTCTTTCGATGATCTTTTCTCCGGGCATACGATAGTAGCCGTCGCAGGTAAGATTTCCATGATGATCCATCAGGAAATGACCGTAAGCATTGTACTCATCAGGAAGTGCGATCTCCCAGAACTTTCTTTCCGGCAGCCCATCCTCATCAGTCCTGGTAAAATCAATGTCGCATCTTCCCACCATTGCAGGGCCATGATCGTATCCACCATGATAGATTATGGTCCTTCCATCGTCTGTCCACATCTCATGGCACACCCAATCCTCACGCTTTCTGGCGTATCCTCTGCTGTTACCGCCTTTATTCTCCCCTTCTAAGCGTACATGGTAGAGCAGATCCTTCTTTCTGTCATAGATATTCACACGCCTGATACCGCAGTCAAATGCCGGCCACTCGTGATTGAACATTATCACATCTGGATCCTGTGGATTGAACTGAACATGGGTGATCCAGCAAAGAGGCACCATCTTCTCAAATATCAATTCTCCTGTTTCTGTATCATACACACATAGATAAGAGTTCAGCTTTTCATCCTGCACTCGCTGATCGATATTGTATTTCGGTCGCTTGTCAAGTCCATAACCCTCGGTATCAGGATCAAAGTCAAGGATCCTTCCGTCTGTCATAGGCACACATAGTCTCTTGCCGTCCAGACTCACATGGGTAAATGCTGTCATCCTGCCATCGGGAACTCTGTTCAGCTCCTTGATATTTCCCTCTTTATCAGTACGGCAGATGCGGTCATCCTGAATGTAATATATACGCTCATTCACGTAATCCAGTGAGACGCTGGCTTTACCCAAACCCTGATTTTCTGTGCCATCAAAGTAAACATAGCTCTTTAATATGCCTTTTTTATTGTCGGTAAGCTTTCTGTCTGTTCCTCTGAACATATCATGCATCCAGACATTGGGATGACCATCTCTGTCTGAGATAAGATAGATTCGTTCGTCATCCCTGCTTAGTGAGGAACAGGTAAAGTACAAAAGCTGGGTGTCGAATTCATCCCCATTTTGATCTCCGCTCACCAAAACTCTTCCGTTCAATGTTTTTTCATTCCCCATCTTTATCCCCTAAATTGTGTTTTATCACAGTATCATCCTCTGCTGAAATATGTTCCTGTCATCCTCATAGAACATGATGTTGCTTCTGAATACCACCTGACTGCCTACAGTAACCAGATCCTGTGGCTTCACGTCCTTCAGCAGGTACTCTATGAGCACATGACAGCCTGTATATGACTGTGCATACGGATTTTTCTGTATAAGATTCTGAAATGTACTATGCTTCAGCGCTTCGATGTTTTCAGGAAAAAGGTCGCTTCCCACAGCAACTATCTTTCCTGCTCTTCCAGTTTCCACCAGCGCTCTTCCAAGCATCATACTGGTTCTGGAGGAAACACAGCATACCGCCGCCACATCCGGCTGACTCACCATTTCTTTTATATTTTCATAGTTTTCTTCATTTATCCAATGATTGTACAGCTTGTATACCTTGTTGGTACACTTATTCTCTTCCATGTACTGGTCAAAACCTATCTCTATCCCATGGTGAGAATATATATCCTGTTTGCCTGCGCAAAAGAGAATGCCTCCATAGGACATGATCCTCTCGGTGATTATCTCCGCAAGCGTACGGCCGATAACATTGTAATTTGCCTGAACACAGGAGAGACGACCGCTTCCCGGTACATCACTGTCTACTGTCACAAGCTTAAGACCTGCATCTGTGTATCGTTTCAGCTCCGCCGCATCGAATGGAGAAGTATTGCCATCCAGAACCATCCCATCGATCTCTCCATTCTCAAGCTTCTCACGAAGTTCCCGCAGATTCATCTGATCCTCTACGTCTTCCCCCTCAGGAGATCGGAATGCCACATAAGGACATTCCAAAAGTCTGATGTTCATATCCTTTCCGTATTCTGTCCAGGCATCTCTCATGCCCTTCCAGATAGGCGGATAGTAATATCTGTTATCACCGTTGGTGTTCGGAAAGCAGCCTACGATCAGCATGGTCTTTCTGTTCAGGGATGCTGCCGCATAATTTGGATGATAATCAAGCTCCCTTGCGGTCTGCAGGATCTTTTCTCTCGTCTCTTCACTGATGCCTGATTTTCCATTGAGAGCCAGATGCACTGTTCCCAGCGAAAAACCTGTTTTCGCGCAAATGTCTTTGATCGTAGTCTTTTTAGTCAAAATCGCACCTCTCGGTATTATAGTTTCACTATTGCCATAGATAAGGGCTCCGGCTTATATGTATCCTAAGCTCGCTAGACACTATCAGCTCTCCACGCCAAATCCAAAGAATCTGTTTGCATTGTTGAAGCAGATGTCCTCGATTATTTCCCTGAGATTATCCTCTGTTCCGAAGTATTCACCTCTCTTACAGAGCTCCCCGAGGTAATTACAGAAAACTCTTCTATATAATTCATGTCTCGGATAGGAAATAAAGGATCTGGAATCCGTCAGCATGCCCACTGACAGCGCTACCGGATAGAGATTCGCACAGCTTCTGAACTGACGGTCGATACCATACTGCTGGTCATTGAACCACCATGGAGCTGCAAGCTGAACCTTCGCCACTGTTCCGTTATCACAGAATCCGGCAGCCAGAACTGCCCAGTTCTCGATTTTAGTGCCATCAAGAGGATAAAGCAAGGTCTTGGGAAGCTCTCCCAGTTCTGTAAGCCTGTTAAGGATCTCTCCGACGGAAGTCACCGCACACTGATCGTCAGTACAGTCAAATCCTGTAGACTGACCGACTTTCCTGACTCCAGTCCTGTTGGCATCAAGGTAGGTCCCGATATGGAGCTGCATAACATAGCCCTCCTTATTGTAAAGCCTTCCCATCTCCACCAGGAATGCACTCTGATACTTATCTACCTCTTTTTCTGTTAATGCTTCGTTCCTTCTTGCTTTCCGGAAAATGCACTCTATCTCCTCCTCAGTATAATCCTCCCATTTGAAATGTGGTATACCATCATCCGAAACCGTTGTACCGGTGACATCTTTGAAATACTTAAGCCGGTTTTGCAGCGCCAGAAGCATTGACCTGAAATCATTTATTTCACAGCCTGATACCTCCGAAAGCTTATTTAAATAATCATCAAAGCTGTCAAGCTCCAAAAACATGGCCTTGTCCGGTCTGAATGCCGTGATAACACGTACTCCGCCCTTGTACTCCGCCTTCAGAAGCTTATGATACCTTAGATCATCTATGGGATCCTCTGTAGTAGACACGAGCTTTACGTTGCTGTGCTCCATGCACCACTGCCTCGTCATATGCTTTTCTTTGATGAGCGCTTTGGTCTTTTGATAAATTTCCTCTGCATTGTCCTCTGTAAGGGGCTCATCTATCCCGAAGTAACGCTTAAGCTCCAGCGCACACCAGATGAATATCGGATTTCCCACCATCTTCGGCAGCACCTTTGCGAAAGCCAGATACTTATCATGGAACGAGGTCTCGTTTCCTGTGATATACTTTTCGTCTATCCCGAAGGTACGCATGGCTCTCCACTTGTAGTGATCACCCTCCAGCCACATCTCTCCGAGATCTTCAAACTCCCTGTTCTCGTACATCGCTTTCGGTGAAATATGACAATGATAATCTATGATAGGCATGTGCTCCGCGTACTTGTGATAAAGATCACTACCAGTCTCATTGGTCAGGAACAGTTCCTCGGAAAATTTTGAATTCAGTTTCATTTTTACCTCCATGAATCATGCATGAATCAGGCTTACCCTGATTCGTATATGATTCGCCAATTAAGTTTGAAAGCTTACTTTCAAACCTTCTTCTCCCTCTTATCAGAACCCTATTAACGCTCCGCCATCCACCGGTATGCATGAGCCTGAAATGTATCTGGCTGCTCTGCTGCATAAAAACGCCGCCGTCATACCGACATCCATTGGATCGCCAACGGATTTCGCAGGAATTCGTCCCATGATCTTCTGAAGACGCGGAGGATCGTTGTCCACAGCCTTATGAAACATAGGGGTGTCGATCCAGCCCGGAGCGATTGCATTGACGGTAACTCCGTACTCCGCAAGCTCTGCCGTAAGTACATGTATCATGCCGAGGAAGCCTGCCTTGGCTGTAGCGTATCCTGTCACCTGCGGCTGTCCGATATAGGATGTCATAGATGCCTGGAAGATGATACGTCCGTGCCGCTGTTCCTTGAAATAAGGTGCCACCGCCTTTGCCATTGCGAAGGATCCCACGAGATGAACCTCCAGTACCTTCCTGTAATCTTCCACTGTCATGTCCCATATGAACTTTTTGCAATGGTTTCCTGCGTTGTTTATAAGTATGGTGACCTTTCCAAAATCCGATATCACCTTCTTCACCAGTGAATCAGCTCCCTCGGTATCAGTTATGTCGTGCTGATAGTATCTGACCCCGTCACCGAATTCTGCCAATGTCTCTGCCGCAGCTTCATGACTTCTCGATCCAACTACTGCAACCTCAGCTCCTGCGGATACGAGGCACCTGACGATTCCGAGCCCCAGTCCCGAAGCACCTCCTGTGACGATGGCTACTTCCCCGCTAAGGTCATACCAGCTACTGATGTCAAAATTTCGTAATTCCTCTTCACTTAATGCTGCCATTTTTCTCACTCTTTCTTATACAAAACACTACTGCCTCTCACACTTCACAGGCTCGTTTAAATGTGACTTCCTTCTCCTGATACTTATATGGAATAAAAAATTCTTTATGTCCCATGGCCTCTGACTTGCTGGGCTTTCCGCCGGCAATTTCCGAAACATAGTTCATGAGAGCCTCTGCCATTTCATCGATGCTCTTTTCACCGGTAAGGATCGGACTTGCATCAAATTCCATATCTTCACTCATGCGCTCAAAGGTTGCATGATTTCCGGTTATCTTTATACATGGAGCTACTGCACTCCCTACCACATTTCCTCTGCCCGTCACCAGAAAAACCATATGCGCACCACAGCTTATGAGGTCCATAAGCCCCTCACTGTCATTCGGGTTTGTGATCCCAAACTGCATCCAGTGAGGATCCGGTGTAGAATCAAGGAGCCATAATCCGGCATGTTTCGGTGGTGAAGAAACCTTTATCACTCCTTCTATCTTTTTAGAACCGCTCTTCGCCACAGCTCCCATTGACTTCTCTTCTATGGTGCTCAGTCCCCCGGCAAAATTACCCGGGCTTACTGAGTACTGTCTAACGGATTTACAGTAGTCGAGAGCCTTTTCGTAGGTGTACCTGATTTCCTTTGCGGCATCAGCATTTGCAGCCCTCTGTTCCAGCAGATCCCCGAGACCTATCGCCTCAACGATCTCTTCAAAAATCGCAGTGCCGCCAAGCTCCACCAGTTTGTCATAGAACCTGCCTACCACAACATTGCCCGCAAGTCCCGAGGTATAGTCAGAGCCTCCGCACTCAGCCCCTATGACGAGATCCGAAAGCTTCATCTCAACTTTTTCCGCGTGTGATAGATCTGCCAATGTCTCCCTGATCCACTTAACACCCTTCTCTATAGTCCGCGTCGTACCGCCTTCCTTTTGGATGAACATCCATGAATGCGGCTTACCTTCCTTTGCAGCAATATCTGAAAGCCACTCCGGCTGTATGTATTCGCAACCAAGCCCAACTGAAAGTACTGCTCCCACATTTGGATGCCTTATCATACTTATGAGCATATTGACGGCGTACTGATTATCGGTGCAGCCATCGAAACCAATGAGCTCTACATCCGGGTTATCTGAAAGCTCAACTATACGTCTCGCCACAAACTCAGAGCACTTGACCGTGTAGATGACCAGCACCCGGTTTCTGATTCCCGGAGAGCCGTTCTTTCTTTTATATCCCAGCCATTTTATTTCTTCAGCTTTCATTCAACCACCATCCTCCAAGCTCATATCCTGCAGTACCTTTTCAGGTATGATCAAACCTTTCTCAAGGCACAAAAACCGCAGGATCACTCATATCTGATATCATTGGGCGCTCCCGTCACAGCATCCAGATGACTGGATCTCTCATCGAAGTTCGAGCGCATCACGTGAAGGTGAATCCAGCTTCCGAGAACGATATCCGCTGTAGCTCTCCCGATGACCACACCGTATTTAAGGATGCTTTCATCCTTCTTTATGTCCCGAAGTGCGATCTTGTGTCCTACCGGAATGTCCTCAACTGCTTCCATAACCCTGAGCTCTCCCTCTCCGATTATCTCACACCACATTCCTTTCGGAATCTCAGTCAGAGCCGTAGCCACATTGTCCGATTCATTGATCCTGAAAGCTCTGTACAACATCTTAACCCCGTCTTTCCTGTAACCCTTATCCAGCCTACGTCTTACCGAAACCAACTCTGCATATGCCGAAAAACATACGCTTTGCGTCGGAATATGTCACAGTATTCCGTATTTTGCAAATGCATCCGTCGAAGACATTCCTCCCTCGATGGCTTTGCGAACCACCTTCTCTCCCGAAGCCTTGATGAGTGCCTTCTCCAGGACCTCATCCTTTATCTCCTTCGGGATGACCAGTACCCCGTCGATATCTCCGAATATGAGATCCCCGTCATGTATGGTCACCTGCCCTATCTCGATAGGACATCTGTACTTGAAAACATAGGTACGGATGGAACTGTCCTGAGCCCAGGTAGCTCTGCAGAATACAGGGAAATTCTGTCCGAGAACCTGCGGTGTATCTCTGGAATAGCCGTCAAGGATAGCACCAACAGCACCTCTCGCCTTTGCGGTGGCTGTAAGAAGCTCACCCCAGAGTGCGGAATTGTGTGCACCGGTCGCTACATAGATCTCATTCTTCTGAAGCTGATCCAGAGCCTCCGTCATAAGCCCGAAGGGCTTGTCCGGGTACTCATAAACATCATTCTCCAAAATAGTACATGCATACCCTGCCAGCTTCAGACGATTATCCGGTACACTCCTGTCTATAAATGCCTCCGCCGGAACAAGAGCCTCAAGGGGCTTTATCTCTGCCGGAAGAAACTGATGAGGATATCCCATCTGGTCCAATATATCTCCCACCACAGGTGTGTATAATTTTTCCTTCATCAATGCGAACATCTCTTCGTCATTGCTCCACTGTTTTTCCATATCTCGTTTCCTTTCATTATTTCAGCTATACCATTAACCTGACTCCCCGGTACCTGATCCAAAGAGCCAGAAATCGCCTTATTTCAGGCATTTTTAAGTAAAGAAATGCTGCCAAAATGCCGTCAAAGCATCTCAGCAGCATTCATTAAAACCACTTCATATAAAATTCACCGAATTACCGGTCATCCGGCTACACCGATCGGCATGATGAGATTCGGAATCGTCATGCAGAAAGCCGGTACATAAGTAACCACCAGAAGTACGATGATCATACAGATATAGAACGGTATCATACTCTTTGAAAGCTTCTCCAAAGGAATCTTCGATATAGCCGCACCGATGAAGAGCGTTGACCCTACAGGCGGTGTTACGAGACCGATACCAAGGTTTGTGATCATGATGACACCGAAGTGTACCGGATCGATACCGATGGAAGTTGCTATCGGAAGAAGGATCGGTGTCAGAACCAGAATAATAACGCTCATGTCCATCATGGTTCCGAAGATAAGCATCAGTATATTCATCATGATAAGGATCGCATATCTGTTTGTGGTGATACCAAGGATAGTTCCTGAGATCATGGCAGGAACCTTAAGGTATGTAAGCAGCCATCCAAATGCACTTGATGTGGAGATAAGGATCAGCACGATAGCAAGTGTGTTCAGAGCATTTTCCAATACCATCCAGAAATCCTTGAAATTCATCTTCTTATAAATAAAGAATGAAACTATAAGTGACCACACAACTGCTATAGCCGCCGACTCTGTCGCCGTGAAAACTCCGGCTACTACACCTACCACAACTATCATGACTGTGAACATACCCCAGATCGCCGAAGTAGCAGTCTTGAAAAGATAACTGATACTGAAAGGTGTTCCCTTAGGATAGTTTCTCTTAATGGAGATCACATAGCTGTAGATCATGAGAACGATGCCGAGGAAGACTCCCGGTGCAAACCCTGCAAGGAACAGACGTCCTACAGAAACGCTTCCCGCTACAGTCGAGTAAATAACCATGTTGTGGCTTGGCGGTATAAGGATACCCTCTACCGAGCTCGCCATAGTAACATCAGTGGAGAAATCTCCGTCATAGCCCTGCTTCTCCATCATCGGGATAAGAATGGTTCCGAGTGATGCCGTATCCGCAGCCGAAGAACCTGAGATACCACCGAAGAACATGGATGCAACGATATTAACCATGGCAAGTCCGCCTCTGATCCATCCGACCAGTGCATCCGACAGCTCTATGAGCTTGTCGCTAATGCCTCCCTTGCCCATTATCTCACCCGAGATGATGAAGAAGGGCACCGCCATAAGCGAGAAGGAGAACACTCCCTTTACCATGAGCTGTACCACCTGCATAAGCGGCAGCTGGAGATACATGAATGTAATAACCGAAGCCATGCCGATTGCGTAGGCGATAGGCATTCTCAAAATGATGAAGCCGAAGAACATGCCTATGAGCATGATCGTAGCTACTGTTGTACTAGGCATAGTTCCTTTCCTCCTCTCTGCACTTTCTTGCCTCCGCAAGTCTCGCATCGCGCTCTGCCTGTTCAGCCTCTTTCTTTGCCTTTTCAGCTTCCCAGAAATCTATATACTCCTGAGGGACCTTATCGAGCTTCTTGAACAACGCAAGGAAAAATCTCTCGCTCTGCATGAGAAGCATACATAATCCGGCAAGTGGTACTGCGCCGTAGAGCACTGCCTGAGGAACAGGAATACCTGACATAGTACTCTTGGTCATCAGTGCACAGAACTGTACTCCGTAGATGATCATAAACAGTGAAAATGCAAAGATCATAACCTGACTCAAAACCTTGAGAAGGTCTATGACCTTTTTCGGAAGTATGAAGTCAAGAATCATAACCCTGAGGTGTGTATCAGTTCTGACTGCAAGAGAAGCACTGACCAAAGCCATATAGACCATGCAGAGCAATATGGACTGTTCGCCCCACCTAGGTGTTTTGTGTAAGATGTATCGGCAGAATACTACATAACTCGTAATGCAAATAGATATGATGAACACTATTTTACAGAATGACATAAACAGCCAATACACAGTGTCATAGAACTTTTTCATCAGTCATCCTCCTGCAGTCCTAAGTCTTAACCCTGAACCTCTACAACCTTCTGAAGAAGATCTTCGATTCCCTCTGTGTAGCCTGCCCAAACAGTCTTACAAGCTTCCTGAGCTGCTGCAACATCAGAATCACTCATCTCAAGGATAGTAACACCAAGGTCCTCAAGCTTCTTTCTAAGCTCAACCTCTTCGCTCTCGATCTGAGCCTTGTTCCACTCTGAAGCCTTCTTTCCTGCCTCACGAAGGATCTGCTGATCATCTGCTGAAAGTGAATCCCACTTAGCCTGTGCCATAAGGATGATTCCAGGAGAGAATGTATGTCTGGAAAGGAGATAGTAAGGAGCTACTTCATAGAACTTGTTGGAGTAGTATCCGGGATATCCGTTCTCTGCACCGTCAACTACGCCTGACTGAAGTGATGTGTAGAGCTCGCTGTAGGAAATAGGTGTAGGCTCGCAGCCAAGTGCCTTCATGGTATCCATCATGAGCTGTGTCTCAGGAACTCTGATCTTCAGACCCTTGATGTCTGAGAAGCCCTTGATCTCATTTCTTGTGAAAATGTTTCTGGCACCTTCATCTGTGTATGTGATACCGACCATGCCGGCACCTACATCAACGCCCTCTGTGAAGAATGCCTGACCGAGCTCGTCGTTCTCAAGTACCTTCCACATACTCTCGCGGCTCTTGAAAATGAATGGAAGACCGAACATGTTGAGCTTTCTGAAACCGTAATCAGAAAGTGAGTTTGTATTTCCACGATAGAAATCAACTGTTCCTCCGCCCATCTGAAGCGCATTGAGGCAGGTCTTCTCATCACCGAGTGTTGATGAAGAGTTTACTTCGATAACGATACGTCCGTCTGACATGTCGTGAACATACTTTGAGAACATGTAGCCTGCTCTGGTGTTAATGTTGTCATCAGGATTCAGCTCGCCATACTTGAATACCACCTCAGCATCCTTTTCCCAGTCAAGGATAGTCTGAAGATCAGGCATGGTGTCATCTGATGCTGCAGCTTCCTTCTTTTCTTCCTTCGCTGCCTCTGTAGCTGCCGCTGTTGTCTCGGCAGGCTTCTCTGCCGCCTTCTCTGTTGCGGCTGCTGTGGTGGCTGTAGTCTGTGATGATGATCCGCACGCTGCCAGTCCTGTGAGCATCGCTGAAACCATAGCAAGTGCTACTAATCTTTTTTTCATAGTTTCCTCCTTTGATAGATACGCCGGTCCGGTTGGATTTTGTTTTTTGCAAAGAACCGACGATACATGACAGACCTTCATAAGTTCTGTCAGAGCCTGAATTTAAAGGAACGTTTCACCATGATTGTCGTTCTGAAACGTTTCACTTGTTAACACAAGAGTAATCCCTTGTAGGACAATTGTCAACAGACTTTTATATAATATGTATATCATGCGCATGATATACGATTGATAATTATGCACATTATATATGCTTCCGTTTCTCGTTTTTTCACGCCAAAGAAAAAATATTGCAGTATTTACTTTTAAATGATTAAATGATAGTATGAATAGCACAAAATATGATGATTTTTCTAAAACGTTTCAGTAGGCACCCGTCACATATCTTCACGTATACTGTTTGAATACCGGGGTGCATCAGTGAAGCATCATCATTTCAAGATATTTTGGAGGTTTTTATGGCTTATACAGAGCAGAACCTTACGGTTTTTCATTCAAAGATCACAGACTCCGACTTCCGGAGATTTTCTATTTATAACGGTCTCATCAGAAATCACAGTTTACTGAAGATAGCAGTGTTTGCCGTTTTGCTATGCCTTTTCGGCTGGTGCAATTATCACACAGGTATGCCGCTTCTCTGTCTTTCCTTCGTTATCCCGGGGCTGCTGCTTCCTTTTGTATATCTTTTCAGATATATGAAAAGTGTAAACAGACAGATAAAGACCCTGAAATTGACTAAAGAAGCCAAAGAAGCCTATACCGTAGGATTTACATCGAGAGGTATCTGGATTCACAGAGGCGATGAAAATGTCACTCTTGACTGGGAAACCCTGGACAGTGCCGTTTCGGTAAAGGGAGCCACTTATCTTTACTACATGAAGAACAGAGCGCTGATACTTCCGGACAGCACCATAACTTTGTCAGACATCTCTTTCTTCAGATCACTTCTCTCTGAGAAGCTGGAGCAGAGATATAAGGCTAGTCTCCTCCGTCCTTTCTCTTTCAAAGACAGGACTCCGGCATCCGCTTCTGTATAAGGCAGTGATTGTCATACAGAAAGAGGCATTTGCAGCCTTGAGAATAAATTCCGCATATCTGAATTTTTAATCCGGCAACCTAAGTGCATTTAACTGCATTAACTATATCTTTCAAAATCAAGGAGACTATCTATCATGATAATTCAAAAATTTGAATCCTGGTGGGTCGAGAGAGGTCGCTGCCTCTTCGATGAAAAAAGACAGGGCGGAGCCAAGATGGGCTGGGATGTTCTGGTTATCAAGCTGACCACCGATACGGCCATCGAAGGCATAGCCACATGTATGGCCGCCAGATCCGGCGCTGTTTCAGAGTCTTATCTCAACGAAACCGTGGCACCTGTTGTTTTGGGAAAAGACCCTCATGACCGCGAAGCTATTTTTCAGGAGCTTTGGATCATTGACAGACACGAGGCATTCTTCCCTGTTTTCCTTCCCGGTCCTGTTGACGTAGCACTCTGGGATATATGTGCAAAGGAAGCAGGCCTCCCGCTCTTCAAATACATAGGAGCCTACAGAACCAGCCTTCCTGCCTATGCAAGCTCCAACTTCCTGCCATCTGTTCAGGATTATGTCGAGGAAGCACTCTATTACAAGGAAAAAGGTCTCAAGGGTTACAAGATGCATCCGGCCGGCCCTGTAGAGTTTGACATGCAGGTTCATCAGGCAGTCCGGGATGCTGTAGGTCCCGATTATGCTCTCATGACTGATCCGGTCGGAGATTACACTCTGGACGAAGCAGTCCGCGTGGGGCGTCAGCTGGAGAGGCTGAATTTTGAATGGTTCGAGGAACCCTTCAGAGACTTTGAGCTCTATAAGTACACAGAGCTCTGCAGAACTCTGGACATCCCTATAGCTGCTACAGAGACCACAAGAGGATGTCATTGGGGCGTGGCTCAGGTTATCGCTCAGCACGCAGCCGACATCGTAAGAGCCGATGTTTCATGGAAAGACGGAATCACAGGCACTCTGAAGATTGCTCACCTCGCTGAGGCCTTCGGTCTCAATGTCGAGATCCATACAACCACCATGAACTATATGGATATGGCAAACCTCCATGTAAGCTGTGCCATCAAGAACTGCAAGTACTTTGAGTACTTCGTTCCCGAAGATAATTACAGGCTTCCTATGAAGGGAGATCTTCCTATCGATGAAAACGGAATCATTCACGTTCCGGAAGACAAACCGGGAGTCGGTGTCGATCTAGACTGGGATCTCATTAAGAAAGCCTGTCACAATTACATCTGTCAGGAATACAAGGGATGATCGCCGCATAAAAAATGCGGCAGAACGGAGAATATTATGTCAGAATTAGATGGATATGCAGGAATAGTTACAGGAGGTTCCAGCGGCATAGGACTGGAAGTGGCAAATCAGCTTGCCGCCCGGGGCGCCACTGTATATATCATTTCCAGAACCGGGCATGTCAAGTCAGACTGCCCTGAAAGCCTCCCCGGAACTGTTCACATAAAGGGAGACATCACCGATACCGAAGAGATGAGGGGTATCATCAGAGAGCTCGCAGAGAAGCATGAAGGTCACCTTGACTTCCTTGTCAACAACGCAGGTGCCACCTATAAGTGCGTGGCACAGGATATTCCGGAGGAGGAATTTGACAGGGTCCTGAACACCAACGTCAAGTGCTCATTCCTGATGGCTCAGATGCTCTATCCATATCTCAGAAAAAGTCCTCACAAGGGCAGGATAGTCAATATCTCCAGCATGAGCGCTCATCTCGGATTCTCACTGGTGGTTCCCTACTGCGTGAGCAAATCTGCAGTGCTCGGTCTCACCAGAGGACTAGCCATCGAATGGGCGAACGACAACATTACCGTAAACTCCATAGCTCCCGGCTGGTTCCACAGTAAGATGCTCGACGAGGTCATGGACGATAAACGCCGCGAACAGATACTGAATCGTATCCCTGTACATGATTTCGGAGATACAAAGGATCTCGGAGCACTGGCTGCATTCCTCATCGGTCCGAACGGTTCTTACATAAACGGTCAGGACTACGCCATGGACGGCGGAGCACTGGCTTTCGGATATTAGACTCTCCACATCGCACACCAAAGTGTACTGCATAGTCAAGTAGCGGTGAAAGTCTGCATCAGATATGTCTCACAACTTCGAATCTCTGGAGTTTCACCTTCTCCTCTGGATCGATTCCGCCCTTTTGTCTCGCGATGGCTATCTGCTGCTCCACAGTATCGACTCCCTCGAGATCAGGAAGCAGAAGCCCCCTGCGGTTACCGGCGCTGACTATGACTCCGTACCGCTTCACATCCAGCTCCTCAGGCCCCGTGATATCTTCGGGCTCCCCCAACACATCAACATTGATGTCGAGGAAAGGCAGCTCCTCAGGACGTATAGCATCGAACCTCGGGTCTCTCGTAGACGCACTGATGGCATTGTTTATGATCTCCCGTGCCACGCACTCGGTTACAGGCAGTATGGTCCCTATGCATCCTCTGAGTCTCCCGTCCTTATGTATGGACACGAAAGCTCCGGCACGCTTCGACAGCATTTCAGAAGGCAGTCCCTCAGGGATCTCCAGCACCTTCCGATTCATGATGAAGCTTTCCAGCGAAGCTCTTGCCAGTCTCACATACGCATCCGATGCCAATGTCTTCGCCTCCAGTTCTTCCTTAAGCTTTGCGAGATAACTCTCCCGGAAATGTCTGGAATCATCCGACTCCACAGGATAGAAGGAGGCGATTCCATATCCGACTCCGGTCACATCCTGATGGGAGTAAACATTGGCATCCACCTTCATCCCGTCCAAAGCACCCGCCATGATCACGAAAGAACGATGACCGCACTCAGCCGCACGCCTGCAGAAATCCTCCCGGAAATCAAACATCTCCTGAAAGGCGGCTCTTCCCGCCACATCCATGATCCTTTCATCATAAACCGGACCTTCCGAAGCAAATCCGTACGGTCCGTGAGCCTGAAGCTTATGAGACAGATCACCGCTCGCCACAAAGACCACTCGACGGCCTAAATCGTCAGTCGCCTTTTGAATCATCTCTCCCAACCTGTAATGCTCGGCAAGTCCCAGGCCCGAAAGTCCTATCCTTATGAGTTTTCCTCCACTGTACTTTCTTCGAATGAACCAAAGCGGAACCATGGTACCGTGATCCAGCTCCGCATCCTTCTCTCCCAATGTTCCTGCCGGGAAATCCTCACTCTCCGCTATGTCACATATTCTGTCTCTGAGTTCCTCATCATATCTCTCTTCGAAGGTCACTTCCGATGCTCTGAACCTCGCAAAGTCCCCTCTGGCACCCCTACCTGGAGAAATATGAAAATAATCAGAATACATGATACTGTGAGGGCTTGTGATGACGATAGTTTCAGGCTTAAGCTCTGCGATCTCCTGCGCCACCCTCTCATACGCATCTATCGTTTCCTGAACGCTCTTCTCACTGCCGCGTCCTATCTCAGGGATGATCAGCGGTGGATGCGGCACCATAAATGCAGCTAATATAGACATAGTTCCTCCTTATTTTTTTACTCACCCGCCTCGCAACGAACGCCAGAACACCAGGTTCACATTGCACCGGCCTTTTAAACTATTTTACCATACATACATATTGCACCGCGTAACCAATATCATTATTATAGTTCCCATGAAAAACTATTACATGGACAATGCGGCTACCACGCCGCTCTCAAAAGAGGCCCTCGAGGCCATGATGCCTTACCTTACAGATGAGTTCGGTAATGCATCCACTATCTATATGCCGGGGCAGCGGGCAAAAAGTGCGATAGAAAACAGCAGACGCACCATAGCTTCCACCATAGGTGCGAAGCCGTCGGAAATTTATTTCACCAGCGGAGGATCCGAGTCCGACAACTGGGCGCTGGTTGGTGCGTTTGAACATGCCCGTCCCGCCCTTCGTGAAAAGGGGCTGCCCGGACACATCATCACTGACAAAATAGAACATCATGCCATCCTCAACACCTGCAGGTATCTGGAAGCTCAGGGCGTTGAGGTGACCTATCTCGATGTGGATGCTTATGGCAATGTCGATCCCGCGGCTGTCATGGCTTCCATCCGGAAAGACACCTTCCTCGTCAGCATCATGACTGCCAACAACGAGGTAGGAACTGTCGAGCCGATAAAAGAGATTGGAGAAGCACTCAGGAAACATGAGACAGAAACCGGACAGAAGATCCTCTTCCATACCGATGCGGTTCAGGCATTCGGTCACATAGAGTTAGATGTTTCGGAGCTCAATGTTGACCTCATGTCTTCAAGTGCTCACAAACTAAACGGACCAAAGGGCGTAGGATTCCTCTATATACGCCGTGATATAACTCTTCCGGGATTTATTCACGGAGGTGCTCAGGAGCGGGGCCGGAGAGCCGGTACCGAAAATGTTCCCGCCATAGCAGGATTTGCGAGGGCGGCGGAGATTGCCTGCGGAAGCCTCGGCATAAGGAAGATCCGGGAAACCGAAGTACGGGACCATCTCATCGAGAGACTCCTCACAGAGATTCCGGGCGCAAGACTGAATGGCGACAGGGCCTCGAGACTCCCGAACAACGTAAATGTCTGCTTTCCGGGGACAGATGGCGAGACTCTGCTTCTACTTCTCAACGAACGGCAGATCTATGCAAGTGCAGGTTCTGCCTGCGCCAGCGGTTCTCTGGAGCCGAGCCATGTGCTTATGGCGATGGGGCTCAGTAAAGATGACGCAAGAGCAAGCCTCAGACTGACCATCAGTCATGACACTTCTATAGAGGACACAGACTATGTGGCGGATACCCTGAAAGAACTGGTGACCCGTATCAAAAAAATATAATTTAAAATAAATGCCGGCGCGGAACGCTTTATTCTCATATTTTGATACTCACATCATAATCTAATAAGAAAAAATGCCGATATGTACCTTGGAAGTGTTGCGATAGAGACCCAGGAGGATCTCCATTATGTTTCTTGCAGAGACCGGTATAGAAAAAGAACTTGATGCATTATTAAAAGAATGTACTGAAAAAAAGCAGGACACTCAGATGATCCTGTTTGTTACGGCTGACGATATAGAAGAGGTATCTAAAAAAATAAACGATGCTTTCCCCATGCCACATGTCATGGGCGTTCAGTCCTATTATTTTCGTCATGGAGTTCTGAACAAAAACGGCACTGTGCTCATGTTTATAGAGAATGATCCTTCGGAGTTTGAGTATTCTTACGGCATCATAGAAGATGTAAGCACTGATCCCGCCAAGGATATACTGGAGATTCAGAAGAAGGTCGCGAACATTCATCCCGGTAATGACGATACTATCTGCCTCGAATTCTGTACGGGTGGCGAGGATCGCCTGATGACAACATTGAACTCCGTCATGAAAGAGCATGGCATAACTGTTTTTGGAGCCACTACGCATCTTATGGGCTCAAGTTATGCCAGCCGTATTTTCTATGGCAGACAGCTATATGATGACGCATGCATCTATATCCTCATCAGAAATCTGTACGGCAGGATCATAACTTATTCACAGAACATATATAAGCATCACAGTAACGGTCAGCTTTACATAGCAACAAAGGTAGACAAAGAGGCCAGAATCCTCATGGAGCTCGACGGAAGACCGGCGGCGGAGGTTTACTGTGAAGAGCTGGGCATTTCCCTCGATGATATCAGTGACGCTTATCCATATCATCCTTTAAGTAAATGTATCGGCGAGGATAATTATCTGGTATCCATCAGGGAGTGTAACCCTGACGGCAGTCTGACTCTTTGTAAGCAGATAAACCAGAACGATCTTTTATATATCAACGATATAGATGACTACAAGAACATCATTACCGAAAAATTCAGTAAACTGGGCAGTGATCTTCCTGATGCGGCTACCATACTGACCATTGACTGCCTGTACAGATATCTTCTTTTTGAAAAAGAAGGAAGTCTCGACTGGTATGCCGGAATGCTGGATGATTCAGGGCTCAATTCTCTCGGCATCGTGGGAATGAGTGAACAGTATGATATCCAGAATTCGAATCAGACCATGATAAGTGCTATATTCGAAAGAAAAGTATGTCCTGAAGATCCTCTGGATATCAAAGAAGTTATAAGCGAAGGCGACGCATGTGACATAACTGCAGTTCAGGATCTGACGACAGAGATCTGTCACGAAGAGCACAAACAGAAAAAAGAGACCTTGAATGCGAGGATCTATCCTTTGGACTTCATGCTTCATTATGTCATGAAAACGAAAGACAGTATAGTACAGCGAGAAACCTATGTGCTGAAAACTCTTCTCATGATACAGCGGAGACTCAGACAGATCCTGAAAAATGACAACCCTATGGAGATTCATGACTACGCAGAACGAATACTCTCCTGCAGCCATGCTATGGCAGACAGACTTGCAGCCATAAATCTCCAGATAGAAGATATGAGCAACATGCTGGACCAGACAGAATATCTCATCAATGACGTGGTCTATTTAGATGGTCTCACGGGTCTACTGAACCGTGCGTTCTTCAATATCATGGGGGATGATCTTTTCGATGAAGCACAGGAAAAAAACGGCATGTCCATCGCTTTCTTCGACATAGATGACTTCAAGCATTTCAATACGGATTTTGGGCATGACTTCGGAGATCAGGTACTGAAGGAGCTGGCCATGGTCCTGAAGGGCTGCTTCAGAAGCGGTCATGACATCCATCTCATCAGAATGGGTGGTGATGAATTCATGATATTGAATCCTTCCGTACTGAGCTACGAGCAGTTTGTCGAAAGGATGAATCTGGCGAGGGAACGGGTCTCAAAACATAAAGTCTATCACGACCATATGGAAGCAGGTCTCACTATAAGCATAGGAATGGCAGACTCCAAGAGTGAAGGCATAACCAGCATGTGGAATCTCTACAGAAGTGCCGACTCCCGCCTCTATGAGGCAAAGGATGCCGGCAAGAATCAGATAAAAGCCTATAGTAATTAGCTTTCCATAAGCCCCGGTATCCTTGCCGGGGCTTTACATATTGCGTTTTTTCTCTCATAATACCTTCATCATTTTTAACCCCGGAGGTATCATGAGCAAAAAAAGTAAGGCAATCCTTTTCATTTGTTTATCCGCATTTTTCTTCAATCTGATGAATATCTTCGTTCGCCTCGCAGGCGACGTTCCCAGCATACAGAAAAGCTTCTTCAGAAATCTGGTGGCAGTCTTCGTTGCTGTCATGATGATCATAAAAAGCGGTGAGGGCTTCCATCCCAAAAAGGAAAATCTTCCTGTACTGTTCCTAAGATCGTTTTTCGGAACTGTAGGCATCCTCTGTAACTTTTACGCCGTTGACCATCTGACTCTTGCCAATGCTTCTATCCTTAACAAGATGTCACCCTTCATGGTCCTTATCTTCTCCTTCTTCATATTGAAAGAAAAACTGAAGCCTATGCACCTTCTCATCATACTTATAGCATTTTCAGGATGCTTCTTCGTTGTGAAGCCATCCCCGGAAAACCTCAACATAACAGGCTCCCTTGCCGGACTGATGGGAGGCGTTACCGCAGGACTGGCATATACCTTCGTAAGAAAAGCAAGTCTTAAGGGAGAAAAGGGAGCGACCATAGTTCTTTTCTTCTCACTATTCTCCTGCCTGTCTGTTCTTCCTTATATCATCACAAACTACCACCCTATGAGCCTTCATCAGCTCTGTATGCTTCTATTTGCGGGAGCTGCTGCAACAGGCGGACAGTTCTCTGTAACGGCAGCCTACAGCAACGCTCCTTCCAAGCAGATATCTGTCTACGACTACACCCAGGTCCTTTGGGCAGCACTTCTCGGATTTTTCCTTTTCGGTGACATCCCGGATATCTGGAGCGTAGTTGGCTACGGACTCATAATAGGCGCCGCCATCCTCATGTTTCTGTACAACCGGAAAGTTAATTCATGAAAAAAGATATTATCTTATGTCTTGGCACTCATGTCATGATATAATCTTATTTCCATGGGTTATATTGCATGGCAAATAGAAATCAGGAGAAAATTTTCACAGTAATATGATATTAGATTTATTGGATCAGATCGACAGCGTTATGTATTACCCGGTGCTCATGATCGTCATGGCACTCGCCGGATTGTACTTCACAGTCCTTACCAAAGGCGTTCAGATACGACTTTTTCCCGAATCCATACGGCTTTTAAAAGAACCGGCAGGTAAAAAAGGTGGTATTTCCTCCCTTCAGGCGATGCTGGTCTCCACAGCATCAAGAGTAGGAACCGGCAACATCGTGGGGGTATCCACTGCCATCTGTCTGGGCGGTCCGGGGGCATGCTTCTGGATGTGGCTCATGTGCATCATCGGAGCTTCATCCGCATTTATCGAAAGCACCCTGGCTCAGATATACAAGCAGAAAATGAAAAACGGCAACTCCTACGGCGGTCCTGCCTATTACATCGAAAAAGCATTAAAGGCACCCTTTGTCGCAAAGGCCTTCTGCGTATTTCTCATTGCCACATACGCGGTAGGATTTAACCTTTTGTGTTCATACAATCTTCAGTCCACATTTGCGGCTTACAGGTTTTACGACGCAAAAAGCACCCCTGTTCTCGTGGGTACCATCCTCTCTCTTTTGACAGCATACTGCCTGTTTGGCGGAGGAAAAAGGATCATTGCCTTTACCAGCCTAATCGTACCTCTCATGGGTCTCTCCTATGTTGCAGTCTCGCTGGTGGTGATACTCGTTAACTGGATACATATCCCTGCCATGTTCGCCATGATATTTAAGGATGCCTTTGACATAAAGGCTATCTTCGGTGCCGTTTCCGGTTCCTGCATGATATACGGAATCAAACGAGGACTTTACTCCAACGAAGCCGGTGTGGGTTCTGCGCCCAATGCTTCCGCCTCAGCAGCTGTGTCCCACCCGGTAAAGCAGGGTCTGGTTCAAACCTTATCAGTCTATATAGATACTCTGCTTTTGTGTACAGCTACTGCACTTATGTGCTTATCAAGCGGTGTCGAAAGAAACGAAGCTGTGTCCGGTGCTCTCTATGTTCAGAACGCCATATCCACAGTTTTCGGAGGGGTGGGACCTCTTTTCATCACCATCGCCATGAGTCTTTTCGCTTTCACGACTATACTCGGAAATCTTTTTTACGTTGATAATGCCATCATCTATCTCAATAAAAAAAGGATACCGTCCCGGAGATTCCTACTCGCCTTTCATATATTCTGTGCAGCCATCATTCTCTTTGGTGCCATTCTCCCTATGAATGCCGCATGGGCGCTAGCCGATATCACCATGGGTGGCATGACTCTTATCAACCTTCCGGCATGTATGATACTTGGAAAAATTGCCCTTAAGACACTGAGAGATTACGAAGAACAGAGGGCCGCAGGAAAGGATCCTGTATTTGACGCAAGAAAGCTAGGACTTCCTGAATCAGATCTCGATTTCTGGCACTGATATCATGAACCTCTATCAGGAGCGTGGATTGTCTCTGGCTTTTCACAGAATTCCGCCGGAACATACCTTGTTCTTAAAGAAATACCTACATCACTAACCGAAGTTTCAGAAATTTAATAAATAAGCACTTGTTCATTTTATATGGGAAATGATATCATAAGTCGTAATTTTTTCAGGAGGTTAGCGATGATTGGTTTTTTTGATGCTGAATTCAACTCACTGAGACAGTCAGACGGAAACTTTGATTACAGTCTGATCGATATCGCAGTTATACCATGTAAAAGCAAAAAACAAGTGCCTGTTAAAAAGCCTTTTCAATCCTTTTGCCGACCGGAAAAGAATGACGGAAAGGTTTACAGAGCCATACGTGAGCTTACTAACATCTCTCAGTCGGTCATAGATAAGGCTGAAGGATTCAATGTAGTTTACAGAGCATTCAGAGAATATGTACTTCGAAACAACATTACCAAGATCTTCACCTGGGGCGGAAGCGACCTGCCCATGATGAATTGGAACTGTGAGTTTTATGATATACCTAAGGAAGAACGTGATATACTTGACCGCTTCGTAGATATCGCCCCTGACATCTGCAGTAAGCTGGGAACCAAATCCGTAACTTCTGTAGAGAATGCTTCGTTTATATGCAACTGCCAGAAAAGAGACAGGCACAATGCTTTGGATGATGCCATATCTTTACACGAGATAGTTTACGCTACCGAACTTAAGAAGTTCAACAAACAAAGAGCAAAACAGTTTCATGACTTCGAATGCCACAGAAATGATTTCCTCGCAGCTAAACAGCTTATGGAAAGCCTGAAGCTGCACGGCACTGATATAAACGAACTTATAGAACGCATAAACAACGGCGAGAAATTCCCGAGCTTTTTCGAATTTCTCGGTCAAAACGATGAAACTAAAAAACAGGAATCGGCTTGATAAAGACCGATTCCTGTTCTTTTTTACTATTCTACTATGTAAGTGTTATTTGCCGCTATCGAATCATTTCGAGCTCCGCGCCACCACGATCCTTCCAGTTTTATGCCGGCACAAGCGTAGAATAATTTATGCCCCTTATATAAAGTCCACCTTTCCGGTATCTATATGATACAGTGCTCCCACTACCTTCAGACTGTGCTCATGCTCTTCCTTCTGTATCTCGAGACTTTCCTCCACCGCAGCAACACTGTGCTTCACATTGAGAACACATGCCTTTTCCGGATCCGTTTCATCCCTTATGGCCTCTCTTATCTCATGAAGTATAAACCTGATGTATTTATTGTCATCATCAGGATGGAAGGCTGCTCCTATGGCACCGCAGTTCGTATGTCCCATGACTACGATAAGCCTCGTACCCAGATGGCTCGCCGCATACTCTATGCTTCCCAGCTGATGATCGTCGATAACATTACCGGCAACCCTGATAACAAAGAGCTCACCTATTCCGGTTGAAAATATAGTCTCGGGAATAACTCTCGCATCCGAGCAGGTCACCACCACCGCAAAGGGCTCCTGTCCCTTGCCGGCTGTCTTTAAACGTGCAGTATATGAAACATCTCCGTTGCTCATGTCGGTCTCCAGGTATTTTCGATTTCCCTCCATGAGGCGTTCCAATGCCTTATCCGCAGACATCACGATCTTATCCATAAATTTCCCTCCTGTTTTCAAGTCACTTTGCCGTCTGAAATTCCGGCTCACAGACCGGATAATCTGATATTTCCGTACAGCTCAAATTCACAGCTTTAACTCCAGCTCTCTTCCACTGTACTTTGTAGTTTCCACCATGCTCTGCATCCAGGGTCCGTAATTGTGATTCCATAGTGATTCTATCATATCTTTGTAAACAGGATCGACCTTAAGCTCCTGCTTGTGCTCTGCCAAAGACCCTTCCTCATAATACCTGAAGAACCTGTCTATCAGCTTCAGCACTTCATCCTTCTTTTGACCGCTGAGCCCCTCTCCTTCCAAAAGCTTCGCTAATGTCTCGTGCATAAATTCCGAGCTCTCCCGTTCAAGTTCCTCAAGCCTTGGTTTCACATCAGACCCGTAGCTTGAAAAATCTATAGGCTCTGCATAATAGACCAGCCTATCCTTACCTAAGGCAAGTTCCCCTATCAGATGCCTGCCGGAGAATGGCATACCGCTCAGAACCTCCCAGAGTCCATCGCTCTCAGTTATATACTGCGAATGCATATGTCCTGTTATGGCAAGCTTTACTCCTCCTGAGCGAAGCACATCAGCCAGTTCCGTGTTATGGATCACATGGGATGCGGCTCCCTTATCACCTGCTCCGTAGAGAACATTATGATGAGACAGAAAAAGTATCCTGTGACCTTTATATTTCTCCAGCATTTCACCGAGCCACTTCATGGTCTCCTGTGAAAATTCTCCCTGCGCTCCAAGGTGGAGTGCTTTGTCATCCATTGCGAGAAATACCACATCACGTACTATGGCTGTATAGCTGAGTGACGCCGTATCTCTGTCCACCGGTTCCAAAAGTCCGAAATACAATTTCTCATACCCGGCTTCATCCATGAGATCAAAATCATGATTGCCGGTGGTCAGTATAACAGGGATACCACTGTCCTTTATCTTTTGAAGCTTTGAGACAAGCTCCGATACATCACCTGTGTAACCGCTGTTTGTATTGTCACCGGTCATGATAAAAACATCCGGATGCTTCGCGATCACTTCATCTACGATCGCATCCGTGATTTCTTCCGCAACAGCCATGCCCGGAACACTCATATGATCCACTTCCCTGTAACCGGTATAGTGAAGGTCTGATGTGATGATTGCCTTCACACTTTCATCATCTTCCCATATAGGATCATCCTTAAGAGACGATCTGTCTGTATCCGTCTGCTCCATACCGTTACCTGTTCCGGTTCTTCCTGACTCATCAGCCTTTTTACCACTTCCTTCGGAACCGCCGCATGCCGTTAAGGCATTCCCTATGAACAGTATGCAAAGTACTGTCATGACTGCACTGATTATTCTGTTTTTCCTGGTTTTCCTAAGCTTCATTACGTTCCTCCATTAGAGAAATGTTATGTCATGTACACAGCTGATGTCAATCTGCATAATTAAAACGAGACAATCGAGTAGGGGGAATATAATCCCCCTCTCACACCACCGTACGTGCCGTTCGGCA
>NZ_MUHW01000024.1 GCF_002007235.1 Oribacterium sp. C9
CAACTAAACTTCCGAAAAAGAATCAATGGTTACCCACTATTTTTGACGAATAACCAAGAAATCTTAACAGCTTCTTTTCAGGAGCTTGCAGCTGTAAAAAGTATCGATAAGATCACGATACAGGACATCGTTGATAACTGCGGATATTCACCGGCAACTTTTTACCGGCATTTTAAAGATAAATATGATCTTATTGCATGGGAACATACCAGAGCTGTTGCAGCGATCATGGATCAGACTAGTTCGAATGATTATAAGTGGAAACAGACGCTTTATGACGCAGCATGTTTGTATAAAAACAACAAGGAATATCTGGTGAACCTACTGCAGAACACTTCGGGACATGATTCATTTTTGCGATATATGACCGAGATCAATTATGCAGCTCTGGAAAAGTACATTCTCTCTGTCAATGGTAACAAAAAGTTAACACATGAGGAGATGATGTATGCAAAAATTTACTGTCATGGATTCGTAGGACTGGCTTGCGAGTGGATTCTGGGACAGATAAATACAACTTTGGAAGAAATTGCGGAAGTTTATGAGTATTCTATTCCGGAGCCTCTAAAAAAATATCTTTTATAAATGAGAGAAATTGGCTTATTTATCTCATTATGAGAGATTATGATGGTATTCTAAATTGAAAATACAGCCTGCATCGATGAAAATATAAATATAAATTGTGCACAATGTTTTGGAGGCGCAATAATAGCTGGTTTTATTTTATATCGGAGGTAGTTTGCGATGACAAAGATTGAATTTTTAAAGTATTTAGCAAAAGGATGGTTCGGTAATTCTCAGCAGCATTCTATTCATGCACAGCTTTTAAAGGCTCGTGGTTTAAACAAGCTGGCAGACAAGATCATGGCAGAGTCCGATGAGGAATGGGATGAGGCGAAGAAGGTAAATGCCCGCCTGATTGAACTTGGTGAGACACCTGCAGTTGTGCTTCAGGAATATCCGATAATCACTGATATCAAGGAAATGCTTGAATATGACTTAAAGCAATCGGAAACAGCTCTTCCGGAAATGAGTAAGGCACTCTCCATGTTCGACGATGACTATGTAACCAGACATATGATCGAGGAATTCATTATTGACGAACAGGATCATTATAACTGGGTCAAGGGCCATCTCTGCCTGATTGAGCAGATCGGTATTGAAAATTATATTATTGAGATGCTAGGTGAGTAATGGAGTGCTTGGCATGAATGAAAAAGAACAGATCTTAGAAATCATGAGAGAAACCGGAGTACCTTTGAATGCAGGCAAGGTTGCTGAATTGACTGGACTGGATCGAAAGGTCGTTGATAAGGCATTTGCTCAGATGAAAAAAGAAGGCTCTATTGTTTCACCGGTCAGGTGTAAATGGGAGCCGGCTGAAAAATGAATACAGTCTGAAACACTCTGCTATGCAGAGTGTTTTTTATTTCAAAAGCAGTAATATGTTATCCGTCCGATTGGAAATACATAAGAAATCAATATTACTGTTATGAAGAATTCCCTCTTGATGGGCTGCCATTTAAAAAACAGATTATATGCTATGGAATAAATGTCGATGTAATTCTTATATTTCAATGCAGTTTTTTATTTCACTTGTTTCTTTTCAACGGACGGAGGAGATAGTATATGGAATTGTCTATCCTATATTCAATAGTACGTACACCTCTTTTAGACAGCTTTTTTCTTACTTTATCCAAGATCGTAGGTTCTTACGGCCAGCTGTTCCTGATCCTCGGTGTACTATTGATGATCTTTAAGAAAACAAGAAAAACAGGAATAGCGATAATTATTACATATTTTGGTGTATTGCTTTTTGGTCAGCTGCTACTTAAGCACTTAATATCGCGCCCGCGTCCATGTCATATAGATACAGCTTTCACTTTGCTGGTAGACAGACCGACGAGTACCTCATTTCCGTCTACCCATTCTGCATGGGCCTTTGGCGCAGCAACTGCTGTTTACATGAATTACCGAAAGGTCGGAGCAGCATTTTTGATTTTTGCAGTACTGATAGCATTCAGCAGACTATATATGTTCCTGCATTTCCCGACAGATGTTCTTACAGGAATCGTTTTGGGAGTCATATTGGGAATAGTATCTGTAAAAATAAGTACTCGTCTTATCCAAAAAGGCAATCCACCAAAGACGACAGCTAACTGACAGAAAGCCTTACTATAATTGTATATAATCTCCATATCCCGCTTAAAATAACGGGTTATGGAGATTTTTTAATTTAGCATTGTAGGAAACAAACAATAGAACAGGATAATATGTGCTCTAATTTAGTTATAGAAGCTCTTATAAATTCTTTATATTTTGTTTATACTTCTAAAACCGCGTTTTGTGTGATACTCAGATGATAAAAAATCCGTAATAAAAAATCTGTATATATCACGAACATATAGAGTAGCATTTGGCAGGTGCACAAAAAGGAAGTGTGCGCAATTCAAAGAAAGGATTCTGTTTTATGAAGTCAGTAAAATCATCAGGAAACAAAAAGAAGTCCGGCAACTGGTACAAAAACATGCGTTTGAACAAGCGTCTCAGTTTAGTAATCGGTGCCTTCACTCTCGTGGCATTCCTTATTCTGAATGTCGTAGTTGATTTATTATTCACAAATGTCATGAACCGTATGACCAGCCGTAGCATTCAGGATATCTGTGCGAAGAATGTCAGTGAAGTTCGTTCTATCGTAGAGAGAAACGATGTACTTGCAAAACCGCTGGTAAATTCAGTACTCACTATGGTTGATAAGAAAGATACCGGAGAAAAGCTTTATCCAAGTATCATCGAGCCTTCAGTAAATCTTACTGAGATACGTGCAGACGAAGACACTGTTATCAAAAATGATCTTTGGGCAATCGTTGATTCAAACGAGAACATCGAGGGAGCCGGTGTATTTTTCAATCCATATATGTTCTGCGAGGACATCAAGTATTATGAGCCATTTGTAACACGAGAGGATCTGAAGAACCTGACTGTCGGTACACTGGATTATGATTTATTCAAGGATATGGATTATTTCGTAAGAGCCGGAGAAACAAATCAGGTAATTTACGGTAAGCCGTTTACAAGTGATGTCACCGGCAACACCATCATTCCTGCTTCATATCCTATAGTAAAAGATGGAAAATTTATCGGTGTAGTCTGCATTGATATTTCTACCAAGATATTTGATTCAATGCTTATCGAAGACAGAGATACATATCAGAGTCTTACTGTTGAGCTGGACACAGGTGATCAGTATGTTATTTATTCAAACAACAAGGATTCTGAAGGAAAGCAGTTCTCAGATCTTCTTCCTGCAGCTTCTGTAGAATTCTATAAGAATATGTTCGGTGCAGGACAGGCCTTCATGCGTGAGAACACAGGTGTACGTCGTTACTATACTCCTGTTCAGGTAGGAGGTGAGACATGGTGGGTACAGACTGCAGTTACTGTAAAGGAGCTTAAAGAGGATCTCCACCAGCTGATGACTGTTATGTCAATCATTCAGGCACTTGCACTTATCATGCTTCTTGGCCTTTTATCATTCCTTCTTAAGAAGTCTCTTATGCCTCTGGAGAAGCTGGCTTCCATCGCTGATGATCTTTCCAATGGTATCCTTAAGGCTGAAATGGATTACAAGTTTAATGATGAGATCGGTCATCTTGTGAACAGCATGCGCAATATGATCACCCGTTTCCAGCAGATAATCGAGAACCTCGACCATAAGCTTGAAGAGATGGCAAACGGAAATCTTCAGATTGAGAATACAGAAACAGATATCTTTGTTGGCGAATTCGCTCCGATGCTCCAGTCCATGAATGTGATCACAGAGCAGCTCAATTCAACAATGATGGATATACGCGATGCTTCACAGAATGTAGAGAGCAGTTCAGGTCAGGTTGCATCCGGAGCACAGGCTCTGGCACAGGGTTCTACCGAGCAGGCATCTTCTGTTGAAGAACTCACAAATGAGATGAACAAGATAAATTCGGGAATCCATATGACTTCCGAGAAGACTACAAATGCAAACGATTTATGTCGTGACAGCAGTTCAGCTGTTCGTGAGTCCAACAAGCGTATGGAAGAGCTCACTCATGCCATGACTGATATCACAGAGAAGTCTACAGAGATTGGCAATATCATCAAGACAATTGATGAGATCGCTTTCCAGACAAATATCCTTGCGCTCAATGCCGCCATCGAGGCTGCAAGAGCAGGTGAAGCCGGAAAGGGATTCGCTGTAGTTGCTGATGAAGTAGGTAATCTCGCTCAGAAGTCTGCCGAGGCAGCAAAATCTACAGCAGCACTTATTCAGGATGCTCTTGATGCTGTTGCAAGAGGTGAGGAAATCACCAAGACTACAGCAGAAGCATTGAACCGTGCAGCAGAGAGCACAGATCAGGTAACAGAATTGATCGAAGATATCTCTGTTGCCATGACTGAGCAGTCAACTGCTGTAACTAATGTTTCAGAAGGTCTGGATCAGATTTCAGCAGTAGTACAGACAAACTCTGCAACAGCAGAGGAAAGTGCAGCCGCATCTAACGAGCTCAGCAATCAGGCAAGTCAGATGAATCACCTTATTTCAAAGTTCCGTTTGAAGGGCTGATACTAAAATGCAAAAGGACCATAACCCCTTGATCATCATGGGGCTATGGTCTTTTTTTTGCGTTTTTATTCACAAAGAGAACGATACTTATCTCTCAGTTCAATTATCGTTTTTACAAGATCGTCATAATCTGCTGGAGATTCATATCTCAAAAGCTCTGTAATTTCACAGACCTTTTCATAAAGCGGTGTGATGGAAAGATTTCCGATAACCCCCTTCAATGAATGAGCCGCCTGAAAAGCACTCTTCATATCATGATCTTTAATATAATTCTCCAGCTGTCCAAACTCCGGCTGTTGAGCAGCCATAGCCGCAAGTCTAAGATACAGTCCCTCATTACCCATACAACGTTTCAGCCCTTCATCTGTGTCAGCACCGTATTCTTTCAGTTTTTCAATAGTCAGCATTATCACCCTCCATAAAGATCGATTTCAGAAGCCCAAAATATGATGTGATTGTAAATCCTTTGTCAGCCCGACTTCACACATAGCGCTGTAAATTCATCATACGGAAGAGGTTTTGAAAAATAAAAGCCCTGTATGATAGTACAGCCAAGAGCTTTCAACCGGGACAGCTGTCCTTCATTCTCCACACCTTCAGCCACCACAGGTACCTGAAGAAATCTCGCGATATCCATGATCAGTTCTATGAGTCGGACACTTTTCTCATCCTTTTCCAGATTATGAACAAACTTCATATCCATTTTGATAACATCGATGGGAAGCTCATTCAACATGTGAAGAGAAGAGTAGCCCGCACCAAAATCATCCATCTCGATCTTGAAGCCTCTGTTTCTTAGAGAAGTAGTCACTTCAATAAGCTTTTTAGCATTTTCAGAATAAGCAGATTCCGTGATCTCAAGTAAGATATCGTCCGTGTCCAAACGGTTAGCCGCCAGCAGCTTCATGATCCTGTCCTCTAAAGAGTTATCATAAATATCGACTCTGGAGACATTGACAGAAACAGGAATACTTATTCCATAGTTATCCTTCCACTCCCGAATCGAGGCTGCAGCTTTTTCCCAGACATAATTATCAAGCTTGGAGATCAGCCCGTTATTTTCAAACAAAGGAATAAACTCTGTCGGAGGAATTGTTCCAAGATCAGGATGGAACCATCTGACCAGAGCCTCTGCGCTTTTTATCCTCGGAATGTCCCCGGAAATATCATATTTGGGCTGAAAAACAACCCTGAATTCTTCATTCGCTATACCTTTTTCGATATCACTTATGAGCCGTTCCTGATATATGGATCTCGCCTGCAGCTCGTCACTGTAATAGGCAACTTTCTTCGAATAGTCTCCGCGTAGCCTGTCACAGGCGAGCTTTGCCCTGTCAAAGCGCGTTTCCGTATCTATGTTCTTATCCACCTCTTCGTAAATACCGATACGAAGCTTTACTTTCATTGAATCCGAAGCAGAGTAGAGTTCATTCTGTATATCCTTCGCCATGTCAATGTTCACATCAGAATGCTCACAATATATAAAAAATGTATCACCCTCTGCACGGCATGCTATAGCGGCTGTGCATTCATATTTTCTTCGGATAAGATCAGCTGTAAAAGAAAGCAGCTTATCACCTTCTTTTCTTCCGAACATCTCATTGATGAGTCGGAAATGCTCGATATCCAAAACTATGGCGTCCATGGGCCGGTTAAGCTTGTACGAGTCAATACGCCTCACATACTCCAAAAACATATCCTTGGAATAAAGTCCTGTCAAAGAGTCCCTTTCCACAGAACGGATAATGCTTTTATCCTCATATAATTCTATGGTTCTTTCACATCTTGCCAGAATGACTTCAGGCATATCGTAGGGCTTTTTTATAAAATCGACTGCGCCATTTCTTATACACTGTACCTCTGCTTCCTTTTCAGAAGTCATGACTATGACAGGAATCGACTTTAATACTTCATCTTTTTTTATCTTTTGCAGGAGCTCGAATCCATCCATAAACGGCATGATAAGATCAAGAAGGATCAGGGAAAATAAATATTGTCCATCATTAAGAAGCTTCCATGCTTCCAGTCCGTTTTCGGCAAAAGCCACTTCATATAAAGGACCAAGTATATTACCAAGTATCTCCCGGTTAATCATTTCATCTTCCACAACCAATATACGGCGCCTGAAACCACTGGTAATTCGGAATTTATCCATAAAACAAATCCCCCGGCTAATAAAAATCAGAAAAGAAAGTCAAAAAACTGACGGTAAATCGTCCCGCCCTTAACATTATCACACTATGTAATATGTAAATATGTTACCACATATAATCATCTTTGTACCAATTTGAATAAAACGATATTTGCTGAATATAGGATTTCCAAATAGATGCAAAGTCATATATGAACGGTATTACAACAGAATGGAAGTTCGCAAACAAAAAACAATTTTTTAACAAACTTGTTAGTGCATATGCCTTTTTCGAGTGCTATAATGATAGATATTTGGGCGAATGTGTACAAAAAATCAGCACATTTGCATATATTTGTCGTTTATTGAATACGGCAAAGCCATCTAAGGAGGAAGAATATGAAGAGAAGAGCACTTGTTATGGGTCTGGCAGCTTCCATGGCATTAACAGCCTGCGGCAGCACCAGCACACCACCTGCAACTACAGAAGCTGCAAAGGAGACTACTACAGCAGCTGCAGCTGAGGAAACAACAGAAGCTGCAAAGGCAGAGGCAGGAGTAAGCGGAGAGTTTGAGGGAACCGCTCCGGGAATGCAGGGTCCCGTTACAGTTACACTTACTGTAGAAGACGGAAAGATCACAAAGGTTGACCTCAAGGAGATCAGTGAGACTGAGTCCCTTACAACTGTTGCAAAGGAAAGAATTCCTGCACAGATCGTAGAGCATCAGACAACAAAGGTTGACGCCGTAACAGGTGCAACACTTTGCTCTAACGCTATCATGAGTGCAGCAAGAAAGGCTGCTGAGGCAGCAGGTCTTGACCTCTCAGTACTTGATGCCAATGAGTGGCATGCAACAGCAGGCGCAGATGAGACATATGATCAGGATGTAGTAGTTGTAGGCGGCGGCGGAGCCGGACTTTCAGCAGCTATTTCAGCAGCACAGCAGGGTGCAAAGGTTACTCTCATCGAAAAAGGTTCTGTTCTCGGCGGTGACACAATGATGGCCGGCGGTGCATTTAACTGTGTTGACCCTGAGGCACAGGCGGAGCGTGTTATGAGCGCTGCTGAGAAGAATACTCTGGACGAGTATCTCGCACTTAAGACTGACGATGCAGATCTTCACTTCGATCAGTTCCCTGAGTGGAAGGAAGTTCTCACAGAGCTTCAGGATGACCTCAAGAAGTTCTTCAAGGATAACGAAGGTAAGGAAGTCGGCAAGGATATGCCGGGATATGATTCTATCGCACTTCATATGTGGCACATCTACACAGGCGGACTTCGTGAGATGAACGATGGAACATGGGTTGCTTCAAACATCGATCTCGCAAGAAACCTTGCTGAGAACGCTCTTGCTTCATATGACTGGACAGGCGATCTCGGAATCAATACTGCAAGCCATAAGGGCGCAGGTGATTCTCTCTACACAGTACTTGGTGCTATGTGGCCAAGAACACATGCTTACCAGAATGGTGCTCCACTTATCGAGGCTCTCAAGAAGGCTGCTGAAAAGGAAGGCGTTACTATCTACACAGAGACAGCCGGTAAGTCACTTATCACAGATGCTGACGGTAAGATCGTTGGTGTAAATGCTGAAAAGGCTGACGGTACAAAGGTTACTCTCAATGCTTCCAAGGGTGTAGTTCTTGCCTGCGGCGGATACTGCGCTAACCCTGCTATGGTTAAGAAGTATGATAAGTACTGGGGCGATGATCTCACAGATCACACACTTACAACAAACGTAGGAACTAATACCGGTGACGGTATCGTTATGGCACAGGAAGTTGGTGCAGGAACTGTAGACCTCGGTGTATCACAGCTCATGCCTTCATCTTCACCTGTAAAGGGAACCATGACAGACGGAATCTGGGCTGACGCATCAGAGCAGATCTGGATCGATGGCGAAGGAAACCGTTTCGTAAACGAGTATGCAGAGCGTGACGTTCTTGCAAAGGCTTCTCTTGGTCTCGACAATGGTATCTTCTATATCATCTATGCAGGTTCTTCAAAGGAAACAGGAAAGTGCGAGGGTGCAGATCCAACATCAGCTCTCTTCGGAACAACTGTTGAGAACATGGTAGAGCACAACAACGTATGGTATGGTTCAACTCTTGCCGAGCTCGCTGAGGCATCAAAGACAGCAGCTGCAGGTGTTGCTCCTGCATTCACAGAGGAAGCACTTCGTGAGACTATCGAGAAGTACAACTCTTATGTAGAGAACCAGAAGGATCCTGACTTCGGAAAGGGCGTTCTTGCCGGAGCTATCGATCTTGAAGCTATCGAGAAGGATCCTAACGTAGGTATCGTTATTTCTCCTAGAAAGGCTTCTCTCCACCACACAATGGGCGGAATCACCATCAACACAGACGGACAGGTTGTTGATGCAGACGGCAAGGCTATCGACGGTCTCTTCGCAGCAGGTGAGGTTACCGGAGGTATCCACGGTGGTAACCGTCTCGGCGGAAACGCTATCGCTGACATCTTTACATACGGACGTATCTCAGGTGCTAACGTTGTAAAGCTCAGCAAGTAATAAAACAGTGATTTGATCACAGATAATTCAAAAGAGATGGTACTTTCAGTACCATCTCTTTTTTTCGCGATAAGGCTATCAAGTAGATAATTGGGCGTTGTGCTTGCACATAAGCACAATGATACATTTGATAGCTAACGCGGAATCGAGCAGCTGGCTGCGAGATTGCGATAAGGCTATCAAGTGTACAATTGGGCGTAGCGCTCTCACAAACTCACATGTGGCATAACCCCACAACGTTTTGTTGTGGGGTTTAAATTATGCCTTGTTTTACTGTTGTGAATAGTGTGGGTATAATCTGAAAAGCTACAATATTTTTAGTTAAATCGCACAAAGGAGTCTGAAATAGTGAACGCAGCACAGATTACATTGATCATCGGCATATTCATGCTGATAAGTTATATTCTGGGAAAGCTCCCATACGGAATGACAGCTATTGCCTGCTGTCTGGCTCTGGACATAACCGGTGTCCTCACAACAGGAGAGGCGTGGGGAGGCTTTGGAAATTCCACAGTATTCTTATTTGCAGCGGTATTTGTACTTGGTGCAGGCTTTATGAAGACAAGCTTCACTAAGCATATGCACAACTTCGTAAAAAAATACGGCAACTCGGAAAGCAAGGTACGCTGGATCTGCATGATCATGGCATCCATACTTTCAATGCTTACAAGTGCCACTGCATCAGGAGCTACCATGCTTCCCATGCTTGATGTGATCTGTGAGCAGGGAAACTACAGCAAAAGCAGAATATATAAGGCTGTCATGGATGTAAGCTGCATATCCTTTGCCATTATGCCATTCGGAATGGGTGCCGCATTCATAGAGCAGGGAAACGAGATACTGGAAGCCTCAGGCGATGCCCTCAGAATGTCAGTTCTTGATTCAGCCATCGTAAGAATACCGGTACTTATATGTGTGATACTGTATATCGGACTCATAGGATACCGCTTTTTACCTGATAACAAAACTACCGTTCAGGAAGAGCACGAAACAGTAAAAAAAACAAGGACGGAACTGGATCCTTTACGTGATAAGCTCGGAATAATCATCTTCTTTGCCAGCATTATCGCCATGGTCATTTCCTCTTTCATAAGTGTACCATCACACTATGCAGCTCTTGCAGGTTCACTTCTCATGGTAGCAACAGGAGTACTGACAGGAAAAGAAGCCTTCCAGTCCATTGACCTGAACACAGTCTGCATCTTCGGTGGAAGTCTCAGCTTCTCCACAGCTATGACAAAGACAGGACTTGCCGCATCCATATCAGATGCTCTTTCCGCTATAACAAACCAGAACATGAGTCAGATTCTTCTGGTAGCTATTTTCCTTCTGGTTCCTTTCTGCATGACCCAGTTTATGGGAAATATACCGGTCATAAATCTGACAATGCCTATCGCGGCAGCCATTGCCGTAGGCGGTGGATTCAATCCTACAGCAATTATGATAGCAACGATAGCAGGTGCGACTCTTTCCGTTGCGACTCCTATGGCAGCCGGAATACAGGCACTTATCATGGGACCTGCCGATTATAAATTCACGGATTATCTTAAAGCGGGCCTTCCAGTAGCTCTGGTCTACCTTATCGTATACGCTGTATGGGCTCCGATAGCATTTCCTCTTTTCTGATCTTCTCAGATCCCCCCAGTCCTCTTTCCCGAAAGGGAAAGGGGACTTTTTTCGTGATAAGCCCGTCACGCGGGCGCTATGCTTGCATAAACGCACATGGGACGGGCAACACGAAATCGAGCAGCTGGCTGCGAGATTGCGATAAGGCTATCAAGTGATCAACGCGAAATCGAGCAGCTGGCTGCGAGATTCTGAGTTCACAATCCACAACAATTTGTTGTGAAAAATAAAAAACAGCTTGTTTTACAGTTGTAATCATCCACTCTATAATCGAACCATCAAAAAAAGTTTTCAAGCAAACATTAAAAAGGAGATATAAAAATGGGTTGGAAAGTATTATTACCACAGGAATTAAAACAGGACGCAAGAGATCTTCTTGAGAGCCACGGCATGACTCTTATCGATGGAAGAGGATTCGAAACAGAGGACGTTATCGCTGATATGAAGGAGTATCAGCCGGATGCCATCATCGTAAGAATCACAAAGATGACAAGAGCTGTATTTGAGGCAGCTGCTCCAAACCTCAAGGTTCTTGCACGTCACGGAGCAGGTTATGACGCAGTTGATCTTCAGGCTGCCAAGGATTACGGAGTAAAGTGCCTGTATGCACCGGTTGCAAACAGCACATCTGTTGCAGAGACAGCTATCATGCACATGCTTTACCTCAGCAGAAATGTAACACGTCTTCAGAAGATGTTAAAGGTAGATTTCTACGATGCAAAGCTTAAGACACATATGACTACTCTTAATGGTAAGACAGTCGGAATCATTGGATGCGGAAACATCGGCAGCCGTGTTGCCAAGAGATGTCTCGCTATGGAGATGAACGTACTTTGCTACGATCCATACAAGCCGGCTTCAGAGTTCCCTGACGGCGTTGAAGTCACAAGAGATCTTGAGAGAATCTTCAAGGAGAGCGATTTCGTTTCACTTCACGCTCCTAACACAAGCGTTACTAAGAACATGGTAAATAAGGAGACATTGGCACTTATGAAGCCTACAGCTTTCCTTATCAACACTGCAAGAGGAGCTCTCGTAAACGAGGAAGATCTCTATGAGGCATGCAAGAACCACCAGATCGCAGGAGCAGGTCTCGATGCTATCGCTCACGAGCCTATCCTTCCTGATATGCCACTTTCAACTCTTGACAATGTTCTCATCACACCACACGTTGGCGGAAACTCAATCGAGGCTGCTCTCAGAGCATCTTACCACTCAGCAATGGGCGTTCTCGAGATGTACGAAGGAAAGACACCTACATGGCCAATTCCTGACATCGACTATGAGACAGCAAAGACTTATGACGACGTGAAAATTCCTGAGAGAAAGTCAGTAGGAATGTACGATTTCTAAATAAAAATAAAAGACAAACATATTTAATGTACGGCAATGGGGTCGTACATTAAATCATGCAAAGAATATCTTAACCGAGTGATGTGCCGTACTTTGTACAGGAGATATAAAGATACAGGCAAACCTTATAAGTTGGAGGGAATTATGGGTAAGTTAACTGTAGAAGAAGTAGAAAAGTTATTTCCACAGCTTGCTGATGTAAAGGACAGAGCGCTTGCAAAGGCCGCATGTGAAATTTGGGTCGAGGCATTTGAGAACAGCTCATGGGAGGATATCAATGATCCTCAGTTCGCGATCCGCGCTCCGGGTGTTGCACTCATCAAGCACACAGAAAACGTAACAGCCAATGCAGTATACTGCGCCGAAAATGCTGTGAAGAAGTATGGTTATAAGGTGGACATGGATGTCCTTATCCTTTCAGCAGTTCTTCATGATGTATGTAAGATGGAAGAAAATGATATGGGAGAGGGCGGTCCCGGAACAGCTGTAAAGAGCCCTGTAGGAAAGCTCTACCAGCACGGATTCCTCAGCGGATACTACACTCAGAAGTACAATTTTCCTAAGGAGATCACTTCAATAGTAGTAGCTCACTCAGGCCAGTCAAAGGTGATTCCAAGATCTATCGAAGGTCTCATTCTCTACTATGCAGATATGATGGATGCAGACGTACATTTCGTAACTGCCGGCACAACACTTTGCCTGGAAGTTGACTAAGCATAGTTGGAAGGAATAAATATATGAAAGACAGAATACTCAAAATGATACCTATAGTACTGGTACCGGTACTTACATTCCTTGTCTCAGCACCTGAAGGTCTCGAGACAGAAATCTGGCATCTTTTCGGACTTACCATATCACTGCTTTTAGGTCTGATCCTTAAGCCTTTCTCAGAGCCTATCATCAGCCTTATAGTTGTCGGTGTCGGTTCATTTTTCGTAGCAGAGCCAGCTACACTTTTTGCAGGATATGCAAAGCTCGGAGTATGGTTCCTTCTTGCAGTTCTTCTTGCCTGCGGTGCATTCAAGAAGACAGGTCTCGGACAGAGAATGGCTTACGTTCTTCTTCGTAAGTTCAATCAGACAAAGCTTGGACAGACTTCCTTAGGTCTCGGATATATCATGATGCTTGTAGACCTGATCCTTAGCCCTGCTACAGGTTCAAATACTTCAAGATCAGCTATCGTATTCCCTATCTTCCGTGGAGTAGCAGAGTCCTTTGATTCATACCCTGACAGAAACCCAAGAAAACTGGGTGCTTACCTCGAGCTTCTTGAGCATGTAGTAGCAATGTCTACAGCAGTTCTCTTCCTTACAGGTATGGCTTCAAATGCAGTTATCGCATCAACTATCAAGGATGTTACAGGAATCGAGCTCACATGGGGTCTTTGGTTCAAAGCAGCTCTTGTACCCGGACTTTTAGTTCTTCTTACATGTCCTATCATCGTATATAAGCTTTATGCACCTGAGATGAAGAATTTCGGTGATATAAGACCTCTCGTTGACTCAAAGCTTGATGAGATGGGTCCTATGAAGAAGGATGAAAAGCTTCTTCTCGTAATATTTATCCTTGCCATCCTCGGCTGGGTAGTTGGTCCTAAGTTCAGCATCAGCATGAATGTAGTAGCATTCGGCTTCCTTGCTCTCGAGCTCGTAACCGGCATACTTGACTGGGACGACCTTATGAAGGAAAAAGGAGCATGGAACATGTACCTCTGGTACGGAGCTTTCTTCAGCCTTTCAAACGCTATCAATCAGGGCGGATTCTATACATGGCTCTCAGGCAAGATCGAAAGTGTCATGGACCTTTCCGCACTTAACGGAATGGTAGTTCTCGTTGTACTTATGCTTTTCAGCTTTGCAGTAAAGTATTTCTTCGTATCAAACGCAGCATACATCGCATCTATCTATCCTGTTATCCTTACACTGGCTATGACCACAAAGGTAAACATGATGATGCTCGCTCTCATGATGGCATTCTTCGGAGGCTACGGAGCACTTGTATGTAACTATGGTAACGGCGCAAGTATCTATCTCTATGGAAACGGCTACGTTTCACAGAAAGACTGGTACCTGAAGGGAACCATCATACTCTTCATGATATTCGCTGTATTCCTTGTTGTAGGTATACCATACTGGACAATCACAGGGATCTGTTGATGCCGCAACTACTCAATTTGTGTCATAGCTGCGCATAAGAAAATGAATATGATTCATTTCCGTTCCCCCTTAGTCAACATTTCATTATAAACAGATTACCCCCTCTGCCTAACGGCAAAGGGGGTAATTCTTCTATATATCGGAAAATAAAGTAAAAACGGATATGAACACTTTAAGGTTTATCCTGTGAATCAGGATTTCTGAATGCATTTTCCTTAAATGCATTCAGAAATCAGTGATAATGAAAGTAAAATAATGGTTCTTTATGTCTCGTCTATACTGAACTGCCCAAAGAAGTTCTTCAGCTCATTGATGAAGTCCTGTGAATACTGAGGGAAGTAGTGGTTCTTGTGATATACGATACTCATGGAGCTGTAGATGAATTCATCCTTTATCATTAGCGGGAAAAAGCAGGCATTGGGGTAGACATTTTTAAGGAATGGAATACGAAGACCGGTACAGAAAAAGGCGCCAATGTCTCCGGGAATAAGCTTTATCATGGTCTCTATATTCTCGATTTCCAGTACATTATGAGGAGTAATGTCTGAAGCCGCAAAACAGGCATCAACCTTCTTTCTCAGACGGAATTCATCAGTAAGTCTCAGGAATGGAAAATCTCTGAAGGGCTCAAGGGTAGTACCGAACTCACACTGTCTAATGATAGCTTCTGCATTGTTGCCAAAAAAACTGTTTAACAGATTTCGGGTGACAACCAGATAGACTCTGTCCTTCATAAGAGGAATGACCTTAAGGACAGAGTCGTCACTGGTTCTTATACCTATGAAAAAGTCCATATCACCGTTTATAATGTCCTTTTCCATGAGACTTGAATTCTGCATCTTGATCTTCAGACTGACATTGGGCCATTTTTTCATAAAGGCAGGCAGCACCCTCGGAATCCAGAACTGACCTCTGTAGGGACTGGCCCCTATGGTCATACTTCCGATGTTGTTCTGAAGAACATCGTTTATCTTCAGCTTAACATTATCAGCTTCATTCACGATCTTTACAAAGGATTCGTAAAGAACTTCTCCTGCAGGTGTCAGTGCTAATTTAGGTTTTCGATAGAAGAGGGGCGTTCCGTAGAAGTTCTCCAGCTTACTGATGTGCTGGCTCAGATTCTGCTGGGATGTATAGAACTGCTGTGCAGTCTTTGTGAACTGCAGATTCTGTGCCAATGCTATGAAATATCTGATGCTCTGGGTATCCAAATTTATTCCTCCATTTATGAAAAGAAAAAATATCTATACTAAATGCTATTCTGACACTTGATATCAGCCTTGACATAATAACATAAGACATAGGAAATATCCATGTTTTTCACAACATATTATTGTGAATATTAAAAAATAGCTTGTTTTACACTTGTGAAAGCCAACATTATAATCAGTTCAGAATTAATGATTTTTAAGAAAAAAGCACAAAAAAGGAAGGAAGTTATTATGAAAGAAAAAATCTTAAAAATGATACCTATCGTACTGGTACCACTGCTTATTTTCCTTTTACCTACGCCTGTAGGACTGGAAACCGAAGTATGGCACCTTTTCGGACTGACCATTTCTTTACTTTTTGGTCTCGTACTTAAACCTTTTCCGGAGCCTGTAATAAGCCTTATAGTTATAGGAATCGGATCATTTTTTGTAGCAGATCCAAGTTCTCTTTACACAGGCTATGCGAAATTAAGCGTATGGTTCCTGCTGGCAGTGCTTCTTGCATTCGGAGCATTTAAAAAGACCGGTCTCGGACAGAGAATGGCTTACGTCCTTCTTCGCAAGTTCAATCAGACAAAGCTTGGACAGACATCTTTAGGTCTCGGATATATCATGATGATCTGTGACCTTATATTAAGCCCTGCAACAGGTTCAAACACTTCAAGATCAGCCATCATTTTCCCTATCTTCCGTGGAGTTGCAGAATCCTTCGGTTCATATCCTGACAGAGATCAGAAGAAGCTTGGTGCTTATCTCGAGCTTCTTGAGCATGTAGTAGCAATGTCTACAGCAGTTCTCTTCCTTACAGGTATGGCTTCAAACGCGGTTATCGCATCAACCATCAAGGATGTAACAGGAATCGAACTCTCATGGGGACTCTGGTTCAAGGCAGCACTGGTACCGGGTCTTATCGTACTCTTTGTATGTCCACTCCTTGTTTACAAGCTCTTTGCACCTGAAATGAAGAACTTTGGTGATATCAGACCACTCGTTGACGCAAAGCTTGAAGAAATGGGCGAAATGAAGAAGGATGAAAAGCTTCTTTTCTTCATGTTCATTCTCGCTATCCTTGGCTGGGTAGTAGGACCAAAATTCGGAATCAACATGAATGTAGTAGCATTTGGACTGCTCGCTCTTGAGCTTCTCACAGGAATCATCACCTGGGACGATATGATGAAGGACAGAACCGCATGGAATATGTACCTCTGGTCAGGCGCATTCTTCAGTCTTTCAAATGCCATCAACGCAGGTGGTTTTTATACATGGCTCTCAGGAAGGATCCAGAGTGTACTTGATCTTTCAGCTCTTAACGGAATGGTAGTACTTATAGTCCTTCTGCTTCTGAGCTTCTCAGTAAAGTACTTCTTTGTTTCAAATGCAGCCTATATCGCATCCATCTATCCTATCATCCTTACACTCGGTCTTACTACCAGGGTAAACCTCATGATGCTTTCTCTAATGATGGCATTCTTCGGAGGATATGGTGCACTGGTATGCAACTACGGTAACGGCGCAAGTATCTATCTCTACGGTAACGGATACGTTACACAAAAAGACTGGTACGTAAAGGGAACCATCATGCTTTTCATGATCTTCGGAGTATTCCTTCTTATCGGCATACCGTACTGGAAACTCACAGGTATCTGCTGATCAATGCCGCACAACATTTTATTGTTAAATTTAAATTTTTGACTGTTAGACATTGTGGATATCGGGTGATAGCATTACTGCATAACAAAGATATAAAACATATTGGAGGAAATATATAATGAGTGTTACATTAATGGATTGTACTTTACGTGATGGTGCAAATGTTGTAGGTAAGGGCTTCGACAAAGAGATCACAGAGATGGTTCTGGACGGACTTACATCCTGCCATGTTCCTATCATTGAGTTCGGTAATGCCGGTGGAATCGGTGCATATGAGGTTGCAGGCTTCACAAATGCATTGACAGATAAGGAGTACCTCGACATCGCCCAGAAATATCTCAACCGTGGTTCCGAGATCGGTATGTTCCTTAATTCCACAAGATACAGAGAGAATAACATTGACATCGCACGTGAAAACGGCATGGCATTCCTCCGTGTGGGCGCTGCAGCAGGAAACGGAAGCATCGCAGTTGATCCGATAAAGGCCATCAAGAAGAGAGGAATGAAGGCATTCTACTCAATCATGAAGGCTTACCTTTTAACAGCAGATGAGCTGGTTGAAGAAGCTAAGATGCTTGAGGCCGCAGGTCTTGATGAGATCACCATCATGGACTCGGCAGGAACCATGATTCCATCAGAGGTTGCCGAGTACACAAAGAAGCTTAAGGAAGCTCTTTCAATTCCTGTTGCTTTCCACTGCCACAATAACCTGAGCCTTTCAGCTGCCAATGCCATCGCCGCATACGAGAGTGGCGCAGATATACTTGACTGCGGTCTCATGGGTATGGCAAGAAGTGCCGGAAACCTGGCTACAGAGGCATGCGTAGGCATCATGCAGCGCATGGGTGAGATGAAGGACGTAGACCTCTACAAGATGCTCCACTTCATCGACAAGGATCTCCAGCCTGCTATGGAAAAGCACAACTTCCATAATCCTATCACTCCGCTGGATCTGGTACTTGGTATCTCAGGTGCACACTCAAGCTTCAACAAGACCTTCAAGAAGGTAGCAGAGGAGCAGGGTGTTGATCTTTACAAGCTTATCATCGAGGTTTCAAAGCAGAACAGAAAGAATCCTTCAGAGGATCTCATGAATGAAGTTGCTGCTACTTTGAAGTGATTTATTTCCTTCATAATAAAACTGACATACAGATACTTTTGAACATAAGACCATTGAGGGGGACAGCAGAATATGCTGTCCCCCTCAGCGTTATATAAATTACTTGTTTCAGGATATATCCGATCGATCTCCGGTTCAAGGGACAGTTGACTTCATCTGCCCTGATAAAATTCATAACTCTTATTCCAATATAGAATAAAAGACACAATTGACATGTCTTTTATCAAAGTCTATAATTGCACGTATAAAGGACATGCCTAACATGTCTTTTATATATGTCTTTTATTCAGCGGGCAGGAAAGGGGAGTATTCATGTTTTTACAGTCATCATCAATAAAGTCCACAGATACCATCAGAACCTTATATTTCGACGACAGTATCCTGGCGCGTTTCTTCGGCCAGTCCTCTACACACAATGATATACCCGGAGAGCTTTATTCAAAGTACAATGTAAAAAAGGGACTTCGTAATGAAGACGGCACCGGCGTACTCGTAGGTCTGACAAAGGTTTCGGATGTAGTGGGCTATGTAAAGGATACGGACGGAAAAGTCACTCCCTGCGAAGGAGATCTTCTCTACAGAGGCTACAGCATAAATGACCTCATAAAAAACAGAAGAGACAACTACGGCTTCGAGGAAACCTGCTTTCTCCTTCTTTTTGGATTCCTCCCCAACAAGAATCAGATAGCAAATTTTAAGGGCTGTCTCGCAGACAGATACTCCCTGCCCGATAATTTCCTGATAAATGAGATCCTCGGCTCACCATCTCTTAATCTCATGAATCGTTTACAGGCTCTGACACTTCAGCTTTACAACTACGATGATGACCCTGACAATACAGATGTTTACGAGACCCTGAGAAAAGGGCTCAATCTCATCGCAAAGCTTCCGGTCCTTGCCTGCTACGCATATCAGTCAAAGCTTCATAAGGTATACCATGATTCACTGATCATGCACTATCCGAGACAGGACTATTCCATCGCTGAAAACATCCTTCTCATGCTTAGACCTGACGGAAAGTTCACAAATAAAGAAGCAAATCTTCTGGATGCACTGCTTGTGATTCATGCGGATCACGGTGGAGGAAACAACTCCACCTTCACTGACGTAGTTGTAGGCTCAACAGGAACAGACCTCTATTCAGCCATCTGTGCAAGCCTCGGAGCATTGAAAGGACCAAGACATGGCGGTGCCAATATCTCCGTATCAAAGATGATGGAAGAGGTGAAGGCTGTCACTGGCATGAACTGTGACAAAACTAAGATCATAAAAGTCATACTGGATATTCTAGATGGAAAGCTCTACGATCATTCAGGTCTTCTGTATGGCTTCGGACATGCGGTATATACACTATCAGATCCCCGTGCGGAAATCCTGAGAGAACTCTGCAGGAATCTCGCTCAGGAAAAGGGAATGCTCAGTACCTTCAATTTCTACAAAATGTTTGAAGACACCGCCCATGAAGTTCTCATGGAGAAAAAGAAGAAGCCTCTTCCTACAAATGTAGACTTCTATTCCGGTCTCGCCTACAGCATGCTGGGTATCCCCGATGAGCTCTACACTCCGCTTTTTGCCATAGCACGAGTCTCCGGTTGGGTTTCCCACAACATGGAGAACAAGATGTACGACGGACGTATCATGCGTCCTGCAACAAAATATGTGGGAGAGTTGCATGACTTCGTGGATATGGACAGCAGGAGCTGAGAAACATAATAGTTTTATTCACATCCCAAATAGAAGTTGTGATGAGATATGCTCATCGCAACTTCTATTTTTGCCACAAAAAATCTTTTTCATCTCAACAAAAAATCTTGATTTTCTCGCAGTGGTAAAGAACATTATAATCATCGTGACAGACTATATACTAAGACATTGGAAGGAAAAAACTGCATATCGATGGTCTTTAACAGTTTACGGAAAGACCCGGAGTATCGCAGTAAGGGAGACATGCCATGAAAGAATCCATTCATAAATATTTCAAGGTCGGTACTCTTCTCTGGATGAGCTATCCGAGAACAGGTACTGTAGACGGAGCTGTAAAGATAGCAAGAGACGACTACTTCGATGCCATAGAGGTTACCCAGTGTAAAAGTGAGGAAGAGCGTGCCCAGCTAAAGAAGATTCTGGAAACTTCACATCTTTCTGTAGGGTACGGAGCCATGCCTAATCTTCTGGGACCAAAACTTAATCCAAACGATACAGATGAAGATGGAAGAAAAAAAGCGGAAGAGGTTCTCATAAAAGCAATAGATGAGGCGGAGTATCTCGGCTCAAAAGGAATAGCATTTCTTTCCGGAAAATGGCAGGAGGAGACAAAGGAGCTTGCCTACAGCCAGCTTCTGAAGACCACCGACGCAGTATGCAGCTATGCGGAAAAGAAGGGAATGTTTGTGGAGCTTGAGGTCTTTGACTATGACATCGATAAGGCCTCCCTCATAGGACCTTCATCTCTGGCTGCCCGTTTCGCCGCGGATGTCAGGATGAAGCATTCGAATTTCGGACTTCTGGTGGATCTCTCACATATTCCTCTTTGTCACGAAAAATCTGCAGATGTTATCCGCACCTGCCGTCCGTACCTTAGTCACTTCCATATAGGAAACGGTGTTGCAGATCCGAAGGAAGCTGATTTCGGTGATCATCATCCGAGATTCGGATACCCGGGCGGTGCTAACGATATAGAAGAGCTTTACAACTACCTGAAGATTTTAAAGGAAGAAGGCTTCTTCAGACCTGAGGCGCCTCTTTTCCTTTCCATGGAAGTCTCACCAAAACCTGATGAAGACGAGGAAATCGTACTTGCAAATACAAAGCGCTGCCTGAATCGTGCCTGGGCAATGCTGGAAGACTGAGCCCGGAATTCTATATATGTACTTATTTATCCTGATTCTGTTTTTTCGAAACTGAGTAGTATTCGACTTAACTGGAAATAGAACCGGCACACATATAAAAATTGATACATGGAATTAGAAAATGAAACATGGAGGTTACAATGAAAATAGTTGTTCTTGATGGTTACATAGAAAATCCGGGAGACCTTTCATGGGCACCCCTTGGAGAACTTGGGGAACTCACCGTATATGACCGCACATCATATGTAGACGCGCCCATAATCGCAGAGCGTATCGGCGATGCAGAAGTCATCGTCATAAATAAAACACCGATTTCCAAAGAAACTATAGACCAATGCCCTGACTTAAAGGCCATAGCTGTACTTGCAACAGGCTATAATGTTGTGGACTATAAATATGCAAAGGAAAAAGGGATCGTGGTTTTAAATGTTCCCGCCTATGGAACAGATATCGTGAGCCAGTATGCTGTGGGACTCCTTCTTGAGATCTGTTCTCACTACGGTCACAATGACAGGGCAGTAAAGGAAGGTCGCTGGGAAAACAATGTCGACTGGTGCTTCTGGGATCACCCTATGATAGAACTTTCCGGAAAGACTGCCGGAATAATCGGTTTCGGACGTATCGGTCAGGCTACAGGAAAGATACTGAAGGCTCTCAACATGCGTGTGCTTGCCAACAATCCATCACAGAGTGATGCGGGTCGCGAGATAGGAGAGTACGTAGATAAAGAGACATTGTTCCGCGAATCTGATGTCATATTCCTGCACTGTCCTCTGTTCCCTGAGACAGAAGGGCTCATAAATAAGGATAGCATCAGCAAAATGAAGGACGGTGTCATCCTCATAAACAACAGCCGCGGTCAGCTCATAGTGGAACAGGATCTGGCAGATGCTCTCAACAGCGGAAAGGTCTATGCCGCCGGTCTCGACGTGGTTTCAACAGAGCCTATCCGCAGTGATAATCCGCTCCTTACAGCAAAGAACTGCATCATCACACCTCACATCAGCTGGGCCGCCCGTGCCGCCCGCCAAAGGATTCTGGATGTAACAGTAGAAAACATCCGGGCGTTTATGGAAGGAAATCCAAAAAATGTGGTGAATCCTTAAAAATGTAAGTGAAACCTGACTACACTAAATGGTGTAAGTTAAGTTTCAATATGGATATATAGAATATGTTTTTGCCTGAACATCCGCATACATTATGTATTTACGGATGTTCAGGTTATTATAATACTTTCCCTTTATATCAAAGCAATTCATCAGACTGCATTCAAATCACTATTGCGCTACAAGCTTTGAATCGACCTGATGAATTCTTTTTTTCATATATCTTATTCTTTGCGCTTCTATTGCCTTCCTTAAATATAAATCCCTATATTTCTCGTATAGCGATGTGGCAGCGTCATAGTATTTACGAAAGGAATCCTCTGAAAGATTTCCCCGGGCATCCGTTAACAGTGATAAGAACCATTCCGGATCCACATCGATTTTCTTTAATATCATATCGTGTGCTTTGTCCTGAATCTGATGACTTTCATATCTTGTGATGGTCTTTCCACCCCATCCCAATAGGAGACATAAATCACTCTGACTTATACCGTATTTGGCTCTTATGGCTACAATTTGAGACGAGGACAAAAGACCTTGTTTCATTCTATAGGCATCCTTCATACGGATATCATTGCTCTGTATCTGCTGATCGGTCATATATATTTCCTCAGCCAAGTCACAATACATATATTCTGCATCATAGCTGACTTCTATGCCCTTAAATACCGTATGTTCCGGTACTATGACGGTCTTGACTTCATGTTCTTCCATACAGCAGGTACACAAATGTTTTTTGGTGTTTACTATCTTCATATTCATATAAGTACCTCATTTCTTATAAGGAAACATATCTGATGTAAGTGCTCTTTCCGCAAAATGGAATGACATAACAAATGTCGTTGCGCCTCCGGATTGTCCAATCAGCTCTACGCGTATTTTTATATATACGTCGTCCGAACCATTGTAAACTTTACCAAATTCCCTCATTTCACTTCTTTTGGGAAATCGGAGATCTTTTACGGTTTGAATATAATCTTCAACCTTTATCTGTAATAATTCATGTTTTAAAACATCAAGTGGATTCTCATTAGGAAATAATGTATTGATTGTATACAGGTTCGTATATTTTTCATCACGTTTATCATCAACAACTCGCCTGACTTGAAATTCGATTTTTGCATCTCTTTTCAACGCATAATTTAAATTCTGAAGATATGCTTTTATTTCGAGTTCACTTTCAATACGTGACTTTGTTGCATTTGTCAAATTAAGCCTCCTTATGAGGTATCATTTGGTACCTTGAATGTATATCTTTTTTGCTCCTTTGTCAATGAGCATAATGTCTCTTGTACAAGTCTTTTCTGCCTTAATGCTTAATAACAACTCTTCCTATAAATATTTTTCACTTTTTCTTTGGGAAAATTTTCTCAATCACAGAACGTGTAAGAAATTATGAATTTGAATCGATTGAATGATTCTGAAACTTATAATACCAAAAAGACGTTTGTTTTCATATGGTCTAAATTCCGACTATATGAAATATCTTTATCAGAAGATGAGAGTTATAAAACCTCAAAATTCGGCATATGTCCGATTTAAGCTGTATAATAACTCTCATCTATTCACGTGACAGATCCCTATATGCTACTTCTTATCCTCCGGCCCCGTTTTATCTCTTACAAATGGTTCATTCATATACCCGGTTCTGAGAGCATTTACAAGCGGATTCATGTAAGCTGTAAGCTTGGGAATACCGGGCTCTTTTTTGGTGATGACCGAAGCGCAGAGCGGGGGAGCATCCTTCAGGAGGATGTCACGGGTGCTGTCGGGAGTATCGTTTTCCGGCGGAAAGTAACGGTTCAGACCGATGATTCCGTTGTCCCGAACCTTGTAATAAACCTGATAGTAATGATGGGACACCTCGATTTTTATATCGAGCTGTTCCTTTTTTATAGTCTCAAACAGAGGGAGAAATGCATCGCTCATTCCGGGAATCTGGATGGTCTCACCGGAAAGCTGCTCTAAAGTCAGTTCCTCAGCTTCCCAGAAACGATGATGAGACTCCACCATGGCAGCAAGCTTGCAGGCGATGATCTCGTAACGGTTAAAGCCCTCTATAGTATTCCCCAGATCCATGATGATACCTATGGAAAGCTCACCATTCTGAACTTTCCGTACCACTTCATCATTTTCCATATCAAGCAGGCTAATGTTTACATTCGGAAAAGCCTGATTAAAATTAAACAGCTTTTCATGAAGCGCCGGAAGAAATCCCGGAAGAAGCGAAACACTTATCCCTATAGAAACAGTCCCTTCCAGACTCAGATCCGAATACATACTCTTCATCATTTTGTCAAAACTTTCTATCACAGGAACACATTCCCGGAGAAGCAACTGTCCCTTCGGAGTGAGACTTATATGGTTTTTGAAATTATCAAATAAGGCTCCACCAAGCTCAGACTCCATAGAAGTGATATTCTGCTTTACTGCCTGTCTCGTCATAAACAGTTTTTCGGAGGCCTTTGAATAATTCATTTCTGATGCCAGAACCCGGAAGATATGAAGCTGTTGAATAGTCATTGTAAGTCCCTTTCCAATGCAAGTTCAGCTTGCGTTTTATCAGTAATGATAATTGCTTTTTCACCAACTGTAAAGGTGTTATGTTCATCTTGAATAATGACTATTTTACGTGGATCCTCAAGGCAGGAAAGACGTAAAGGTATTCACCGGAAACGGAACAGTTTCAAATAAAACTATCTTCACGGTGAACATTTCAGGAGGAAAACATGGATAACAAAACAGTTTCAAGACGAAGCTTTGTGAAGGGTATAGGTGCAGGACTTGCGGCACTGACATTTGCAGGCATATATGGCTGCGGACGCAGTACCGAGGTGCCGGAGGCAACAACAGGAGCAGGAACAAAGGCAGCGGAAACACTGGCAGCGGAAACAACTGCCGCTCAGACAGAGCTTGCGAAGGAAGCTCTCAATGCTGCGACGAAGACATTGACATACACACCGGGAACTTATTCCGCATCCGCAAGAGGCATGGCAAGTGATGTCAAGGTAACAATGAGCTTTGATGAAAAGAGCATCACAGATATAAAGATCGATGTTTCAGGTGAGACACAGAATATCGGTGCCGCCATCGGCGATGAGATGTCAAAGAAGGTTCTGGATGCACAGGGCGCAGAGATAGATGCAGTTTCAGGCGCAACTGTTACAAGCGATGCCATTAAGACTGCAGTTCTCGACTGTATGTCACAGGCTTCGGGACAGGAGATAACTCTCGAAGAGGTTGCGGCAGAAACAGCTTCTGACTGGCTGGGAGAGGCTCCTGAAGTTTCAGAGAGCGATATAAAGGAGACTGTTGACTGTGAGGTTCTGGTAGTTGGTGCCGGCTCATCAGGTCTTTTTGCGGCTGCCGCAGCGGCTGAAAAGGGTGCAAAGACCATCCTTATAGAAAAGTTCGATCATGACAAGGCCTCCGGAATACGTGACACCCTTGCTGCCTGCGATTCAACTGAGCAGAAAGAGGATGGGCATAATGTTGACAAGAACGAAGCTATCAAATACATCTGTGACTGGAGCCAGGGCTATGCGAAGCGCAGTATCGTAAAGGTTTGGGCAGACCGTTCCGGTGAGACCATGGACTGGTACAAGGATGTTCTCAAGCAGGGCGGCATGGAATTCCGTCACGAATTTGATAACGACGAGCTGAAGCAGAACTATCAGGGACTTGAGGTTGGTCACAGTGTTCAGTACGACGAGACCTATTATGAGCAGCAGACCATGGATAAGGTTCTTGAATATGCTGAGGCAAAGGGACTTGAGACCCATTATGAGGTCACTATGATAAAGCTTGAAAAGAACGATGCCGGCAGAGTGACTGGTCTTATCGCTACTGATAAGGACGGAAACTATGTGCGTTACAATGCTTCAAAGGGCGTCATCATCGCAACCGGCGGATACAGTGCAGACGAGGATATGCTTAGACAGCTTCAGCCATGGACTCTTGAGCAGACCTCTGTGAACTATTCAAAGGCAGGAGCAAAGGGCAGCGGAATCAGAGCATGTCTCTGGGCAGGTGCTGTGATGGATACCACTCACACATCTATGATATTTGAGCGCGGTGCTGTTAAGCCTGATGAAAAAGGAAAGCTTGGTGAGCCGACCCGTGGTACACTTTTCTGGATGGGTTCACAGCCGTTCCTCAAGGTGAATCTCAACGGTGAGCGTTTCATGAACGAGTCACAGCCCTATGATTACATCCTACATCAGGCATCAAAGGAGCCGTTCCATACCTATTGTGAGATCTGGGACAGCAAATATCCTGAGGACTGTAAGAGATTCGAGACCCACGGCTGCAGCAGACTTTACCCTCATGCCAACGGCACAGATTCTGTTTTCACCATGGAGATGGTTCAGGGGATGAATCAGGGTCTTGAGGCTGACGGATATATCGTAAAGGCTGATACTGTTGAGGAGCTTGCTGAAAAGCTCGGACTTCCGGTAGATAAGTTCAAGGCAACTGTAGACCGTTACAATGAGCTTTACAAGAAGGGAGAGGATGAGGATTTCGGAAAAGAAGGATTCAGACTTTCATCCCTTACAGAGGCTCCATTCTATGGTGTTCGTCAGGCCGGAGGATATCTTCTCTGTACAATGGATGGAATCATGGTAGATGAGGAAATGCATGCTCTCAGTACAGAGTTTAAGCCTATCGAGGGTCTCTTCGTAGTCGGAAACGATGCCGGCGGATACTACAACGGCAGCTATCCGAACCTTCTTTCAGGAACTCAGGCAGGCCGTATTGCAACCTTCGGAAGACTCGCAGGACAGCTTGCAGCTGAAGGGAAATAAGTAACTAAAGAAAAGAAGCATGAATAACGAGCCTCAAGCTCATTACTCATGCTTCTTTTTTTATTCCGCATCTATGACTCTCGCTATATGCATGGCGAGGTAGCCGATCTCTGCGTCCTGATAATCTTTTCTGAGAAGACGGCTCATCTGATTACAGATATCCTCCGAAAGACGGAAAATATCCGGATATTTCACCGACATGTAGTCATTGAGATTCATCTTGAGAGGTTCTCCGGTCTCTATACGGGTGACCATATAACGAATATGATTCATCATACGATTGTAGCCGAGAGAAGTTACCTCGATCTTCTGACCTGTCTTTTCCTCGATGTAGGAAATACAGTTTCTGACTATCTGAGCAGTCTGAAGAGACTGAGCCACGTTTTCACTGACGATGGCAGAGTGCACATGCAATGCGATGAAACCGACTTCATCATCATTTATGGAAAGTCCCGTCCTTTGCTGAAGTATAGGTACAACCGTCTCAGCCACCTGATATTCCATGTGGAAGAGAAGACGAATGTCATCCTTAAGAGGATTCCTTATGGTCTCATCACGCTTTAAGCGTTGTATGGCAAAAGCCAGATGATCTGCCATGGGGAAAACGATATTTCGGTCTACTTTTCCGAAAACCTTCTCAGCCTCATCCAGAACTGCATCGGAGATCTCAAGGCATACAGGATCTACTTCGTTAATTATATTCATGGCATTGCCGCGTTCTGTGGATTTTTCCAGTGAATACACCGAAGCGTCCTCCGGAACATCTAACAATTCGGATATCTTTGCACCGAAGCCGATACCCTTGTGGAGCACCAGATAGGTTTTCAATTCATCATTATCCAAAGCAAGAATGGCATTATGATTTAATACTTTTCGAACACGATACATTTTCCATAACTCCTGTAGTAAACCGAGCTGTAAAACTGCTCGATTTCACGTTGACCTTCAGATGTCCGCTCGTGCAGGCACGACGGCCGCATGAAGGCCTTATCACGAAAATACCCCTCCCGTTCTGCGGAAGGGGTAGAGTAATTATATTCTCATTATGCGATGATGTCGACTGCAATCAGATCCTCACCGGCAGAAACATTACCGGTCTTCAGAAGTCTGATGTTCATGCTGTCATCAAGATCGGTACAAAGAACAGGAGAAGCGATTGATGGAGCGTTCTTACGGATGTAATCGAGATCCATCTTAAGAAGAGGCTGACCCTTCTTAACCTTCTGACCATTCTCAACAAGGACGGTGAAGCCTTTTCCATCAAGCTTTACAGTATCGATACCCATGTGGAAGAGCATACTGATTCCTGTTTCTGTTTCGAAACCGATGGCATGCTTTGTATCGAAAACGAATGAGATCTCACCATCACATGGTGCATAAAGTGTAGAATCCGCAGGGATCATACATGTACCGTTACCCATCATGGCACTTGCAAATGCCTCATCCGGTGTCTCTGAAAGAGCCTTAGCCTCACCGTTAAGAGGACTTCCGATGATGATGGTACGCTTAACCTTCTTATCAGTATTGTTTTCGATAACAGTTGGCTGAGCCTCATCCACAACTTCCTCGCTATGATACTCAGTAGAAGGCTGAGTCTCGAGATAATCCTCAAGGTTTGACTTGACTACAGTAACAGAAGGTCCGTAGATAACCTGTACGGCAGTTCCCTTGTGAACAACACCTGTTGCACCGGATGCCTTGAGCATGGCATCATTAACAAGCTCTGATTTCTTAACATTGACACGAAGACGTGTAGCACAACAGTCAACGTCTGCGATGTTAGCCTTTCCGCCGAGACCCTTCATGATGAGGTCGCTCTTTTCGTCTGCAACGGCTACAGCAGCGTCTGCGTTGTCTCCGTTCTTCTTTGCAAGATAGTCTGCCTTTCTGTAGAGGCGTGTTTCCTGGTCATCATCCTCACGACCCGGTGTCTTGAGATCGAACTTCTTGATAAGGAATGTGAATGTGCAGTAGTAAAGCAGGAAGTATACGATACCTACAGGTACGATGAGCATCCAGCTTGTCTTTTCGTTACCCTGAAGGATACCGAAGAAGAAGAGGTCAAGGATTCCGCCTGAGAATGTAAGACCAACTGCGATATTCAGCATATGTGCGATCATATATGCTGAACCTGCAAGAACTACCTGTACTACGAAAAGCATTGGTGCAACGAAAAGGAAAGAGAACTCGATAGGCTCTGTGATTCCTGTAAACATTGACGCAAGAGCGGCTGAGAGAAGAAGACCTGCGGCCTGCTTACGCTTCTCAGTCTTTGCGCAGCGAACCATGGCAAGGGCTGCACCCGGAAGACCAAAGATCATGAAAATAAACTCTCCGGAGAAATATCTGGTAGCATCTGAGCTGAAGTGTGCAACATTCTGAGAATCAGCAAGCTGTGCAAAGAAAATGTTCTGTCCACCCTGGATGAGCTTTCCCGCAACATCCATCTGTCCGCCGACTGCTGTCTGCCAGAATGGCATGTAGAATACGTGGTGAAGACCGAATGGAATAAGTGCACGCTTGATAAGTCCGAAGATAAGTGTTCCGACATATCCGCTTCCTGTTACGAGACCTCCGAGAGCGAAGATTCCCTTCTGAACGAATGGCCAGAGATAGAAGCTTAAGATTCCTACACCGATGTATGCAAATGTGGAAACGATAGGAACGAAGCGTGATCCACCGAAGAATGAAATAGCGGAAGGAAGCTCGATCTTATAGAATCTGTTGTGGAGAGCAGCAACACCAAGTCCTACGATGATACCTCCGAACACACCCATCTGAAGTGTGTTGATACCAACGATGTTTGTTACTGTACCTTCGAGTACGCCCTCTGCAACGGCACCGTCAACAACCATACCTGTGATGTTGAGCATTGCTTCGATGGTGATGTTCATAACGAAGTAAGCTATCATAGCTGCAAGAGCTGCTACTTCCTTTTCCTTCTTTGCCATACCGATGGCAACACCCACCGCAAAAATGAGCGGAAGGTTACTGAAGATAGCACTTCCAACAGAATTCATGATGTTGAGAAGTGAGTTAATGGCTGTACCATTTCCGAGAATTGCTTCCATATGATATGTAGCAATAGTGGTCGGGTTAGTGAAGCTGCTTCCGAGTCCCAGTAAAAGTCCGGCAACCGGAAGCATAGCGATAGGAAGCATGAAGCTGCGTCCTACACGCTGTAAAACTGAAAAAATCTTGTCTTTCATAATTCCTCCTAATATTTTCTGTTCAGGCATCTCTTGTACATAAAACTGTTTCAGAGTGATTGGTTATACAGCCCGTCTTTGTTCTCAATGAAATAGAGAAAACAGAAAAACCTCTGCGGTATACGCAGAGGTATAAAAAAACAGACACTCCACCACATAAACCGAAATAGTTTTATGTACAGTGAATGCCTGCGAACAGTAACATACTGAATTTAACGTCGTTAAATTTATCACACAGCTATATGTCTGTCAACAGTTGATTTTAAAATTCTTTTATAAATATATTTCAAATTATTTATAAATCTAAAGTGGTTTGCGGCTTATATTTTATAGCTTTTTTTAAAGCTTACAAATTCCGAAATTTATAAAGTCAATGCAGGTACTCATATAGCACGGTCAAACCCCATGTGCTACTATGACCTTGGTGTAATGAGCATATGATAAATGTCATAGATGTATCTATCACTTTGGTGTTCTCACCGATATAGGAAAAACATGTAAATAATATGGAGAGATTTATGAAATTACGTAATATCATTATAAGCAGTCTGTTAGTCGGAACTGTAGTCCTCGGCAGTTGTGGAAAAAAGTCAGAGGAAGCAGCATCTCAGACAGAATCAACCGAAGTAAAGACAGTGACTATTACGCTTTCGGGAGAAGAGGATAAAATCAGCAGCACAGAAGCTGCGCCCGGAAGCATTGGCACCGGAGAAGAAAGCGGAGCCGGGACATCAGCTCCTGGTAACACCGATACAAATGAATCTTCGACAACTTCGGAAGATGCTTCACAGAAAAAAGAAACTTCAGAAGATTCAAAATCCGGGGATATATGGTCTTCAAAGGACAGGGATGTGATCTTTTCCCACGATTTCACCGATGACATCAAAAAGGATATCTCTGATGCTTCTGCTTCTTCATCATCACTGACGGATGAACTTTCGCGAGTTGAGAAGGTCACAGAAAAATACGAGGATCTCTTTAAAATCGGTGAAGCACAGCTGGAGCTCAATATGGCATCAGGCTACACATATATGATTTGGGATGAAGAACTAAACAGCCTCTGGAAACGATTCTCAAGTTCAGCAGATGCTGCCACCAAGGAAAGGGTACTCAGGGATGAGCGAAACTGGATAGCCATGAAGGAAGAGGTCATGATAGAAAACATAGGTCGTCGTGAGGACAGCGGCAGTATCTATCCTATGCTTGAGAATTCATTCCTTCAGAATATAACAAGAAACAGATGTGATATTCTCGCTTCGGAGCTTGCTAAAATAACTGGTGAATCCTTCACTTTGCCGGAGAGAGACATTTACGGTACATATGTTGATAATCAGGGCACCGGTGATGTATACAGCTCTCTTGTTTTGAGAAAGGGCTGGGAGAATGAGGATGAGGCAGTTATCTCTCTTTACAGAGTCGGAGAGACCTCAGGAACTTTCACCGACAAAGGAAACGGCGAGCTTTCATATGAATCAAACGATGGAAATGTCAAAGGTATCATTCGGATAAACGGATGGAAGGGTGCAGACTTTGAAGTAACCGAAGCAAAGGACAGTGCTCTTTCAGCAGGAGACAAGTTCGACTTCGGATTTGTTTTCTGATACAGTCTATAAACATTATGACCTGTATTTTGTAGAAATATAGCCAGGTTTTCACTGATAAAACCGGTCTGCAACAGAAAAAAGAAAGGGAAAATCATGACAGGAAATGAGATAATTGATTACTATAACCGCAGTCGTTTCGTAGAACGCTGTGGTATCGAATTTGAAGAGAATCTGAGGGACGGTTCCATAACATCAAATGTGGAGGTCATGCCATATCATATGAATGGAAGCGGACATCTTCATGGTGGAATGCTTTTTACCATTGCGGATTCAACAGGGGGTGCCAATGCCAGAAGATATGCAGATCATGTAACAACTCTGGACAGTGATTTCCATTTTCTCACCAGCAAGACCACAAGATATCTTTATGGTTCGGCAGAGCTTATAAGGAACGGAGGAAAAGTCATAGTACTCAGGGTTTTTGTTAAGGATGACAACGGAGAGATCTTTGCAGAAGGAACCTTCACATATTATAAGCTTTGATATATTACCGTATTAAAAATCATAATCAAGGAGTAGAATCAACATGGAAATATTTGACGGAAGACCCGAATCAGTGGAAGGAAGACTTCCGAGAGAAGTCCGGGTATATGACTTTCTGGATGAGCTCGGAATAGAGTATAAGCGTGTGGACCACGAAGTCGCCAACACCATGGAGGCCTGCGAGGCCATCGACAAGGTGCTGGAAACCCTTATGTGCAAGAATCTGTTTCTCTGCAACAGACAGAAGACAAAATTCTATCTTCTCATGATGCCGGGAGACAAGAAATTCAAGACCAAAGAACTTTCCAGTCAAATAAATTCTTCGCGCCTTTCCTTTGCGGATGCTGATGATATGCTGAAGTATCTCGATATCGAACCAGGTGCCGTAAGCGTCATGGGTCTCATGAATGACAAGGAGCATACCGTACAGCTTCTTGTGGATGAGGATGTAAAGAAGGGCGAATATCTCGGATGCCACCCTTGCGTTTGTACTTCCAGCATGAAGATAAAGACAAAGGACATCTTCGAAAAGTTTCTTCCTGCTGTGGGACATGAGCCTGAGACCGTGCATCTCGTAGGAGAAGACTAAGGCTTGATTAAAAAGTGTAACTGATTCAGATCAAAATCTGTCAGCTGCACTTTTTTTATTTTTAAAGATTCTTAGTTCAATAGATTTTACTTATAGCGAAACATAAAGAACGCCGATTAGACTATGGCAAATAGGGATGATACTATTTCATCAAGCTTCAAACAGCCAGAAAGTATTAATGAAACAGGAGCATGATGTGATTGAATTAACAGATATAGTAAAAACCTTTCAGGCCGGTGCCAAACAGGTGGATGCACTGAGAAATGTGTCTCTTACCATAGAAGACGGTGAAATCTTCGGAATCATCGGTTTCTCCGGAGCCGGAAAGTCGACCCTGGTACGATGTATAAACTTACTTGGACGCCCCACATCGGGAAGTGTAAAGATAGACGGCACAGACCTAATGACCTTATCCTCAAAGGATCTCAGGGAAGAACGTAAAAAGATAGGAATGATATTCCAGCACTTCAATCTCATGCCTTCCAGAACAGTTTTTGGTAATGTTGCATTCCCGCTGAAGGGAAGCGGACTTTCCGGGGAGGAGATACAGAAGAAGGTCAGAAAACTTCTTTCTCTGGTAGACCTTTCGGACAAGGAGAATGCTTATCCTTCTGAACTTTCAGGCGGTCAGAAGCAGCGAGTTGCCATTGCAAGAGCTCTTGCAAATGACCCGAAGATCCTGCTTTCCGATGAAGCTACTTCCGCTCTTGATCCCCAGACTACAAGCTCCATACTCCAGCTTTTGAAAAAACTGAACAGGGAGCTGGGAATCACCATAGTTGTTATCACCCACGAGATGGAAGTTATAAAGGAAATCTGCAACAGAGTTGCTGTCATGGAAGACGGTGCTGTTGTTGAGCTTGGCGATGTATTTGATGTCTTTGCGGATCCGAAGCATTCTCTTACAAAGAATTTCATCAGGACCACTTCAAATCTTTCAAAAATAGAACAGATGGTGGCTGACGGTGTTCCGGGAGTGACCCCTGAGAAGGGTGAAGTACTTGCAAAGCTTTCCTATCGTCAGAAGGATGTATCTGAGCCTCTGATATCAACAACTGCAAAGGAGTTCTCTCTGGATATCAATATCATCCTTGCTGATGTGGAGATAGTCGGAGGAGCTCCTATAGGAGGAACAGTAGTTATTCTTCATGGAGACTCAGACCGTATAGATGAAGCTGTAAAATACCTGAGAAACAAAAACGTCGGAGTGGAGGTGATCAAAGATGCAAGGAATCCTTACTGATATATTTCCAAACCTGATGAGCAAATGGCCGGATTTCATTAAGTCTATCCATGACACCTTCATTATGGTCATCTGGGCCGGAGGCGTAGGCTTTGTATTCGGACTCAGCTTCGGAATCATCCTTACAGTCACAAAGCCAGGAGGGGTACTTGAGAACAGACCGCTTTTTCAGTTTCTTGACAAGATAACCAATCTGTTCAGATCCATCCCTTTCATCATACTTCTTACAGCAGTCATGCCTCTTACGAGACTCATCATGGGCACTGCCATAGGTGTTCCCGGAGCCATCGTTCCGCTGGTTTTAGGATCTGTTCCTTTCTTCACAAGACAGGTGCAGTCAGCATTGGCACAGACAGATGAAGGACTTATAGAAGCGGCTGAATCCATGGGCTGCAGTCCATGGGAGATCATCACCAGAGTTTATCTTAGAGAGAGCATAGGACCCCTTGCAAGAGCAACTACCATTACAGCCATAAGTCTTTTGGGACTTACAGCCATGGCAGGTGCCGTAGGAGCAGGCGGTCTCGGAGATTTCGCTATCCGATACGGACATGACAGAAACATGCAGGACATAACCTGGGCCACAGTCATAGTTCTGGTGGCAGCTGTCAGCATAGTTCAGATCACAGGAGACAGGATAGCAAAGAAGAACACTCACTGAGGTATTCACTGTTACTCATTTATAAAACCAGCCCCCATAAAGTACCTGTAAAACCCGGGGAGAAATATGGGGATTTGCATGGCACAAGCAATATATACGGAGAAACACGAAGGCGTATTCAGTGAACATTAGGCAAATTCTTATGTCCACTAAATAATATATCAAAGAGGAGAAGAGATTATGAGAAAATCAATTTATGCAGCATTAATTGCATCAGCAGTTCTGGCAGGCTGCGGAGCATCTGAGGCTCCTGCAGCAAAGACAGCAGAGACCACAAAGGCTCAGGAGGCGGCGACAGAAGCAGCAACTGAGGCAGCAAAGACAACTGAAGCTGAAAGCGAAGCAGCAACCACTGCAGCGACCGAAGACACCGCTTTCGACTTCACAAAGGATCCTATCGATCTTAAGATCGGTGTTGTTGGTTCTGTTTACGATGAGCTTTGGGCACCTGCAGCGGCTAAACTTAAGGATGAAGGAATCAACCTTGAGATAGTTCAGTTCACAGATTATGTCACACCGAACAACGCTCTTGCAAACGGTGAGATCGACCTCAATGCTTTCCAGCATCAGATCTATCTTGCGAAGGAAGTAGAGCAGTATGACTACAAGATTCAGGCCATCGGCAACACTTTCATCATCCCTCTCAACGTTTACTCAGATAAGATCAAGTCAATCGATGAGTTAAAGGATGGAGATACCATCGCTGTTCCTAACGATCTTACAAATGAGGGACGTGCACTTAAGGTTCTTGCAGCAGCAGGTGTCATCACACTTAAGAACAATGATAACTTTAACCCTACCCTTGATGACATCGAAGAGAATTCTAAGAACATAACTATCGAGGAGCTTGCTGCCAATACCATCCCCTCAACATTACCGGATGTTACTGCAGCAGTTGTAAACGGTAACTACGCACTTGACTTCGGCCTGAAGACCGAGGATGCGGTTTATAAGGACAGCGTTCTTGATGAGGAGAAGTACTGGAACCTTATCGCTGCAAAGACAGAAGATCTCAGCGATCCTAAGCTTGTAGCAGCATATGATGCTGTAGTTAAGGCATTCCAGTCCGATGAAACAAAGAAAGTATTTGATGAGACCTACGGTGGTTATTTCATTAACGTGGGCTGGGATCAGGACCTGCTCGCTGATTATAAATAAGAGTTCAGCCCGGCACAAAGTCGGCTCATTCCCCGCGGAAAGAAAAGCCTTTCCGCGGTTTTTGAATTGATATACAGGAGGCACCATATCATCATGAAACCATTATCACTCAGAACCGCAAATTTCACAGATTCGGTCATCCGTCGAATGACCAGAGTTTCCAACAAGTTCGGAGCAGTTAATCTGTCTCAGGGCTTTCCTGATTTTGAACCTCCAAAAGAGATACTTAAGCGACTGGAGCAGGTCTCCCATGAGGACTTCCACCAGTATTCCATCACCTGGGGAGCTCAGAACACAAGAGAAGCACTGGCCGCGAAGGAATCACATTATATGGGCATTCCCATCGATCCCAATACAGAAGTTGTAATCACCTGCGGCGGAACAGAGGCCATGATGGCAGCCATGATGACCATCTGTAACCCGGGAGATAAGGTGGCTATATTCTCACCTTTTTATGAGAACTACGGTGCCGACACCATCCTTTCAGGCGCCGAGCCCATCTATATCCCCCTGGTTCCTCCTGAGTTCAACTTCGACCCTGAGGTTCTGGAGCAGGCATTTAAGGACGGTGCAAAGGCACTGGTGCTATGTAATCCTTCAAACCCTTCAGGAAAAGTCTTTACTCTCGAGGAAATGCAGACCATAGCGGATATCATCAGACGTTACGATGCCTATGTCGTGACCGATGAAGTATATGAACATATCATTTACGCGCCGAACAAGATGGTATATATGGCATCCCTTCCGGGAATGAGAGAGAGGACCATAGTCACAGGTTCCCTGTCAAAGACCTACTCCATCACAGGATGGAGACTTGGATATACCATAGCACCTCCCGAGATCACTGACCGTATACGTAAGGTTCATGATTTCCTGACAGTCGGGGCGGCAGCACCTCTTCAGGAAGCTGTGATCACGGGACTCAGATTCTCACAGGACTACTATGATAAACTTCAGGAAAAGTACACCCACAAGCGGGAGCTGTTCTGTGACGGACTTGCCGAGGCCGGTCTCAGGTTCCAGCGTCCTCAGGGTGCCTACTATGTAATGGTGGATATTTCGGAATGGGGCTATGAAAGTGATCTTCAGTTCTGCTATGACCTTGCAGAAAAGGTAGGAGTAGGTGCTGTTCCCGGTTCAAGCTTCTTCCAAGAGCCTGTAAATCACCTTATCAGATTCCACTTTGCGAAGAAGGACGAGACTCTGAAAGACGCACTCAACAGACTTCAGGACATACATTTGAAGATGAAGAAGTGAGCAATCAAAAATTAATTAAAAATCATGGTCATATACATGTATCCGCAGAGTCCCTGCAGACAATGAAACATACCTGATGAGTATGGTGAACCATATACCCGCAGGCTCGAACAAATAATGATTCAAGGAGGTAAAAAAATGAGTAAATTGAAAATCGGCATCATCGGAATAGGACATGTGGGCGCACATGTGCTCTACACCCTTGCACTGCAGGGACTTGGTGATGATTTTGTTCTCGTGGATCTTCCTGACAATGTCAGAAAAGCACAGTCTGAACGACAGGATGTGCTGGACTGCACAGAGTTTCTGCCACATCCCGTAAAAATTCAGGTGGGTGAGATAGAAGATCTTTCCGACAGAGACATTATCATCAACTCAGTAGGTGACATCCTGAGTCTGAAAGGTACACATACGAGACTTACCGAGATGGAGTTCAATATCAAAGCCATCAGCTCCTATGCAGAGAGGCTTAAAAAGAGCGGATTCAAGGGAATACTCATAAACATTTCAAATCCATGTGATGTCATTACAAAATGGCTCAACGATCTTCTGGAGCTTCCCAAGGGACATGTATTCGGAACAGGAACCGGACTTGATACCGCAAGACTTAAGCTGAGACTTCAGCAGCAGACGGGAATAGATGCAAAAAGTATCTCGGCTTATATGATAGGTGAACATGGAAACGAGCAGATCGCTCCCTGGAGCACCGTCAATTTCAACGGAATCCCTCTTTCTGTGAAATCCGCTGATGATGAACGCTTCCGTTTTGATCAGGATGAAATGGAAAAGAGTGCCCGGGAAGGGGGCTGGACTACCTACAACGGTAAATTCTGCACAGAATATGCCATCGCTCTGACAGCCGCAAGACTTGTTGATATCGTAAGCAAGGATAAGCACAGTATCGTCCCCGCAAGCTGCCTCCTTGAAGGGCAGTATGGGGAATCGGGACTTTTTGCAGGTGTTCCGGCAGTTATCGGAAGAAACGGTATAGAAGAGATCATCGAGCTTCCTCTGTCAGTGGAAGAAAAAGTAAAGTTCCATGAGTGCTGCGAGGGTATTCGTACAAACCTCGCGGAATCAAAGCGTATATATGATGCATTGGGGAAATAACTTAAGAGGAATATGTCGTGAGCGATTACAGAAAAGATTTGGGCAAGATCATCAAGGATGAAAAAAGAATAATAACAGACCATATACCCAATGTGTATCTGAGTGATAAGCTTGGGCGGAAAGAAGGAAATGCGACTGCGGTAGTTCTTGCCAAAACAACCGAAGAAGTCAGCGGTATAATGAAATATGCCTATGAAAACAGAATCCCCGTCACCCCGAGGGGCGCCGGAACAAACCTGGTGGGTTCAACTGTACCTGATCATGGCGGGATAATTCTGGATGTTTCCGGGATGAACCGAATAGAAGAATTCGATGAGGATACTCTGTCGGTAACGGTTCAGCCGGGAGTTCTCCTGAAAGATGTACAGAGCTATGTGGAGGAACGGGGACTGTTCTATCCTCCGGATCCCGGTGAAAAGGAGTCATCAATAGGCGGGAATATCTCAACAAATGCAGGAGGCATGCGGGCTGTAAAATACGGAGTCACCAGAGATTTCGTAAGAGCTCTTGAAGTTGTCACAGCAGACGGAAGAGTTCTCACTGTCGGCAGTAAAAATGTCAAAGATACCACAGGGCTTTCCCTCAAGAATCTCTTCATAGGATCGGAAGGAACACTCGTTATAGTTACAAAGGCAGTTCTTCGTCTCGTGGCAAAGCCTGAAACTCAGGTCAGTGTCATCATTCCATATCCTGATCTCAGAACCGGAATAGAAAGTGTACTTACCCTTCTCCGGGCTGACTTAAATCCGGTTGCTGTTGAATTTATGGAGAGGAAGGTGGTTGCACTTGGTGAAGAGTTTTCCGGTGTTTCTTACCCAAGACCTGATGCCGGCTCATACATTCTTCTTTCCTTTGATGGAAACAGGGATGCTGTAGATGCGTCCGTCAGAAAAGCTTCTGATATCGCAAAAGAGACCGGTGCCATCGACTTTGTAGTCTTAAACGACAAAGAAAAATCCGGTGAAATCTGGACAGTGCGAGGGGCTTTGGTCAATGCTGTAGAAGCTGTCTCAGAGCAGGAGCCCCTGGATATAGTTGTTCCCATTGACCGTACTGCCGACTTTGTTGAATATGTTAATTCTCTGGAAGAGAAGACCGGTGTCCGCCTGATAAGCTTCGGTCACGCAGGAGACGGCAACGTACATCTCTGTGTGGTTCGCGGTGATCGTGATGAAAAGGAATGGGAAGAAGTCCTCGACAGGGTACTCACGGAACTATACAGTGAAGTTCATAAAATGGGCGGTCTTATTTCCGGAGAACACGGACTCGGCTTATCCAAGAGAAAGTATTTCTTCAATGAGACAGATGGTAATGCTGTGGACCTTATGAACCAGCTTAAGGAGGCATTGGACCCAAGGCATATTCTGAATGATAAGAAGTCCTATATCCGTTAATAAATTAATCCTTCATAATTCTGCAAGCCATAAGAATAACCAGGCTTCTGCAGCCTGAATATTAATCCACTGCCGCATTAGTTTTATCTGATGCGGCAGTTTTTGCGATAATAACAATCTATATCCACCTATAAGACTAATGTGTTTTACGGAAGTATGTTTGTTCAGTAAAATTTGACACATACCTCAAAAGACAAAAACATAATCAATAGGGAGGACTGGATAATGGAAATAAAAGCATTGGAAATAGCTGCACTCGTCGCAGCTCTTGTACTATTCGGCATATTGGCATTTTTAAAGAAGAAACATATAGACTTTGGTATACGAACGATTGTTGCCACATTATTTGGTGTGGGACTCGGGCTCATATTTAAAGAAAATTATAAGTATGTAGCAGCTATCGGAACAGTATATGTAAACGTGCTTCAGGCATTTGTTATACCGCTTCTTTTGTTCAGCGTAATTTCAAGTATCACAAATCTTGGAAAGTCAATAAGCCTGCAGAAGATTGGATTAAAGTCAGTTCTATTTCTTCTTTTAAACACATTTACAGCAAGTATACTTACACTTACAGCAGCACTTGCTTTAAATATCGGAAAGGGATTTAACTACACCATCGAAGCTTATGAAGCCAAAGAGGTTCCTACAGTAGTCGATACCTTAGTTGGACTTTTCCCAAAGAATATAATCGACCAGTGGGGCAGTAATTCTGTAGTTCCAATTCTTGTATTCGGAATTATCATTGGAATCGCATATAACAAAGCTGCAAGAAAAGATGAAAGCGTAAAAACATTTAAGACCTTTGTTGATGCTGCCAATGCTGTTTTAGGTAAAGCAGTTTCTTATATCGTATCTTTTACTCCATATGCTGTTACTGCACTTATCGCAAGAGCAGTAGGAAGAAGTAAAGTTGAAGACCTTTTACCTCTTATCGGCGTTCTTGCACTTGCATATGTACTCTGTGCTTTACAGCTTTTCGGTGTCGAAAGCATTCTTATTGCAACTGTAGCAAAGCTGAATCCCATAACATTCCTTAAGAAAATAGCACCTGCCGGCGTTGTTGCCTTCACTTCTCAGAGCAGTGTAGGAACACTTCCGGTTACTGTAAGTAAGTTAAAAGAGGAAATAGGTGTCGATGGAGATGTTGCGGCTTTCACTACAGGACTCGGTGCAAATCTCGGTATGCCTGGATGTGCAGGAATTTGGCCGGTACTTCTCGCCGTTTTCACCATCCATCAGCAGGGAATCAGTTATACAACAGGTCAGTATGTTCTGCTCATAGCACTTACACTTCTTGTATCTATAGGTACGGTAGGTGTTCCGGGAACAGCAACTATCACTGCAACTGCTCTTTTTGCAGCCGCAGGTCTGCCTATCGAAATCATCGTACTTTTTTCCCCTATATCTTCAATAGTTGATATGGCGAGAACAGCCACCAATGTTGTAGGAGCTGCCACAGCGACTGTTCTCGTTGCAGAGACCGAAGGACTTCTCGATCATAAGATCTACAACGGAAATGTAGTTAAATCAGTTGATGAAAACAAGCAGGCTTCTGTAGCCTGAATATTAATCCATTGCCGCATTAGTTTTATCTAATGCGGTATTTTTTGCGATATGTTCAATCTATCTCCACCCATTTTCAACAAAAACAAGTGACAAATGTATCTAATATCCTTTAATGAGCCTTCACCTATTCTTATCGCAAACTATAAATAACCCCACCGGTCAGATCCATTGACTTGGCGGGGATGCAGGGTTATATTACATTCAACAAATCCAAGGGAGCTTGGAAGAAAGGAGATAAAACTGATGTATAGAGTTAGATTTGATATGGAAATGTGTATGTGTTGTATGTGTTGCGATAAGCCCGGTTCTCACCCAGATGATATGATGGATGGACTGTTTGTTGTACAACGAACATGCTCATGATATATATTTTTTCGGATGGCTGAGAACTTATCTTTTGATAGGTTCTTTTTCTTTTATCCGGAGTGCTTTCTTGAATTAACGTATTAAAGTTTTAAACTTAGTGTTTGTGTTCAATTTAAAATAAAAATGCGCCGGACTCCATCTCCTTGAAATTACCGGAGGACGGCGCGGACGGGAGGACGATTATGAGAAAATTGAAAAGAATGACAGGTGTTACATTAACAACAGGTATTGCGGTATCACTTCTTGCCGCATGCGGAGGCTCTGACAACTCTGTTCCTTCAGGCACCACAGCAGGGACAGCGGCAGCAACATCGGAAGCCGCTTCGGGAGAAACAGAGAAGCCTGAGGAATCCGGAGTCAAGGTCATAGAGGTAGCTCATACCAGCAGCTACAAACCCTATGATTTCGTGACAGAAAGCGGAGAATCCGATGGATATGAGGTTGCAGTTCTTAAGGCAGTGGATGAGCTTCTTCCGGAGTATGAGTTTCACTACAATCCCACCACAGATGATGATCTCCTTATAGGAGTTGAATCAGGCAAATATGATGTGGGAACCAAGGGCGTATGGTGGACAACAGCAAGATCAGAGACATACGTTTTCCCGGAGAATTATATCGGGGCAAGCGTTATAGGTATCGCATACAGAGCAGAGGATAAAGATAAATTTACAGACCTGGAAGCCTTTGCAAAGGCAGGCGGAAAGCTGGTTCCTATCGCACCTCAAAATGCCCAGTACGCAATAGTTGAGAACTTCAACAACAGTCATCCGGACAGTCAGATCGCTCTTGAGGCATCAGATCAGTTCCAGGTTTCCGATGCATACCAGTGGGTAATCGAAGGAAGATATGATGCATACTTCAATATCAAGACAAGCTTTGAAGCCAATGTCATCAATGAAAACGGCGAATATCACGACCTTGCAGACAAACTCGGTTATGTTGCTTATGAGGGAATCCCCACATGGCCGCTGTTCAACAGAAACAATCAGGAGCTTGCAGATAAGTATGATGAAGCAATCGAAAAGCTTAAAGCAGACGGAACTCTTGAAAAGCTTTCCAACGAATACTTCGGAGAGAATATCCTGAAGTATGTACCGGATGGCTACAAGAAGGGCGATCAGCTTTAAAAAAAACTAACAGCATATGGAAGGAGATAGTAGTTATGAGTAAGAGAGAGCTTGTATTTGATGCATTTGACAATAAGGTGACAGAGAGGGTGCCTGTCGGTTTCTGGTTTCATTATGCTCCGGACAAGACCAGCGTCGATTCACCTGAGGTGCTGGAAGCCAACCTCAAGGGACACGACAGATTCTTCAGGGAATTTGAGCCTGATTTCATTAAGATCATGAGCGACGGATACTTCCTTTATCCAAACGAAACTATTTATGAGGTGAGCGAAGTTGAAGATCTTCGCAAGATTCAGCCTGTGAATCCCGTTGAATGGATAGACAAGCAGGTAAACCTCGTTAAGAACCTCCAGATAACCTTCGATGGCAGGATAGCATCTTTTTACAATGTCTTCGCACCGGCAACATACCTGAAGTGGCAGCTTAATCTCAACGGTATAGCCTTCGGAAAGCTTCTTGATGAGAATCCTGAGATAGTAAGAGATGCACTTAACAAGATAGCCCTTGATATAGCAAAGCTTGCAAAGGCTGTTATCAGCGAAGGTGGAGCAGACGGAATATACTTAAGCCTTCAGAATATACAGGATTCCAGCATAACGAAGGAGCAGTATCTGAAGTTCATAGCACCAAGTGAGCTTATAGTCCTTGAGGCTGCAAATTCAGTGAGCGAATACAATATCCTTCACATCTGCGGATACCATGGGGCAACAAATGACCTTACGGTTTATGAAAACTATCCTGCAAAGGTCATAAACTATGCTTCGGTTGTGGAAGGTGTTCCTCTTTCAGAAGGAAAGAAGATCTTCGGAGGAAAGGCCATCATCGGAGGATTTGACAATACCGAGAACGGTGTCCTCTACAGAGGAAGCAAAGAGGAGATAGAAAAAGAGACTGTAAGGATACTTGATGATGCAGCAACCGTAGGCATTATTCTCGGCGCAGACTGCACAGTTCCCTCAGATATTAACTTCGAACACCTTAACTGGGTAAGAGAGGCTGCAAGAGAATATTCTGAAAGAAAGATCTCTATAGCAGTTTAAGGAAACTTACAGTTGAATCTGTATATCAGATATTGAAGGCAAAAGCCCTGTTTATCAATTTGATAAACACCACACTTTTATAGGAGAGACATATATGAGACCGTTTCATCCATTATATATAATTGAGGCATTTACGAAGATAGTCCCGTTTATACCGGTCACACTGGCTACGATGGCAGGAACGGTCCTTATAGGAGGGGTGCTTGGATTACTTCTGGCTGTGGGAAAGCTGTCAGGTAAAAAAAGACTGGCAGCAGCGGTGGATTCATATATCTATATAGTCAGATGTATCCCGCCCATAGTACTTTTGTTCATCGTCTATTACGGATTACCGGAACTGTTAAAGGCCTCAGGAATAAATATTAACGACTCAGGCAAATGGTTCTTTGTCATAACCACCTTTTCCATTCTCTTTTCCGCAACAATGGCAGAGGTATTTCGTACATCCTACGAGGCTGTTGACAAGGGTCAGAGAGAGGCTGCACTGGCGTCGGGGCTCACTGAATTTCAGGCCTTCAGAAGAATCGTTGCACCCCAGGCACTGATAGTTGCCATTCCGAACTTCACAAACGCTCTTGTGAAGCTCATGAAAGAAGGCTCCCTTTCCTACACTATAGGAATGATCGATGTGATGGGTAAAGGACAGTTACTCATAGGTATGAATCAGGGGTCCTACGGACTGGAAACCTATATAGCTCTGGCATTGATTTACTGGACACTGACTGTTGTTTTGGAAAAGATTCTTGGTACGGCTGAACTTAATCTAAGCAGAGGTAAGAAAAATCTTGCTTTCGGGAGGTGATAAAAGTGGAACTGAATACGAAATTTATGAAGGAAACTTTCTTCATCGTCATGAAAGCTATACCTGTCACACTGGAGATCACATTATTTACCATGATCATTTCGCTGGTCTTCGGTTTTGCCCTTTCCCTAAAGAAGATAGGGCACAAAAAGAATCTTTTTATCAATTTCTATGTTTCCTTTGTGAGAGGAACACCTATAGTTCTTCAGATATTGTTTTTCTACAGTCTGCTTCCAACGCTCCTTAACTATATTTTAAATATAGTACTGAAGCTTAATATAAAAATTTTCGACATTAACCCCATTTTCTATGCATTGGCAGTATTTGTTATGAATACAACCGCAGTGCTTTGTGAGGTCTTCAGAGCATCACTTCTTTCCATAGGTCACGGTCAGATGGAAGCGGCTCTTGCCGTGGGACTCACCCCATGGCAGGCAATGAGGAGGATCATCATCCCCCAAAGTCTCACCTCGGCACTTCCGAACATCTGTAATACCACAGTGAATGTACTAAAGAGTACATCTCTCGCTTATATGATGACGGTTCAGGACATCATGGCAGTGGCAAAGAAACAGGCAGCTTTCGGTTACAACTATATAGAGGCATACCTCGTAGTGCTTGTCTGGTATATCATCCTCTGCACTGTCATACAGCTTGCTTTCAGAGTGACGGAAATCAAGGTGGCTCAGTATAAACAAGGTAAAAGGGTAAAAGTCTTAAAGATTCAGGGATTAAGGAGATTTAGCTATGCTGGAATTAAAGAACGTGCACAAGTCGTTTGGAGATAATGAAATACTTAAAGGCGTGGACCTGTCAGTGAACAAGGGAGACATTATAGTCATACTGGGCCCCAGCGGTTCAGGAAAGACCACTCTTCTCAGAAGCATCAACTTTCTAGAAAGAGCGGATGAGGGAACCATTGATTTCGGAGACATTCATACTTCACTTGTGAAGGCCGGAAAAAAGGATGTTTACCGCATCAGAAAAAAGACGGGTTTTGTATTTCAGAACTACAATCTTTTTGCCAATAAAACAGCTCTTGAGAACATAACAGAGGGACTTATCTACGCCCACAACTACAGTAAGGATGAAGCCCGTGAGAAGGCATTGAAAGCACTGAGACTTGTCGGTCTCGAGGACAGGGCGGATTACTATCCTTCACAGCTTTCCGGCGGTCAGCAGCAGAGAGTCGGTATAGCGAGAGCCATAGCGCCGGAACCTGAGGTGGTTCTTTTCGATGAGCCCACTTCAGCCCTGGATCCTGAGCTTGTGGGAGAGGTACTGAATGTAATGAAGGATCTGGCAAAATCCGGCATCACCATGATAGTGGTGACCCATGAAATGAGCTTTGCTGAAAGCGTGGCAAATGAGGTCATCTTCATGGATGGTGGAGTAGTAGTGGAAAAGGGAACTCCCAAGGAGATCTTTTCAAGGCCTAAGGATCCGAGAACAGAACTGTTCCTTAGAAGGATCATCAGAAAAGACTATGATTATGTGATTTGAATATTAGTTATAGACCAAACTTATATCCAACACTAAATTATTCCAAATTGTAATCCGGTTTACGAAAGACTACTATATCTCCATGACATATTATTTTTTCCAGATATTACTATGAAATTAATATGTCACCTGAGCAAATCTCAGTCATTCCGGGAAGTCAGTTTTTCACAAAATAACAACCAGACATGATGACTTTCCCATGGGTAGGAGGAAGAATATGAAAAAGCAAATCTTGGCTGTATTATCCGCGCTTGCTGTTTCAGCAACAGCACTCAGCGCCTGCAGCGCACCAACAACAGGAAATGTACCTGATTCATCAACAACTTCAGGAGAACCTTCAAAGGCAGCAGAGTCAACTGAAACAACAGAAGCTGCAGCAAATGATAACACCGGCTCGGAACGTAAGGTTCTTAAGTTCGGACAGGCAAATGCAGGAGACGGTCTCGACATGCAGATCTCAACTTCATCAAGAGCCGCATCTATAGCCGATGAAATAACAGAGTCTATGCTTCGTTTCACAGAGGATAATGAGGAGGTTCCTGTTCTTCTTACAGATTTTCCTACTATCTCAGAGGATGGTCTTCTTTACAGCTTCGAACTGAAGCAGGGTGTACATTTTACAAACGGTGCAGAGCTTAAGGCTTCTGACGTAAAGTTCACCTTTGAGCGTATGTTCACACCTGATACCGGAGCAAAGTCAACAGCTTACTTCAAGATGATCAAGGGCGCACAGGACATGCTGGACGGAAAGGCAACTGAGCTCAGCGGTTTCGAGATTCAGGACGATTATCATTTCACCATCACTCTGGACTATGCATTTGCACCTTTCTTAAAGAACATCGCCACATCCTATGCAGACATCTTCCCTGAGGAGGCATGCCGCGCGGCAGGAGACAAATGGGGCTTCGGAACAGACCTCATCGGAACAGGTCCATACAAGATCGAGTCAAACGACGATTCCACACAGGTAACTCTCGTTAAGAACGAAGACTACCATGGCGGTGAAGTGAACCTCGACGAGATCGATTTCATATACTACGACGACGATCAGACAAAGCTTATCGCTTATGAGAACGGAGACATCGATCTTGCAGATCTCAATGCTTCACTCTTAAGCCAGTATCAGGAGAGCCACGGTGACGAAATCACTGCTTACCATCCTCTGGGAACCGCCTTTATCTCTCTTAACTTAAAGGCTGATTACATCAAGGATATCAACGTAAGAAAGGCAATCTCTCTTGCAATCAACCGTGAGGAGCTGGTTGACACAATCCTTAACGGTGCAGGAGTTCCTGCAACAAGCTTCCTTAACAACAGCATCCCGGGACATGACGACTCACTTCCGGTTTACACCTACGATCCTGAGGAGGCTAAAAAGCTTCTTGCAGATGCAGGTTACGGTGACGGAATCACCATCGATGCCGAGGTGCGTCAGACAGACCAGACCGTTTTCGCTGCACTTCAGGGCTATCTTCAGGAGGTAGGCATTAACCTTAATCTCAATGTTGTGGATAATGCCACATGGACTTCAGACAGAACAGCAGGAAAGATCCCTGTAACAGGCATGACATGGAACGCTCTCTATCCTGACGGTGATTTCCAGATGTACAACTACTTCTACTCAAAGAACTCAGATGCTCAGGGTGTATACTATAACAATGCCGACTTCGACAAGGATCTTGATGAGGCAAGAGTTCTGACTGACGAGACAAAGCGCGCCGAGCTCTACAAGGATGCTGACAGACTTCTTTCACTTGAGGACTATGCATGTATCCCGCTTTACTATCCGCAGAGCCAGTTCATCGCAAAGCCTTATGTAAAGAACTATAAGGTCGGAAACCTCATCTATCATTTCTTCGATGTGGATATAGACGCAGCCGCAAAGGCTCAGAGCTGATAAAGGTCGAAAATAACATATAAGTTTCTGATATCTCAAATGGATGTCGTTCGGGTAATTTGCGAACGGCATCTTTTGTGGATTAAATACTATTTCCGGAGGAATATCTATGTGGCGCTATGTGCTGAAACGTGCACTGCTTGCCGTTTCCATCATTTTTTCCATCTCACTCATTACTTTCCTTATTCTCAATGTCCTGCCCGGTGATCCGGTGGCCATGATGCTGGGAGAGTTCGCAGACGCAAACAAAATAAAAGAGGTAAGACACAATATGGGGCTGGACCTGCCCCTCTGGCAGCAGTATCTCCAGTGGATAACCAATCTTGTAAAGGGGGATTTCGGAAGCAGTTATTTCCAGAAAAAGCCCGTTTTGTTCCTGATACTTCAGGCATTTCAGTATACTTCCTATCTTGCGGCCATGGCTTACATCATAGCTCTCATCATCGGACTCTTCATGGGCATCATAGCAGCAGTAAATCACGGAAGCTGGCTTGACAGATTCCTCATGAGCATTTCGGTTCTCGGAATCTCGGCACCATCCTTCTGGGTAGCAATACTTCTCCAGATTTACATCGGTCTCAGATTCAAGATCTTTCCGGTTTCAGGCGTACAGACTTCCATAGGCTATGTGCTTCCAGCCATAGCTCTCGGAACCAGATATGCAGCATCCATCTCAAGAGTCACCAGGGCATCCATGATGGAAGTAATGGGGCAGGACTTTATCCGTACTGCTTACGCAAAGGGACTTAATCCCTTTCGTATCGTCATGGTACATATCTTCCGTAATGCTCTTATTCCTGTCATCACCATCATCGGTGCTGATATAGGTTCACTTCTCACCGGTTCCATGATCACTGAAAATGTCTTCAATATTCCCGGAATCGGCAAGCTCCTTATCGACGCCATAAACAGAAGAGACATACCTCTCGTTCAGGGCGGTGTGATATATGTTGCCGCTGTCTGCGTTCTCATCTATTTCATAGTTGATGTACTTTACGCTGTGGTAAATCCGAATATAAGACTCGGTGATAAATAAGATTGGAGTTTACGATGAAAAAAAGCATAGCACTTAAACTGGATTCCTTCGGAAAAGAGATAGTGAAGGTGGAAAAACCTCACGGCTACTACTACGAAAGCTTCCGTATATTCAGAAAGAACAAGGTAGCCATGATCTCCCTCGGAATCCTGATACTCCTTATACTGCTTGCCATAGCGGCACCGTTTATAACTTCCTTTGATCCTGACAAGCAGGTGCTTTCCGAGCGTCTTCTTTCACCGGGAGTGAAGGGGCACCTGTTTGGCACAGATGAATTCGGGCGGGACATTTTCACAAGATGCATCTACGGATGCAGGATCTCCCTTTCGGTAGGTATCATTTCTCAGCTCATAGCCTCGGTAATAGGCTACCTTATGGGCGTTTCCGCCGGATATTTCGGAAAGAAGACCGATGATGTTATCTCATTTCTCATTCAGGTTTTCAGCAGTATTCCCTTCCTGCTCTTTGCCATGGCACTTATGTATGCTCTTGGTTCAGGGCTCATGAATCTTTATCTGTCTCTTGGTCTTTTAAGCTGGGCAAATACAGCAAGACTTATACGAGGTCAGGTTCTGACTCTTAAGCAGCAGGAATACATTCAGGCCTGTATAGTTAACGGAGGCTCCAGTGCCCGCATCATCTTCAAGCACCTGCTTCCTAACTGTATCCCCATGCTTATCATCACAAACACTCTGGGCATACCTTCTGCCATTCTTACAGAAGCAAGCCTCAGCTTCCTGGGATTAGGTGTACCGAGCCCTACCGCAAGCTGGGGAGCCATGATCTCATCAGCCCAGACCTACATAAGGACCAACACCTACTACAGCCTTTTTCCGGGACTTTTCATCATAGCTTCCGTTATGGCCTTCAATATGCTGGGAGACGGCCTCAGGGATGCTTTGGATCCTAAGCTTCATAAGTGAGAACTATCTACATCCTCGACAGGGTCTTTCAAAAAACCGTGGCGACAGGATTACATATTTTGACATTAATCAAAAAGAAGAGAAGTAAATATGTCCGAGAATACAGAAAAAAACATACTTGAAATCAGGGATCTGAATGTAGATCTCTTTACGGAGAGAGGAGTACTTCCGGTCCTTTCCCATATCAATCTTAATCTTAAAGAGGGAGAGATACTTGGAGTTGTAGGCGAAAGCGGCTGCGGAAAAAGCATGCTTGCATCTGCCATCATGGGGCTCGTGGATAAGCCGGGAAAAATAACCGGCGGAGAGATACTCTTTGATAGTGAGGATCTGGTAAGCGCAGGTAAGAAGCGTCTTCAGGAGATAAGGGGCAATGCCATCTCCATGATATTTCAGGAACCCATGACAAGTCTTAATCCTCTCATGTCCTGTGGAAAACAGATCACCGAGGCCATACTTGCCCACAAGAAGATATCACGTAAGGAAGCCTCTTCTCAGGCTCTCGAAATGATCCGTTCTGTAGGTATCCCCATGCCGGAGAAGATCTTTGATGCCATCCCTTCAAGACTTTCAGGCGGAATGAGACAGCGTATCATGATCGCCATGGCACTTTGCCTTAAGCCAAGACTCCTCATATGTGATGAGCCTACAACTGCTCTTGATGTAACTGTACAGGCTCAGATCCTTTACCTCATCAAAAAGCTCAGAAAAGAATTTAAGACCACTGTCATATTCATAAGTCATGACATGGGAGTCATTTCACAGATGTCTGACAGAGTGGCTGTCATGTATGCCGGTCAGGTGGTTGAGATAGCAGATAAGAAAGATATCTTTTCCATGCCTTCACATCCCTATACTGTAGGTCTTGAGGCTGCCATTCCAAAGATGGACAGCGATACCGACAAGCTCGAAAGTATTCCGGGTTCTGTGCCTATGCTATATGAACTTCCGGAAGGCTGCCTCTTCTCAACCAGATGCTCACACTGCACAGATCAGTGTAAGCTTAAGAGACCTGAGCTTACCATATTGGATGAGGCGTATCCGGATCATCTCGTAAGATGTATCAATAAAGACTGCTTAGCTGTGCAGCACAGTTCCTGATGATCCAAAAGGATAAATCAAGAAGAATGCTTAGGGCTACAGCATAGTGTCTTGGAATCATACAGTGCAAATTGAATAAAACAGCTGTTAATTTTAGCGAAAGGTAACTTCTTTATGGAAACAACTATATCCGAAAGAAAAAATACAGAGCCGATCTTAAGGGTCGAGCATCTGAAAAAATACTACACCTATGGCAACGGTTTCTTATCCCACAGAAAGACAGTCATAAAGGCTGTTGATGACGTTTCTTTATCACTATATCCGGGTGAGACCCTCGCCATAGTAGGAGAGAGCGGCTGCGGAAAATCCACCACAGCAAAATCCATAATCCGAATCACTGATCCTACTGAGGGAACTATCACTCTCCACGGAAAGGATTTCGGAAAGCTGTCGGGAAAGGAACTTAAATCCGCAAGACAGAAGATAAAAATGATCTTTCAGGATCCTTATTCTGCATTGAATCCACGTATGACAGTACGTGACATAATAGCAGAGCCCATAGATATTTCAGGCTCATACAGGACACAGGCAGAAAGAGAAGAGAAGATTCTGGAAGCCTGCGATATGGTTGGTCTGAACCGGGATTATCTGGACCGTTATCCTCATGAATTTTCGGGAGGTCAGAGACAGAGAATAGGCATCGCAAGAGCGATCATCGAGAAGCCTGATGTTATCCTGTGCGATGAACCGGTGTCAGCATTGGACGTATCCATACAGGCAAAGGTCATAAATCTATTAAAGGAACTTCAGGACAAGCTCGGGGTCTCATACATCTTTATTTCCCACGATCTAAGTGTAGTGAGGCATGTGGCAGACCGTGTGATGGTCATGTATCTCGGTCACGTTGTTGAGGAAGGCAGCAGGGATGATATCTTCAATTCTCCGAAACACCCCTATACTCGCATCCTACTTGACAGTATCCCTTCGATCGGGAAGGAAATGCCGGAGGATGAACAGCAGCTTATAGCGGGAGACCTTCCTTCTCCGGAAAACCCGCCGTCAGGATGCTGTTTCCACACAAGGTGCCCGCACTGCAGTGAACAGTGCAGGAACACTGCACCGGCACTTACAGAGGTTCCGGGACAGCCGGGACACAGAATGGCATGTTTTTGCTGACCGAATGAAAAATATTCCATATTTATCACTAAATTCAAAAAATGCAGAAAAACTAAATTAACGAGTCAGCCACATGCAATATGAATACGGCATTAACTGACTCGGGGAGGAAAATAATGAAACTTTCAAAAGAAGAGATAGCATCAGATTTCAGAAGACTGATAAAACCACTTTCAGAGACATTCGGTCCATCAGGACAGGAGGATGAGGTCTATGACCTTATAGAAAAAGAGATAAAGGACTATGGTGTCAGCATTTCCACCGACGTGATGGGTAATCTCATCGCATATAAAAAAGGAACTCGCCCGGGAAAGCTTATGGTGGCTGCCCACATGGATGAGATAGGACTCATTATCCGCTATATCAACGAAAAGGGCTTTCTCTATGTGGAGACCCTCGGAGGTATCGCACCCCAGCAGTTCTTCGGAAAGCACGTTATCATACGTACTGAATCAGGAAAGCACATTGACGGTATCATAAATTCACTTCATCCCGGACGCCCCGACCGATGCATGGAGATGCCGAAATCAGCAGGAGAGTTCTTCATCGAAGTAGGTGCCGACTCAAGAGAAGAGGTTCTGGAAATGGGCATACAGGTGGGAGACTCAGTATCCATCGACTACCCTGTCATAGAGCTGGGAAAGCACAGGATAGGCGGCAAGGCCATGGATGACAGAGCCCTGGTGTTTATGCTTATAGAGGTTCTCAAGATGCTGAAGGATGAGGATGATACACCTGATCTTTATGCTGTATTCACCACTCAGGAAGAGGTAGGTGCGAGAGGTGCCATAGTTGCAGCCAGAAACATTGAGCCTGATATGGCTATCGCCCTTGATATGAGCCTCGGAACGGATATCCCCGGCGTTTCTGCAGGACTTCAAGTAAATGAACTTGGAAAGGGTGCCTCCATAAAGATCATGGACAAGACCACAACAGGAATATACGGTCTACTTTCCGACAGAAAGATCGTAAAGGAAATGAAGGATATCTGCAGAGAAAATGACATCCCTTACCAGATAGAGGCCTATGCTGCAGGTGCCACAGATGCTTCATTTATCCAGACCCTGAACGGCGGGATCCGTTCAGGCGGGATCCAGATTCCTATGAGATACGTGCATAGCTACGAGGTGGTGGATGTACGCGACATGGTGAACTGTGTAGAACTTCTGTATCATTTCGTAAAGAAAACTGAAGTACTCTGATTCTTAATATATACCACAACAGATGAAAAAACGGTGCTGTACTTAGTACAGCACCGTTTTTTCATTTAACACCCTCAATGAACTGATTTATCCCTAAAATCATTTTTAACTCTAACTCTGACAGGCTCTGCCATTTCTTTCATCAAATTAAGCAGTCCTCCGACTGTGATCAATACTATAATTCCTGCAGAAGCTGTAATCGCTGTAAAATCCATAACCGCTGTCCATACGTTCAACATCATAATCCGTCCTCCATGACTTTTTTATTTCATGTGGAGACTATATCAGAGTCTCCATCACAAAACTGTCACAGATAAATCAGACATAAAAAATCTATAAAAGCTTAGTGTACACGCCGGAACCGCCAGCCTTAACGCATCTGTCACATCGAAAAATTAAAATGTGACACTATTGTGATTCACAACATGATAGATTTAATGTACACATTGATAGGGATAATCACCACACCCCATTCAGGAGCTAAAAAAAAATATATGAGAGAATCAGTAAATGTAGCTGAACTTGTAGATATAGATAACAGTCTCAATAGCTTCAATATGCCCGTACAGCTGGAGTATGACTCACTGACAGGGCTTCTTTCCCGTGCGTCCTTTTTGGAAAAAGCTGCCAATGATATACCGGATCTCCTTAAAAGATACGGCCATGCTGTCATCATAACTCTGGATCTCAAGGATATGAAGGGCTTCAACTCAAGCTACGGACAGGAAGCAGGAGACAGACTTCTATGCGGAATAGCTGATATTCTGAAGCAGCATTTCGGAACAGAGCACTGTTCACGCTTTGGTGAAGACCGTTACTACGTTTTCACAAGAGCAGTGGGCATAGACATAGAGCTGGGCGGAATCATTAAACAGATACAAAACATAAATAACGGACATACCCTTCCGGTCCGAATGGGAATCTGTGCCATCAACGACGATGGTCTGTCAGTGGACATCGCCTGTGACAGAGCACGTACCGCATGCGATACCCTTCGTGGAAGCTATGATTCAGGGTTTGTCTGGTTCGATGAAAAGCTTGCAGACGAAAATAAAAAAAAGGAATACATCATCAAGAATCTGGATACCGCCCTTGCAAAGGGATGGATACAGGTCTATCTCCAGCCCGTTATCCGTACGCTTACGGGTGAACTCTGCGGTTTCGAGGCACTTTCGAGATGGATAGACCCTAAGTACGGTCTGATTTCACCAAATCACTTTATCTCTATACTTGAGCAGAACAGGCTTTCCCACAAGCTGGACAATTACGTGGTCCTAAAGGTCGTGAAGCTTCTTCGTGAGCGGCAGGACAATGATCTTCCTGTAGTGCCTGTTTCCATCAATATCTCGAGAGCGGATTTCGTAGTGAGCGATTCCGTTTCCTACATAACAGAGATCGTAAATAAATACGGCGTCCGTAAGAATCTCATCAACATAGAGATCACAGAGACCGCCATGGTCAGTGATAACGGCATCATCTCTACAGCCATCGACAGATTCCGTGATGAAGGATTTTCTGTATGGATGGATGATTTCGGAAGCGGATATTCCTCCCTTAACGTACTGAAGGATTTCATGTTTGACCAGATAAAGATAGACATGGCCTTCTTCAAGAACTTCAATGAACGCTCAAAGACTATCGTCACCATGATGATAGAGATGGCAAAAAAGCTCGGGATACATACATTGGCAGAAGGCGTGGATAACTATGAACTCCTGAATTTCCTGAGAAGCATCGGCTGTGAAAAGATACAGGGACACTTCTTCGGAAAAGCCATGCCCTGTGATGAGATAGAAGACTATCTGGCAACCCGTAACATCACATGGGAAGCCAGACACAATGCAATCATGTACGATAAGGCAGGTCTTGCCAATGTTATCGTCGATAATCCTGTGGCTCTCTTCCTTTCAGACGGCAGCTCCTTTAAGGGACTGTACTGCAACGATGAATTCAGAGATATCCTTATGACAGCAGGATACGAGGATCTGTCTGCATTTGAAAGGGATATGAATCTTCCCGAAAGTCCAAAGGGCAGAAAATGCCGTGATCTTTCATACAAGGCAAAACGTCACAATGCAGAAGAGTACATGACCTTCCTTGCAAACAACAATTACTACCGCCTGTCCTTCAGAGTGATCGCAGCAAGTAACGAGACCTATATACTTTACACCACCATGGACAGCCTGGTTTATGACAATGACAGAAGCCACACCTCCGAGCTTGACACCATCGCAAGAAAGATAATGTTCAATTATGACAGCATACATTATGTTGATATGATCGAACATACCGGCTCTATCATCGCAAGCAATATCCCTACAGAAAAGGTGGGCGACGTGATAGAGGATACAACTTCATACTATTCCGAGCATGTGATGCAGTACATCCATCCTAACGAGCATAAAAGATGGACAGAGTTCGTGTCTTATGGAAACATTCGCAGCATACTGAAGAACAATAAAAGAGGAAATTTCTCCGCACTGTTCCGGATGCGTCAGATAGATGGAAGCTTTGAGTGGACAGAGTTTACTGTCACCTCCTTCAGAGGCGCCAACTCCCATAAGCTTCTGGTGAGCAGCAAGCCTGCCATAATCAATGATCCTGATGTAATGAATGTCGTAGAAGAGCTTGTGCGGAATGATTCTGGAAATACTGAAAATACTCATATCGTTTCTGAAAATATCTGGGATCTGCTCATGAACAAGAGTGATGTTAAGTTCTTTTGGAAGGACAGAAACTTACGTTTCCTCGGGGCAAGTAAAGCCTTTTACGATTACTATGGTCTTACTGCAGAGCAGGTTGTCGGAAGGACCAGTGAGGAGATGGGATGGCACATAGATAATTCCATCTCGAAAAAAACAGATGAATCTATCATAAATAAAGGCGAAGTTGTTAAGGAAGCATTAAGACAAAATATAGTAAATGGTGTATCCCACCGTATAGCAGTAACCAAGTATCCACTGTATAATAAAGGTAAGATACAAGGTCTCATGGGATTCTTTGTGGATACCGAAGAGAACACTGTAGAATCAGGCGTCTTCAACTTCACAGATCCTGTTACCGGACTTATGAACGGACGCGGACTTATGGTAGCTTCACTGGAACTTCATGACAACTATCATAAGAATCGTGAGAATTATATACATGTTGTACTGGACATTCCTGAGTACACAGACATCCAGGAGGATTATGGGGATACTGCATCTCAGGAGCTTCTCTGTAAGGTTGCGGACATACTGAGAAGCATTTTCAAAACGAGCTTCATACTTGCCAGAGCCAGCGGTGGACAATTCTCGATCTGTAAAGCCACCACCGGCTTCAATGACATGATGGATCTCGTACAAAAAGCCCAGACGGAAATCCATAATATCCATTCTCTGAATGGCTTCAACTGTACTGTACATGCTGATTACGGCATAGCCAGAGCTTCAGAAGCAAGCACCATTCAGGAAGTAGTGAGCCTTGCATTTACAAGAATGAGAAAGAGTAGAGAACAGAATTTTTAGGCTCAAAGCGGCGGAATGGAGATTATTATGAGAAAACGCATTTCAGCTGCCATGATCGCCATGGCAGCTCTTGCTGTGTCCGGATGTTCCGTTAACAAACCTGTCACAGCACCGGAAACCACTAAAGAAAGTCCTGAAACTACAGAAGCTTTAAAGAAAACTGAAACCACAGCTCCTGAGAAAACAGAAGCAGAAACAGCGGAAGAGACGGTATCTTCTACAGTTCCCATAAAGCTTCCTGACTACCGTTACACCAGAGAAAACTTCCCTCGTATGGATGGCTCAACAGCCACAGTTCCTCTCGGGAAAGCCATTGCAGGAGCTTTTCTGAACATTGCCCCTGAAAAAGCCGGGGATCTCTGTCAGTTCAACAGAACCACCCAGTCGTTCAGAAACCTTCTTTCAGGAGATGCAGATATCCTCATCGTCGGTGAACCCAATGCCAAGGTCTTCAAGGAAATGGATGCCGCCGGGTTCAAATACAGGATCGAAAACATAGCTACAGATGCGCTCATTTTCGTTGTCAATGAGGATAACCCTGTTGATTCCCTGACCACTGACCAGATCAGAGACATTTACTCAGGAAAGATCACAAACTGGAAAGAAGTAGGAGGTAACGATGCCGAGATCATTCCTTTCCAGCGTAATGAAGGCGCCGGTTCCCAGGCGCTGATCCTTAAGCATATCATGAAGGACACTCCTATGGTGGAGGCACCGTCGGGACTTGTGGCATCTGAAATGGGTGAACTCATGACAGCGGTAAAGTCCTACGATAACTCTGCCAATGCCATAGGATATTCCGTTTATTATTATGCCAATGACATGAAAATGGCAAAGGGACTTAAGATCATTGCTGTAGACGGTGTTAAGCCGAATCCCGAAACCATCCGCAATGAGGAATATCCTCATCGTAATGCCTACTACAGTGTGATCCCTGAAGAGGCTGACCTGACCAACGAGCATGTCAAGGGTGCCCGCGTCCTCTATGACTGGCTGGTATCAGAAGACGGTCAGCGTCTCATCTCTTCGATGGGATATGTATCCGTAATGGATGTATCTTCCTTTGGTGATGTGAATCCAAAGGCTTCTCATGATCACGTGGATAATTACACCCGCCTCGATGATGCTCCTGAAGGAAGCCTCACTGAATTGAAGCCTCGGGATGATTATGATCTGATTCTTCCATATGAAGGAAATGCTCTGTATGTAAGCTTCGGCAACGGAGAGGAAGATGGCTACTCCTATCTGGCAGGTTATATGGAAGGCTTTTTCGATGTCCACGGGCGTCTCATTACAGACCCCGTATACAATTCCATCGAATCCATGGATTACTATGACCCTGTGCTCGGTAATGAATTCAGCCTTCCTTACTATCGCGCTATAAAGTACGATATGCCGCCTGATCCTTCGAAGTTCAACTCTGAAGATGTTGATCTCCCTGAAAGCAGCCGCCACCAGCAACTAATCTCAAAGGACGGACGCTTTGTTTCCCCTGAATACGGTTACATCTCAGGCATGAAAGACCATGTGATGTGTAAGCTGTCAGACGAAACTGCAGATTTCGAGATCTATGATCTCGATTCCCGTGTTGTCATGACACTTGAGGATCTCGATGCAGCAAACGGCGGCACGGTTAGGGAAAAGCTGAATATAGATTATCTTTATGATGTTCGCTACAGCGAAGGGTACTATGTTTTTGAATTCAGCGACGGATACTACTATATAGATGAAAAGACACATAAGATAGCATTGGGACCATACGGATATGCTGAACCCTTTGAGAATGGCCGCGCTTTTGTGCGTATAGGTGACTATGCATCTATCATAGACACTTCAGGAAAGGAGCTGATAGGAAGCGGCTACAATATGGCAGTCATCCTGTCCAACGGCTCAATCGCCGCAAACGACAACATAAAAACTGATCTTTTTGATAGTACAGGTAAACTCATTAAGCAGCTTCCTTACGGCAGCAGTGTGGGACGATATGATTGGGGCTTCTATATCGGCAGCTATAAGGATGGTGCCGGCTGGACCAGCATAGTTTATGACAATGACGGAAATGAACTGGTAGACGACACCGGAGACTTCTGGTCCTTCGGTTCCAAGATTCCCGTAGGCTATGCTTACGGAAATGAAGACGGACCTGTTTCATCCAACAGCGAAGATCGTAAGGGTATCTGGCTCAGGAATTTCATCACAGGTAAGGAGCTGTATATCAACGGATCCTCCTATGCTAATCCTTTCTACACTATAGAAGGAACTGCAGATGTTCCGTATATCACAGTAAGTTTCTATGATGACGCAACCTCCAGATCCAGCGAGACAGTATATGACGCAAAGCTAAAGGAAGTCCATCATGTCAACGGCGGAATAAACGTCACATCCGATAAGCTCAGCAACAAATGGATGTTCACATGCAGCGATTCCGACAGTAATCATTTTGAAATTCATGACAAGGATTTTAAGGTTCTGCTTGAAACTGACGGCTATCCTTCACTTTATGACGGATATGCACTCTTTGTCTGTGACAATGCTTCCATCGGACTTGCTCCTGATGGTAAGGAGATCTTCTGCTATCGCATGAGTGGTTCTTTCGGAAACGAGTAATTAAAGAAACTGCCGCGGGATATCATTATCAATATTTTAAAAGGTTCTGACGTATTCGCCAGAACCTTTTTTTCATACATTTAAGATTTCAATACTCGAAGAACGTTATCTACGGATGATACCGAGCCGTTTGTGAGGAGCACCTGAAGGGCAGTGGTGAGGATACTCTTATCAACATCGTATACTATGAAGATCATCGGAACTGTTCCGCCGGAGTTGTCACCGGCACGCTGCATCATGGTCTTGATGCCGATGCCGTATACACCGAGAGTTGATGCGATCTGTCCGAGAACACCGGGATGATCAACAGCATGACAATGAATGTAATATTGATGAGCTCCTTCACCGGCAAACTCAAGGTTTGCATCATATCTCAAATGTGGAAGCAGATCATAGGCTGCACCCTTCTCGATCTTACGGGCCACACTGACGACATCTCCGATAACAGCACTTCCGGTTGGAAGAGGACCTGCACCTCGTCCGTAAAACATGAGATTATCTACAGCATTTCCGGTTATATAAACCGCATTGAACTCATTGTTGACATTGGCAAGAGGATGGTTTTCAGATACAAGGGACGGCTCAACATTGCAGGTAACCTTGCCGTTCTCGTTGTGAGCGGTAGCAAGAAGCTTTATCTTATAGCCGAATTCTTTTGCAAATGCAATGTCTTCGCTGGTCACTGTTGTGATACCCTTTGTGGGGATATCACCGGGCTTAATGCCTATACCGAAGAGAAGAGAGATGAGGATGGACAGCTTGTTCGCTGCATCGATACCCTCAACATCGGCAGTAGGATCTGCCTCTGCGAAGCCCTTCGCCTGAGCATCCTTAAGTACTTCTTCGTACGGAGTTCCGTTCTCTGTCATCTTAGTAAGTATGTAGTTTGTGGTTCCGTTAAGTATACCCTGAACCTGACTGAACTCATTGGAAATCAAAGCACTGGAGATAGCATTGAGAATAGGGATACCTCCTGCTACGCTCGCCTCGAAACGGAGCATGAGCTGATTCTTGTAGGCCAGCTCCTGAAGCATCTGACCATTGGCAGCAATGGCTGCCTTGTTGGCTGTAACAACATGCTTTCCTGCTCGAAGTGCATCAGCCATAAATGTGGTAGCAGGCTCGATACCTCCGATCAGCTCAACAACGATGTCGATATCCGGATCGTTAATGATATCGTAAGCATCAGTTACATACTTCTCCTTAGGGATATCGATTCCTCTGTCGATCTCAGGGTGACGGTTGAGGATCTTTACGATCTCCAGAGACACACCTGTAGACTGCTCTATCTTTGATCGGCTCATTTCAAGGGTCTGATATGTACCCTTACCGATATTTCCTATGCCCAGCATTCCAATATTTATTTTCTTCATGATTTCTCCGATTTTCCTGATTGAATAGCCGATGTTACGTTAGATGGTTTATCGGCAAAAATTCGTAAAATATATGCTTGGACATTTTATCATAATCTTTTTTTCATAACAATTTCGTTTAAGGAATATCAACGATTAATACAGAAAATACAAGGGCGGGTGCCGGCCCACTCGATTGAAAGTACATCCTGCTTGTCCTGTTCGCACCAGCTGCACCGGAGTGCATCTGGATGCGTACAGTCCTGCACAGTCTGTTCTTTCAACTCGCAAGCCTTGGCACCCATCCCTTGTATTTTCTTCCTATACATCATTCATTATTGTTTATCATTCAACAGTATTTATCATGGCAAGAATTTCATCCTTGAGCTGTTTGTTCACAGCTAAAGCCTTTTCTCTTGAATCCTGATTCGAATAAATGTAGAACTTGATCTTAGGCTCGGTTCCGCTAGGTCTGATGGCAAACCATGAACCGTTCTCAAGGAAGAACTTCATAGCATTCTGTGCCGGGATATCCTCATAGCCGTCCTTATAGTCGATGACCTTCACTACCTTTGAGCCCGCAAGCTCTGTAGGATGATTCTCACGGATCCAGCTCATCATACGCTTGATTCGCTGAGCCCCCGGAATACCTTCGAGAACAAGGTTTGGCTCATCCTCTGCGAAATATCCGTACTTTGCATAAATTTCCTGAAGAACATCCCAAAGGGTCTTTCCCTGCTTTCTGTAGAAGGCGGCAGCCTCAGCTACCAGCATTCCGGCAGAAATACCATCCTTGTCTCTGATATCCTCACACGCCGCATAACCTACAGACTCTTCGTAACCGAAGAGATATTTGAGACCATGCTCATGAAGATAAGGTATTTTTCCACTGATGTTCTTGAAACCTGTAAGGGTCTGGAACATCTTTACACCATAGGCTTCTGCAATGATATCTGAAAGGGTAGAAGTAACTATGGACTTTACCATGGCTCCGTTCTCCGGCAGGGTGCCTGCAGTCTTGTGCCCTTCGAGAATGTAATTTACAAGAAGGTATCCTGTCTGGTTTCCGTTAAGAGGAATGTAGTCACCATCAGCATCCCTGATCTCTATGGCGAATCTGTCCGAGTCAGGGTCTGTTGCCATGAGAAGCTCAGCACCGAACTCTCTTCCGTACTGTTCGCTTAGTTTAAATGCCTTAGGATCCTCAGGATTAGGATAGCCGACTGTTGTGAAATCAGGGTCAGGCATTTCCTGCTCAGGAACTATCTTCCAGTTTCTGAATCCGCGTTCCTTAAGCATCTCACGGAACGGGATAGAGCCGCAGCCGTTGAGCGGTGTATACACAAACGGAATATCCAGATCGATCTCATCCCCGTCATGGATCTTCAGAGCTATCACCTTTTCAAGGTACTCTCTGTCATACTCCTCCCCGAGAACAGTGATGACACCGGATTTAACACCTTCCTCATAGTCTGATTTCTTAATGCCGTCCCAGAGGTCTACAGCATTGATCTTCTCAAGCATACCGTCTGCGACTTCACTTGATACCTGACAGCCATCATCCCAGTATGCCTTATAACCGTTATACTCCTTTGGATTGTGGGATGCGGTAATGTTTATACCAGCCTGTGTCCCGAGGCGTCTCACCATGAAGGCAAGCTCCGGAGTAGGGCGGAGATCAGGAAAGGTATATACCTTTATGCCATTGGCAGCAAAGATTCCAGCAGCAAGCTGAGAGAACTCCTTTGAAAAATGTCTCGGGTCATGGGCTATAACCACACCCTTAGCCATCGCTTCTTTACCATGAGCTACGATATAATCCGCGATACCCTGAGTGGCTTTTCCGACAGTATAAAAATTCATACGGTTTGTACCTGCGCCAACCTTGCCTCTGAGACCTGCCGTTCCGAAGGAAAGATCCTGATAAAAACGATCCTCCTTCTCTGTTTCATCATCCTTTATGGAAAGAAGATCCTGCTTCAAAGGATCTGCATCATCTATTTTATTCAACCATTCTTCATATCTTGACTGATAATCCATATTTATCCTCCTATGTTGTATTTCTATTTATTATAGCTGATATGACTATCTTTCTCCATACAATATGATACATCACAAAATCAGTAAACCATAATCTGAATATAGATTTACGCCATGTCAACCTTTTGCGCCTAATTGGTTGACATGGCGCAGGAGGAAGTTTATATTTATCTCGTTCGAAAAAAATAAATAAAAGGGGATACATCATGAGAAACTCAAAAACATTGGACCTTTGCCTCATAGCACTTTTTACGGCAGTGATAGCAGTAGTAAGTCAGTTTAACATCCCTCTTCCCGGGGGAGTACCTATGACTCTTCAGACATTTATCATTCCTGTGGCAGGCATTGTCCTCGGAAGCAGACGCGGTCTCAGCTCCACACTTATCTATGTTCTACTCGGAGCTATAGGCATACCTGTTTTCACCGGACTCACAGGAGGACTCGGAAAGATACTTGGTGTCACAGGAGGTTTCATCATTTCTTTTCCATTCATAGCACTTTCCGCAGGGCTCTTTGATGAACTGGGAGTACGGCTTTACGGAAGACAAGAGGGTTCTCAGAGAAACATTGGCTATTACGGTTTTGTGCTTATCGGTGTACTCATAGGAAATCTGTTTAATTACGGTATCGGAACACTCTGGTATGTTGCCATGACACACAATACCCTTTCCGCAGCTCTGGCAAGCTGTGTCATACCGTTTATCCCTACTACGATCCTTAAGGACATACTTATAGTTGTTCTGGGACCGGCACTAAAGCATACTCTGTATCAGGCAAGACTCATCAATACAGCAAGTGCGACATAAGGGCTGAAAAGAAAACAATATATAACCGGGACAGAATTAAAGTGTGGATGTCAGATAACCTGGTATGCTACCCGTCAAGCGGACAGTAAAAAATCAAAAAGTTCCCTACCGCCAG
>NZ_MUHW01000025.1 GCF_002007235.1 Oribacterium sp. C9
TCATCCCGTTCAGAACTCACTAGCTTAGCTTGTTCTGTCCGTTATTCTTTACTGCGAATAAATTCGCTTGACCTCTTTGGTCGCTGAAAAATTCAAATTTCTTAGAATCTTCAGGGTCTGTGTATTAATCGATCTTTGATTTTCAAGGTTCTTTATGTGCTTTTCAGGAGAACTGTTGTTTAGCTCTCGCTGACAGCTTGTACACTATAGCAGTATTAATTTTCATTGTCAAACATATTTTGGTATTTAATTTAATACATAAAAAGGACTGCGCTTTTCCGATAGCTTTGCATCCCTGAGTTTCTTCCCGGGGAAATAACATATCTTCGAATCACAGTCCTTTTTGTCTCTATGTCTCTATATATGATACCAGTGTGAGCCTGATACAAATCGATATCGGCTTTTTACACTCGTCTCACTGTAAACTTTTCTCTATACTAACAGGTCGAATCGTGTATGGGATTTTTACATTCACGATTTCTGCAAAATATCATGCAGATATAATAGATTATTTCTTCTTTTCAACCTTCTTATCGGCATCCTGAACTGCAGGTACAGTCTTAGGCTCTTCCTTCTTGCCATTCTTTGCAGCCAGAGCTGCAGCCTTGGCATCCTTACGGGCAACATACTGCAGAAGATTGATGCACTGATTTGAGTAGCCCCACTCATTGTCATACCATGCGATGAGCTTTACAAAATTATCATCAAGCATGATACCTGCCTTAACATCGAAAATACATGTCTGGAAGTTTCCTCTCAGATCTGATGATACAATCTCATCAGTATTGTACTCAATGATGTCCTTCATCTCATGACGTGAAGCATGCTCGATAGCTTCACAGATCTCCTCGTAGTTTGTCTTTGTCTTGAGCTCTGCTGTGAGGTCTACTACAGATACATCATTTGTAGGAACACGGAAGCTGAGACCTGTCATCTTACCCTTAAGCTCAGGAATAACCATACCAACTGCCTTAGCGGCACCGGTTGAGGAAGGAATAATGTTGTTGAATACCGATCGTCCTGTTCTCCAATCACGTCCTCCATTGGAATCTACAGGCTTCTGCTTTGATGTTGATGCATGAATCGTAGACATGAGCGCACGCTCTATTCCGAACTTTTCATTGAGAACCTTTGCAAGAGGAGCAAGGCAGTTTGTTGTACATGAGGCATTGGAAATGATTCTCATAGATGGATCATAGGTTTCATTATTTACTCCAAAGACAAATGTCGGGAAATCCGGGTCCTTTCCAGGTGCTGTAAGGATAACCTTCTTTGCGCCACCCTTAAAATGCTTTTCACAATCCTCAAGGCGAAGGAACTTACCTGTTGACTCGATGATGTATTCAGCTCCGGTTGATGCCCAGTCAATGTTTGCAGGATCATCCTCTGAGAATACATGAATCTTCTTCCCATTGATAACAAGTTCGTTCTCTGTACAGCGTACACGTCCTCTGAATCTTCCGAAAACTGAATCATACTCCATCTGATAAGCCATACGCGCGAGGTCTGCATTTCTCAGATTGATAGCACATACTTCGATGTCATTGTCACGCTCCTCAAGAATTCTCAGGATAACTCTGGCGATACGTCCGAATCCATTGATACCAACTTTTACTAACATAATTACTCCTCTCTATTTCATAAAATCAACTATTCGGATTGTAGCACTATGAAATATATATGAAAACAAATGTTATTTTTCGGACATTTATGATTATTATTTATCATTCCTCATAATTTTTTAACAATTAGCTAGTGCACATTCCACAAAGCTCGATATTCCGTTATTTTTTGCGTTTTTTGTATACAGCGCAAACCATTTTCAACAGTGATTCGCCAACCAACGCGTTGTTTTTTGTATGCAAAAAAGTGCAGTAGAACTAAGATTTTAAGACAGAACCATGTGCTTTTGTAAAAGGCATAATACCCGCACGATGACATCATAAAAAAAGCTGCCTGAGAATGTTCTCAGACAGCTGTACGTATTATTCATTATATAAAGGTAAAATTATAACCAACCTTTTTCAAATCATAAAACTATTCTCATATATTGATCGTGATGTTTCCATAAGGTGTCAGCTCATTGAGCTCCGACTGTATGATCGAATACACTAGCAGATCCATCCCGAAAACAGAAAGAAGAAGGAACAGTATCGACCTGCTCTGATTCTGTCTGCCGACTTTCACGAATGTCTCATCAAGCTTTGTACCTGTACGATACAGCCAGTAAAACTTATAAATACCGCAGGTCACGATAGAAAGGAGAAGAACCATACCTGCAGATGTATCCTCTCTATGATCCGTCAGCTCATTTACATCTTTCGCTATACAATACTGCCAGTAAAGCATAAACAGACCGCATGTTACTATAGAAAGTAAAATCGATATAACTATATCTCTCTTATTAACCTGATACATATGTTTAATCCTCCAATGTAGCGTATAATCCGGGTGTATACTATCCAGACACCGTCAGCCAAAAAATACGACGCCTATCTATGATCATACTTCGCCTATATCAAATTCAAGACAGACAAGATCCTCTACATCTTCCTCCAAGCTGCCCATGATCTGATAAATATACACTTCACCTTCGGGATTGTATCCTATGTCCTTTATCTCGTCAATGATACTTTCAATGTCTCTGTATCCAATCTTGCGTCTCTTATTTTGTTTTCGTATAGTCCTGAAGTACCTGTGCTCCGGAATCTCTTCGGTTTCATCTTCAAATTCCTCGATAGGAGTAGTAAAAAGCAACGCATGTTCCTCCGGCCATTCATCACTCCTCAGATTCTCCTTTCTGACTCTGAACACCGAATGTGCAATGCCTCCATTATCTGCAAGGGAATTGTGTATATTGCCAAAGTTTTCATTTTTCACAACATAACAATAAGAGCTTCGACGTACTCCTATTTCATATGGAACCTCGTCTCTGACCATACTTAACAACTTTGCAGAATCTACCGCACTGTTTATCCTGGCACGAATCCACATTTCTTCATTTCTTAATCTTCTTATGGATTCCTCCAGTTCCCCTGTTGCAGCCTTTATATCCTGCCCTTTCATAAGCCGGGCTATAGTGCTGAGCGACATACCCATGGTACTGTACTCGTGAATCATAACTATCAGATTCAGATCATGGTCGTTGTATTCACGATAATTGTTACCTTTGTTTCTCTGAGGATCTATCAAACCTTTTTTCTCATAGAAACGAATCATATCCTTTGAAACCCCTGTCATCTGACTGGCTTGATTGATATTCATGGCCTTCATCCCCTTTTTTATACAATGCAGACCCCCTTTATTCTGCACCGTCCCTTGCCGCGTCTAAACCTTGTCCTCTTTCCGGTCAATGTTTACATAGCAGTTAAACCTTAAGCCATCTATACTCTCTAAATATTCTTAACTATACTCTATATTTTATATTGACTTTGGAATAGTTCCAACCTTTATTATTAAAATATGTAAAACCCTCAAACAAATATCTATATTCTAACAAAAATACTCATGACTCCCCCTAAAGTCATGAGTATTTTTGTTATAGAAGAAAGGAGCCCGTCCTGAAGACTGACTCCTTTGAAATTCAACCATCTGATTTAACGATACAGAATCGAACTTCAGTCAAAATAACAAGTCTGTTATCTCAAGCCAAACGAGCCTCTTCCATATCACAGTTTGCTGTACTCTCACAACAATCAAGATTTCCCTTAGCGAATTGTTCAGCCGCCTCATCACAGCTTCCATAAACGCCGTCAAACACTCTGATGCCTAATTGCGCAAGAGTCACCAACGCATTATCTTCGATATCTCCGCAAATCACTGCGTTAACACCTATCCTGCGAAGGATCCCGGCAAGAGCACAATGCCCCTGACCGTCCGTACTAGCAACCGATGAATCTATGATAACATTTTTCTCGATATTATAGAGCTTAAAGAATCTGGTCTCTTCAAAATGCTGAAATACCTCTTTGTTATCAGGATCATAAGTAACTGCAATAATCATAGTTTCATCACCCTCTTCTATTCAATTTTCTATACTTTTTTCGATCTGAGATCGAATTTTTCCGTTTTATGCAATCCGTGCCTTTAAAAAAACCCGAACCCACCGCATGAAAACGAATTTTATCATAATTATAGTTTTTATTTATATAGAATACAAGCCATTATTATATTTGGTACAGTTCTTTCAATCCACTTTGAATTTTAAATCTCTTTTCTATCATGTCTTACTGTAAACCCATCTTGATATATCATCTTTGGTAGATGAAGCCCCGGCACACACTGTCCAAACCTTTAAAAAAGGCAAAATAAAAAGGCGTGTACAAGACAAGCCCTTATCTTCTACACGCCTATGCCTACGTTCCATGCTTCGAACTTTGTGCCCATAAGCTTACTATAATATTCCCACCACCATCATGATAACCTACTTATAACAAAAATGCAACAAAAATCTTAAATTTTTTTCTTTTTTTGTCATCTTTTTGAAAGATTTAATTTTTATATTAGTTTGCGTAAATTTAATAGTTTAACGTGAGAAATACACAAAATATTTGATATCAAAATCTCACACTTAAATTATAAACATTCCACACAGCAAAAAAGCTCCGAAATAAGCTTCGAAGCTTTTTTGCTTTTGGTCTAAGATTTTCTCATGCTTTCAACTTTAAAATTTTATCATTGAAAACTATGGCAACCGCACCGATGGAGTCTTCATGATCGCCTAATGTGGATTTATTGATGAAATCAGAGTCTTCCAGATGATAACGTTCAGTAAAGACCTTCTTGAAGTTTTCTTTGATATACGGTAGCTCGAAAAGACTTCCGTAATAAATAATCTTATCAGGCGGCATGATCATGGAGGCGTTGTATAGCGCCAGCGCCAGCTTATCCATAGCCTCATAGAGTATCTTTTCAAGTCCGGGATCATGGATACCACCCCACAGTGAGATAGTATTCGGTGTTATCTTTTCTCTGTCACATCCTAAAGCCTTCCAGAGTTCCGGGGTCTCCGTTTCCGAAAAACATCCCCTGAGCTTTTCGGTAATGGTCCTCACAGAAACCATAGACTCCAGAGTACTGCCCTTTTCATCCAATATGATATGTCCAAGTTCAGGTATCCTTCCGTCCTGATTTCCATAAACCTTGTTGTTTATAGCGATGGCGGAACCAAGTCCGGGGCCCCACTTCACAAACACAAAGTTTCCCTTCTCTCTGCCTGCCCCGTAGATAAGTTCCGCTATGGCAAAGGCATTGACATTGTTCTCGAGAACCACAGGAATGCGAAGTCCTCTTTCCAGCTTTCTCCTGACAGGCACCGGCACATCCCATAGGCTCGTGATATCATCCTCCTTGAGTCTGCCGCTCTGAACATTACCGGGAACAGAGACACCTGCACCCAGAATGTCATCCGGAGTAAGCCCAAGACTGTCCATCAGCTCGTAAGCTGTGTCTATGATCTTCTCGAGATAAATCTCCGGCGGCAATTCAGTATCCGTGGCCAATGTCTTCTTCAGCAAACATTTGCCTCTCATGTTATTCACCGAGACCACTGTTATGTTTCGTTCGATACAAATACCCAGAATCTTAGTGAAATCCCCATCAAGTCCTATTCGGATCTTCTTCCGACCGACATGAGCTTCCTCTTCCATCTCACCGTTTTCTTTGAGAATGCCTATCTCCAAAAGCTCATTGCTTATCTGTGTTACGGCTGCGGCAGTAAGTCCCAACTGTGTTGCGATGTCCTTCCTCGCCATATCACCCTTATCGTTCAATAAACGGATGATCTTACTTCTGTTTTCTGATTTTACATCATTACTGTTTATCCCCGAGTACTTCATACCGTCCCCCACCAACAGACGAAAACCAAAACGTGACATCTTGTCATGAAGTGTACCACCCACTGATGCGCACACACAAGTGGATGATAGCCCAAATTCACTGATTTCTTATCATCAAAATCTGAATACTTCTATATTCAGCATATTGCCGAGCATCTCAAGTTCGTCAGCGCAGCTTCCGTAGGTCACAACATAATGTGGCTCCCATCCATCCTTAACTGCCTTCTCAACTATTTCCTTGGAATCATTTTCTGTCTTTACAACTATGGATGTTCCCAGGAACTGACGTGGCTTATCAAGAACAGCGCCTTCTGCGATAAAGAATCTGAACTTGCCGTTCTCATCTCTTCCTACTCTGAAAATTGTGGCATGCTCTGTGCTCTCGCAGCCAAACTCCATGGTAGGACCAAGCTTTCTGTTAGGATGTACGCCAACTACAGCGCCGGTATCCTTTCTTGCCAGATCACAGGAAGCCATTCCGCAATGCCAGAATGTAATGGTGTTCTCACCCTCATCAAGTGATACAGGATCGCCGAAGAAGCAGGATCTTCCTGTAAGCTTTGATCCGATATACATTGACAGAGCACCATAGGTATCGGATTCACAGCTTGCACTTACTCCGAGAGAGTTAAGAAGTGAAAGAACCGCACATACCGGTGTTCCGAAATCTGTAAAGAAATCCGGCCAGCAGCGTGAAGAAATGGCACCGATGTGATTCTCTGTCACATAATCCTTATATGCCTTGTAAAGCTTTGCAAAATCCTTTACGTTCTTCTCCGGTGTATTATCAAGTCCGACGATCTGCTTCTTTGCATCCTCGAGGTAAGGTGCACACTCTTCATCAGTATAGGACTTTGCCTTATTGATAAGCTCTCTTGACTCGATGGAATCAAGTGTTGCACCGAAAACCGATGTGATATCTGCATCCAGAGCTCTTCCGAAGCCAAAGCCCTGAGGTGTATGACCGATGGATACAAGCTTTAATCCCTTGAGATCTGCCTTGACTCTTGCTGCCTTGATAGCGGCTGCAGCCTTATCGATGATCTCCTTCTCTTCAGGTCCGCCGAACATATACTCGAACTTGGAATCCTTGCGGAATGCCTTGATACTGTTCGCTGCAGAGAAAGCACCTGTGAGTGAATTAAGTCTCAGTCTTCCACCATCGATAACAGGCTCTCTCAGTGTCCAGAGTAAGATAGGACATGAAAATCTGCGAAGTACCTCTGTTGCATATGCAGCGTTGGCAAAAGTAATGTTCTGTAAAACTATAAGATCCGGGTTGATCTCATCCAGGAACTCATTCAAAAGATCGATAGAGAGAAGCATCTCCTTAGGAACCACAACATCTTCTGTGATATCCTTAAGCATCTTTATTGATTTTTCGAACTGAATCTGTGCACTCTCTAAATGAAATGTTCCTACTCCGATAGGCACATAAGCCACCTGAAAACCCATTGTTATTTCCTCTTTTCCATTATTTAGTATTAAAATTATGTATTATTTTTCCGGAATGATGCCCGGGTCCGCATTTTACTTTTCAGACGGGGCATCACTCACTCCCCTTCAACAAGCCTCTTGAGCCTCAAGGTCGTTATGCATCTTGTTGATCTCTTCAGCCTGCTCTTCATTAAGGGCATCCACCTTCTTGTTGATTCGAAGCATTGACCAAACAAGGAGAACTGTGATCACAAGAATGATGAGAGATATAGGTCTCTTGAAGAAGATAAAGTAATCTCTGTCATAGGACATCATGGCTGTTACAAAGTTTGTTTCCATGATCTTTGCAAGGATAAGTCCGAGAAGAAGAGGGATAGCGTCTATCTCCATGATCTTCAGAAGATAACTGAACACAAGAAGTACAGCACAGAATACCATCTCCTTGAAGTTTCCTGTTCCTGCAAATGCTCCTGCGAAACAGAAGAGCATGATAGCTGGAGCAAGATAGGTGTACTTGACCTGAACCACCTTTGCAACGGCTCTTGTCATGACCTTACCTAAAGGCCAGAGGAAAAGGTTGGCAACGAAACAGCCAACGATAATTGTGTATGCCTGAAGAGCCTGCTTTGTGAACATGTTCGGACCAGGCTGCATACCGTGAAGGATAAATGCTCCGAGAAGAAGGGCTGTAACACCATCTCCCGGGATACCCATGGTCATGAGAGGGATCATAGCTGAACCTACTACCGCATTGTTTGAAGACTCTGCAGCTGCGATTCCTTCAAGTGAACCCTTTCCAAACTTCTCAGGATGCTTTGAAAGCTGCTTTGCCTGGTTATAGCAAAGGAACTGGGCAACACCACCGCCTACACCGGGCATAGCACCGATAAAGGAAGCGATAATTGTTGAAAGTGCTGTTGCCGGAAGGATCGACTTTGCCTCTGAAAGGCTTAAGCCCTTCTTATCGATCTTATTGGCATCTTCCATCTTTCCGCCGTTTACTTTGAACTCGGCAAGCTTTCCTACTACCTGCTTTAATGCTACGAGAGCGATCATGGCCGGAAGCATATCGATACCGAACTGAAGAATGGATACTCCAAAAGTAAATCTGGAAACGCCTGTTACAGCATCAACACCGATGCAGGCAATGAGTATTCCGAAAAGACCTGAAAGAATTCCCTTAGGAAGTGAATTACCGGAAACACCTGCAAGAAGTGAGATTCCGAGAACAGCCATTGAGAAATACTCAACTGATGTGAACTTTGAAACAAACGCTGCTATAGGAGCTGCAAGAACAAGAAGTAAAAGTGCTCCGATGATTCCACCGAAAGATGACGCAAAAAGTGATGTGTCAAGTGCCTGAAGAACTCTTCCCTTCTTAGCCAGCGGATAACCGTCAAATGTTGTGGCGATAGCCGAATTGGTTCCCGGTGTGTTAAGTGTGATGGCACTTATGGAACCACCGTACATTCCACCTACGTAAACCGCAAGGAGTGAAATGATAGCTGTACTTGGATCCTTGATTCCGTAAGTAAGCGGAAGGAAAAGGATGATTCCAAGTGTAACGCTGAGACCCGGTATACATCCGATGACCATGCCCATGAGCATTCCGCCGAATATAAATACCAGATTTCCTAATGTAAATACCGCAGCAAATGCGGAAGTAATATAATCAAAATATCCCATAACCATACCTCTTTAGATTATTCCCTTGAGTATTCCGGCCGGAAGATCCACATGGAACACATTCTGAAAAAGGAAGTAAACTACAACCACCATAGCCAGTGTATAAATGTAGATAAGCGGTTTTCTCTCACCCTCATACCATTGAATGGCACAAAAAATGAGCATTCCGGCAGGGATGAATCCCAGCGTCTTTGTGAGTGCAACAAACACTACCAGTGCGCCGATAAGAAGAAGCTCTTTTCTTTCGTTTTCCCAGACAAATTCATAAATATGCTCTTTATGGAAAACAAGGCTCTGTACGAGAAGTACTATGGAACAGATCAGTATACCGACCAGGCAGATACCCGGTATGATCCTGGGACTTGGTGCTCCTGAGTCCCACATCGGAAGTCTTACCTGTGTAGGCATTATCAGAAGCATGATGACTGAGAAAAGTCCCATTACGATACCTGCCAACAGGTTGGTTTTAATTTTTATTGTTTTTTTCATAAGAAAATCTCCAAAATAGACCAAAACAGCCCGGCACTGCACAAAGGCAATGCCGGGCAGCTCTTAAGTTTTTGACTTATTTATAATTCAATGAACAACAATTTATACTTGATAACGTGGATCAATACCTATTTAATCAGTTCTGACCGCTGAGAAGCTTGAATGCCTCTACAGCTGCCTTACAAGCATCCTCATAGTGCTGAACATCATCCTGTCCGTAGATCTCTGTATCGTTGAGCATGATGCTTGCGATGAAATCCTTGTATTCATCTGTTGCCCATACATCCTTGGCAACCTGAACAACTGCATCCTGCCACTCCTGTGAAGCACCCTTACGTGTTGCAAGAGAACCACCGGCTGGAAGGATTGACTTTGTGTAATCCTTTGATGCATCAAGATCAGCTGACTTTGCATCACCTGCAAGTGAAGGAACTGTTATATCACCCTGAGGTCCCTTGAAGCCCTTGAATGCATTCTCTGAGAATGCAAGTACAGGAATAAGATTACCTGCCTCAACGTCTTCCTGAGCAGCCTGTGTTGTTCCTACGAAACAGTCAACCTCGCCATCTGTAAGACCCTTCTTCTGAGCAGCACCGCCGTCGTAAGGTACTACCATTACCTTTCCGCCTTCCTGTGCAAGAAGTGAACCTAAAGCAAGATGTGGATCTGAAAGAGGATTTCCTCCGGACATCTTAAGTCCGCCGGTCTTTGACTTCTCGATAAGTCCTGCAAGTGTCTGATCAGGTGTTGTGTAAAGGATCCATGTTCTGTCGTCTACTGTTGCAAGTGGAAGGATCTCACTTCTGTCAAACTCTACAACCTCTGTATTGAACTGCTTTCCGAGATCATGACGGTAAGCTACGCCGTATCCGTAAACAAGAAGATCTGTTGTGCTAGGATCTTCCTGTGTGAATGCTGTAGCTGCTGCGAATCCGTCTCCGCCTGTCTGCTGCTCAACGATGAAGTTATATTCAGGATGAGTCTTTGTTGCTACCTCTGCGAACTTTCTTGCGATGATATCTGCAGTACCGCCTACACCGTAAGGACAGATAACCTTAACTGTCTCTCCGCTGCCTGTTGTAGCCTGCTTTTCCTCAGCCTTTGTCTCTGCAGCTGTCTCTGTTTTAGCTGCTTCTGTCTTTGCTGCCTCTGTTGTAGCCGGAGCTCCTGAGCTTCCGCATGCTGCAAGTAATGCAGCCATAGCTGTTGCAAGAATTCCTGCCAATAATTGTTTTCTCATAGTAACTTCCTCCTGTTTACTATATCTTTTTGTATTTTACGTGGTCCCTTCAGGACCCATAATTCAGTTGTTGTTTGATGCTGCATATCGCAGTTCCGATCAATGTATACGTTATGTTCAGCATCACTGCCATGCCGCTTAAAGAAGCAGCTTTAATCCCATGACAAAGAGCAGTACATAGCTCATTATCATAAATGTTCTCTGGCTCATCCTCTTATAAAGCATGGAGCCTATCTTAAGTCCCGAGAACAGGAACGGTGCTGCCACAAGTGCACTGAAAACCAGTGCAAGGTTCCAGTAGCCCGACCTGATGTCATCTACAAGCACCATACCGTTCAGAAATATCCATACTGTGGAAATCGTCGTTCTGAACTGGTTCTTATCCGGCAGCTTCTTCGTCAGATAACTGATGAGCAGTGGTCCTCCGCTGACAAAAATCCCATGTACAATACCGGCTACCGGAAGGAGCAGATACAGAAGCCTGTCCCTGAGATTTCCTTTTTCAGGATCCCCGGAGGTTTCCTCCCCTGCCTTTACATCCCCTGTGAAAGCAACAGCCTTTTTGTCTCCTTCTTTCTTACCGGCCCCGCTGTGCATCAGTTCCTTATACAGTCCATGAACAGAGACACATATAACGAAGATGCCCAAAGCGAGATACAGCATTTTCTCCCTGCCGAAGAGCTGATCCTTGATGAGGATACCAATGAGTATCCCGCATCCCATGATCACAACTATCTTCCAAAGTTCTTTCCAGACCACATGTTTTCTGTTTCCCAAAAACACATATATGCCGCTCGCTATACCAAGCACATTCAATATAGGCTTAGCCACCGCATATCCCACAAGCATAAGCCCGAAGGGCATGGCCAGCACAGTTCCTGCGAAGCCTGTGACTCCATGCATGATGTGAGTCAGAAAAATGGCCAGAAAGAATAAAATGTAATTTGTACTTAACATTTGTTTTTATTTTCCGTATTTAGCACGTATACTTTCGAACAGCTCTCTGTACTTTGATGCCTTACGGTAAAATACAGGCGTGTCACCAAGCTCCGCTTCTACGACATTGACACCATGTCCGTAGCTTCGTCCTGTCCAAAGGTGGATCCACTCGTCATCCGGAAGATATACTTCACGTTCTGTCTGCCCTGCTGTATAAACCGGTGCAACCAGCACATCTCTTCCGAGTAGATACTCGAACTGCTCCGTGTAGCACCTTTCGTCTTCATAGTGAAGGAACAACGGTCTCTGAACCGGTATTCCCTTTTCATGATTTTCCTTTACCGCATCCCTTGTGTACGGTGACATCATAGTGTAAATGTCTACAAGACGTGCCATCCTGCTGATTCCGTCTTCGTCATCATAGAACTGATAGCAGTCATCCGGACGGTTTCCCTCGTGGGTTCTCATAACAGGTGTGAATGCTGCCATCTCAGCCCATCTCATGAATACTTCCTTGGTTCTCACATTACCGAAAAGTGAAGTATATCCGCCGATGTCGCTGTGGCTGATTCCGCATCCCATCATGCCTGTTCCGAGAGCCGCAGAAATGACTGTGCAAAGTCCGTCATGCCTTGAAAAATCCACTGACTGATCGCCTGCCCAGAGAAGTGTGCAGTACTTCTGGCTTCCGTTGGCGCCCGCTCTCATGAAGTAAACTATCTTTCCGAGATTGCCGGACTCCTTGACTGCCTCGTAGTTGCATTTTGCCCAGAGAAGCGGCCAATGATTATGCTCGACCATGGCTGACTTTCCGCTGTAGAGCACGATATCGTCAGTTGGAAGATATTCGCCGAAATCCGCCATCCAGCCGTCGATTCCTATATCGATGCTGTACTTTTTGATGATTCCCTTGAACCATTCAAAGGCCTCAGGATTTGTCAGGTCCACAGCACCGCAGTAGAACTCTCCGAAATCCACAAGATATGTTGTACCGTCATGACGCTTTGCGAAATATCCCTTCTCTTCACCTTCCTTAAACAGCTCTCCATCATTAACGAGATATGGATTCACATATCCGAGGAACTTAACTCCCTTTTTGTGAAGCTCTGCTATCTTCTCAGGAAGGTCAGGATACATCTCTTTGTGGAAATGCCAGTCCCACTGAAGTCTCTTTCCGAAGCTGGTAACTCTCTTACCGCACCAGTCCTGACACCAGATTCCGGAGAGCTTTACGCCCTTTTCCTGAATCTTTTCTGCGAGACCGAAGGATCTTTCATTTCCGCCCTGTACTCCAAAGATAAGTCCGTTGTAGACCCAGTCCGGAAGCTCAGGCTGTCTGCCGAAATAAGCTGTTTCCTTTAAAAGGAGCTCCTGAAAATCTTCAGCCGCCTCTATACGGACGGAAGCAGGAACCTCCCAGATCTGAAGCTCATGGAATTCATCATTTCTGAAATCGAAATCTGCATAAGCTGTTGAATCAACATGGAGATAATATCTCTTTGATGAAACGAAGGTAGGCTCCGGGTAGTTTGTATTGTAGTAATCTCCGCCGGCCTTGTTCTCAACGTCTGATCTCCATGTAACATATGTTGTTTTGTCTCTGCCTACTCCCGGTTCAGATGTCCAAAGAGGGAAATGTCTCCCTCTCAGGTCAAAATATGACATCTGCTCTCCGCAGCCGTAGATGTGTTCATCCTTATCAGCTGCTACTCTGAACCAGAATCTGTTTACTGTCGGGTCGTTATTCTCGAACTTTATTTCCGCGCACTCGCCCTTTACAGTAACTGTGGCAGTTATCTTTCCTTCAAAATCAAGGACTGTGGTTCCGTCTTTTTCCTCAGAAGCTGTAAGCTTCAAAGGAACCTTATCCTCCACATAATCCTCGATCTTGTAGTTTCCTCTGTACATGTCCACAGACTCTTTTCCGTGACCGACATATATCAAAGGTCTCTCTGAATCTGCGGAAAGTATTATTCTGTCACCCTCAGCAAGTTTTAATGTCTGCTCTTTAACAAGTAATTCCATGTCAATAATGAAGCTCCTTATTTGGTCCGATGACTCCTGTGACTGCTCCCTGCTTCACCAGAGGTTCTCTCTCAGGATGACAGATCACCCATTTGTTTCTCTGGAGAAGAAGTTCGCTTTCCTTGTCTACAGGTGAAAGCTTTTCAAGAGGTGTGTTGGTTCCCTTAGGCAGGATAACAACTCCCTTGAATCCTTCATCAGTCACTCTGCATGGTGAAAGGTGAAGAGTTGTCTCATACATCTCTATCACTGTGCCCTTCGGTACGAAAAATACCTGCACATCATTTATGTCGTAAGTATTGTCCTTTATGTCCCAGACATGACCGAGGCAGAGCATGAAGTCTGTTATGGCAATGTTTATCTCGCTGCCCTTGTGATACTCGAAACCGTTGTAGGTGGTATTTCTTCCGTTGCAGTATCCGATCTCTATCGGCATACCTCCGTAGATCAGGTTTTCAACCTTATCCTTTACAGAAAGGCTCTCCATCTCGAGAACAGATGCCACATAGACATTGCCCTGCTCCGGAATGGGAGTTTCCTTTTCCATGTAATCCACAACTTCTGAAAAATCGTATCCTGTGACTACACGTCCGTAGGTCTTGAAGGCTTCATGATCAAGGACTGACTTGATGGTAACGTCATTAACTTCATTTAAATGCTTTAAAAGCTCCATGATCACACCTTTTCAGCTCTAACGACCTTAATGGTTGCTGAGAAGTCTTCCTTTGCATATCCGGCTTCCATAGCCTTGTCGTAAACTCTTACTACGTTCATCTCGCCAGGCATCGGAAGTCCCTTCTCCTCTGCGAGCTTCTTGCAGATGTTCACATCCTTGTACATATTCTCAATTGAGAATGCTGTAGTGAAATCATTCTTCTCGATAACATCCTTCTTGCTGTCCAGATAGAAGTTCTGTCCGCCGCCGTAGGAAATAGCTGTTGCGAAGGTCTGGATGTCGATACCGCATACTGCAGCAAGATTTGAAACCTCATTTACGCCGTTCTGGATCTGACCAACCAGAGCATTGTGAAGGATCTTCATGGTGATACCTGTTCCGTTCTCACCCATGCGGATGATGTTCTCGCCCATGTATGCAAGGATAGGACGAACTGTATCGTAAAGCTCCTCATCACATCCAACATAGATTCCGAGCTTGCCTGCGATAGCCGCCGGCTTTGACTTAACAACAGGAGCATCTGCGAACTGAGCGCCTGTCTCCTTGACCATCTTTGCGATCTCAACTGATACGCTTGGATCGATGGTACTCATATCGATGCAGATCTTACCCTTGCCGAGCTTCGGAAGGATCTGTGTATAAACTGATCTGGAATGCTCTGACTTCGGAACCATGGAAATGATCACATCCGCTTTCTCAGCGAGGTCAACATTGTCTGCAGCTGCAACTGCACCGAGCTTTACGAGCTCATCAACCTTTTCCTTTACCATGTCTGAGCAGTAAACTGTATCGTTATGCTTCTTGACTATATTTGCACACATTGACTCGCCCATGATTCCGAGTCCGATAAAACCAATCTTCATTATCTTTTATCTCCATTCCTTAGTGCTCTCATGTGCAATGTCTACACAGAGCGCTTTTATCTGCTTTTTATTACTCTGTCTTTGTGTTGTCCCATGCATCACAGAAGGTTCCGATACCCTGTGTTGTAAATGCGTGGTGCTGAGCACTCTTGTAGATCGCAAGACCAGCTGTGATGATGTCTGCACCTGCTACTGCACAGTCAACCATCTGCTTAGGTGAACGAAGAGCTGCACAAATGATCTGTGTCTTTCCGTAGAAGCCGTAGTTCTTGTAGATGTCAACGATGTCCTTGATGTACTGCTTGCAATCCTCACCGTTGTCCTCTTTCCATCCGATGAAAGGTGATACGAAAAGTGAACCGTTCTTTGCTGCGAAAATAGCCTGTGCAGGAGCAAATACAAGTGTAAGGTTTGTTCTGATGCCTTCCTTCTCAAGCTGTCTTGCTGCTGCTACACCAGCCTCTGTTGCAGGAATCTTGATGGCGAAGTTTGGAGAAACCTTTGCATACTTTCTTGCTTCAACTACCATATCCTCTGTCTTGTCAAGGTGTGGGTTGATCTCTATTGATACAGGGAACTTGTCGATACCCTCAAGACCATTTTCCTTGATCCAGTTTGCGATATCAGTTATAGCTGTTACAAATGGCTTGCCACTGAGCATGATGTGCTTTGGATTTGTTGTTACACCATCGATGCCAAATGTCTTGTACGCATAATCAATCTCATCTAACTTTGCACTGTCTAAAAAGAACTTCATTACTTCCTCCTCCGGATGGGATATATAAATCTCATTCGCAATAATTAGTTAATTAATTTAATTAATTAGTATTATAGTGTAGGTTGCACAATTGTAAAGAGCGTTTTCGACCATAAATGCATCATAATTTTGTTTTTGTGAATTATATATCAATTAGCCTATTAATTTTATCCAAATTGCCCTCTTTTCACATTCCTGTTTTTGTGGTAAATGCGGACAAGCACTTATAAAACCACATAAAAAAGCTTCCACAGGCATCATCAGGATGCCGGCAGAAGCCTCTTTTTAAATTATCAGATTGCCTTCTTATAAAGCATGATGCAGTCCTTGAGTGTGGTCTGGCGAGGGTTTGCCATGATATTTGCCTGACCCTTCATGGCATCTTCAGCCATGGCATCGATCTTGTCCTCTGTTACACCTACATCAGAAAGCTTCTCAGGGATACCCAGCTGCCTGTTGAGTCTCTTTAACTCCTCCACCAGCATTTCAGGTCTGAAATTCACTACAGGTCCATTTTCCTCTCTGATGTATCTGTAGATCTTCTCGTACTTTCCGTCGTGGTCGGCGATTGCATTGAACTCAGCCACATAAGGAAGGAGGATAGCATTGGCAACACCGTGAGCTACATGGAAATGTCCGCTTACAGGGTGGCTTAAGGCGTGAACGTCGCCGAGTCTCGCCCATGCAAATGATATTCCCGCGAAATTTGAGCCGAGCATCATGGCACTGGCTGCCTCAGGATCCTTACGGTTTGCAGTGAAACGGCGGAGATTCTTGCCGATAAGCTCCATAGCCTTCTCTGCCATGGCATCTGAGAAAGGTGTTGCGTTGTTTGAAACGTATGCCTCCATGGCATGAATGAGGGCATCGATACCACAGGATGCAGCAACGGATGCGGGAGCTGTCATGATAAGCTCAGGATCGAGAACTGCAAACTTTGGGATCTGCTCATAGCTGAAAACAGACATCTTGAAGTTGGTAACTTCATCTGTGATAACAGCACTGGCTGTAACTTCGCTTCCTGTTCCGGCTGTTGTGGGTACTGCGATGATAGGTGTGATAGGGCCGGGAACCTTACCTGTACCTACGTACTGCTGGATCTCGCCACCGTATGTTGCAAGAACACCTACAGCCTTGGCAACATCCATAGGGCTTCCGCCGCCGAGAGCTATGATACTGCTGGCACCTGACTTTTTATACTGCTCTGTTGCGTCCTTAACACATGCAACTGTCGGGTTCGGCATAACATCGAGGAAAGCTGTGCACTTGATGCCGGATACCTCGATAAGATCCCTTACCTTCGCAACAACACCTATTCCTTCAAGTCCTCTGTCAGAAACCAGAAATACATGCTCTGACTTCATTTCGCCCTTTAAAAGCTCAGGAATCTCCTTGAGACTTCCTACACCGAATTTTATAGTCTGTGGAATTTTAAAACAAAAATCATTCATAATTATACCCCTTCTCTATTATCCCCTTCTCATTAACCGTAAAGAGACCTGTTTTAAGTGACACATCCTGTGTCATATTATGACATAAGTGTCATAAGTCTATCTCCCACTTGTGCTTGCACAAAAGTAGGAGATAGACTTCATGACACGCCACACATGGAGCATGGAAGGACGCTTTAGCGGCCTGGGAGTGCGGAATGTGGGAGAATCGTGAGAGCGCTCTGCGCGGAACGATTCTATGTCGACTTTTGACACTCACGTCATATTATATTAAAAATCATATACCCGGCTAATCAGAAACTAAGTTCAGTTCTCTGTATCAGATCCTTCTGGAGCGCCTTTCCGAGCTCTACAAAGTACGCACTGTATCCGGCAACTCGCACCAGCATATCCTTGTAGTCTTCAGGATGCTTCTGAGCCGCCCTCATGGTGGCGGAGCTCATGATATTGAACTGTACATGCATGGCTCCATGCTTTATGTACTGGTCGATAAATGCGATCATGTTGTCTCTTCCCTCTATTCCGGCAACTGCCTCCTGAGGGAATTTCATATTCATGAGAGTTCCGTTTCCCGCCTTGCTGTGATCAACCTTCGATACGGAATTTGTCAGGGCTGTCGGTCCCATCACATCATGGGAGCCTCCATCTGTGTGCACAGGTCCCATATTGTCGGAGATGGCCTCTCCCATCTTTCGGCCGTCAAGAGTTGCATTGGTCACCATACCCATGGCGACATTGGCATTGACAGAATATACTCCCGGATTGAACTGTCCGCCCTTTCTGTAGGTCTTTCTACCGCTGATATGACCTGTGTAACAATCGAACATGAACTTGAAAAGCTCATCTGCGTAATCATCGTCGTTACCGTAGTGATGAACCTTGGAACCGTTCACAAGAGCATACAGCATCTCATGTCCCTTCCAGTTGTCCTTTACAGCCTGAAGGAGCTCCGCGCCTGTCACCTTATGCTCGTCGAACATAAGCTGTTTGATAGTTGCCAGTGAATCGGTGCAGGTTCCGAGGCCGCTTGCCTGAGGACCGATACCGTTATACTTTGCGCCTCCCTCAGTAAGATCCTTTCCTGTGTCCATGCAGTTCTGGAAGAATGCCGATACATATGGAATCGGTTTTCTGTGCTCATGAGCCGCTTCGATGATATTGAGACTTGAACACATCTGGTCGCACCAGTAGTCGAACTGCTTATCTATGCTTTTAAGAACCTCATCAAAGTTCTTATATGTCTCGAGGCTTCCGGTATCCGGTCCGAACTGCTCTTCGGAATCCAGGAACTTTCCTCCGTTGATGACCATTTCAAGCATCTTCGGGGTGTTTACATAAGCCGCATCATGCCATCCGTACTCTGCTCCCGGAAGGTCAGGCTCAACGCATCCTACTACGCAGTAGTCTCTTGCTTCTTCGAGAGACATGCCCTTACCGAGCATTGCCTTTATGGCAGGTGCATCATTGAAAAGCTTTGGATGACCGAAGCCCGCACGTATACATTCAACGGTTTTTACCTTAAGCTCATAAGGTGTCTTTTCCGATAAACGAACACAGATCCATGGAACCATCATCCTCGTATGCTCTGAAGCTTCCAGAACAAGAAAGGTAAGGTCGTTTGTGGCATCATTGCCATCCCTGTCGAGGCCGCCTATGGTGAGGCTTTCTCCTCCGAAGCCACGACCGTTTCTTACTGCGGTTGACCCCCAGTCCTTGAGCTTCGTCGGATTGTTAAGCTTCACGAACTGATCCTCAAGTATCTCCAGAGCCTGCATCTTGGTGATCACACCGTCATCTATGTCAGCCTTATAGTACGGGTACAGCCATTGATCCATTCTTCCGTAGGATATGGAATGACCGTTACTTTCGATGGTGATAAGGGTCGTTGCAAAGTTAAAAAGCTGTACTGCCTGCCAGAAGGATCTCGCCGGACCTCCTGCGATCTGATGACAGTTAAATGCCATCCTTTCAAGCTCTGCTTTCCTCTTTGTATCCTTTTCTTTTTCCGCATACTCTTCCGCAAGATCAGCATATCTTTCGATGTATGCCACCGATGCCGAAAGCTCTATGATCATGGCATCGTAAAAATCTCTCTTATCGGAGAACTCAGGGTCCTTCCTTGATAATGCTTCTCTCTTTTCCTTTGCCTCCGCAATAAGCCCGTTGAAACCCAGCTTCATGAGCTTTCCGTAATCTATGGCCAGATGTCCGGTGCCTGCGTAATGATATAGATTGGTCTGGAAGATCTTCTTCCCGGCTTCCGAGCCTTTGATCTGTTCGTCATCAAGACGCCCCTCTACTTCATCCGCAACGGTTCTGCCCTGCCACCACTTACAAAGCTCGATGGCCTCCTGCTTCTCCTCTTCACTTCTGAAATAGAACTGATCATGCTCTCTGTCTTCAAAAGGATGGTTTACTGCCTCATCAAGTATCCAGTTCACGGAAAATTCCGGATAGATGGGTGACGCTTTCGTGGGAGCGGCATTATCACCCAATATAAGCTCCTGATCGTAGATATAGAGTGTCACATTTTCAAGGATGTGCTTAAAGGCATATGCACACTGAAGCTTCGCAGGCGCTTTTGGATGTGCCTTGTAGGATTCCGTCACGAGACGAAGCCGCTCTATGTCTATCCAGTATTTTTTATCCAGAAATTCCTGCCTCAGATAGTTGATTCTCGGAAAGGGTGACCAGTCCTTGTGATGCACCTCATAACCCAGATGGCACTGATGATCAAAGGGTTCTGTCCCCTTTGCATTTGTATGATACTCCGTCATATATATCCTCCTGATGAAACGCCGGTCTTTGATATGGATAAGCAAAGCCGACGCTGCATATCTATATATGATGATGTAAAAGAGAAAAGTTGATCACGAAACATCAACTGAAGAAATACCATGTCCAACATCCTGCTGTGGATGCCGGACATGAACACAGAAGACTGTATCCGCCGTCACTTTCCGGTCCTGGTACCCACAAGACATTTAATGCCTCTCTCATTGAAGTATTCTGCTATCTTTTCCACCCGCCTCTGAAAACTCGGGCGGTTGAACTTCAGATTTTTCATGGGATATTCCTGTCCCAAAGACTCATACTTCTCGATACCTAGGCGCATAAAGCTCAGAAGCTGCAGCACCTCTATGTTGTTGTTAAGTTCTTCCTTAATGAAATCCGCAGAAGCTTTTATATTCTCTTCATCATCATTTATATGTGGGATCACAGGGATGCGCAGTATGGTATCTATATTTTGTCCGGAAAGTTTTTTCAGATTCTCGCGAATCAGCTCATTGCCAACGCCGGTATATACGCGATGCTTGGTGCTGTTCATCAGTTTAAGATCAGAGATCACAAGGTCCGTATAGGGAAGCACCTTTTCAACCTCGTTCCATGAAACGGAAAAAGTGGATTCCAAACAGGTATGAATGTTCTCCTCTTTACATCTCTTAAACAGCTCTCTTACGAAATCTGCCTGAAGCAGAGGCTCTCCGCCGGAAACAGTCACTCCGCCTCCGGACTCTTCATAATAACCCTTGTCTCTCAGAATAATCTCCATGCATTCCTGAACCGACATCTTCTTTCCCCAGCTTCTTATGGCGTCCGAGGGACAATTATCCCCGCATACCATACATCCCTGGCAATCAGCTCTTTCAAGTCTCACAGGCTTGTTCCTGAAAAACTGCAGTACATTATCCTTCGGACAGACTGCCTTGCAGGCACCGCACTGCTTCAGTCCTATGCATTTTTTCTTATAAAGCCCCGGTTCTATTCCGGGCTTCTGACTCTCCGGATTGCTGCACCATCTGCACCTCAGTGGGCATCCCTTGAGAAAAAGCTCTGTCCTCATTCCCGGTCCGTCATGTATGGTAAATCTCTGAATATTAAAAACAATTCCTTCTGTACTCAATTAGTCACCTATCCTTAGTTTACCTTCAATTCCTTTACATATACGTTCGAGAGTGTCCTACATAGCCTTACTCTTGCCAAGTTCCAGCCGAAGAATCTCTTCCCGAGACATGTCCGATCCTGCCCTTGACTATGTTATATTCTAGGCATAAACGGCAGAATTTAATATTACCCCTATTGCTTATTTATATAGGGAATGTTCCTTATTTTCAAATGGATGTAAACAGTTCTGTCAAGCCAAAAGAATAAGCACATCACTGTCGTTTTCCGACATAATGATGTGCCATATCACAAAAAACGGGCGGGGTTCCATTGAATGGCTGTGCCGTCAAAAACACACCCTTACAGCGGCCGTCTGCCGAGCCGTTTTTTGCCGAAGAGCTGTTTTCTGTGCAGACGCGCATATGTATGCGCACCCGCCCGTTTTTTCATTATGATGGTGGTGTTAAAAAAACAGTTTAAATCTATATCCTTTTATCATTCTCATCGATACCATGATAGAAGGCATGAACCAGTGTACGGTATCCCATTCTTTGCATAGTCTTATATCGGACCCTGTATTTGGAATCAGTTCTCTTGCCTCCGCTTCCGACATAGCGTATACATTCCTGACAGTAATTGTCAAGCTTACGGAGACTGTCACAACGAGTCAGTATCCTGAAGGACCAGTCAACCCAGTTGAGCTCGTTGGTATCAAGTCCTCTTCCGAAAAAATACATATCTATCCTGTCTATCATTTTCTTCATGGTCTCTTCTCTGGACAAACCATACTTTTTTTGACACCTCACCAGCTTTCTGGCTTTGTGATTCATACGCCACATTATGGATTTCATAGAATGCTTTGATATATCATACTCTCGTCCTTCTATGGAAAAACCAAGAAGATCAAATTTCTCCCCGGGCATAAGTATATCTGTTTTATCTTCATTAAATGAAAGTCCTCTTTCTGAAAACAGATCCTTAAGCTTTATGTATATCCCTTTGGCCTCCTCCTGAGACGATGAAAAAATCGCTATATCATCTGCATAGCGACAGTAATAATCGCATTCCTTCCTGATAAGCATATCTACGTCTTTAAGGTAAACATTCTCAAAAAATGTGGTCAGGGGACATCCGCTAAGGGCTCCTGTAGAACCTTCCATGAGCCTGCCGTCAGCATAAAACCGTCCCCTCATCAAAAGTGTCCTTAAAAACCAGCAAAGATCCGGATCTGTATCTTTAAATAAAGCATCAAGCATATCCGCAAGAATACCGGGCTGAAGACTGTCTCCATAGCTTTTAATATCTGATTTCAGGACCCATTTGGTATTACACAGATCATTCTTTCTTATGTCATAAAATATTCTGGAAACATGCTTTCCGATTCTGAAAGAATAGACCGAATCTTCATAAATATCATCATAATCATGAAGCACAAAGGCCATGAGCTTCATGAGCATCTTCTCTTCAGCTAAAAAACGGTATATGGTCCTTTTTTTCTGGCTGCTTTTCTTTTTAAGTAAGGTCCTGTGAGGTATGGACAGAAAAAAATCACGGTTACAGAGACGTTTTATATCCGTTTTACATTTATCTGAAAGGATATACTCCTTTAATTCGGCAAGTTCTTCCGGGCTTATGTTATATGAACCTTCCTTTCTCAAAAGGAAAGCATCCCGAACCTCGGGAGATAGCATTTTTTCAAAAACAGTTGCTGTATTATTCATCTTTTCATGCCCCCTGAATAAACATGGAGTGCCGGTATAAACCGGCTCTAATATACTACAACAGCTTATTTTTTACCATTTTATCATAGCCGGCTCATGCCGTAAAGATAGCCATCACAGGACGCAACTGATATAATACAAGGTAAGTGTATGGTTATTTTTTGAGGACATGTACCATGAACATAAATATCCCTATAACGATACAGATGCATTCCGCCGAAAACGCAATTGCTGTGATAGCTTCCATGCTCGGGGCCTACGGAAGATTCGAGCCCCTTGAAAAGCTGCGCGAAAAAACAGTGGCTTCCAGAAACGGTTCCACTCCCGAACAGCTTTCGGATATGGCAGAGCAGTTCGGACTGGATACGGAAATTCTGAATATTTCAAAAGATGACATCTGTAAGCAGACTTTCCCACTGGTGGCCTTCTGGAAGAAAAGGTATTACTGCATAGTAAAAAAGATAGACGGAGAAAGGGTATATGTCATGGATCCTTCAAAGGGAAATGTATGCCTGCCTCTTTCATTTTTTAAAGACAGATTCTCCGGCATCATGATAAGGATGGTTCCCGGTGACGGTTTTTTAAAAAGCGGAACCAGGCCCCGGATATTTAATATTATCTTCCGGCGCATGAAGGGAATGGAGGCCGTACTTATAAAGGTCATCATCCTTAACATCCTCGCTGTGGTACTGAATCTTATCATGATCAACAGCCAGAGGATCCTGCTTGATATGGCATCAGATACAACAGGAGCTTCCGGATTTACTTCGCCCTTAAACCATCAGCTTATGATGAAGCTCCCGACCCCGCTCCAAAATACCTCAGGCCTTATTCTGGCCACGATGTATGTGTCTCTTGCCCTTCTTACCATTGTTAATGTTTTAAAAACTCTCTTCATCTTCAGATCAGCTTTTTTGAATGCTGCAAAATCTGAATCAGCCCTCTTTAAGAAGCTGTTTGCCCAGCCTCTTCAGTTTTTTGAGCAGTACAGCATCGGTGAGCTGATGCAGCGTATAGACACCAATAAGAATCTGAGCATGTCTCTCATCAGAAGCATAGTCCCAAGATTTCTGGATCTGCTGATGGTCTTGCTTTATGGTATTCAGATGTTCCTGTTTAACCCTGTGCTGGGCGTCCTCTGTCTTCTGGTGGAGATAATCTATCTTATACTGTCCGGTATCCTTCAGTCTGAGATCGCAAACCGGGCCAGAGTTCTAAGTACAAGTGCAAATTCCATGAACTCCGTCACCTTAAGCGGTCTTGGAAACATTGAAACCATCAAGGCCGGCGGTGTGGAAAGGGTCTTTTTTTCAAGATGGAACAAGGCACAGCGTCTTTACCGCGAAAGTCGTTTTGACAATATAAATATCAAACAGGCATCCACAGCTCTGAACGGATTCCGTTCCGTCTTTTCGCAGGGCATGATACTGTTTGCAGGCGCGTATTTCATCATAAAGGGGAATTTCACTCTTGGAATGATGGCAGCACTTCAGTCAATTCTTGCAAACCTGAGAAAAAGCCTCTCAAACTGCGTTCAGACCGTAAACTCTCTTCAAAGCACCAGAACCAGCATAGAACGGGTCGAAGACATCGAAAACAGACACCTGAGAAATGAGATACCTCTTCATGAAAAGGAAGAACCGGTACAATTTCCCGGAAATCTGGAAGTAAAGAATATTGTATTCCGGTACAATGCCGGTGATCCTCCCGCCATTCAGGATGTATCTCTATCCGTAAAAAGCGGTGAGATCATCGCTATCGTGGGAGAAAGCGGCTGCGGAAAGACGACTCTCCTTAAATGCATAGGAGACATGTATCAGCCCGAATCCGGAAGCATCCTATATTCGGGAAAAGAAAGAGCGGCCATTCCTGATGTGGTATTTCATTCATCTCTTGCAATGGTCAATCAGGAAGTAATGACGTTTCAGGATACCATCATGTCCAATATAACCCTATGGGATTCCACCATAGCAAATTATGACGTTATCATGGCCGCCAATGAGGCCCAGATCCATAAACGGATAATGAGGGATCGAGACGGATATTACGGGTCTGTTCTTGAAAACGGCAAAAATTTTTCAGGGGGAGAGCTCCAGAGGATGGACCTGGCAAGAGCTCTTGCAAAGGAACCCACTCTGCTCCTGCTGGATGAATTCACATCATCCCTTGATGCTCTGACTGAAGAGAAGGTTTTTGAAGCTTTACGAAAAAAGGGCACCACCTGTATCATTTCGGCCCACAGACTTTCCACTGTTGCATCCTGTGACCGTATTTACTGCATGGAAAAGGGGCGAATTGTTGAAAGCGGAACTCATAATGAACTTATGGAGATGGACGGTCTTTATAAACGGCTGGTCAATGCTTAGAAGCTATGGGAATATTCAGTAATCTTATTATTCAAAGAGACGAAAGAGACAGAGACGCGGAGCATAAGGCAGATCTCAATATGACAAATCATCTGGAGACTTCCGGCGCCGATTCTCTTTCTGCTGCCCAAAATATCATCCACTATATCCTAAACAGATACAATATCAGCGCAAAAGCAGTTTACGGATGTGACACTCTGGAGGATATGATGGATCTTATTCTTGATCCTCTGGGAATGATGTATGATGAAGCAGATCTTAAAGATCCTTCTTGGAAAAAAAGAAACGATCTAATGCTGGGGTTTTTATGTGACGGTACAGCCATTGCCCTGATACCTGGCATTTTCGGCTACAAATTCATCAGTTCAAAGGACGGAAAAAAACATCTTGTGACAAATAAGACACCGCTGAAGCAAAAGGCCTATGCGATCTACCGACCTCTTCCCAGTGAGAAGCTTAGTCTCTGGCACCTCCTTATATATATGCTTCATATACTGTCTCCCAGAGATTATATTCTGGTGATGACAGCAAGTATAGCTGTCACCCTCCTCGGACTGGTGATCCCGAAAATGAATGCCCTTGTTCTTAAAGAGGTTGTTCCCAAAGGTTCAGAAGGAATCCCTCTTTTGATTGAACTTGCACTCCTTTTTTCTTTGTCAGGATGCATAAGAAGCGCCATATCTGCCATAAAAGGAATCCTTTTGGGAAGAACCAGAGAACGAATCGCAGGCCAGACTCAGGCCGCCGTTATGGCAAGGCTCCTTCTCCTGTCCCAAAGCTACTTTACAAAATATTCAACGGGTAATCTCGCAAAGCAGATAAGCAACACAAGGAGGCTTTGTGACCAGATTACAGGATTTGTACTGGATTCTCTTTTTACCGCTATTTTCTCTGTGGCCTATATATTCCAGATGCAGGATTTTTCGGCGGTACTGGCATTGCCGGCCCTCACCGTTCTTTTTATACGCTGCATTCTGTCCTTTATTATAGCCTTATACGAAGCAGGTAACGACAGGAACACACTTGCTGCAGAAACGGAATCGGATTCCTTTTTATATACAGCCATAAAAGGAGTGCAGACTGTAAAGGGAAACGGTGCGGAAAGGCGTCTTTATGCCAACTGGGTCAGACGCTACAGCAAAGTTTTAAAGTATGATCTGGACAAGCCCGTGATCTTAAAGCTGGAAGACGTCATAACCGACCTTGTTTCTTCCGTAGGAACGGTGATTCTGATCTCTATGGTGATACCCTTTGGAATCGATGTCACTGACTATCTTGCTTTTATCAATGCTTATGGTCTGATAGTTACCGCATGCTCATCTCTTATGGAATCCTTTGAAAAAATCATACTCATGAAACCCATGGCGGAAACTCTTTCAGATCTCATGAAGGAGCACATAGAGTGTGTAGAGGGAGGAACCTACCTTAGAAATGTCCGGGGAGAGCTAAGGATCGAAAACCTTTCTTTCTCCTATGAAGGCACCGGCAGAAGCTGCCTTAAGGATATTTCCTTCGGAGTAAAAAAGGGCGAAAAAGTTGCGATAGTAGGGGAGAGCGGGTGCGGAAAAAGCACTCTTTTAAAGCTCATACTCGGCGCTCTCAGACCTGATGGCGGAGGAATCTATATCGACGGAAATGAACTCAGTACCATAAACCTGAGATCCTACAGAAAACACGTGGGCTCTGTATTTCAGTTCAGCAGTCTCATGCCGGGCACCATATATTCCAATATCGCCTTTGGTCCCGTACCGGTTTCGAGGGACACTGCTGTGGAGGCTGCCCAAAAAGCGGATATTCTGGATTATATAAACACCTTGCAGATGGGACTGGATACAGAAATTTCAGAATCCGGATCCAAAGGTTTCTCAGGCGGACAAAGGCAGCGTATCCTTCTGGCAAGAGCATTTGCTTCCCATCCCAGCATTCTCCTACTGGATGAAGCAACTTCGGCTCTTGATAATGTCTCTCAGTCAAAGGTCCTCGAGTCCGTATATAAGGAAAAATGTACGGTCGTTATGGTTGCCCACAGACTTTCAACGGTGAAGAAGTGCGACCGCATCATCATGCTTGATGACGGGACAGTCATCGAACATGGAACTTACGACGAACTCATCAAAAAGAACGGCGCCTTCGCAAATCTTGTCAGAAGACAGCAGATGTCAGCATGGTCAGACTAAAGAGTTTTGTCATATATCAGTCAAAGAAGACTTTTCCCCATTAAAAAAACACAGTGGGTATCATAACTTCTTCATCAGCTGGTATCTGCTATTCACATGGAACTTTTCGTAGATATTCTCAACGTGCTTCTTTACAGTGTGGTAACTAATGACCATAGAGGCCGCTATCTCCTTATAGGTATATCCCCTGACCATGAGGCGGGCCACCTTCTGTTCTGTTTTTGTAAGAGCACTGAGACTGGCGATTCCGGCATCCATGGCTACATCTGCCTGTGAGGCAGACTCATGAGTTTCCTTATGTATGGTGATCCAGTGATAGAGATCCACTATACCGTTTGAATAACTCTGTCTGTAATCGTGTATGGTGTAAATATAATTCTTTATGGTCCTGTTATGTACTTCGCTGTGGTCTCCTTCGGAAACTCCAAGAAGGAAAGGAAGCCAGTTACACGGGGTATCAGAGTCAATGCTTCCGAGATTCCCCCCCATCAGCTCTTCAAGTCTTCTCATAGCCTCACTGCTGTGATCAAGTATATGCATGAAGTCATCGGTTATAAGATATGCCTTCTCTCCCGAAGCGATGATTTCCCCCTGTATCTTCGAGATGATCTTTACCTGTTCGTACTTCTTGAAATTCTTGTAAGCCGTGGCTATATAAGAATATATATCCCGGAGATGTTCCACATCTTTGTCGCTAAAGTCTCCCTCTTCCTCATCCCTCAGGAATACCAGCTGAATGTAGGCATTGATACCGAAGGCCATGGTGAGGCTGTAATGGGCCCCGAAATACTTTTCAAGAAAACCAACATGGGCTGAATTCTTATAGTCCAAAACGATGTCTGTTCCACGATACAGTCTCGGTTCAATATCAAAGTAGGTGAGATGATCATTTACAGCATCTTCATATATTTTTTGTCTCACTATATCTTCAGGTTCAAAATACCTATATGGATGGCTATCCCCTTCTATGTCTTTATCTTCATAAGCCGCACTTTTGTCCTGCATGCTCCCGTCAAGTCTCGAACCTCTGTTTATATTTGAAATATTGCCCTCGATCTTTTCAGTCTGGGAAAGGAACTTTCCATGGGTATCGAAATACATGATCACGACCTTGGAAAGCCCGAAATTTCTCTCGAGAGACTCAAGCATAAAGGGATTGAAAAATTCCTGAGATCCGGTCTGGTGCTGTTCCATATCCATGAAAAAATTCTTTTGTCCCGATTCATAGCTGTTTGTAGTCATGTCGAAAATCACTCCTTAATATCTATACGCTTTAAAATACAGCGCATCCTTATAGTAGCATAAAATCAGAAAATACCTTATCGATAAATACAATCAGAAAAAGCGCATCCGTTAAGAGACGCTTGCCCCAATGTCACAACCACTGTCTGATAATCTTACTGTCTGATCTTCACACTTATACTCTGTCAGACCTTTCACCTGTTTAGTCGTGGTTCTTTTTATGTTCAACGAGACCAATGCATATTACCAGTCTTTATTTTTATATTTATGGCTACTAAAATATCTGTATAAGCAAATTCAGGATCGTGAAGAACAAATAACGAGTTACCTGCTCAGAAAGAAAGGGGAAACTATGTCTAATCATAACATGGGAAAATATTATCAGATATCCACATTACAGGCATTGGCGCTTGGATTTTCAAAGTCTGTAGTTACTGTCGAAGAACTGCTTCGTCATGGAAATATGGGGCTCGGAACATTTGAAGATGTGGATGGAGAAATGATAGTTCTGGACGGAAAATGCTATCGCGCAAAGAACAACGGTGATGTGGTTCCCGCGGAGGATGAAAGAGGCGTTCCCTTTGCATCCGTATGCAGCTTTCAGGCGCAAAAGTCAGAAACTGTTGACCGTATGGATACTATAGAACGGCTTAAAGAATGGCTGACTCTTCGGATCGAAGAGGATTTTGGTCTCAATTCCATGTATTCGGTACGAATCGACGGTGAGTTCTCAAAGGTAGATGCAAGATCGGAATCAGGTACCAAGGCCCATCATGTTACACTGAAGGATGCTCTGAGTGTTACACAGAAAGCTTTTATTTTTGAGAACATCAAGGGTACTCTTGTATGTGTGTATTATCCCGATTATATGGATGGGATCAATGCTGCAGGATGGCATCTGCACTTTCTCTCTGAGGATAAAAAACACGGCGGGCATGTGTTTGATCTCAGCCTGACTGATGGAACTGCAAAGTTTTGCAGAGTCACGAGTGTAGAAGTACGCATCCCTGATTCTCCTGCATTTGATACCTATGCACTTAAGAGTGCATCACAGGACGAAATCAAAAGTGTAGAACAGGGAAAGAACAAGAAATGATCATGATCCGTTTCTGATTTTTTCAGATGATAGATATTTTAAACCGAATAAAAATACACCTGCGCATAATATATTATGGCTAAATACAAAGGAGTTCTCCTTCGAGAACTCCTTTTTTAGTGTTGTGTTATACAACGATTATTCAGTTTTTTTCAGATGGCAATAAATTCAATTATGCAATGTTGGCAGCCTTAGCCTTCTTCATCTCATCAGAATGCTCTGTGATTCCATGCTTCTCTGCATATCCTGTAAGGATAAGAGTCAGGGCACCGTCACCTGTTACGTTGCAGGCTGTTCCGAAGGAATCCTGAAGTGCGAAGATAGTAAGCATAAGTGCTGTTCCTGTCTCATCAAATCCAAGTACGCTGATGATAAGACCGAGAGATGCCATAACAGTTCCGCCCGGAACACCAGGAGCACCGATAGCAAATACTCCGAGAAGCAGACAGAAGATGATCATCTTTGATACAGGTGGGAACTCACCGTAGAGCATCTTTGAAACTGCCATAACGAAGAATGTCTCTGTCATAACTGATCCGCAAAGATGGATATTTGCGAAAAGTGGAATACCGAAGCTTACCATATCATCACGAAGTGTAGGCTCTGACTTCTTTGCACACTGAAGTGCAACTGAAAGTGTAGCGGCTGAAGACATGGTACCTACTGCTGTCATGTAAGCAGGACCGTAGTTCTTCAGGATGTTCATGGAATTTCTTCCCGAATAAGCACCTGCGATTCCGTAAAGAAGTGCAAGCCAGATATAGTGTCCTACCATTACGATAAGGATGATCGCAAGGAAGATAGGAAGCTGCTTTGTGATTGATCCTTCGTATGCAAGTGTGCAGAATGTTGTTCCGATAAGGACAGGAAGTACAGGAATAACAAACTTTGTAACGATGCTGAGTACGATGCTCTGGAACTCCTCAAGGATGCCTGTGATGTACTTGCTTGAATTCCATGCTGCTGCAAGTCCTACAAGTACTGAGAAGAACAGTGCTGACATTACAGGCATGATCTGTGGGATATCAAGTGCAAATACAGGTGAAGGTATCTCCTTGAGTCCGTCAACCTCAGGATTGATAGCCATGTGTGGCAGGATAGTGAAACCTGCTGTTGTAGCAAAAAGTGCTGCACCGATGGATGATACATAAGCAATGCAGAGTGCAACCATAAGCATTCTGGAAGCATTGTTTCCGAGTCTTGTGATTGATGGTGCGATGAATCCGATGATGATGAGCGGTACACAGAAGCTGATGAACTGTCCTACGATGTACTTAACACAGACAAGTACATTGAGGATCGCCTGCGATGCAGCACTGCCATCACTTGAATTCAGTGCCAGACCTACGACGATACCTATCGCAAGTGCGCACAATAGTTTAAATGGTAAACTGTGAATAAAGCCTTTCTTTTCCATCCCCTTAAACCTCCGTTAAAAAAGTTTTTTGGCTTTAATGCCAGATTCTTTTGGAACCTGCCACGTACTTTATGTGAACCGAGGGCCGGGCCATCCTTGGATTTTTCATCCCTCCGGACATCGGATCATATATTAATTTCTATTCTCTCTATTTATATTTTAATAAATTATAAGTTATATATCTACTGCTATCTTTACAGGCAGGCACTGACATCTACCTTATCTGTCATGACATTGAGTATTTCCTTGTCTGTAGGCTGCATTCCAACCTTTCCGATATAGCCCATGTTCTTGATGGTCTCTTCTACATCGTCCTCAACTATACCTTCACCCGGCTGGAATGACTTATCATTCATGCTCATGTAATGTGCAAGTATAGCTGCATTGACAGAAGCAGCGATCTTGGCTGCACAGCTTGGCTTCGCTCCATCACATACGATACCGCCGACATTTGCAATGGTGTTTGTTATGGTCTTCGCGATATGTGCATAGTCTCCGCCGCTCATATAAGTGATGGCCGCACCGGCACCGCAGGATGCACTTACTGCTCCGCAGAATGCTGACAGTGCACCGATATAATGCTTGATGTAAATGGATACAAGATTTGAGATGAGCAGTGCACGCATGCGCTTTTCGTCTGAAATGAAAAGTTCCTTTGCGTATACCACTACAGGCATGGTAACTGTGATTCCCTGATTACCTGAACCTGAGTTAATGACTACAGGCATGGGACAGCCTGACATCCTGGCATCGGATCCTGCTGCTGCCGCTGCACATGCACAGGATCTGACATCTCTGCCATAAGCTTCAAGTATGGTCTTTCCTACACTTGCTCCCCATGGATTATCGAGACCTTCCTGGGATATGGCAGAATTCATCTCTATCTGGCGATTCATCATATCCTTAACCTCATTGAGATCCACCTGATTTGCATAATCAAGCAGTCCGCGAAGGGTCATAAGGCTTCTGTCACCGGTGCGGATAGTATCTGAATACTCATTCTTAACGCCGGATTCAAGAAGTGTCTCCCCGTCTCTTTTAATAAGAGAAATATCCGTATGATGCTCGGAGATGATGACCTCCGCATCATGATTCTTTCCCTTTATGATCGCCTGAATATAGAGGTTAGGAACATTCTCCACATAATTGCAGTCACAAAACTTTTCAGCCACCAGCTGTCTCGTCTTCTCTCTGTCCTCGTCTGTTACTCCGGCGATTACCTCCAGCTTCTTATCGGGATCTCCGCCAACCACTCCGAGAGTAGCCGCAACTTCTATCCCTCTCTGTCCGCCTGAATTCGGAACCTTTACACCCTTAACGTTTTTGATCATGTTTCCTGAACAGTTAATAGTGATGTGTACAGGTTCATCATCAAGTATCTTTCTCGCCATAGACGCTGCGTACGCTATAGCTATAGGTTCTGTACATCCCATCGCAGGTATCAATTCGTTGCGAAGGATGTCTGTATAATTATCCATCAGTTCTTTACTGAGTGTTGCCTCTGCCATCATTACCTCCTATACCGCAGGAAACTCCGCTTCATTTCAAAATGCTTCTATGCTTGTCTCATAGAAAAAAATGCGGATGCCCCTTTTCCCACAGTTGAAATTTCTCTATTCATACTACTGATATTATCACTGATATTATCAACTGTCATTTAGGGATTTTAACCAAAAAATCCACTGTAGAATTGGTGGTTATTAAGATTGTCCCAAATGTCAAACTTGTAAATCAAAAAAGCAGCGGTTAAAATTATTATTATATCCAAGACATTAACAAACAGAGGCTGACATGGAACGTAAACCATCTAATTTAAAAGAATATGTTGTTAATTCAATATTGGAGGATATCTATTCATCAGTCTATGCGCCGGGTGATATCCTGAATGAAAAGGCATTGATAGAGAAATACAACTGCAGTAAATCACCGGTTCGTGAGGCACTGCTTTCGCTTTGTGCAGATGGAGTACTGAAAAATATTCCCCGCTATGGATATGAGGTAATTCGTCTCACAAAGGAAGATATATTTGAGATGCTTCAGTTCAGACTGGCAATCGAAGGAGGTATTCTCCGTGAACGTTATAAGAATATAAGCGCTGAAGATTTTGCGGAACTCGAGCGTCTGGATCAGCTTTGCAAGATCAACGATACTGATGCCAGAACACATTTCGAGTACAACATAGGATTTCATATCAAACTGGTGCAGAGCTGTGGCAACATGTACGTTACCGACCAGTTAAAGCAATGCATGGTGAGGCTTAAGCGTGCCTATGCTCAGTTCTACTGGAATCCCAATGTGGACATCATGTTTTCCATGGACACCAGACATCACATCGAAATTCTGGATAATCTGAAAAAGGGAAACATAGATGCCGCTTTAGATGCACTCAGGGCTGATCTCAGCGACTTCGGCGGAACAACCATGTTCTTTACATCCGGAGTGTAAGGTGCTGTATCTTCAAAATACAATATGAAAAAAGGTCGCGGAACCCGGATATACCGGTGCCGCGACCTTTTCAATCATCTATGTATCATCTTACTTCATAACGAAGCAGTGTTCCATCTGACCTTCGGACATCATAACCCTTTGTGGGAAGTATGTCCTCATTATCGGATTGAATTATAAATCTCTGATCACCATTTGAATTGTTATCAAAAGCATCTGATGCCACTTTATTTATCTCAGCAGGAAGCACTGCCTCTGTAAGCCGGTTATTTCTGAAAGCTGCTGATGGAATTTCAGTAAGTCCATCTGTATATCCTTCCATAAAACCATATACATAAAGAGAAGATATTCTGTTGTTCTCAAAGGCAGATTCACCTATCTCTTCCTGTCTCTCAGAGGTTGTAAGGCTCTCAATGAAGTTATCCTTAAAGGCCCTTGCCCCGACATGTGAAGTATACTTTCCGAGCTTAAGCTGCCTTATGGAATTGTTCTCAAAGGCACCTGTCCTCACCTGATGAGTGAGATCGGGAAGCTCCACCTTCCGGAGATCATTGTTCTTGAATGCATATTCATTGATATAAACAAGAGCCGACTGATTTATATCCTGAAGATTGAAGCCAAAGCTTGTGAGTCCGCAGTTCATAAATGCACCGGTTCCTATGGTCTCTATCTTACTTGACAGTGTCAACGAATACAGCGGTATATCATAGAATGCAAAGTCACCTATCGCGGTTATTTTACCGGCACCGTCAATATCGTTCGGAATAGTGACCACACTGTTCATTCCGAGATATCTCCTGATGATTCCGTCCTCTGCCAGAAAATCCTTTTCAGGAGTCTCACGAATCTCGCCGTCATAGCTTGCTTCTCCGTTCACCGTAACAGATACCTGAGTACCTGCTTTATGACGAGCTACAGAAATGTCGAAGAAACCGTCTCCGTTGGCTGTTCCTGTATAGCTGTCATCACCCATATTTACAGAGACCTTTGCACCCGGCACGGCAAAACCAAGGATTTCCGAATCTGATTCAAGTACCGGTGTACGAAGTCTTGCGGAATAGGCATGATAGTAGAACTCTACTACATTGACCTTCTGAAGCTTTATCTCTTTTTTCGTATCAACACTTGTGTAGGAACCTCCCTTGGAGGATACATCCGGGGCCTTGATAGTCACTGTTTCACCCATCTTATAGAACCTGTCTGCAGGTACTGTTCTGTTGATCTCCGTATTGCTGTCTCCGTAATAGTGAAGCTCCCTCAGAACATCCTCATGGTCTCTTGCATTGAGAGCCTTTATTGTCACAACTACAGGATTGATGAGGTACTGATGATCCTTGCTTTCAAGCTCCGTATCCGTGCTTGTGTAAATTCTCGGATAAGTGAACTCCCTCTTGTTGTAGCTTCCGAAGGCATTTTCTTCCACTTCCTTAAGCAGCGGAGCGGAGATCTCCACATCATACATGGATGTGAATGCGCCCTTTGCGATTTTTTCTACCCCGGGGAAATCTCCCAGGAAAGGACTTCCTGCTGCCGCAAATGTATCTGCCTCTATTTCCTTCACTCCTTCGGGACATATGACAGTAAAGGACTGGTCCTGCAGATTAAGCTTCCACTGCTGCGAAAAAGCCCCTGATCCTATTCTTTCAACATTTTCAGGAATCTTAACTTCCGTGAGCATGTTGTTCTTAAAAGCATTGTTCTCAATTTCCGTAAGAGTATCCGGAAGTGTGAGTGTTCTTATCTTTTCATCATCCTCCTTTCCTGTTCCGTTAAAAGCGTCCTCACCTATCTTTAATACCTGAACTCCTCCTATCTTTGACGGAACATTAACGTTTTTGCTCTTTCCGTTGTATTTTGTGATGGTCTGTGTTTCCGCATCAAACTCATATTCATCCTTTTCAGGATCGATGACAGGAGTATCCTCTATGACATCATCCGTCTCGGGATTCTTTTCGGCATCTTCCCCGTAAAGCCATGCTGCCTTGACTCCGTAGGCGCCTGTTGTTGATATGGTGTCAGTTGCAGTGAAGGCGCCGTCATATACGAAGCTGTGGGATATGGCCTTTTTAGAGGCATTTTCATCATAGAGCACTCCCATGCTGTCTGTGATGGAAATATCATCCTCATAGGTCACTGCGATATAAAGCGGCTTATCAGTTCTTATGTTGTACTCGCTGAAATCTATGGTATTCCATTCATTCGGCTTAAGCTCATCATATTCTCTGAAGGGTGCTATCTCTAAAAGGCGTCCCGTACTGTTGTACTGAAGAACTCCGATCTCAATATGCTTTCCGTTGAAATACTGATTATGCACCGCAAAGATTTCTGCGCTCTTAAGCATTGACCCCTTGTATGGTGACTGGAACTTCACCGCGAGACCTCTCACACCGCTGGTAAAGAAGATGGTACCGTAATATCCTTCCGAATCTGTAACAGGATTCACACCATAATCTGTGACTACGCTCTTCATGGCGCCAAGAGGACTGAGCTTCACCGGATCAAGGGTATTTTCACCTTCCTTCAGTGAAACAGTAATTTCCCCGGAAATATATCCATCCTTGAAGAATCTGAGTACATGTTTTCCTGCAAATGCCTCTGTCATGGAGTATGCGCCGGAATCATCAGTACTAAGAAGCTGATACTGATCATCATCGTCTATACGGATGCTTACGCCTGAAAGAGGTTCTCCGTTTTCATCCTGAACCTGTCCCTTGAAGCCTGCCTTTTTAGCTTCCGAAAGCACAAATGCATCCTTTAAGACATTGTCACCCCCGGTGACTTTCACCTTCTTCTCGATTGATTCATGACCGTAAGCGGTGATAAGGAGTGTATATTCCCTTGATGCTCCGTTAACTCCGGCTGTCAGATTCAGGGCGAAGGATCCATCTATCTCTGATGATCTGGTATATGCTCCGGTTTCCTTTACGGTAATGGTAGCAGAAAGAGGAATATGTCCCTCACTGTACAGACCTGCTCCAAGCTTGTTAAGTTCTTCCGTTGAATACTGGTGAAGAGTCTTTTCTTCCGCTTCATTCACTTCTGTGGAAGCTGTATATCTTCTGTCATCGGCGCTCACCTTCTTATCAGGAGCATTTCCGCCTGTTGATCTTGCTTCTTCAAGCTCCTCCTCTGAAAGCTCTCCATCATGATCGGAATCAATAAGTTCATAGAAAAGATCCTCAAAGGAGCCTGCCTTTGTCTTGGTCAGTCTGTACTCTTTTTCATCGTCATTACTGCTTTCCTGCTGATCATCATCTTCTTCATCATTTACATCGGCATCTTCCGCATCTTCCGCTTCCTCCTTTTCATCACTATCCTCTTCTTTGTCGGTTTTCACATTCTTAACAAGCACTGAAGGAGTAGCTTTTTCTTCAGTGTCTGCCTCTTTTTCTTCAAGCTCAGCCTTCTCTTCTGACCTTACAATTTCAGAAGCTGAAGCTATCTTTTCTTTTCCGTATCTCTCGCCTGCAAGCTTTTCAAACTCTATGCTTTTCTTTCCCACGTAGACATTATCCAGATACCAGCCCAGATTGTAGCCGTCGATCCAGACGGTCTGTGATGTTTCCGCACGGAATCTTATGGATACCGTCTGTCCGCTGTAGTCAGCGAGAGACTGCTTTATCTGATGCCATGTGAAGATCTGGTCTCCATCCATGATACGTTCTGAAGGAATAAGTTCAGTCCAGCCTTCAGCCCCTTCAGGCTTTATCTCAACGTAGAAATCAACTCCTGCGCCTGCCATTCCCATACCGGAATAGGAATCAAAATAGAGATAGTCCTTATCCCCTACCTTCACCTCAGGCATAAGAAGATAACTGTCCAGTCCGTTTGAAGCCTTTCCGTTAAGTGTGGTTCCAAAGAGGTGGGTCTTATTCTTTCTCATTCCCTGCCATGCAAGTCTGTAGGAAAGTGTTTTATCCTTAAGCTCCTCGTCAGACATGACATCAACTGTTCCGTATTCCCAGTCATCCACTGCATCATCAGAAAGAGTTCCGTGGGTGAATCCTGACTCTCCTGTTTCGAAGTCATAGCTCACGGAATCCTCATAAGTATCAAAGTCGATCTTCAGTTCCTTTGAATACTCGCTCCTGTTACCGCTCTTGTCATAAGCAGAGACTCGATAGATATAGCTCTTTCCGCTTTCCGCAGTTTCATCATACAGATTCACTCGATAATGAGAGCTTGGCCTGTTCTTATCTTCTCCCTTGTTTATGAACTGAAAATCCGAAAGATTCTGCTCTATCTTCTTCAGTACTCTGAAATCAGCGGATTCTCCATCCGTTTTTCTCTCTATGACATAATGATCCATGTCAGATTCTTCATTGGCAACGAAATGAATTCTCAGTCCCTTGTTTTCAACAGTTCCGCGAAGATCCTGTACCTGTCCCGGTGCAACATCCTCACCTTTCGTGATCTCCAGATTATCAAGATACCAGCCTATGCCTTCATCCGCATCATGTCCGAAAAAGTAAAATCTGATCTGAAGAGGTCTGCCCTCCTTATTTATCTTATCTTCTTCCGGAGTATCCTGATCATCAACATATTTATCGAGAGGTATGGTCACATGCTCCCAGTTTCTCTCTGTTATATCCGGTCTCAGAATAACGTCATAGATATCTTCCCAGTCATCCTCTCTTCCTGTAAAGGATGCCTGCACCTTACTTGTGGATATACCTGTAAATCCGTTATACATGTCGACTGACAGTGTCGGTATGGTCTTTGGATCATCCTTATCTATCACAACTGTTGTGAGATCCACCGGAGGAAGATAAAGGCTGCTGTCCTTACGGCGCTCAAAATACGGATATCCTCCGTCGATTCCTATATAGGTCTTATTATCTGCCCCATCCTTTCCCTTCGGAAATTCCGGTTCCTTAACCGATTCTCTGTGAGAAAGTTCCCAGCATCCGTCTATGATGAAGCCCTTAAGTCCTGTTTCAGCCTTTTCAAAATCCTCAGACCATGGGAAACTTACACCCTTTCTCATGAGGATCTTTTTCTCAGCCTTTACTTTGGTATTCTTATAATCTGTAGCCTCTATGACAATGTTTAACTCCCCGACTGTAAGCTCCTCGGATGGAATCGTATAAGTATATACTCCGTCCTTCTGAGTTCCGGACTTTACAGTCATAAGCTTTTCCTCTGCCTTCGACTCATCCTCTGTCCAGTATTTAAGCTTTGCGGAACGTATGGATATATCATCAGAGATTTCCGCCTTTATTATTAGGTCTCGCCCAACATAAGCTTCATCCTGCATATCCAGCTTCACCACGGGAGCTTCTTTATCTTCACCGGCCTGAAGAACAGTTCCTATGATCCTTGACTGATCTTCACCTGCGATCTTTGCCACCGCATCGTAGACATTGATAAGACCCGCACCGTAAGCAAAGTTGGGCGATTCTGTGAACTGTGAATCCGTAAGAGGCTCTGCTGTTTCCATGATAAGTTCCCTTATCTCTGAAAGCTCATCATATTCCTCTGCCTTTCCGTATTTCTTTGCTGCTGCCTTTATGAGGGCTACGGCTCCTGTCACATGGGGAGCAGCCATGGAGGTTCCATTCCATGACACATAGGTGCCCCTTGAATCAACGGAACGTACCTGAACACCGGGAGCCGCTATCTCCGGCTTCGTAAGGGAACTGTCAAAGGCAGATGGTCCTTTATTCGAAAAGTTGCCGATCTTCTTGTTCCTGTCCACTGCTGCAACGGCGATGACATTGGGATAGTTGGCAGGATTAGAAATAGTGCCTTCCCCCGGAACCTCGCCTGAGGTATTACCGGCTGCAAAAACAGGAATTATACCTGCCTCTTCCCAGGCATCCGTAACATCCTTGAACCACTCGTCTGTATCAGCCGCGCCGCCCCAGGAATTGTTGACTACATCCGGTCTCATCTGAAGCATCCATTCTGCCGCAGCTATAAGATCCGATACTTCTCCTCCGTCAACTCCCATGGCTCTGGCTGTAATAAATCTTGCACCGGGAGCAACTCCTATCCTGTTGGTACTGTTATTTTCAGAGCCTACTATGGTACCTGCCACATGGGTTCCGTGATCGTCAGAAGATGTCTTCTGAGGAGTGCTCGTACCGTCAACGAAGTCTCTGTAGGCACAGCCTTCCCATTTATCTTCCGTAGACGGGTCATCCTCCTTATCCTTGTTCACCTCGCCTGTTGTGGAATCATAATCATAAAAATGTTTTTTCAGAGCAGGAAGATTGTAGTTCGCTCCTCCGTCTATGATTCCCACCACAGTGCCTTTTCCATCGATTCCGAAATCCTCCCAGACCTTGTCTGCATGTATGAGACTGACACCCCATTCGATATCTCTCTCATCAGGTACGAATATTTTTGTCTGCTGGGTCCTCAGCATCCTGTCCATGGGGTCATCCTCAACAGGTTCAATGTTCTCAACATGTCCGTTTGATGTGACTTTGATGACCTCAGGAAGGGATGCGATTTCCAGAATAAGTTTCTTGTCCTTAGTCTTAATATGAATGGCATTGGTGATGTAGAAGGACTCCCACTCCGAGACCTTTGTACTGTCGTTTTCTATCGCCTTTTCTATTATCTCTTTTGCCTTCTTCTGAGATACAGTCGCCTTTTCCGCTCTCGAAAGTCCTGAGTCTTCAGGATTTCTGAATTTGATGAGGACATCATAGGGACTGCTCATTTCACTGAGCAGCGCTTCTGTCTCCTCAATCATTTCAGTATTTTCTTTCTCTTCAACCCTTTTCTCCGCATACGCCCTTACAGGTGCCGCAGTTCCGAAAATTTCGGCAGTCGCCAGCGTGAGAGCCACCCCTCGCGCTGTGAGCCTTTTGATATTTTTACATTTCATACTTCTCGTTTAACCCCTACTATCAGTAACCACCATCGGGCTTTAAAGCCACATCGATATCCACGGTTTTATAACCCGGAATATATACAGTTATGGTATATACAGAATATTTGTCTCCATCCATGACAACAGCTTTGCCAAGTTCCTCTCTGTATGTGTAAAGTGCGAACTTTATCCATTTCTCCTTTGAAGAGTAATTCGAGCATATCTCGCTGTAGCCCTCTATATACACAGGAACCCCTTCACCGGGAGCTGTACCTTTCTTATGGAATACGCCAACGGTACCCTTCAAAATGTCATTAGGAATTTCCTTGTCTGTCACCTTGATATAAACATCTCCTTTTCCCGAAAAAACAGGGATTCCGTCCTGTAACTCGAACTTAGAATAACCATAGTTATCTGTTAATGCCGTCTCTACCGGTGCATCTTCTCCAGTAAACTCAGGCATACTGATACTAAGATCCGCACTCTTGATACCCGGTTTCTTTACTGTGAGATCCGCCTTTCCGTCTTTCACATATTTTGAAAAAGTCTCATATGGAATGCATATCTTGCTGACAAAATTTCTTTCCACCACAGTCAGGCCCTGAAGTTTATCTTCTCCTGCATAGATCTCTACATCCTCAAGAGTCTCACCGTAATTGAGATTTGTTATTCTGAGATAAACAGGCATATCTGGGATGATGGTTCCGGCAAGGATCACTTCCAGTGCCCTGTCCTTTTTATAATCGAGGTCTATGGAAGCTTCATCCTCATCAAGAGGCGCCTTCACCTTAAGCCTGTATTTTATGTCTTCCTCCAATGTCTCTGTCTGAAGAGCATTCTTCGAAATGATGGTTATCTTTTTATCGTTCTCACTTATCCTGTAATCTTCATTCTTTACAAGAATTCTCTCTTCTGCCCCGGTAACATTTTTTGCGAGGCTAAGTTCAAGATCAGAAATCGAGTTCTTATCCAACGAGAAATTGCTTAGAGTTATCACAGGATTCTCCGTCACATAGTACCCCTGATACTTATCTTTACTGAGAGCAGGATCTCTCATCACAGAAAGGTAAACTGTAACCGGCATTACTCCTCTACACTTCAAAGTGAAGCTGACCGAACCCCAGGATATGTTGCTCTTTATAAATTCACTGGGAACTGTGAGTCTGTAAACTCCCTCCTCTTCGGTTTCAGTAAATCCAAGCTGATCTGTTATGTCTGCATCACCCTTTACAAAAACAAGCTTTTTAATATCTTCAGAAGGCACATTTACAAAACTAAGCTCAGTTTCAAAATCCTTCTTTTTTGATACATTTTCATATCTTGGTGAGTATCCTGTTCCACCGTTTTTGAAGCTTACGCTTCTGTCTGTTGTAACGTTTATCTTGGCCTGTAATGCATTTTCGCCATCATATTCCACTGTGAGCCAGAAATAATTTGTGAGTCCAGATGGCATAAAATCCGATACATCTGCACTTGCTTTTCCTGTTGCCGCATCAAATGACAGCTTATCAAGTGTGGTTTTAAATCCACTTGCTCCCGTGATACTTACATCCCTTCCGTCACCTGTGTAATTTGAAAGCTCTATACATAGCTCCTCATCAAAGGCGTATCTATACTCCTTATATGAACCTTCTGACACCGGCTCACGATCCAGTGTGACTTTGATCTTATCCTTTGGTTTCTCCGTTTCCTTTTCCCTAAATCTGATGGTGAAAGTCGGCGTTCCGATATTTTCAAAGGAATCCATCAGTTTTGTCCTTACATCCGAAGGAAGATCCTCATAACCGTTATCGCACTTCACACATATCTCTTTTCCCGGCCCGAAGCTTCCGCTATATCCGTTCCATCTGGCATCAATGGTTATAGTTGTGCCATCATTAGTCTTAAATGTAATAGTCTTTGGGAAGTAAGCCTGATAACTTGAAAGTTCCGCATCTATGTAATCTGTTTCCACTGCCTCAGGCTGAACATATCCTGTGATAGCCCAGTTATCAGGATGCTTCTTATTCTCTGTGTTCTCAGCAGTCGGTTCCTCCTGTGTAGGGTCTTCTGATGTTGGATCTTCCAGTGTCGGCTGTTCCGGCTCTGTAGGATTCTTTGGATCAAAACTGCCTGACTCTGAATTGGAGATCTCTATGGAAAGCGTTACATCATATTTCTTTAACTGATCTTCTATATCTCTGTAGCTTTCATCCACCCGGAAGGACACAGGTCTTGCCTTCATGATACTACCGGAAACCGCATCACCTTGAAGCTCCCAGTCCGTTACTATGGCTGTGGTGAGCTTGCCGTTTGAAAGATAAAAGCTTATTCCGCTGTTCTTTATTTTCTTCTCTATATATTGACGGGTCTTTTTCTCGTCACCCTTGAAGTTAACACACACTGCCCTCAGAGGCTTAATGCCTGTCACTGATACAGCACCACCCTTACGATCATCCTTTTTACCGCCGTTATCACCTGAAGGCTCAGGAGTGTCCTGAGGCTCAGTTTCAGACTCCATGGGTTTTGGATCCGACTTTGTCTCAGACGGCTTTGTTTCAGGTTCCGTCGGTCTTTCTCTCCATCCTGAGCTTCCGCTTCCACCAGACTCACCGGAACCTCCTCTGACCACAGGCTTTCCCAGCTCTACCCTGTTTGCTCCGAGAACTTTTCTCGTTCTGATTCCCTTTCCCTCAACATAATGAACTGTTCCGTCTGTTTCCGACCACTGCCCGTCTTTATTTACAAAATAGTGATCCGGCGTAAAGGTACTTGCCGCCATGACGCCGTTCTGGTCGAAATAATAACAGTAACCGTCTATCCAGTTCCAGCCTGTCATTACCCGCCCTTTTGTTCCATCGCTTATCTCATTCAAAAAGTACCATTTTCCATCTGTATCCAGAAACCATCCCGTATCCATGATTCCGTTCTGGACATTCATATGATATTTGTATCCATCCGGCGCAGTTACCCATCCTGTTATTTTATTTCCAAAGGCATTGAGATATACCCAGTCTTTCCCATCGTATTGAAAACCGATATCTTTAACGATCGAGAACATGCTTCCGGTGTTAGCCGCATTGGAAATCGATGAAAATGGTACACTGACCAAGGACAATGTCAGCATTGCCGTCATTGCCCGATATAATTGCTTTTTCATCTCTACTTAACCCCTTTATTTAATGAGTTAGTGCGCGCTAACCCCAAAAATATAGTAAAATAAAAGAGAGTTAGCAACATCTAACTCTCTTTTATTAACTAATACTGCCTATTTATTTTTTTTATTCCGGCATCAGATTCTTGCCGCTTTTATACTTGGAAACTCCAGAATATCCATCGTAGACAATCTTATGGAAAATGCCATAGAATCCATCAATATGAAACCGGTGGCCGCCCATCTATTATTTACCAGTTGAAATGAAGTCATGAGGCAATCACGGGGACGGAAAAGAGCCGCCACACTATTGTGTGAACGGCTCCCGGTATTATGATTATGACATCTACGGTCAAAACATTATCCAATGTATGCTACTGCACTATCGCCTGCGATTCTTCCGAATACGATGATATCAGCTACTGCATTTCCACCGAGACGGTTAGCACCGTGAACACCTCCGGTAACCTCACCTGCTGCAAACAGACCAGGGATAACATTACCCTCAGTATTGATAACTTCTGCAGAAGTATCGATCTTAAGACCACCCATTGTGTGATGGATTCCCGGAGAAACCTTGATAGCATAGAAAGGAGCCGTTGTAAGATCATTATCACTTGAGAATGATGTACGTCCAAACTCGGCATCCTTCTTGTCAGCCCAGATCTTAGCCCATCCGTCCATGGTCTCCTTAAATGCATCTGCTGGAACGCCCATAGCCTCTGCAAGCTCTTCGTATGTTTCGCCCTTTACTGCATAGCCGGAATTGTAATATCCTGTGTAAACTGATGAAGCATCCATCATCTTCTGATCAAGAATGATCCATGCACATCCATCTGTCTGTGCGATTTCAGCTGCGGAAACCTTATCTCTTGTAGATACTTCGTCATAGAATCTCTTTCCTTCCATATTGACAAGGATAGCACCGTCTCCACGGATACCCTCTGTGATAAGGTGAGCGTTACCATCAGCATCAACAGTCACTGTAGGATGAATCTGAATCTGCTCCATATCAACTGTGTCAGCCTTAACATCATCAGCTGTCGCCATATCGATACCCTGTCCAAGAGAACCTGCGGCATTGGTTGTAACAAAGCCCTCAAGATCCGGATTGTACTTAACAACTCTATCAAGATCAGCACCGAAACCACCTGTAGCAAGAATTACTGCCTTTGCGTTAACAGTAACAGTATTACCTGTCTCACCCTCGGCAACTACACCTACAGCCTTGCCATCTTCCATGATGATCTTGTTTGCTGTTGTATTATAGTAAACATCGATATTGTCCTTGTCCTCTACGTTCTTTGTAAGGATAGGCACGAGGTAAGAACCAACTGCAGTTGTCTTTCCCTCAGCATTGACAGGTCTGTGTATACGCTTTACAGATGCACCGCCGAAAGCACCAACTGATGGAAGATCAGCGTTATGATCCTTCAGCCAGTCAACTGCGCCTGAGGTATTCTCACAAAGTGTCTTAACAAGGCTAAAATCATTTATTCCCTTACCACCGATCATTGTATCAAGCTCAAAAAGCTCTACAGAATCAAAGTAACCTTCAGGCTTTGCCTGATACTCATCCCACTGCTTCTGAACTGTAGCAGCAAGCTCTGTGATAACTTCATTGTCAGCCCATGACTCCTTGGCAGTATTAAGTGTCTTGTTTACACCGTCAGCCTCACCGAACTCATTTTCATCCTGTGTTGCTGTCTTGGCTGCGTTAAGTCCGCCGGTTGAACGAACTGTGTTTCCTCCGCCCATTGACTGTGACTCGAGAATAACAACATTCTTTCCTGCCTCAGCTGCTGTGATAGCGGCTGTCATTCCGGCACCACCCATACCAACAACTACTACATCAGCTTCAACAGACATATCTTCCTGAGGTGCTGCTGCGGCTGCCTCTACTGATTCAAGATCTTCGGGCTTAAGTCCAGCCTCTGCAAGTGCAGCTGTAGCTGCTTCTACAATAGCTTTTGATGTAATTGTTGCTCCTGAAATCGCATCAACCTGAATTGTATTTCTCTCGATCATCTCCTCAGGAAATGACTCGATTGCCTTGGATCCGATACCATCTGTTTCGCCGGGGCCTTCAATCTTGACATCTGCAATCTTTCCATCCTTAAGTGTGATGGCAACCTTAACCGGATTGCTCTCTCCACCCTGTCCAACTGCAGTACCTTCATAAGTACCATCAGCTCCTGATTCAACCTTTGCTGCCTCTGTAGATGCCTCCGTTGCTGCAGCTGTTGTTGCCGCTGCTGTCTCTGCCGGCTTTGATCCGCATCCTGCAAGAGCCGAAGCGGTCATTGCACTTGCAAGAACTACCGCTGTTGCTGACTTTCCAATATTTCTCTTTTTCATAATATTGTTACCTCTTTCTTGATAATAACAACATTTCAAATGAATTGTTATTATTTAGTCAATGTTTCCAATCCATACTAGCACCTGAATATGCTACATACAATGCAATTTTATTTTCTTTACTTACAAAAGGTCTTATGGCAAATCTCCGGCCTGATTTCCCATTGATAAAACTCATATTTACTGTCGATATAAATCTAAATAGCGTGAACCGGATCCGGTAGCTTAAATCTTCCCAGCTTTATCCGGTTCTTAATACCACTTATAAAAAATTCATGAACCACAGATCGAAGGAGCGAGATGAAACGCAAGACCGACAGTTTAAATTTCAAACTGCTGATCGTATTTCTGCTGATCACTGTTATCGCAGTTTGTACGAGCGGTTATATAACATACAGGCAGGAGTACAGCCGATACCTGAAGAACTGTCAGGATCAGATACAGGCTGTCTCCGGCTTCTTATGCATGCTTGTAGAAGATGACTCCGACGAATTTCCGTTTTTCAAAGATTATCTCATAGCTCACAGAGATGAGCTTTATCTTCCCATCGACTTCGGCACCGACTGTTCAGACGCCGAATACTATTTCCACACTCTCATGGATAAAAAATTTCCGGATCAGGAATTCGGAAAGGATTACAGCTATGAGGATTTCGACAAAGAAACCAGTGAAGCCTGCGCCATATATAACTATCTCTATTGGACTGATATATTCTGGAAAGCTGAGAAAACTCTGAACGTTCCATACACCATGCTCCTGATACCTAAAGGCGACGGATCTGATGAAGTGTATTACATTATAGACTCCGACAGGAGACCTTATGCTGATGATCCATCGCGCATGCGGATCTGCGATCTTATAGACATGCCACGGGAAGGACATAAAAAGTTCTGGAAAACCTGGGAAACCGGTGAGCAACAAAGCGGCTTTGATGAATCAGATAATTATTACGGGCGAACATATGCCTTCTACACCCCGTTTTACATGAATGGAGAGCTGGTTGGTATAGTCGGTGCAGAGACATTTACAGAAACGATCAACAAAGAGCTTCTGAAAAATGCTCTCGTGGAAATGGCCATGATCGCAGTGATAGTATTTATAGCCATGGATATTCTGCTCATATTCATTAATGAGATCTGTCTGAAAAAGCTGTCACAGCTGCAGGCTGATGTTCAAAAATATACCGACAACAAAGATCCTGCCGTTGCAGACATTATCATAGATAATGCTAAAGGCAGGAACGAAGTCACCTCTCTGGCAATGCAGATAGCCTCCATGATGAAAAGCATACATGAGTACACCACTACTCTTAATCTGACCATCCAGGAGCTGAAGACTGCTCAGGCCAAAAATGCAGAACTCAGTATTCAGGCGGACCGTGATACTCTGACCGGAATCCGCAACAGAAATGCTTACGAAAAAGAAGTGCAGCTCATAGAGCTGCACATGGAAGACGATGATGGCGGCAAATTCGGAATCGCCATGATCGATCTGAATTATCTGAAAAAGATAAATGACACTTACGGGCACGAAAAGGGCAATATCGCCATAAAAAAACTGTGCCGGCTGGTATGCGTGACTTTCGCACATTCTCCTGTTTTCAGAATAGGCGGTGACGAATTCGTAGTCATCCTGGAAAACAGTGACTATGATGAGGCAGAAGCTCTGATCGAAAAGTTCAGGAATACCATAAGTGAACTTTCATCCGATGAAACCCTGGAGCCTTGGGAGCGTGTTTCTGCTGCTGTAGGCTGGACCTTGTTTGACCCGTACAATGACAGCACTGTGGAAAATGTTTTCAAACGGGCTGACAGTCTGATGTACGAGAACAAGAAGTCCATGAAGGCAGAAAGGAATTAAAGCGTTTCATGCTATACGGCACAGACCTTCCCTGCGGCTCCCTGAGCTATGGGAATGAAAATCATCGCGATAACAAAGCAAAGGATATACATGGGTATGAATGTACCTAAAAACGCGAACAAAAATGCCGGGAAAGGTGCTCCTGCAAAGATCTGAACATTGGCAAAATTCATGATGAGTCCGATAATGATAACGAATATCAGGACTACTGGAACATTGCCAAGAACCCTGCCCGGAACACTTTCTGCATTCACCCTGAATAATTTGGGGGAATTCATGGCTATGAGGGGAATAGGTACTACCGCATTTACGATGCATGCAAATACAAATCCAAGCAGGATATTGACAAACAGGGCCGGGGTCAGCAATTTATCAGAATTGCCGGAAAAGATCATACCTCCTACTGACATGGCTGTTGCCAGAGGAATATTCATTACCAGATTAAAAACTATAAAAAATTTCAGGCTTGGTTTTTCCATTTCTTTTTCTCCTTTACATATGACAGTTACCGGCTGTTCTACCTCAAAGAGAACCCGGGACAGCCAGATACGTTGCCCAGGGTTTCATTTTTTATGATGGGATCGATTCAGTACTTAGCTGATTAATGCTTTTAACCATAACTAATCAGCAGGGATTTTTACCTGAAAACCCATGAAAGCACCGATATATAAACTGGTCTTTAATTATTTGCTTTTGAAGGTGATGGTGTCGGTGCACAGACTGCTGTGTAGTGCTCCTTACGTGCCTTGAATTCAGGATCCTTGAAGAGATTCATGAGTCTTCCTTCGTTTCTGAATATATCATCCCCGTGTAACTTCTTACCGGACATGGTATCATGAGCCTTGTGCTCGTCCTCCGGAGCAAACCTGAACTTGAAAGCTCCGTCCTTTACCTCAAGTGTTCCCTCAAGTCCGCAAAGCTCGCATACGCACTTGGTTGTACCCGGATGGATATAGAAATTGTTTCCGTTGCAATGAGGGCAGGCACCGGGCTTTCCCATCCACTTTGCATTCTCCACATCCTTTGCAGCCTCGACAAGATTACGTCCGATCTGCTTCATTCTCTCGATCTTGTCATCCTGCATGATGACATCCTTTGACCATGAGAACCAGTCATTGTCTATAACTGTCCATGAAGGACTCATGGCGAGCATGGCATGGTCTGTCTCAACACGGCATGCCCAGTCTGAACCGCCGATACCAACGAATGATATTGCCTTTTTCTTTAAATACTTAGGGTCGAGGCCTGCCTTACCCTGCTCCTTGAGCTTTCCATCTGCCATGAAAAGCATTCCGAGATCATGTCCCGGACCCATACGGTCGCAGAGAACATGGAACAGTCCTGATCCACCTGATTCGTAAATCGGATCAACCACAAGAACACCGTCTGCCTCTGCCATCTTATCGAAAAGTGCAGCAAAATCATCCTTCTGTGAACAAATCATGCCCTTACCCATTACGAGACCGCGAGAGCAGGCAACACAGCCTGAACAGTACTTGATGTCCCAGTCGAACATATGGATAAACTCGATCTCCGCTCCCATTTCCTTTGCTGCTTCCAACGCAACTCTGCACATGGTGTCGTTATTTCCATTGCGGGTTCCGCAGGAAATTCCTAAAATCTTCATATAAAAATCCTCCTGAATTCAACTGACTGTACCTTTTTATTTGCCCCGATTCCCTTCCCATGACAAATACTTATATACAATCTGTTGTTTTAATTATTCTTATTTAATTTTTTACTTAGGTTCTCTATAACGAGGCTCGTAACGAGCCCCACTAAGTGAAGTGCGGGATAGGTCGAAAACCAGACAGCGATAAGCCTCTTTCCAATACCCGCATTTATCATGGCCATACAAAAACTCACTATGGTCACATATATGGCATTTACGATGAAATTTCGCGAAAGCATCTCACCAAAACTGCCCTTCTTCTGTCTGCATATGCCTTCCGAAAAGCCTGAACCTATGCTGCCCATAGGCAGGATGACAGCTGCCACGGTATTGATGGTAAATGCACAGCAGCATCCTCTTACAAAGCCAGACAGTGTATCACCTCCGGAAAGAATAGTGGCTGCCGTATTGATGGACAGAGCCATACAGACATTGACAAAAACATTAGCCCTGAAAAACTGCATCTTTTCGCTCATACATCAATCCTTTCACAGGTCTTCTGATCAGCAATGTGCAGACCGCTGCCATGGCGACTGCTGCCATCATGATCATAAAGATACTGAGGTAAGTTCCCTGAACATCGTAGAGTGTTCCCGCAAGAGTTCCTCCGAAGGATGCCACCAAAAGATTCAGGTTGATCATCGAAAAATTGACCGGATAATGCTCCACACCGTAAAAATCCATGATGAATGCTGAATTTGTTGGTGTGACGCCGCCATAAGCGAGACCGAAGAACACAAAGCCTGCCACAACAAGCATCAGATTCCCCATATTGATGGCAAAGATATTGATAAGGATCGAAATAAGATACAGCGCACAGTTCAAAGACATGGTCTTTTTCTGCCCTATCCTGTCGTAAAGCCCACCGAACACCACTCTTCCGATTCCGTTAAAAACAGAGATGAGCCCAACGATGGTTGCTATGCTGCCGGCACCTAGTGATGGTGCGATCTCTATGACGATTCCTCCTGCCTGAGCTATAAGGGCAAGAGCCGCAGCGCTTAGAAATACCGCATAGAAGAAGAACAGCCAGAAAGACGGCGTTTTTATCATTTCCTGTGTGGTGAAGTCATCATTGTCACCTCTATGCGCCACGGGGGTGCCGTGTTCAGCAGAACCTGCAGCCGCACCATTTGCCTGACCTGATGATATACTTTCAGCCTTTTTTGCTATGACTTTCGGTTCACTGCCCGGCAATTTCTTCGTCTCATCTTCGTAAGGTTTCCTTACTATAAAAGCACCTATGAAGATAACTGCGAACACTATGATTCCGAGGACCTTGTATTCAGCTCTCCAGCTGTACATGGCGAGCATAAAGGCATAAATCTTTCCTATGATAAAGGCTCCTATACCGAAGCCCATAAGAAGTATTCCTGAAATGAGTCCCTTCCTGTCCGGAAACCATTTTGTGACACTCGACATGACGGTGTTATATGAGAGTCCGGCGCCGAGACCCGCGCATACTCCAAATCCAAGGTACAGCATTCCGAGAGAATGCATGTAACTGACGATCTCAAAGCCTGAAAAAAGGAGCAGGGCTGATGCTGTCAGAATATATCTTTCATTGAATTTCTTTGAAAGCAGTCCCGCAGCAAGTCCGCCTAAACAGAAAAAGCTCATGGCGAGAGTAAAGGTAAGGGAAAGACTTCCCTTACTCCATTCCGGATAGTCTGCGGCGATTGGTCCGGAGAGAACGCTCCATGCATAGATCAGGCCTGCGAAAACGAGTATTATCACTCCTGAAATTGCATAGATCCATCTGTAGTTTTTATTCATTTCTTTCCTCCTCCGGACAATTCTTTTTCTCAGTTCCTTCACCGCAAAACCACTGCTCAGTACCGGTCTTTTTTAGAGCGGTACACTGCACACCTTTTACCTCACTCATAAATACGTGCTGTTTCCTCTCCACGGATCACACGGAGTACGCCTTCCGCAAGAGCCTTCATCTCGTTCTCTCCCGGAATTACCTCAACAGGACCGACGAATCCTACATGCTTCTTAATTGAAGTCACGAATCTGTCTGAATAAGCAAGACCACCTGTAAGGACGATGTAGTCAACCTTTCCGTCAACAGAAGGAGCGATGCGTGCGATGGTCTTTGCAGTGTTAAGAGCCATGGCTTCAAAAAGAAGCGCAGCCTCTTCATTCCCCTCATTGACCATTTTTTCTACTTCTCTCATGTCCGCTGTTCCGAGATAGGAAATGATTCCTCCCTTTCTCTGGAGCTGCTTCATGAGCTCCTCCTTTGTGTACTTTCCGCTGTAACACATATCAACAAGTGCGTAGGTAGGAAGTCCGCCTGCACGTTCAGGTGCAAATGTTCCCACCTCATCATTGAAAAAGTCTATGATCCTGCCCTGTGAATGAAGGTTCACTGTGATTCCGCCGCCTAAGTGGGCAACGATGATATTGACCTTCTTATAATCGATACCCTTGTCGCTGCAGAGCTTCAGTGCTGCTGCACGGGTGTTGAGATTGTGTCCCTTTGCAGGAATTCTGATACCCTTAAGTCCGGTCACTTTATTCACTTCCGTCATTTCATCAACTGTGATGGCATCATAGATATATGCTTTCACTCCGATGCTTTCGGCAATGCTGAATGCGATGCCTGCACCAAGATTACTTGCGTGCTGGTCAACAGGATGATAATGCAGCGTGTCCACCATCTTTTCATTGACCTCATAGGCACCGGTCTTCACAGGCGGCAATGCTCCGCCCCTTCCGACAACTGCCCCAAAGGAATCGATCTTGTCACCGTGCTTCACAAGACATGCCATGATCAGATCCTTTCTCATTTCAAGCTGGTCATAGATGGTCGCATAAGCCTTCAGATCCTCAAGACTGTGGCTGATGCTCTCTGTCCACTGCTGCTCCTCTGCCTGATATACAGCTATTTTCGTTGATGTAGATCCGGGATTGATGACCAGAATCTTTTCGTTTAACATATTTCTTCTTCCTTTCTTCTAATCAGCTTACAAATCCGATTTGTACTGCCCTCGATTTATTGCCGATGGAGCCTCGTGACTTTAAGCATTTTAAAAAATCAGGGTTCTTTCTCTGTTCCGATATCAAACGAAAACGCCTGATTCATATTACCTTCTCTCCGCGTTTTTCATTTAAACAGCTGCCGCTGAAACAACGATCGAAAGATATTTCTCCTCGGAAGAAGAACCTCTTGAAACCATTACGATAGGGCACTTTGCGCCGACGATAAAGCCTGCCATCTTGCCTCCGCAGCTGATGGCATACATCTTGCCCATGATATTTCCGGCATGAATGTTAGGCGCTACCAGCACATCGGGATCACCTGCGATCTCAGACTTAAGTCCCTTGAAATCGGCTATATCCTTTCTCATGGCACAGTCATACTGTATAGGGCCTTCCACGATACAATTCTCTATCTCGCCTCTTCTGTTCATCTCCTGAAGCTCTGCAGCCTCCACAGATTCCGGCATCTTTGGATTCACCTTTTCAACACAGGTAAGAACCCCTACCTTCGGGCAGTCATAACCCATGGACACAAGAGTATCAACAGTGTTCTGAATTATCTGCTTCTTCTGATTGAGATCGGGATAAGTCACCATACCGCCGTCTACAGGAAGTATCAGCTTGTGATAGCTCGGGATCTGGAACATTGTAAAATGAGACATCAGTCTGCCTGTTCCCAGACCATACTCCTTATTGACCACTTCCTTCAGGATGATCTTTGTATCCACCTTACCCTTCATGAGAAAATCAGCCTTACCTTCGCCCACAAGCTTTACTGCTGTCTCGCAGGCTTTCTGAAGATCCTCTTCAGGTACATGGATAATGTTCTCCTTCGGGATGTCTTCCTTAAGTTCACTGAGAATTCCTGTGATGATCTTTTCATCACCCACAAGGATCGGCTCAACGATACCTTCTCTTCTGGCATGTACAACTGCTTCCAGTGTATGCTCATCGTTGGCACAGGCCACAGCCATGATCTTCTTCCTTGGCTCACCCTTCACCTTTGAAATCAATTCATCAAAATTATGAAATACCATTTGTTTTACCTTCTTATCTTCTGAAGCATCAGCCTGCTTTCATATGTGATACGGGCTGATGCCGTCTTCTTATTACTTTCTTGCTGCTCTTCCTATCTCCAGTCCCTTGTCAAAGGCAGCCTTGTTAAGAGGTAAAAGCTTTGGCTTGCTTCCAAGTTTGTGCTCAACTGTTCCCCAGACTATCTCCGGAGCCACGACCTCTGTATATCCCACATAGACGCCCAGCATGATGACATTAAGGACCTTTGCATTGCCCATCTCGAGAGCAAGCTCTGTAACAGGGGCAGAAATGATATCTATATCAGTTCTTTCGATCTTATCCTTTACGATGGAGCTGTTGATAAAAAGTCTTCCACCCGGCTTAAGAGTTCCCAGGAACTTATTTAATGAAGGACCGTTCATGACTATTAAGTCATCCATCACATCTCCAAGAGGGGCTCCTATCATTTCATCAGAGATGACAACGTAGCAGTTTGCAGTACCTCCGCGCTGCTCCGCACCGTATGACGGGAAAAATGTCACATTCTTATCAGTAGAATCACAGGTTGCGGAAGCAAGAAACTTTCCGAGGGTCATGACACCCTGTCCGCCGAATCCGGCTACACATAAATTTGTCTCCATATCTTCCTCCTTAACCTTTATCCCTTACTACTCCTAGGGGGTACTCTTTAAGCATGTTTTCCTCAAGGAAATCCAGTGCCTTAAGAGAATCCAGTCCCCAGTTGGTAGGACAGCTTGTAACTATCTCAACAAGTGAAAAACCTTTTCCTGCAAGCTGGTATTCAAAGGCTTTTCTGATGGCCTGCTTTGTCTTCATAACATTCTGAGGAGTATTGCAGCTGGTTCTTACGAGATACTGAGGCGCAGTGAGCTGGTTCAGGGTCTCGCAAACATGCATGGGATAACCGTGTTCTTCAGCTATTCTTCCTTTAGGCGCAGTTGATGCCTTCATACCGAAGAGTGTTGTAGGTGCCAGCTGTCCTCCTGTCATACCGTAGATACCGTTGTTAATGAATATGACCGTAAAGTTCTCGCCTCTGTTTGCTGCAGAGACTGTCTCTGCGAGTCCGATGGATGCCAGGTCTCCGTCACCCTGATAAGTGAAGTACAGTGTGTCGGGATTTGCTCTCTTCATTCCTGTGGCAACAGCGCAGGCTCTTCCGTGAGGTGAAGTGATGTTATCGTATGCCATGTAATCCATCTGAAGTCCGCAGCATCCTATTCCGAGAACCGCTGCTGTCCTGTCGATGATTCCCATCTCATCTATCACTTCACCGATAAGCTTCATTACTGTTGAATGCATACATCCGGGACAAAATCCTGAAACCTTGTCCTCCTGTATCGTCTTGGTTCTGCTATATAAACACTCTGCCATGTTACGCCTCCTGTCCTGCTATCTTCATTACCGCATCAATAACAGCTTCTCGTGACATGATGTTTCCGCCTGAGCATAAGCACTTCTCAACCGGACAACGACGTCTCACTACAGCCTCCACATCAGTTGCATACTGGGCCGGGATAGACATTTCAACATCAAGAATTGCCTTGACCTTTGAATAATCAAGCTTTTCAAAGGCTTCAACTGGGAACGGGTTCAATGTTATCGGACGGATAAGTCCTGCCTTTATTCCCTTCTTTCTGAGAAGCTCCACAGCTGACTTTGCGATACGGCCTGAAATTCCGTAGGCTGTAAGAACGATATCCGCATCGGATACCATATACTCCTCAACCATCACATCCTTTTTCTTCCATTCCTCATACATCGCAGCCGCTTCTTCGTTACATTCCTGCTGCTTCGATGTGAGCCAGTGTCCGGGCTCTATCCATGCACGGTTCTTATAGTCAAGCTCATGTCCTACACATGCCCACTTTCTCTTGCTCTCTCTGATTTCCTTTACCTTCTCCTCTGGCATCATATCAGGAAGCTCAACCGGCTCCATCATGGTGGCGATAACGCCATCTGCAAGGATATGAACAGGATTTCTGTCTCTGTCTGCAAGTTCAAATGCCTTAACCGTAAGGTCCACAGCCTCCTGAACTGTTGAAGGTGCCAGAACTATCATCTGGAAACCACCGTTGCCTGCTGCCTTTGTAGCCTCAAAATAATCCATCTGTGCAGGCTGGATGGAACCTACACCTGGGCCTCCTCTTGCAAAGTTTGTATACACAATCGGGATACGTGCTGCAGCACAGTATGAGATACCTTCGCTCTTAAGAGCGATTCCCGGGCTTGATGAAGAAGTCATGGATCTGACTCCGGTGGAAGCTGCTCCATAAACCATATTTATGGATGCCACTTCCGATTCTCCCTGTACGAACACACCACCCACCTCAGGAAGTCTTCTGGAAAAATACTCAGGAACTTCATTCTGAGGAGTTATGGGATAACCTGCAAAAAAACGACAGCCGGCTCTCACTGCAGCTTCCGCAACAGCCTCGCTGCCCTTCATAAATGTTCTAGCCATCTTAGTCCTCCTTATATATTTCGATAGCGCCGTCAGGACAGATCTTTCCGCATGTAAGACAACCTACGCAATCCTCTGTTCTGGCTGCAACCACATACTCGTAGCCCTTTGCATTGACCTTGGTTCCTATCTCCAGAACCTTCTTGGGACAGAACTTTATACAGTAGCCGCAGCTCTTACAGCGCTCTGCAACTACATTGATACTGAATTTCGCCATAATTTAACCTCTCAAAATCTTTCTCTTGGAAACCCTCATATCAGGCTTCTTTCAACCATTCATAGGTCAGAAACAGATGAAGCGGCATGATCTTATCTTTTGGAAGTTTTCCTTCCACCGATGAGGCAAGCTTCTCATTTGTACAGATCATCTCTATATCGCAGTGATCCTTAAGCATCTCTTTCATTTTCTGCACACCTTCAATCACTTCATCCTCTGTAGTTGTTAATCCTGAATTAGGATTATCAATAAAGCGAATATCCTTAAATGACAATCCGGAAACCGCCAGAATATCTGAGAGAAATCTGCCGATATGTTCGATGTCTCTGCAGAAAGGTCTGTAATAATTCAAAACATACATTACCAGCATCTTTGACCGATTTGCGGATGCCATGAACCCTCCGATTGCCCGGGCACCGATGTCGTCTCCTCCCACATCCATAACTACTATGCTATCGGGATCATTGAGAAACCTTCTGACTCCGCCGACCAAAGTGGGCGCATCATAGAACTGCTCTTCAAAATGAAATTCGATTCCCTTCAGTTCATCCGAATCAAGCAGATCCCTTGAACGAAACAAAGGCTTTGTCATGTCCATATCAAAAAGATGAACTGTCTTCTCTGTTTTATCCCTCAGAACCTTTGCAAGATTCAGTGATATCTCACTCTTTCCGCATCCGGCTCCTCCTATCAGCACGAAATTTGAACGCCCTTCTTTCAATGCTTCATCAATTAATTTCATTCTTTACCTCAATGTAATGTAGCCTCTGTACTGACTCAGATTATCGGAAGTGCATCTGTCACCGAGGAACATGGATGCAATGTTGTGCTGCGGCTTCAGGAACGGGAATGCATCCTGCTGCGCCCACTCCGGCTTCTTGAGATGTGTCTTTGCGAGATTTACGCAAAGCTCATACCATTCTTCCGGACCGTCGAACCACACTTCGCATACTCTGTCGAACTGCGCCTCGGGAGCTCCGTAATTCTTTATTACCCTGCTGCTGACAACACGATTTACGCGAACGCTTCCTGTGAGGAAAGGAACCACCTCTTCATGGAACCATCTTTCTCCCTCTTCCTTTGAGCATCCCTCAGGATACTGGATCAGGAACTGCCAGCGGTAATTAGGACCGTCCTCAAGGGTTCTTCCCTTTCCCTTGAAGTCCTCTTCCCAGTTCAAAGGAATAAAAGAGAAAATGAATGGCGGGAAATCTCCGCCTCCTGCGGCTCTTCCTGCATCTCCGGACTCTGAATTGTTATGAACAGTTGCACTGTCTACATCGGGAATACATCCCTGCCAGCGGAGAACGTCCATAGGCATATACTCACAGAAGATGTTGTTCGCCATCTCAGGCAGATGCTCGTTTACCATCCAGTAATGCTCAGTGAGCTGCATTTTTCTGGCTCCGAAACGTTCTCCCTCCTCAGGAGTCGGGTAAGCCTGATAGAATGCATACTTTGTCACATAGGGTGAGAACTTGCTGATGCTCTCCGGTACATGATGGTAGTAGAGCCAGTGCTCAAGCTTTGCCCTGTACTCCTCTTTTGCCAGTCCCACATATATAAGACTTCTCATCAGATTAAACTCATATGCCATAAAAACCTCCAATCAGTTTTATGAATGTTAATCAATTCACACAATCTTGCACTATGTTAGTCATTGCTAACCGCGTTTATTTGTGCATTTTCCACGAGCGATATGATAGCACCACCGGAGATTGCGAATAAATTATCAAAATTGAGTGGTTTTAATAACAAAATTGATATAGGTCTGTATGCAGCTTCCATAACAGATCTGTTATGGATAGCTCCTTCCCTTTGATAACAATTTTGTTATTGATTTTTGAAAACTTTAATATTGGACGTTTTAAGATTCCGGGACGTAATATTTGGACATGAATGTGAGCGTAAAGAATGAAACGATTCAAAATATGATTTTGAAATTTACGTTATATCTTTAAGAATCCTGAGGAGGAAAAAATGAGCGACAAGTTTTATGCGAAAAGTCCCGGTAACGAAGGTTACATTAAGAATATGGAAGTAGTTGCTTATCATGATGCTGATAATCACTATCTCTTCCAGTCACAGTTATATAAGACAAAGGATGGACGCTACTATCTCTATGGCGGATGCTTTTATGGCTACGGCGTAGAGATAATAGAGGTAACAGATCCAACACACCCAAGACATGTACAGTACATGCCCGTCATGGATCCTGAGATCTATCCATATATGTCTACACCTAAGATTCAGATAGCAGACGATCTAATGATAGTTTCAAACGGAAACTGCCTTGAATTCCTTCACGGTCCGGCACCTGAAAAATACACTCCGGCACCGGGAGGAGTACATATCTTTTCATTAAAGGAAGATCCCGAGCACCCGAAGAAGCTTTCCTTCTGGGCAACGGGTGACGAAGGAAATCCGGGAGCAGGTGTGCACAGATTCACCTACAACGGCGGAAAATATATGCATTTATCCGCTACAGCTGTTGGGTTCAAGGATTTCATTTACAGAATCGTAGACATTTCAGACCCGACAAATCCTCATGAAGTCGGACGCTGGTGGAACCCGGGGCAGTTCTTCGGAAATCAGACAAGGAAGACCAGAGAGAAGAACTGGGAAGGCTGGCAGGGTTATAACACATACCCGGGCTTTGTGCATTTCCCTTATGTTGACGGTGATACAGCTTATCTCAGCTGTGCCGGCGGCGGTTTCAAAATCCTTGATGTGTCCAATCCTGAATGGCCTCAGGTAATAGGTGAAGCAAAGATGACACCTCCTTTTGCAACCAAATTCGGCGGTGCCCTTTGTCATACCTTCATGCCTATCCTCGGAACAAAATACGCCATCGGAATGCAGGAGGGCGAACGTCAGTGGACCTACAACAAGGCAGACTTCGACAAGTTCGGTGTTCAGGCAATGTGCGGAATTGAGATGTTCGATATATCAAATCCTGAGGATCCTGTACTTATCTCTGTATTCCCGTATCCTGAGATACCTGAGAACTGGCCGTATAAGAACTTCAACGACCTGGGCTATGGCTATCCCACATCCTTCGGTCCTCACAATCTGCATGAGCCTATGACAGGAAAGCCATGGATCGAGAATAACCCGAACCGCGCCTACGACTGTTACTTCCATGCAGGATTACGTGTTTATGACATTTCAGATCCTTACGTTCCAAAGGAAATAGCTTATTTCATTCCTCCAAATCCTGAAAAGCTCTGCTTTGACGTAAAGATGCCGAACAAGCCTCTAGGAACAGCCGAAGATCTGGTAGTGGATGACAGAGGCTATATCTACCTGAACGCTATGCATGACGGCATTTACATTTTAAAATGCCTTGTATGATTTCCCCTTATTAATCCATTTTTTTCTTGCCAATATGATAAGTGCGTATCACCGGAGACGGCCTGATACGCACTTATTAAATCCTACTGACACACATATAAATACAATTTAATTTTTAATATTTTGCGTCTGCCTACGTGACAGACGCATTTTTTTGAGTACAATTATGTTTATTATGAATGATAAACAGATCGAATGCTTTTTGGAAACAGGAAAACACCTAAGCTTTACCAAGGCCGCACAGAACCTATATCTGCCTCAGCCCGCGGTAAGCCGCTATATATCCGCCCTTGAAGAAGAACTCGGGGTGGAGCTTTTCGTGCGGGAAAACAGCCGCAATATATCTCTTTCAGAAGCAGGTACAGTCTACTTCAATTTCTTCCAGAGGACCCATGCTGAACTGCATAATATACGTAAGATTCTTTCAGGTACCATCTCCGTCCTCCGCCTCGGTTACAATATAGGCTGGAATATGTCCTCATTTTTACCGGACGTTGTTGAATCCTGCAGAAAAGCGAATCCCGATTTTAAAATCTCATTTGAATGTCTCGGTTTCAGAGATCTGATTCAGGCCCTGGATGACAATCATCTCGATGCCATAATCACTACAGATGACTACGTTGAGGGAAAAACCGATTATGTCCGCAGGCGATTTACATCTATTCCGAGAATAGTTGTTTATTCCGAGCATCTTCCGGGATTTGAAAATATAAAATCGGCTGCAGATTTCAGGGACCACACTTTCTATATGATAGACGATCCAAAGGTCGGTGCCCTTTGTCAGGATATAGAGCTTCTGTTCCGTCCCCACAACTTCGTGCCCAGATTTACCGCTGTTCCGAATATAAATTCGGTCTTTGCCGCAATCGAAAATGGACTTGGCGTTGCGGTTCTGGATGGCTGGTATCAGGGAATCAGGCATCCGGGCATGCACTCTCTGGAGCTTAATGAAAATCTGGCTATTTCTCTGGCATGGCACAGAAACACCATCCATCCAATGATTGATGTTCTGTATGAGAACATCAAAAAGCACTACGCTCTATGATCAGGCAGTATTTGCACGAACAAAACAGCTCCGGACGATAAATTCCATAAACTGACTTAATAAATGTTATTTTTTATGGGATATCTACCTGTTTGGATTCTCGAACGCAAAATCTTAACAATAAAAAATCGGCTAAATATCCTGATACATGGCTCCTAGCCGGTTTGTTTATTATATAAAGATGATAGAGTGCATATTACATGATCATCGGTTTTCAGAGGGTTACCGGCAGATTTGGGGGCTGCCGGTATCGTAGAGTAGTATGAAAAAAACTTTTTTGGGGTATCAGATGTTCCTCATCTGATGGTCATCTAATATCACCCTATCATAATAAAAATAGAAGGAGTGCTACTAGCTCTCCTTCCATTGCTTCAATCTTGGTTTTTTGTTTGATCGTTTTAAAGACATGGCCGACAGATAGAAATATTATTTTGGTGAGATGATAACTTTCTCATGAAAAACGAAGTCATCTTACCTTGGTGACGGAGTTAAAAAGCACTCAATGTTAGAAATCATAGATGCATTAAAAAATGTCATCAAGTATTTGTTGAAAACATCCAACTACTCCACCAAGAAATCCTCCTACAAGTGCACCTGGAATACCTAATATGGTTTTCCCGATTTCAAAGCCAGTATCTACTCCATCTGTTATATAATCAAATGATTTATAAAATGAAGACTTTATTCTTTCGTTATAGTTTTCTTTATTATCATTACTTTTATATTTATTTGAATCTGTATTAATTCCCTCCATTACAGCTACTCGTTTTTCATTTGGTAATGAATTCATGATGTAATATAAAAGTTTTGAAAGATTATATGGTTTTACTTCATCGCCGGAATCTTCTTTATACCCTGCACAATAATATACAGGATCAACATCGATGCCGGAATCTGATTTAATTCTCTTTTTTATTGAGTTAACTTTTTCGTTTAAATAATTAATAAGTACATCATCCGGTTCATTCTTATCAAAATTCCAATGTCTCCCGGTTTTCATAGCAATATCAGCCTGATTAAGTGCTATCAATATCCTGTTAGTTTCATTATTAAGTTCTGGAATAATTATTTCATTTATGATTTTGTACGAGGTACCAAGATCTTTTGTTGAACCATCAAGAATGACAAGCACAAGATCTATAAGTGCTTCACCTTTATCATTTTTATCTCTGAGTAAGTCGGTAATTAATTCCTTATGATGTTTATCCAATTCCGTACCATCGCCGAAACCCGGAGTATCCCACAAAACCAGATTACCAATACGATATTTTTCAATATCTTTTGTTTCCGGATCGGCTTTACTTCCAACCTTGGCTACTTCAACTGTGACAGAACTGATTTTGGGATCCAAACCATCCTTTTGTTCATTGTCTTCAGCGGATTGTTTTGAATCTCCGCAAGAAAACAAGGCATTAATTGTTGAACTTTTCCCACATCCCGTGGCACCAACAAGCATAATATTTGTTTCTGTGTCACAAAACGTCCTAAGTCTTTTTAAAAGAATCTTTTTCTCATCATCAGTAGATTTGCTATTGATGATTTCATCCTCCAAAATGTCCCTTAGGTCATTCATATTGTCCTTGATTGTCCCTTTACCGGCTTCTGCTGCACCAAAAAGATTATCCAGACCCTTTCCTAAACCTCTAAAAGTGTTTGATTCCACTAATATGTCCTCCTAAATCCATACAATCAAATCAATTGTTACAGATTAATAATATATTTCTATGAGGACATATTCTGTCATGGATACTTAAAGACAAATATTTTTATAATAAGGTTTATAATTCAAATATAATTCTTGAGCGTAGCTTCTAAAGACCTTCTCATTTCAGCTCTCATGCTTTCAGGTTTAATTACCTCTATATGTTCACCTTGGCTTAGAAGCCACATGATTATACCTTTACCATATACTTCAGCATCAATCACACATTCGTGATCGTACCGCTCAACAACTCTTGCTGTAGGCAATCTGTCCAATATTGGTTCAGGATTATCTCCGAAATACTTCAAACTTATTCTTTGAAGATCCCCTGGATACATAAACTGTACTCTATTTCTGAATTCACCTTCTTCAAACCTATTAGCATATGGAACAGAAAATGTTTCCTTCAAAGGTGTGTAACCTTTAATTCTATCGATTCTAAAAACAGCCGGATAATCATATTTATGTTTATATTTACCAGATACATCTTTTTCAACAATGTATGCATTTAAATAAAAATAAGGCCTTTCGTCATTTATAGTGGGTAACCCCACCATTGCTAATTGATTAAATTTAA
>NZ_MUHW01000026.1 GCF_002007235.1 Oribacterium sp. C9
AATTCCCCCAAGTAGGTTTTATATTTCAGTGTCCTACTTGGGGGGAGCATATCAATTTTAGTGCGACAGCCCCTTTTTGCATTAAGGAACAGCTTGATGAATATATGCAGATGAGCGGGAGTTGATTTACATCCAAATTGATATCATGCTTCCGTATATATCTTTACTGCCTTTGACAGTACCTTTACGTTTACATCAGAAAGACTGCCGCCGAATTCTCCGTCCAGAGTCCAGCTGATGTCCTCCTCAGAATGGAAGCTGACTTCCTTTGCCTGAAACATACGTATATACGGGTTATCGAAATTTCCATCCATTGCGGATCGGATTATCTCGCCTACATCCATAAGGTCATCCGGGGCCTTTATCAGCATTACCTCGAAGAGACCGTCGCTTAGAGAGGCTTCGGAAAGAGCCTGGGTTTTGAATCCGGCAACTGATGTTGCATTGGAAACTGCTCCGAAGATAAAGTTGCCTTCCTCGGTTTCATCGTCATGCTCCACCCGGAGGTGATATCTGGTCTGGAGAGATGAAGGCGCCGCGGCGATGGCATTAAGAACATATGCAAAATATCCGAGGAAATTTTTCTGGTCCTGCGGAGTCTCATAGCTGACATTTGTAAAGGCACCGAATGCCGCCACATAGTTGAATTTCTGACCGGCGAAATCACCCACATCAAGACGGTATACCATTCCTTTGCGTATGGAATCGATAAGCTTTTCCACGTCACCGTTAAGGCCAAGGGTCCTTGCGTAGTCGTTTGTGGTACCGCTCGGCAGATAGACTATAGGGATCTTTGACGGTTCTGCGTTGTCTGAAAGGATCAAAGCATTAACAACATGATTCAGAGTGCCGTCTCCGCCTATGCATGCAACAAGTCCGAGTTTATCCGTAAGATACTCTTTTATAACCTGCTCAGAAGTTATGCCTGCCGAAGGGATGATAGGATAGGTGATGACTTCATATCCGAGCTTTGCAAGCTCTGCGATGAGGAGGAATACCTTTTCTTTGGCGGTCCCTGTGCCTGCATGATGATTTACAAGAAGCAGAGCTGTTTTTTTCGGTTTTGACCAGACTTCGCCAGCAGATTCTGTGTGATTTATATGATCGATATTTTTATCATTATGTTCCATATCATGGCTCCTGTTTTAAAATTATTCCCTTAATAAACATTATAATATGCCGATATTAAAAATAGTCAAAGAGTGACCTGCTTTTTGTTTTTTGAGGCAGTAAGATTTTTTAAATTTTTAATATCTGCTTTATCAGAATTATTTGTATTCGTAAATAAAAGTTTAAGTCTGGTTTCCAACTAAATGCTATATTAACTGTAGGATCCGATGCGCGGGATTTTTATATAAGAAGGTATGGAAAGATTGATCGATCTGGGGTGAGTAAGATGAAGAGAAGAAGTTTGAAAAAGCTTGTTGTGCTTATATCGGGACTTATATTAAGTGCGGCAGCGTCTTTGCAGGTCATGGCAGGACAGTGGCGGTCTGATGAAATAGGATTCTGGTTTGTTCATGATGACGGTTCCTATCCCGTATACTCATGGGAATGGATAGATGCTGACGGAGACGGCATATATCAGTGCTATGCATTTGATGAAAACGGATATTTATATCTGAACTCCGTGACCCCTGATGGATATTATGTGGGAGCGGATGGGGCATGGTATGAAAATGCTCAGCCCGTGAGCAGAGTTTTCTTCCACAATGCTTACATTGCGCCGGTAGAGATCTCTGTTCCCAAGAGGCAGGTAGAGTATCAGCGTGCTTTCACGGCTGACGGGACTCCTATTGTGACCAGAAAGTATACGAGCATAAAGACTCCGGTCACAAGTACAAAGAGTAGCAGCGGCAGCAGTACGAGCAGTAAGTCAGGTACAAGTAAAAGCTCAAATACCAGTCAGGTGGTGACTAAATCTGACATAGTCACATCTAAGTATTCAACGGCTAAGACAGATGAAACTACAAATTCTTCAAGTGCTGCAAAGACGAATTCCAATCCGGGACCTGATGTGGAGAACACAAGCTATGACAAGGTGGGACCAGGAGCCGATATTCCGAGCGGGTATTCATCTCAGACAGTGAGACCTGTGACAGATCAGAGCACTGAAAATGTCTCTGCTCCTAAGGGCAGCGGATTCATCGAGAGAGATGGTGAAGAGGACGAAGATCAGGATTGATGGAATCTTCTGATTAGATTTATGCTGAGCTATAAAAGTGTAGTTGCGAGAGTGATTGATCACTTCTTGCAGCTGCATTTTTTATTTGGAAATTATACTATTGCTGTGGCAGAGGATCAGGGGGAGGTCCTCTATATGATAGATTACAGGCTTTTAGTATGATATACTCGTAGTTGTGATTTTCCGATGGAGGCGGATTTGACCATCGGTGAGTGGAGGGCATTATGTCAAAATATGATTATCTTATAGTTGGTGCCGGTCTTTACGGTGCAGTATTTGCACAGGAGGCGGCCAGAGCAGGGAAGAATGTTCTGGTTATCGACCGTCGTCCGAATATCGCCGGCAATGTTTATACCGAAGACATTGAAAAGATACATGTACATAAGTACGGCGCTCATATTTTCCATACCAATGACAAGAAGGTGTGGGATTATGTTCAGCGTTTCGCTACATTCAATAGATTTACCAATTCCCCGGTGGCGAATTTCCGTGGAGAGCTGTATTCACTTCCTTTCAACATGTATACCTTTAACAGGATGTGGGGCGTGGTTACACCTGAGGAAGCCAGTGAAAAGATCGAGGAGCAGCGACGCGAGGCTGGTATCAGTGAGCCGAAGAATCTGGAGGAGCAGGCTATATCTCTTGTTGGAACTGATATTTACGAAAAGCTCATAAAGGGCTATACGGAGAAGCAGTGGGGACGTCCTTGCACAGAACTTCCGGCGTTTATCATTAAGAGACTTCCTGTGAGACTTACCTTCGACAACAATTATTTCAATGCTCTTTATCAGGGTATACCAGTCGGGGGCTACACCGGTATGGTTGCCAATATGCTTGGCGGCGCACAGGCTCAGACAGGAGAGGATTTCGGAAAGGGAGCGGTTTCTGTGGCTTCCGGCTCTATCGAGGTTCATGTGGGCGTTGATTTCTTTGATTCGGAAGGGGCTCCGAGGGAAGACCTTAAGGCTCTTGCAGATAAGGTGGTGTACACGGGTGCTATAGATGCATATTTTAGATATAAGCTCGGATACCTTGAGTATCGTTCTGTTAGATTTGAGACAGAGCTTCTCGATAAGCCGAATTTCCAGGGTAATGCTGCTGTTAACTATACAGACAGCGAGACACCATGGACCAGGATCATCGAACATAAGTGGTTCGAGTTCGGTAAGGATGATGAAGGAAATGATATTCCTAAGACAGTTATCTCCAGAGAGTTTTCAAGCGAGTGGAAGCCGGGAGATGAGCCGTACTATCCTGTTAATGATGAGAAGAACGGAAAGCTGTATGAAGAGTATAAGAAACTGGCTCAATGTGAGGAGAATGTCATCTTTGGAGGACGCCTCGGTGAATACAAGTATTATGACATGGACAAGGTGATAGATTCTGCTCTTCAGATGTGTGAGAAAGAGAATTTGTAAATTACACATAAACTTCTACCAAAAATTTTAATATTTTTACAAGGGAAAAAGTCATACACTTTATTTTATATAGTGCTATAGTATGACTACACAAAGGTTATCGAAACGCAAACCTAGTATATGGAACCTATTATATGGAGAGAAAAATGAAGAAGATGAATTTAATCAAAAGAATAGTAGCAACAGGTACAGTGGCAGCTCTTAGCGTGTCTATGCTCGCAGGTACAGCAATTGCAGCAGGCTTCAAGTCTAATGAAAAGGGTATCTGGTATGAGAATGATGATCAGTCATATCCTAAGAGCGTATGGAAGTGGATCGATAAAGACGGAGACGGAAAGTATGAGTGCTATGCATTCGACGAGAACGGATATGCATATGTAAGCACAACAACACCTGACGGATATACAACAGATGCTGAGGGTGCATGGGTCAAGAATGGCACAAAGGTTCTTCGTGATGCAACCGGCGATCTTTCTGATAATGCGATTACTGCATCAGTTGCAAACAATTCAGAGCTTACCAAGGATCAGTACCTTAACAAGATCAATTCTATTAACGGTGTAACAGAGACTGTTTACGGTGTAACTTCTAAGGACACAACCATGCAGGTCAAGGTTCATACAACATCTAATGTTTCTACAAGCGAGATCGTTACTAGCAAGCATTCAGTTAAGAGAACTACATCAGAGGGTGGAAACAAGGACACTTCAGGACCTGATATGAGCCAGACAAGCTTCGACACAAACGGTCCAAGCGTACCGGCAGGTGCAGGTCAGTCATCAGCAGCACCTCTTACAGATACAACAACCATCGGCGTTGTAGGACCTGATGGAACTGTTGATCCACTTACAGACTGATGATACAAGAGCTTTAAGACTGGCTGGTATTTGTATTTATACAAAAGCCGGATAAGTGTTTCGTGAAATGCTCATCATATGATTAATTTGAAATGGCTCTCTTGCGAAAAAGCGGAGAGTCATTTTTTGTTGAAATAAACTATTATAGTGAGGAGCAGGTTTGAGACCGTGTGGCGATATAAATTTTCAGAAACAAAAAGAAGCAACGAAAATTGGTGGGCACATTTCGTTGCTTCTTTTTTTATGAATAGGAGTTGAATCATTTTCTTTATGGCATCACTATACATCATGAACCATCACAATAGTGTCACAGATTTCAAAATAAATATCACTGGATATTTAATGGTCTCTATGTTAGAATTTTTCGGTGTGAGATTTGTTTTTATTAAAGAAAATAGACAAAAAGCACAAGGATATATTTTTCTACGGAGGAACATTTATGAGTACAATTGGCTGGGTCGTATATCTGGTTGCAATCGTTGCAATGTTTTATTTTATAGGTATCAGACCTTCTCAGAAGGAGCGTCAGAAGCAGCAGGAACTTCTTGCATCAGTAGCAGTAGGTGATACAGTGCTTACTACTTCAGGATTCTATGGAGTGATCATCGATATGACAGATGATACTGTTATCGTTGAGTTCGGTAACAACAAGAACTGCCGTATCCCTATGCAGAAGACTGCTATCGCGCAGCTTGAGAAGGCTAATAACAGCGCGTCACATGAATCTTAAGACACTTAGAGAACTTAAAGGAATAAGCCGTAAGGCTCTCGGGGAGCTCACAGGGGTATCTTTCAGATCCATTCAGGATTATGAGCAGGGACACAAGGATCTCTCCGCAGCAAAGGCGGAGACTATCTTAAAGATGGCAAAGGCTCTTCAGTGCAGTATGGAGGATCTGATCTCTGACAGGGATTTGAGCTCTGTGAGACCGAGTGAACTTGAAGCACATGCATCAAACGATGCAGGTGCTTTTGGCGTCTCATCAGATGAGTTGCCATCAGTATCGGATGAGCATATAGAAAGAAAAAGCGATGCAGGCTTTAAAGCGCGTACGGATGATTTTTCTTCGCATATTGCTATCAAGGCCGATGATCTGAAGCATTATTCTTTGATGCATCGGGATGATGAGGTTGCAGAGCTTATCTTTGAACCGGTGTCAGGTGCACTTGTTTCTGTTATCGCTGTATATACGGAGACATTGCTCCCCATAGGTACCACAGGACCTGATGAACTTCTGAAGGGCTGGTGGTACAGAAGGGCTGTTCCGGTGACTCAGGGCAATATCGCCTCGCTTCTGGAAGAAATCGGTTTTCTTACACCGCAGGCATATCTTCTCAGGAATCTGGGACTGTCACTTTCTGACTGCTACTGGGTGAGACCTTTGGGTGAGAAGCTTTCATGGAATGATGTGAGTCTTTTCTCCAACGACTTCGAAGACGTGGTCGGTGCCGGACATTTCGCCGGATTTGACGGAAACGCTGATTTCGGGAATACGGATATGAGACTTCCGAGCGGTTCTACCAGAGGGGATGTCCCTAAGGCGTGGATCTGTATAGAAGATAAGAGATATCTGGTTAAAGGCGTTGAGAAGGGAAATACTCAGCAGATCTTTAATGAGGTTGTCGGCTCCTTCATTCACAGGAGACAAAATCAGTTTGAATTTGTGAATTATGAGTTCTATACCATTGACTATGGCCATGGAAAGCAGATAGGCGTAAGTGCTGAAGCTTTTACAAATGAGGACCTGGAGTTCATTTCGGCAGAAGAGCTTATAAGAGCAAATAAGCTTGTCCACAGTGGAGCCTCGGATTATGAGCTGTTTGTGGATGCATGTGTGAACGGTGGACTCGACAGAGACGAAGTTCAGAGATTTTTGGATTACCAGATACTTACGGATTTTGTTATGACCAACACGGACAGAAGTTATGAGAATTTCGGAGTTTTAAGAGATGTTCATACTCTGGAGTTCGTGAAGATGGCTCCGATTTTCGATTCCGGTAATTCTATGTTCTATGATCTCAATATGAGCCATGGAACTCTGGAGCTCAACAACATACCGGTCAAGAGCTTTGCTGATAATGAAGTCGGTCTTATAAGGCTGGTGAAGGATCCGTCCATACTTGACCTCGACAGGCTTATCACAAAGGATGAGCTTAGTCAGGTGCTGGCAAGCTCTAACAGAACCCCTGAGGAGATCAGGATCCTCGTACAGATCTATGAACGTAAAAAGGACATGATCTTTAAACTCAAACGTGGCGATATGAACTGGCTGAAGGGTGTTTGACACCGTTTTTTACACTTACATAATAGTTTATAAGCCTCTTTTTCTCATGGTGCCGAAGTTGTCGCTGTATAGCGATGGCTTCGGCACTTTTTGTTATGAAAGATGGGGCTAAAAATCCTGACTTGCAATAATGCACCATTGTAGTAAAATCAAACGGAAAATCTTTTGAATAATTAGGAGCGTATATGAAAGAGACTCTACTTGCTGTATTCGGCGGAAGATCAACAGAACATGAGGTTTCATGCAAGTCGGTGGTAAACATTGTAAAAAATATAAATATAGATAAATATGATATTGTGCTTGTGGGCATTACCAAACAGGGAGAGTGGCTTCTTGCGGATAGCCTCGAGGATGTGGTTAGCGGTAAATGGTATGAATCGAAAACCAGAGCTTGTCTCCTTCCGGATGCCGGTCTCAAGTCTCTTATGGTAACTGATGAAAAGGGAAGCACTTCTCTTAGGAAAATCGATGTTATCTTCCCGGCTCTTCACGGAAAGAATGGTGAGGACGGAACCATTCAGGGACTTTTCGAGATGGCGCAGATCCCTTATGTGGGCTGTGGAGTACTTGCAAGTGCGGTTTCCATGGATAAGCTTTACACAAAGATCATATGTGATGAACCGCTTAGGAACATAGGAGTCCGTCAGGCAAAGTATGTTTCGGTTGTCGGCAATGAGATAAAGGATATGGATTCCTGCATTCGCCGCGTTGAAGAGGCATTTTCATACCCTGTTTTTGTAAAGCCTTCCAATGCAGGCTCAAGCTGCGGCGTCACCAAGGCTCATGATCGCGGTGAGCTTATAGATGGACTTAAGAAGGCATACGATGTTGATTACAAGATCCTCATAGAGGAGACCATCACAGGCAGAGAAGTTGAGTGTGCTGTGTTTAAGGATTGTGACGGAGAGATCAAGGCCAGCGGCATAGGCGAGATCAGGGCGGCTGCCGATTTCTATGATTATGATGCGAAGTACAACAATCCTCAGTCGGAGACTGATACTGATCCGGACATAAAGGAAGAGGATGCGGAGCTCATTCGCAAGGCTGCAAAGACCGTGTTCGCTGCAGTAGATGGTTTCTCTCTGGCAAGAATCGATTTCTTCCTTACAGAGGATGGTCCTGTATTTAACGAGCTTAATACACTTCCGGGATTTACAGCGATTTCCATGTATCCTATGCTTTGGGAGGTGAAGGGGGTAGATAAGGCGAAGCTGGTTCAGAGCCTCATCGATACAGCCTATACACGTCCTACCACTTTGGCTTCATTAGGTTGATTATGAAAGTAAGAATAGAAATGAATACCCGTCAGACCATAGACGGGGATACGGATATCATTGACGTGGTTTCTGAGGGGATCCTTAGAGAAGTCGGGGACGGAACTCAGATCATCACCTATTTTCAGGACGGAGTTCACAATGAAATGCGTGTTGATATGGCGGGCAAAGAAATCATTGTGATCAGGAACTGGAAGCAGGAAAATGCCTTCCACTATAAGGAAAAGGTTCATCATGTCATGAACTATGAAACTCCGATGGGATATATGGAGCTTGGCTTCGATACGAAGTATGTGGAGATAGACAGGATTCATGCGGATTCAGTCATGAATATTCTGCTGATTTATGATGTGACCCAATATGGCAAGCCGGTCTCTGAAAATGAGATAAGGATCAGACTTACGAAAATCTGAGATCATAAGTTGACTGTTGTGGTTTTTCGGATTTGTGAGTGCTGACAAGTGCCGGTATGGTACCCTCATAATTGCATGAGATGCGGGATATGAACTTCGCCGTGGCGGCAAAATCGTTTTTTGTTGCATTTTGGGGATGCAGATAGTAATATTAGGTTCGGCGGTCTAAGGGGAACCGTGTAATTTTTTGAAAGTTGAGGATTTATATATGGAATTAATGGCGATGAATTTGAGCTCTGTGGGTAGCGTACTGCTTGTTATCGCGATCATACTGCTCATCCTTATGGGCGTTCTTTACTACTTCGGACGCAAGATGAGTCAGCAGCAGGCTGAACAGCAGCCTATGATCGATGCCAACACACAGAACGTAACATTGCTTATCATCGATAAAAAGAAGATGTCTATAAAAGAGGCGGTTGCAGCTGGTCTTCCTAAGCAGGTGCAGGAGCAGACTCCTTTCTATCTTAAGCTCAGCAAGCTTCCTGTAGTAAAGGCGAAGGTTGGTCCGCAGATCATGACTCTTATGGCTGATCCAAGCATCTTTGAGCAGCTTCCTTTACACAAGGAGTGCAAGGTTGCTGTTGCCGGAATCTATATCCGTAAGATTCTTTCGGTTCGCGGCGGTGCTATTCCAAAGGCTCCTGAGAAAAAGGGATTTTTGGCAGGTCTTCGTAGCAAGCTTCAGACAAATAAGTGATTTTAAGGCGCGGTTCATTTGAACCGTGCCTTTTTTAGTGTATAAGTCCGGTGTCAGGCGGCTATGCATCCTGCAAGTTTACTTGCGAAGATGCATAGCCATCTGACACGACAACAGGAATCGAGAAGTAGTGCAATAGCGCGGATTCGAGCTTTCTGTAGCATTGCGATAGCGTCAGCGGAGCAATGCGGAGGACTTATACAATAATAATTAATGAGTTACATCAAAAAACTTCCGTCCCATTGCAGTGAGACGGAAGTTTTTGAAAGGAAGTAATTATGAGATTTGTTTATTTAAATGCCTAAGCACTTAATGGGCTTTTTTCTAAGAACTTCTGAAATGTAATTTCTTTTGTTCTATGTACATAGGTTATCATTGATAGTGTCACAAAAGTGTCACAGAATTTAATTAATTTTATTACAAATTTTTTTTGCAAAATCCCATCATTCTATTGACTGAAGAATCACCATGAGGTAAAATGTCTTTTACTTATTTTGGAGTCGTGGGCTCAGTGCGCCCTTTTTTTGACTTGCAAAATATTAGCAACATATAACCAGATTCATTGAAATGTTGATACATCGAAATACAATGCTCGTAACGATGAATGCACATTTTGAGAAAATCCACATCTTTCTATGAATCACAACGATCAAGCGGGTGTCAACCCGCAATGGGGTGAACGGTCAATGGAAAAAAGCAAGATGCGTGTCGTTAAAAACGGCAAGAACGTCAGAATGACATTTGCGCAGCACGAAGAAGTGCTTGAGATGCCAAACCTGATTGAAGTCCAGAAGGATTCCTACAAGTGGTTCCTTTCAGACGGCCTCCGCGAGGCATTTGATGACATCTCTCCGATCCAGGATTTTGCTGGACACCTTTCCCTTGAGTTCGTAGGCTACAAGCTCTGCGAGGGTGAGAAGAAGTATTCTATTGAGGAGTGCAAGGAGCGAGATGCTACATATGCTGCCCCTCTTAAGGTGAAGGTTCGTCTTATCAACAAGGATAAGGAAGAGATTAACGAACATGAGATATTTATGGGCGATCTGCCTCTTATGACAGATACAGGCTCATTTGTTATTAACGGTGCAGAGCGAGTTATCGTATCACAGCTCGTTCGTTCTCCGGGTATCTACTATGGATTAGACCACGATAAGATCGGTAAGGAGCTTTATTCATGTACGGTTATTCCTAACCGTGGTGCATGGATCGAGTACGAGACCGATTCTAATGACGTATTTTTCGTACGTGTAGACAGAACCCGTAAGGTTCCTGTTTCCGTATTTATTCGTGCCCTTGGTATCGGCAGCAATGCTGAGATCATTGACCTTTTCGGTGAAGAGCCAAAGCTCATCGCATCTTTCGAAAAGGAGCAGCCGGAGGCACAGAACTATGAGGGCGGTCTCCTTGAACTTTACAGAAAGATCAGACCTGGCGAGCCTCTTTCAGTAGACTCAGCAAGTTCTCTTCTTAATGGTATGTTCTTCGACCCTCGTCGTTATGATCTTGCTAAGGTTGGACGTTACAAGTTCAATAAGAAGCTTCACTTCAAGAACCGTATCAAGGGACATACTCTTGCTGAGGATGTTATCGATGAGACAACAGGTGAGGTTATCGCTACAGCAGGCGAGCAGATCTCATATGCAAAGGCTATAGAGATTCAGGATGCAGCAGTACCATATGTATGGATCGATGGTCCTACACGTAAGGTAAAGGTTCTTTCAGCTCTGGAAGTAAACCTTGACAAGTACGTTTCATTCGATGCTGCAGAGATTGATTACGAAGAGGCTAAGGAGTACGAGCATGTAAGAGAGTACTTCCAGAAGCAGGCTGATCGTACAAACTCTATGCTCAGCGCTGATGCAGAGAAGAAGCTTTGGAATGACCTTTCTCTCGAGGAGAAGCAGAACCTCGTTGATCAGGACAAGCCTGATGAGCTGGTTTACTATCCTGAGCTTGCAAGACTCATGGAGGAGCATGCTGATGATCAGAGAGCTCTCCGTATCGCTATCATGAAGGATATGCATGAGCTTGTTCCTAAGCACATCACAAAGGAAGACATTTTTGCCTCCATCAACTACTGCATGCACCTTGAGGAGGAGATCGGTACAAAGGATGATATCGACCATCTCGGAAACCGTCGTATTCGTGCTGTCGGAGAGCTTCTCCAGAACCAGTACCGTATCGGCCTTTCACGTATGGAGCGTGTTGTTCGTGAGCGTATGGCAACACAGGATATCGATGAGATCACACCTCAGAGCCTCATAAACATTAAGCCTGTAACAGCTTCTGTTAAGGAGTTCTTCGGTTCATCACAGCTTTCACAGTTCATGGATCAGAACAACCCTCTGTCAGAGCTTACACACAAGCGTAGACTTTCAGCTCTTGGACCTGGTGGTCTTTCCAGAGACCGTGCCGGATTCGAGGTTCGAGATGTACACTATACACACTATGGACGTATGTGTCCTATCGAGACACCTGAGGGACCTAACATCGGTCTTATCAACTCTCTGGCATCATACGCAAGAATCAATGAGTACGGATTCATCGAGTCTCCTTACCGTAAGGTAGACAAGGAAGATCCTAAGAACCCTAAGGTTACAAGAGAAGTTGAGTATCTTGCAGCTGACGAAGAGGATAACTATGTAGTAGCTCAGGCGAACGAGCCGCTTGACGAGGAAGGACACTTTGTTCATGACAATGTTTCCGGCCGTTTCAGAGAGGCTACTCAGGCATTCCCTAAGGCTTCCATCGATCTTATGGACGTATCACCTAAGATGGTATTCTCAGTTGCTACATCCATGATTCCGTTCCTTCAGAACGATGACGCGAACCGTGCCCTCATGGGATCAAACATGCAGCGTCAGGCCGTGCCTCTTATGGTTACTGAGAGAGCAGCAGTTGATACAGGTATCTCTGCGAAGGCTGCCGTTGACTCAGGTGTATGCTGCGTAGCGAAGTATGACGGTATCGTTGAGATCTCAGCATCCAACAAGATCGTTGTACGCCGTGATTCAGACGGAACTCGTGATGAGTATAAGCTTACAAAGTTCATGAGATCCAACCAGTCTAACTGCTACAACCAGAAGCCTATCGTCTTTGCGGGCGATCATGTTAAGGCTGGCGATGTTATCGCTGACGGTCCTTCAACATGTCAGGGTGAGATAGCATTAGGAAAGAACCCTCTCATCGGTTTCATGACATGGGAAGGTTACAATTACGAGGATGCTGTTCTCCTTTCTGAGAAGCTGGTTCAGAACGATGTTTATACATCTATCCATATCGAAGAGTACGAGTGTGAGGCTCGTGATACAAAGCTTGGACCTGAAGAGATTACTTCGGATGTTCCGGGTGTAGGTGAGGATGCACTCAAGAATCTTGATGAGCGCGGAATCATCCGTATCGGTGCCGAGGTTCGTGCCGGTGATATCCTCGTTGGTAAGGTTACTCCTAAGGGAGAGACAGAGCTTACAGCTGAGGAAAGACTTCTTCGTGCCATCTTCGGTGAGAAAGCACGTGAGGTTCGTGATACATCACTTAAGCTTCCACACGGAGCTTATGGTGTAGTTGTAGATGCGAAGGTATTTACAAGAGAAAATTCAGACGAGCTTGCTCCTGGCGTTTCAGAGTCAGTTCGTATTTATATAGCACAGAAGAGAAAAATCGGTGTCGGTGATAAGATGGCCGGTCGTCACGGTAACAAGGGTGTATGCTCAAGAGTTCTTCCTGTAGAAGATCTTCCATATCTTCCAAACGGTCGTCCTCTTGATATCGTTCTTAACCCTCTCGGCGTTCCTTCCCGAATGAACATCGGTCAGGTCCTCGAGTTACACCTTTCTCTTGCTGCAAAGGTTCTGGGTATCGACGTTTCAACACCTATCTTTGATGGTGCTACCGAGCCTGATATCCGTCAGACCCTTATACTTGCAAACGATTACGTTAACAAGTCATGGGAAGAGTTCACTGAGTTACATAAGGATGAGCTTGACCCGGAGGTTTATGAGTACCTTGGAGCTCACCTCGATCACAGAGCTGAGTGGAAGGGCGTTCCTATCGGTACAGATGGTAAGGTTCAGCTTCGTGATGGCCGTACAGGTCTTCCATTCGATGGCAAGACATCTATCGGATTCATGCATTACCTGAAGCTCCACCACCTCGTAGACGATAAGATCCACGCACGTTCAACAGGTCCGTACTCACTTGTTACACAGCAGCCACTCGGTGGTAAGGCACAGTTCGGTGGACAGCGTTTCGGAGAGATGGAAGTTTGGGCCCTTGAGGCGTATGGCGCAGCTTATACACTTCAGGAAATTCTGACCATGAAGTCCGATGACGTTACAGGACGTGTTAAGACTTACGAAGCAATCATCAAGGGACAGAATATTCCTGCACCTGGTGTTCCTGAGTCTTTCAAGGTTATGCTTAAGGAGCTTGAGGCTCTCTGTCTCGATGTTCGTGTTCTCGATGAGAATCAGAATGAGATTGAGATCAAGGAAGAGCTCTACGATGCAAATCAGGATATGCACCGTCTGCTTTCAGGCGGAGACAGCCGTTATGAGAAGAATGAGAACTATGGCCAGTATGGTTATGAGACTCAGGAGTTCAAGAACGGTGAGCTTGTTAATGCTGACGATGCTGTGGCAGCTGCTCAGGGCGTTGAGCTTTTTAGCGAAGATGATGAACTTGAGTCTGCTATCGCTGCTGACCTTGTGGATGATGATTATGATGAAGATGCTTCATCTGATGATTATTTTGCAGAGAGTGACGCCGTTTCAGAGTCAGATGACTTCTCAGACGGTGATGATGAATAATATTAGGAGGAATACATGGCACAGCTTGATAAAATAAATGAGCCTGTTCAGTTTGATTCAATCAAGATCGGCCTCGCCTCTCCGGAGAAGATCCTGGAGTGGTCTCATGGCGAAGTAAAAAAGCCTGAGACTATCAACTACAGAACTCTGAAGCCTGAGAAGGACGGACTTTTCTGTGAGCGTATTTTTGGACCGGTTAAAGACTGGGAGTGCCACTGCGGAAAGTACAAGAAGATCCGTTATAAGGGTGTTGTATGTGACCGCTGCGGTGTTGAGGTAACTAAGTCCTCCGTAAGACGTGAGAGAATGGGACATATCGCTCTTGCAGCTCCTGTTTCACACATCTGGTATTTTAAGGGTATTCCTTCAAGGATGGGTCTGATACTTGATATCAGCCCAAGGATCCTTGAGAGAGTTCTCTATTTTGCAAGTTATATCGTACTTGATAAGGGCGAGACTCAGCTTGAGTACAAGCAGGTACTTTCTGAGAAGGAGTACAGAGACGCTGTTGAGCAGTACGGCTATGGCTCATTCCGTGCAGGAATGGGTGCCGAGGCTGTTCTTGAGCTTCTTCGCGGCATCGATCTTGAGAAGGAGTACGCAGATCTTCGTCAGGAGCTTGATAATGCTTCCGGACAGAAGAGAACAAGAATAGTTAAGAGACTTGAAGTTGTTGAGGCATTCCGTTCATCAGGAAACCTTCCTGAGTGGATGATCCTTACACAGCTTCCTGTTATCCCGCCTGATCTCCGCCCTATGGTACAGCTTGACGGTGGACGTTTTGCTACATCAGACCTTAATGACCTTTACAGAAGAATCATTAACAGAAATAACCGTCTTGCCCGTCTTCTCGAGCTTGGCGCACCTGAGATCATCGTTCGTAACGAGAAGCGTATGCTTCAGGAAGCTGTTGATGCTCTTATCGACAACGGTCGTCGTGGACGTCCTGTAACAGGTCCTGGAAACAGAGCTCTGAAGTCACTTTCAGATATGTTAAAGGGTAAGCAGGGTCGTTTCAGACAGAACCTTCTCGGTAAGCGTGTTGACTATTCAGGACGTTCTGTTATCGTCGTAGGACCGGATCTTAAGATCTACCAGTGTGGTGTACCTAAGGAGATGGCTCTCGAGCTTTTCAAGCCTTTCGTAATGAAGGAGCTTGTGAACACAGGTAAGGCTCATAACATTAAGAATGCCAAGAAGATGGTTGAGAGACTTGATCCTCAGGTTTGGGACATCCTTGAGGGTGTCATCAAGGGTCACCCTGTTATGCTGAACCGTGCCCCGACACTTCACAGACTTGGTATCCAGGCATTCGAGCCTACACTGGTAGAAGGTAAGGCTATCAGACTTCACCCACTCGTATGTGCTGCGTTCAACGCGGACTTCGATGGAGACCAGATGGCTATCCACCTTCCACTTACACAGGAAGCTCAGGCAGAGTGCAGATTCATGCTGCTCGCTCCTAACAACCTGCTCAAGCCTTCAGACGGTGGTGTTGTTGCCGTTCCTTCACAGGATATGGTACTCGGTATCTACTACATCACACAGGAGAGACCGGGAGAGCCTAATGAGGGTATGTTCTTCAAGAGCATCAACGAAGCTATCCTTGCCAAGGAAAATGGTTATATCACCATGCATACAAGGATCAAGTGCCGTATCAAGAAGGCTCTTAAGAATGAGGATGGCACAGAGAGAATTGTTGAAGGTGTCATCAATACAACTGTAGGTCGTCTTATCTTTAATGAGATCATTCCTCAGGATCTTGGATTTGTAGACCGTTCCATCCCTGGAAACGAGATCCTTCCTGAGATCGATGAGATCGTAAAGAAGAAGAACCTTAAGAAGATACTTGAGAAGATCATGGATGTACATGGTGCAACTCAGACAGCATTAAGCCTCGATGATATCAAGGCTATGGGTTACCGTCAGTCAACCATCGCAGCTATGACCGTTTCAATTTCAGATATGACAGTTCCTGCATCCAAGCAGCAGCTCCTTGATGAAGCTCAGAAGACAGTTGATAAGATCGCGCGTAACTACAGACGTGGTCTCGTAACTGAGGAAGAGAGATATCAGGAAGTTATCGATACATGGAAGAAGACCGATGATCAGCTTACACATGATCTGCTTTCCGGTCTTGATAAGTACAACAACATCTTCATGATGGCGGATTCCGGAGCCCGTGGATCTGATAAGCAGATCAAACAGCTTGCAGGTATGCGTGGACTCATGGCAGATACAACAGGACGTACTATCGAGCTCCCTATCAAGTCAAACTTCCGTGAAGGTCTTGACGTACTCGAGTACTTCATCTCCGCACACGGTGCTCGTAAGGGACTTTCAGATACAGCGCTCCGTACAGCCGATTCCGGATACCTTACACGTCGAATGGTTGACGTTACACAGGATCTCATCATCCGTGAGCTTGACTGTGCAGCTGAGAAGGACAAGATTCCTTATCTTGAGATTTCAGAGCTTTCTGATGGGCAGGAGAAGATCGAGTCACTTCAGGATCGTATCACAGGTCGTTACATCGCTGAGGATATCGCTGATCCTGAGACAGGAAAGGTTATCGTTAAGGCTGATCACATGGTTACACCTAAGCGTGCTCCACGTGTTATCAATGCTCTTAACAAGATGGGACGTAAGACTGTTAAGATCAGAACAGTCCTCACATGCCGTTCAAAGAACGGTGTTTGTGCTAAGTGCTACGGTTCCAACCTTGCAACAGGACAGCCTGTTCAGATCGGTGAGGCAGTTGGTATCATCGCTGCTCAGTCAATCGGTGAGCCTGGTACACAGCTTACCATGAGAACCTTCCATACCGGTGGTGTAGCGGGTGGAGATATCACACAGGGTCTTCCTAGAGTCGAGGAGCTTTTCGAGGCTCGTAAGCCAAAGGGTCTTGCGATACTTACAGAGATTCCTGGCGTTGTTGAAATCAAGGAAACAGCCAAGAAGAGAGAGGTTGTTGTAACTGATGCACAGAGTGCTCAGTCAAAGACATACCTTATCCCTTACGGTTCCAGACTTAAGGTACAGAACGGTCAGGTTCTTGAGGCCGGTGATGTACTTACAGAGGGTTCAATCAATCCTCATGATCTCCTGAAGATCAAGGGCACAAAGGCAGTACAGGATTACATGATCTCTGAAGTTCAGAGAGTATACCGTCTGCAGGGTGTTGAGATCCAGGATAGACATATCGAGATGATCGTTCATCAGATGATGAAGAAGGAGCGTATCAACGAGTCAGGTGATTCTAACTTTATCCCTGGAACAACAGTTGACCGCCTTGACTTCGAGGATGAGAACGAGAGACTTATCGCTGAGGGCAAGAAGCCGGCAGAGGGAACAAGAATCATGCTTGGTATCACCAAGGCATCTCTTGCAACAGATTCCTTCCTGTCAGCTGCTTCATTCCAGGAAACAACCAAGGTTCTTACCGAGGCTGCTATCAACGGAAAGAGAGATAACCTCGTTGGACTCAAGGAGAACGTTATCATCGGTAAGCTCATTCCTGCAGGTACAGGTATGAAGCGTTACAGAAACGTTGAACTTTCTCAGGATATGGAAGATATCGAGGATGAGACAGAGCAGCTCTTCACACCTGATGAGGCATTCGACATTGATGCTGAGGGCGTAGAGAGAATCGCAGCTCGACACAGAATCGAGAACCAGAAGAACAACATTCTGTAAAAGTGTTCTGCTGTGACCATCGAGCGCAAGCTTGCTTGCTGGCTCGAATGGTCATTGCAGAACCAAAGCAGGTATGAGGAAAAAGCTACACGAATGAAATGAGTGGAGCGATTTCCGAATACTGCTTAGGATTGCGGGAGCACGAAGTGCGAAGCAATCCGTACTTTTACAAATGAACTGAGATATTAACCAAAGGACCGATGGACATAGATCCATCGGTCCTTTCCATTCCATAAAAAATATATAAATTCAATTGACAACAAAAATCGATTGAAGTATAGTAGCTAAGCATGCGTGAAAGCGTGTCCTGTTTTGATATTTCAGGATAAAAAATATACATATTACAAACCTAACGAAAGGAGAACCAAATGCCTACATTTAACCAGTTAGTAAGAAAGGGCAGAACTTCTCAGAAGAAGAAGTCTACCGCACCTGCACTTCAGAAAGGATTCAACTCTTTAAAGAAGGTGGCAACTAACATTTCCGCTCCTCAGAAGCGTGGTGTATGTACAGCTGTTAAGACAGCTACACCTAAGAAGCCTAACTCAGCTCTTCGTAAGATCGCCAGAGTAAGACTTTCAAACGGTTTCGAAGTTACATCATACATTCCAGGAGAGGGACACAACCTGCAGGAGCACTCTGTTGTTATGATTCGTGGCGGCCGTGTTAAGGATCTTCCTGGTACAAGATACCACATCATCCGTGGAACACTGGATACAGCCGGCGTAGCAAACAGAATGCAGGCTCGTTCAAAGTACGGTGCAAAGAGACCTAAGGCTAAGAAGTAATTTCTTACCACATTAAGTAACAAAGACATGGTTAAAATGACGGATAATGGAACTCATTATTTATATAATAAGATGTGTCCTTGTCCGCATGAACTCGCAAAACACTACTAAAGGTAGCAGTTGCGTAGAGTACCGATGATCTAAAAACAAATTTTTAAGGAGGGAAGTAACGTGCCACGTAAAGGACATACTCTGCACAGAGACGTTCTCGCAGACCCAATGTACAATTCAAAGATTGTAACAAAGCTTGTTAACTCCATCATGCTTGATGGTAAGAAGGGTGTTGCACAGAAGATCGTTTATGGTGCATTCGAAATTGTCGCAGAGAAGAGCGGCAAGGAAGCTACAGAAGTATTTGAAGAGGCTATGAACAACATCATGCCTGTTCTTGAAGTTAAGGCTAAGCGTATCGGTGGTGCCACATATCAGGTACCTATGGAGGTTAAGCCTGAGAGACGTCAGACACTTGGCCTTCGTTGGCTTACAGAGTTCTCACGTAAGAGATCTGAGAAGACTCAGGCTGAGAGACTCGCTAACGAGATCATGGATGCTGCAAACAACACAGGTGCAGCTGTTAAGCGTAAGGAAGAGATGCATAGAATGGCTGAGGCTAACAAGGCATTCGCGCACTACAGATTCTAATAGGAGGGAAACACTTTGGCTACCAGAGAATATTCACTTGATCATACAAGAAATATTGGTATTATGGCACATATCGATGCCGGTAAGACTACACTGACAGAGCGTATCCTCTTCTATACAGGTGTTAATCACAAGATTGGTGATACACATGAAGGTACAGCAACAATGGACTGGATGGAGCAGGAGCAGGAGCGTGGTATCACTATCACATCCGCTGCTACTACATGTCACTGGACACAGGAGTTCCAGCACAAGAAGATTCCTGGCGCTCCAGAGTACAGAATCAACATTATCGATACTCCGGGTCACGTAGACTTCACAGTTGAGGTTGAGCGTTCACTTAGAGTACTTGATGGTGCTGTAGGTGTATTTGATGCTAAGTCAGGTGTAGAGCCACAGTCAGAGAACGTTTGGAGACAGGCTGATACATATCACGTACCTAGAATGGCATTCATCAACAAGATGGATATCGTAGGTGCTGACTTCTTCCATTCTGTTCAGACTATTGTTGATCGTCTTGGTAAGAACTGCGTTATGGTGCAGATTCCTATCGGACGTGAGGACACATATGTAGGTCTCATCGACCTTATGGAGATGAAGGCTTACTATTATAAGGATGATAAGGGCGAGGACATCGAGATCACTGATGTTCCTGCTGATATGGCTGATGAGGCTGAAGAGTACCACACAAAGATGGTAGAGCAGATCGCTGAGCTCGATGATGAACTCATGGAGAAGTATCTCGGCGGTGAGGAGCTCACTATCGAGGAGATGAAGAAGGCTCTTCGTAAGGCTACTATCGCTGGAGACGCTATTCCATGTCTCTGTGGTACAGCTTACAGAAACAAGGGTGTTCAGAAGCTTCTTGACGCTGTTATCGATTATCTCCCAGCTCCTACAGATGTTCCTGATGTTACAGGTACAGATATGGAAGGCAACGAGGATACAAGACCATCATCTGATGATGCTCCATTCTCAGCTCTTGCATTCAAGATCATGACAGACCCATTTGTAGGAAAGCTTGCATATTTCCGTGTATATTCAGGTACACTTAAGACAGGTTCTTATGTACTGAACTCTACAAAGGATAAGAAGGAGAGAGTTGGACGTCTTCTCCAGATGCATGCAAACAAGAGACAGGAGCTTGATGAGGTATTCTCAGGTGATATCGCAGCTGCTGTAGGTTTCAAGACTACAACAACAGGTGATACAATCTGTGATGATCAGCATCCTATCATTCTTGAGTCTATGGAATTCCCAGAGCCTGTTATCTCTGTTGCTATCGAGCCTAAGACTAAGGCTTCACAGGGTAAGATGACAGATGCTCTTGCAAAGCTTGCTGAAGAGGATCCTACATTCCGTGTAAGAACTGATGAAGAGACAGGCCAGACAATTATTTCTGGTATGGGTGAGCTTCACCTTGAGATCATCGTTGATCGTCTCCTTCGTGAGTTCCACGTAGAGGCTAACGTAGGTGCTCCTCAGGTTGCTTATAAGGAGACATTTACAAAGGCTGTTGATGTACAGGGCCGTTATGTTCACCAGTCCGGTGGTTCTGGTATGTACGGTGATTGTAAGGTTAAGTTCGAGCCTATGGACGCAAACGCTGAAGAGACCTTCAAGTTTGAGTCAACTGTTGTCGGCGGATCTATCCCTAAGGAGTACATCCCTGCTATCGAGAAGGGTATCAGAAACGCTGCTCAGTCAGGTATCCTCGCAGGATATCCTGTACTTGGTATCCACGCTAACGTTTACGACGGTTCATACCATGATGTCGATTCTAACGAGCGTGCATTCGAGTTTGCCGGATCAATCGCATTTAAGACAGCTATGGAGAAGGCAGATCCAGTTCTTCTTGAGCCTATCATGAAGGTTGAGATCGTAACTCCTGAGGAGTACATGGGTAACGTTATCGGCGATGTAAACTCTCGTCGTGGACGTATCGAGAGCATGGAAGACATCCCATCAGGTAAGCAGGTTAACGGTTTCGTTCCTCTTGCAGAGATGTTCGGATATGCAACAGACCTTCGTTCAAAGACACAGGGTCGTGCAAACTACTCAATGTTCTTTGATCACTATGAGAAGTGCCCTAAGAGCGTTCAGGACGCAGTTCTCAAGGAGAGAAACGGTAAGTAATTACCACTTCTTCTAAAAATTATAAAAAAGTCAGTATTTTTGGGCTCGGAATCATATCTGATTGCCCAAAAATACTTGATAAAATAATCTAACAATGTTAAAATCATGAATGCTGATTGCTTAGAGGATACTCTGAGCAGTTTTGCAGTATGTACTGCACGGAGCATGCGAGCGCATGCATGGTGCTTGACATGATTTTCGTTGTATTACATTTTCCAGGAGGGATTTTAAAAATGGCAAAGGCACATTTCGAAAGAACTAAGCCACATGTTAACATCGGTACTATCGGTCACGTTGACCATGGTAAAACAACTCTTACAGCTGCTATCACAGCAGTTCTCGCTGACAGACTTGGACTTGATCCAGCTGTTCCTTTCGATCAGATCGATAAGGCACCAGAGGAGAGAGAAAGAGGAATCACTATCAACTCTGCACACGTTGAGTATGAGACAACAAACCGTCACTATGCTCACGTTGACTGCCCGGGCCACGCTGACTATGTAAAGAACATGATCACTGGTGCTGCACAGATGGATGGTGCTATCCTCGTTGTTGCTGCTACTGATGGTGTTATGGCTCAGACAAGAGAGCACATCCTTCTTGCTCGTCAGGTAGGTGTTCCTGCTATCGTTGTATTCCTTAACAAGTGTGATATGGTTGATGACCCAGAGCTTCTTGAGCTCGTAGAGATGGAGGTTAGAGACCTTCTTAACGAGTACGAGTTCCCAGGCGACGACATCCCAGTTGTTCGTGGTTCAGCTCTTAAGGCACTTGAGGATCCTAAGTGTGAGTGGGGCGACAAGATTCTTGAGCTCATGGATCAGGTTGATTCTTACATCCCAGCTCCAGCTCGTGAGACAGATAAGCCTTTCCTTATGCCAGTTGAGGACGTATTCACAATCACAGGTCGTGGTACAGTTGCTACAGGCCGTGTAGAGCGTGGTGTTCTTCACCTTAACGATGAAGTAGAAGTAGTAGGTATCTCTGAGGAGACTCAGAAGACAGTCGTAACAGGTATCGAGATGTTCCGTAAGACTCTTGATGACGCTGAGGCTGGTGATAACGTAGGTCTTCTCCTTCGTGGTATCAACCGTGACCAGATCGAGAGAGGTCAGGTTCTTTGTAAGCCAGGTTCTGTAAAGTGCCACAGCAAGTTCCAGGCTCAGGTTTACGTTCTTACAAAGGATGAAGGTGGACGTCATACTCCTTTCTTCACAAACTACAGACCACAGTTCTATTTCAGAACAACTGACGTTACTGGTGTTTGCCACCTTCCAGATGGTACAGAGATGTGCATGCCTGGTGATAACACAGAGATGACTGTAGAGCTCATCCACCCAGTAGCTATGGAAGAGGGTCTTCGTTTCGCTATCCGTGAGGGTGGTAGAACTGTAGGATCAGGAAGAGTTATCTCTATCATTGAGTAATTCTGACTATTCCGGATTATATTTGATATAGTTACTATAAGCACTGAGATTCGTCTCAGTGCTTATTTTTTGTATAAGGTACGCATAAAATGAATGCACCAAAGTATTCATCACAGTGTTTGAAGTTGTTTTAGAAAGAATTATCAGGATGCAGATATGTATACCGGTAAATTAAAATCTTCATTAAATTGATATAAAATGCTAAGTATATGTTAAAGAACTGAGCTCATTGTTACTTTTTTCTTCAAGTTGCATATTGTAAAATATATATGTATGACTATACCTTTTATCAGGGAAGTCTTCATTTTACTTCGAGTTAAATTAGTATTATCAAAAAGGGGGACCCATGAAGATATTAAGCAAAGCTTTTATGGCTGCAGTTGCCATGTCTGTGACCTTTGCGTTGTCTGCATTTGCCGGAGACGTACCGACGAATGTTACTATAGAACAGAGTGGATCGGATCTGATAGTAAGCTGGTCAGGTGCTGATTTTGACGGAGTGGACAAGTATCAGGTTCAGCTCATGAAGCAGGCTTCAACCACAGGAGGTAAAGACTCTTCAACGAAATCAACAATTGTAGATTCGGAAGAAAATTCAGTTGATTTTACTGTTTCAAGCAAGGGATATTATTATGCCAAGGTAAGAGCAAAGGATGTTAATAATAAGTGGCATAAATGGTCGCAGAATTCCAATACCGTTACTGTTAAATCTGAGGATGTTTCTTCCGGAACGCATAGCAGTTCAACAGGTCAGGCTGCTGTAAATTACACACAGAACTATACAGGTGGAAATTCTTCTTACAATTACAACGGGACAACATACAATACTAGGACATATGGACCTACAGTAGGAAATCTTGCCAACACCGGACTTACTACCTTAAGTGATCCAAATGCTATGAATCCAACTACAGACGGAGTTTACAGCTCATCTTCAAGTGTTGTAAATTCAATGAGAGTAACGGCCAATACCTATTCTCATGACGGATGGCAGTTTGAAAGCAATGGTATGTGGTATCTTAATTCTGATGGAACATATCCTGTCAGCACCTGGAAATCAATCGATGGTGCATTCTATCATTTTAACCCGTCAGGTTATCTTGAGGTCAACACCTGGGTACTTGAATCCAATCAGAAGTGGAGATATGTAGGCGCTGATGCCAAGATGGTTAAGGGCTGGAAGCAGATCCTGGGTAAGTGGTACTACTTCAGTATGACCAGTGGAGAGCTTCAGGGACCTGGACTTATCACGGTTGACGGAAAGTATTATTATATCGGTAAGAATGGCGCAAGAGAGGAAAACGCTATTATCGATGGAAATTATTTTGGAGCGGACGGAGCATTAACTAATGGATAAAAAGCTTAGAGACCTTGATGACGTTAACAAGGCACTTAAAGAACCACCGGTCGAAGAGGTCATGGAGCGTAGAAGAGTCGGACGGCGCCAGACAGCGATGCATAGGACGGGAGGCATGAATTTTGATGAGCTTAGAGGGCTGCTCACCATTCCTGTCATAGTTATCATTCTGATGATAATTATAGTTGTACTTGATAAGGAACCGGCCGAGATAACTGAGCCGGCAGTGACTGTGACAGAAACCGTTGCAGTTGAGACCCAGGCTCCGGAAGAGACAGAAGCCGAGAAGGAAACTGAGGATCCTACTATAGTGAGGGAGTACTATGATGAGTATCTCACTTCATTCCTGCAGCAGTATTTCGATGCGAGACTGCAGGCGGATGTAGATAAGCTTTATGAGCTTACAGGAGTTACAAATCAGACTGAAGAGCAGAAGGCACTTCTGCAGTCACAGTTAAAAACTCAGTCCGGATATATAGAAGGATATACCAATATCAAGCAGTTTGCTGTAAATGCGCTTGAGGAGAATTCGAAGCTGGTTTTTGTTACTTATGATGTTAAGTTCAGAAGAGTGGAGACGGCGGCTCCGGGTATCATGTACTGCTACGTTAAGGTTAACGATCAGAACAATTTCGAGATAATTGAGAATCTGAATCCGGATCAGACCAAATTTGTCAATGAATATGTGACAGGACATGAAGAGGTTAAGGAGCTTATAAACAGCAGTAATTCTAAGCTTTTGCAGGCGATTTCCAGTGATGCACGTCTTGCTGTAATATATGATGCTTTCCAGAGCGGACGAATCTATACAGATACGCAGGAAAACATAGACAGCCAGGTTTCACTGATACAGGTTGATGGAACGGATGTAACTGCAGCTGAAACAACTGTAGATACTTCTTCAGCAAGTGCAGAAGTTAGCATTTCTGAGACTCCTGCAGAAAGTTCACAGGAGAGTACAGTAGATCCGGGAAATCCGACAACAGATAACACAGCAGCATAAAGCAGTATGTTTTAAAGGACGTATGAGAAAATTCACGTTTTTTCATACGTCTTTTTTTTATTAATTTGAAAGGAAAGAGGTATATATTTGTTCGATAAACCAAAGTATGTACCGTAAGAATTACTCTTGCGGTATCGATAGGAGCTTCTTGAAATGGATATTTAATTATCAGATAATGGAATAAGATTTGGCAATAAAGGGAAAAGAGTATGAAGTACATGAACAACCATAAACACGTTGCTGCAAAATTTATCGTGACATTTGTTGTTGCAATAATTGTCCTGATCATCAGTGTCATGAAGACAAATTCGTATAATGCGCTTCGACATGAGGCTGTTTTTTCCGGGGCTGAGTTGTTTTCTGTACAAGGGTCCAGAGATAATAAAGTCAGTATAGTTGCTGTTCCCCGCGGTAGTACCTGGACTAAGGTGTTTGACCTTGATAATGAAGGAATTGAAGAGGCGAATTATCAGGCATACACGGTAGATTTTACTGTATCAAATAATACAAAGGATAACGTACAGGACTATAAATTCAGGATAGATTTTCAGGATAAAGCTTTTCTCCTGTCTGCATGGAATGGACATTTGGAATTTCACCAGCATACGGATAAGGGTGAAATAGTGGATGAGGTCATGGATCTTCGTGAATTTGTTCCTGAAGACCATGTGCTGGAAACCTACTATACAGATGGAGATTCGCTTGTTGTCATGAATCCCGGAGACTATCTCATCTATACTCCCAGCTCTTCAGTCAATGCGGTTGAGATGCCCATCGAACCTTTTAAAGCCACAACTCCGGGTATCATCATGTATTTCGGAATAGGAAAGAATCTGGAAGATGAAATGACGGTGAGACTTGACTATTCATTTCACAGACGTCTGATCAAGGAGCCGTTGTTCTGGGTGGCAGTGTCCATAGCCATAATCTGGCTCATTACTCTGTTGATCTATATCATTACTTCAATGCAGATCAGGAAGTATAAGGAACGTCATGAGAGGGATAATGAGATCATCAATGAATCAATCGAGACCTTCATAGGTTTCATAGATGCCAAGGACTCATATACGAACGGTCATTCGATTCGAGTTGCACAATATACAAGGCGTATAGCAGAGGAGCTGGGCTACAATGAAGAGGAATTGGATCAGATCTATTATGTAGCACTTCTGCATGATTGCGGAAAGATAGGCGTTCCTGACAGCATTCTTGGAAAACCTGACAAGCTGACAGATGATGAATTCAAGGTTATTAAGTCTCATACTGAGCGAGGGGGAGCTATTCTTAGACATTTCAAGAGTCTGAAAAACGTTGAAGAAGGAGCCTTATATCATCATGAAAGGTATGATGGCAGAGGTTATCCTGAGGGCAGAGCAGGAGAGGATATACCGCTTATTGCCAGAATAATATGTGTTGCAGATTCCTATGATGCCATGAACTCAGACAGAGTCTACAGAAAAAGGCTTTCACCAGAGCACATAATCGAAGAAATAGAAAACGGAAAAGGAAAACAGTTTGATCCTAAGATCGCGGATATCATGCTGAATCTTATAAAAGGCAATAAACTTGATATTGAGGATTAGCTTACATAAATATATGTTTTATGAAGTTTGTCGGGAAGATACAAACTTTACAGACATGATAAAATACCCATTTGCAGAGATGCAGATGGGTATTTTTTATGGTAGACATATATATGGAAAGAAAATGATAAGTGTTATATAATAAACAGTATTTGCTAAGAAGCAAAATGACATATATTACGATGCTCCGGTATTTTTAAAGAAGAAATTCAGGATGCAAATTGTATATTCAGATAAAAGGTAAGCGATCAGACTGGCGTTAGTGAGTCAGTTCCTGTAAGACTAAAAACCGACTGTAACAGAGGAGATTTTAAAAATAAAATGGAAACAAAAGATTTTTATTATGATTTACCGGAAGAGCTTATTGCACAGGATCCATTGGAGAAGCGTTCAGATTCAAGGCTTCTTCTGGTGGACAAGACTACAGGCAATATAGAGCATAAGCATTTTTATAACATTATCGATTACCTGCATAAGGGTGACTGTCTGGTTATCAATGATACGAAGGTAATTCCTGCAAGGCTTCATGGTGTTAAGGAAGAGACCGGGGCTCATATAGAGGTGCTGCTTTTACAGAGAAAGTCGGCAACTGACTGGGAGTGTCTCGTAAAGCCTGGAAAGAAGATGAGGAACGGTGCCAGAGTAAGTTTCGGTGAGGGACTTCTAAAGGGGGAGGTCATCGACACTATAGATGACGGAAACCGTATCATCCGTTTTGAGTTTGAGGGAATATGGGAAGAGGTTCTGGATAAACTTGGCGAGATGCCTATTCCTCCATATATTCATCATCAGCTTAAGGAGAGGGAGAGATACAATACAGTTTATGCCAAAAATGACGGTTCAGCCGCAGCTCCTACGGCAGGTCTGCATTGGACAAAGGAGCTTCTGCAGGCAGTTAAGGACAAGGGTGTTGAGATAGCTCATGTAACACTTCATGTCGGTCTCGGAACCTTCAGACCTGTTAAGGCTGACAAGATCGAGGAGCATCACATGCACAGTGAGTTCTACATCATCGAGCAGTCTGAGGCTGACAAGATAAATAAGGCTCACGCTGAGGGTGGAAGAGTTATATGTACAGGTACGACGTCCTGCAGAACAATCGAGTCTGCGGCACTTCCTGACGGCACCATTCCTGCAACATCAGGATGGACAAGTATCTTTATTTATCCGGGCTACAAGTTCAAGTGCATGGATGCGCTTATCACAAACTTCCATCTGCCTGAGTCTACACTCGTGATGCTGGTGTCAGCATTTGCCGGAAGGGAGCATGTGCTTAATGCTTATAACGCGGCTGTGAGAGAAAAATATCGTTTCTTCAGCTTCGGTGATGCGTGCTTCTTTGCGGATTTTAAAAATGACTGAGATAGGAAATAGAAATGAGAATTAATAAAAGATTATCGGAGCTTGGTGTATGCTCCCGTCGAGAGGCTGACCGCCTGGTGGAAGCCGGACGTATCACCGTGAACGGAAAACCAGTGGAGATGGGACAACAGGTAACAGAAGTTGATTCCATCGAACTTGACGGAAACTGTGTGAATCCGCATGCGCTCAACGCCAATGCAAAAAATCCCGAGGAGCATTATCTTCTGGAGACAGAATCCAGAAAGATGAGTCAAAGATATGGAGAGCAGATCTCGAAGGACGGAAAAGATTATGATAAGCCTGAGCCGGTACTGCTCGCCTACTACAAGCCCCGTGGAATTGTCTGCACCACTTCGGATAAGGACAGGGCGCCGAACATAATTGATGCCATAAAGTATCATTGCAGGATATATCCTGTTGGAAGACTGGATAAAGAATCTGAGGGACTTATACTTCTCACAAATCAGGGAGATCTGGTGAATCGTATAAATCGTGCGAGAAACTATCATGAGAAGGAATATGTGGTTACAACAGACAAGGTCCTCACAAAGGAATTCCTTGATAAGCTGGCTGATGGAGTCTACTTAAAGGAACTTGACGTGACAACACGACCATGTGAGGTATGGCAGGACATGACATTGCCGCCAAGTAGAAGGCAGCATGAGTTTCATATAGTTATCACTCAGGGACTTAACCGTCAGATAAGAAGGATGTGCGCGGCTCACGGCTACAACGTTAAGAAGCTTAAACGAATCAGGATCATGGATCTCACTCTTCATGGACTCAAGCCGGGACAGTACAGGGAGATAGAGTTAAGCGAGCTTACAGATGATCCCGAGAATCTGTAATTACCTGTTTATCACAAGGAAGCCCGATAGTTCAGTGGATTCTTTGATCAAAAAGCAACAAGAGGTGAAGTATGGCTGAAGTGAATCAGCAGAATAATAATCAGAATAGTGATACAGCCCGTATGAAGGAACTGGTGAAGACTCTTAATGAGGCAGCCAGAGTTTATTATGTTGAGGGCAATGAGATCATGTCCAACTTCGAGTATGACCGCCTGTATGATGAACTTGAGGCTCTCGAGAAGGAGACCGGAGTAGTCCTCAGCGGATCACCAACGCAGAGAGTAGGTTTTGAGGTTCTTTCCGAGCTTCCCAAGGAGCGTCATAAGAGCCCTATGCTTTCTCTCGATAAGACAAAGTCTGTTGAGGAGCTTGCAGCATGGCTTCAGGATAAGGAAGGCCTATTAAGCTGGAAGATGGACGGACTTACTGTCGTGCTCACATATAAGGGCGGGGCGCTTCAGAAGGCTGTCACAAGAGGAAACGGTGAGATAGGTGAGGTCATCACTCAGAACGCCATGGCGTTTGATAATGTGCCGACCAGGATCGGCTTTAAGGGTGAGATGGTTCTCAGAGGTGAGGCTATCATCACCTATTCCGAATTCCAAAAGATCAATGACTCCATTTCCGATGCGGATGCCAAGTACAAGAATCCGAGAAATTTGTGCTCGGGCTCTGTTCGTCAGCTCGATGCCAATGTTACGAAATCAAGGCATGTGAATCTCATGGCGTTTGCGCTGGTCAGTGCTGTGGATGAGAATGGGGAGTCTGTGGATTTCTCCAACTCCGTCGAATCACAGTACCTCTTCATGAAGGATCAGGGCTTTGACACCGTTGACTATAAGCGTGTGGATAAAGATAACATCGAGGAAACAGTGAGGTGGTTCTCTGAGGAGATAAAGACCAACGATTTTCCATCTGACGGGCTGGTGCTCATTTATGATGACATAGCATACGGAAACAGTCTCGGAAGAACAGCCAAGTTCCCCAGAAATGCCATTGCCTTCAAGTGGAGTGATGAGCAGGCTGAGACCACGCTTCTTGAGGTCGAATGGTCGCCGAGCCGTACAGGTCTCATAAATCCGGTCGCTATTTTTGAGCCTGTGGAGCTGGAGGGTACCACAGTTACCAGAGCGAGCCTCCACAATATTTCATATTGTGAGGATATGGAGTTGGGGATCGGAGACAGAATCACGGTCTACAAGGCCAATATGATCATCCCTCAGATCGCTGACAATCTCACAAGATCAGGAAAGCTTGAGCCGGCAAAGATGTGCCCTGCCTGCGGACATGAGACTGAGATCAAGTCGGAAAATGAGGCTAAGTTCCTGTATTGTCCGAATCCTGAGTGTCCTGCCAAGAAGCTCAAGAATTTCTCACTGTTCGTGAGCCGTGACGCGCTGAATGTTGACGGACTCAGCGAGCAGACATTGGAAAAATTCATAGGACACGGTTTCATACATAAGTATAGTGATATCTTCCATATGGACAGATTCAGAAGCGAGATCATCGCCATGGATGGCTTCGGTGAGAAGAGCTATGAGAATCTCATTCAGGCAGCTGAAAAATCGAGCCATACCGAGCTTTACAGAGTGATCTACGGGCTCGGAATAGCGGGTATAGGTCTCGCCAATGCCAAGATGCTTTGCCGTTATTTTTCGGATGATATAGAGAGTCTGAAAACTGCGGATGTGGATGCTCTTCTTGAGATCGATGGAATAGGTCAGGTTCTCGCCGAAAATATAGTCAAGTACTTCAAGGATGAGGCGAAAATGACTGAGCTCAGCGGACTGCTTCAGGAGCTTGATATCAGAAAGCAGGAGACTTCGGATGACGTTCCTAAGACTCTGGAGGGCATGTCTGTAGTTATAACCGGAAGTCTGAATATTTTCTCGAATCGCAAGGAACTTCAGGAGCTTATAGAGCGTGCCGGAGGAAGGGCAGCGGGATCTGTTTCCGCGAAGACAGCGTATCTTGTGAACAATGATATCACTTCGACTTCGGGTAAAAATAAAAAAGCCAAGGAACTGGGAGTTCCTATAGTTACTGAAGAGGACTTCATAAAGATTCTGGAAGGAAAGACGGAGTGATCATCCTGTAGATTGATAAGTTGTTATCTTAAGATGAAATGACTCTTGAAGATGGTTTGTCAGGCTGAAGATGACCTGATAAAAATTAGGGGTATTTATGATTTTTAATTCTTTGGGATTTCTTTTATTCTTCCCAATAGTACTTTTGGTATATTATGTGGTTCCGAAAATTCTTCGTAATTTCTGGCTTCTTATATCGAGCTACTGGTTTTATATGAGCTGGAATCCGAAATACGGGCTGCTGCTTTTGGGAGTTACCATCCTTACATATATTGCAGGTCTCATCATAGGAAAGGATTCCCATGCAACCTGGGGGGATCCTGATGAGGACGGCAGGATTTCTGCAGACTTTGATTCCAAGGTCAGTAAGAGACGCAGAAACATTAAAACAACAGCAGTATCCGGAAAGGAAAAAAAGAAAAGATCAGTTCTTACGGTGGCTCTTTTGATAGTTTTTGGCCTTCTCTGTTTCTATAAATACACGGGATTTCTGATTGCCAATATAGAAGAGCTTCTTCACCGGATGGATCTTTTTGTAGAGATCGACCGTTTCGATATCGTCATGCCTGTTGGTATCTCGTTCTTCACCTTTCAGGCGGCGGGATATCTCATAGATGTTTACAGGGAAGAGATTCCGTCAGAAAAGAACTTTTTGAGATATGCTCTGTTCGTCAGCTTCTTTCCATCCATTCTCGCAGGTCCCATAGGAAGGGCGCCGTCCCTGATCCCTCAGTATGTAAGAACAAGGGAATTTGACTGGAACAGAGTGAGCTCCGGCTTCATGCTGATGCTTTGGGGCTTTTTCCTGAAGCTTGTAATAGCAGACAGGGCAGCTATACTCGTGAATTTCGTGTATCAGAATTATCATGAGCTTTACGGCTGGACCATAGTGCTCGCAACCGTGATCTATGCCTTTGAGATCTACTGTGATTTCTTCGGTTATTCCATCATAGCTACAGGGGCCGCCGATATGCTGGGCATTGCCTTTATGGAGAATTTTGACTGTCCGTATTTCAGTGTTTCGGTACAGGATTTCTGGAGGCGCTGGCATATTTCCCTGTCAGGCTGGTTCAGAGATTATCTTTATTTTCCGCTGGGTGGAAGCCGCTGCAATTTTCTGAGACGTTATTTTAATGTTTTGGTAGTCTTCGTTGTCAGCGGGCTCTGGCATGGAAGTCAGTGGAGCTATGTTGTATGGGGAGGACTTAACGGTCTTTACCAGATAATCGGAGCGATACTTACACCTGTGAGAACTTTGCTTCTCAGAATATTCGGCTTCGACAGGAATGTACTCAGTTTAAAAAAGAATCCTGCAATGGCAGGGAGTATGAGGATCTATTCCTCTATCGCGCCCATAACAGATGTTGTGACTCCATGGGAAAAGAAGGCACTTAACAAAAAGAAAAAAGAGCATAAAGATAATTCAAAAGAAAGTGATGATAATGCTTATTCTGCAGAGGATATAAGAGCATCCCTCAGAGTTTCTTCTGGGATGGCTACCTGGCAGACCGAGGAGGCAAGAAGAGGACACCTTAGAACCGGCGTGTTCGGAATTAGAATCGGAGAAGGAAAGCTTAATCTGAGAAGCATTAGAATGAGCATACTTAAGCTCATAAGGATATTTATCACCTTCTGTCTGATCGATTTTTCGTGGCTCTTTTTCAGAGCAGCAGGATTCAGCGATGCTGTCTTGATGATAGAAAAAGTCAGAACAAATTTCGGGCTCAGTGATATCAGTCTGTCTAAAGTATATGAGCTTGGACTTAATGAAAGAAATTTCTGGCTTCTTTTGATCTGTATCGCCATACTTTTTCTCAGTGATTATGTGAAATATCACGGTGGAAACATTCGCAAATGGATACTTCAGAGGCCAATGCTTCTCCGGGAGTTTATCATAGCAGTGTCGATCCTGGTGATCCTCATCTTTGGTATCTGGGGAAATTCCTACGATGCATCGAGTTTTATATATTTTCAGTATTAAGGAGCATAGTGTCGGAAGTGAAACATTATGTCTTTGTAGCATGTGGTATATAAACAAAAAGGATTACAGATGAGTGGGATGAATAAATGAAAATATGGAAAAGAATAGTCTCTGTACTGTTGATTCTGGTCATGGTGGCAGGCGGGATCTATATCGGAGACAAGCTTACGACTCGCGGAGTGAGTCAAAGAAAATATGTGAAGTTTTTTGAGGAAAAAAAGGATTATGATGTGATATTCTACGGCTCCAGTCATGTTCTCAGCGGCATACAGCCTATGGAGCTATGGAACAATTACGGTATCACAAGCTTCAATCTGGGAGGTCATGCAGCGTCTATCGGAATGTCCTACTGGGTTCTCCGACAGTCATTGAATTACCATAAGCCTAAGCTCGCCATACTCGACATATACGATATGTATGCATATGATCAGCCATATATGGATATAAGTTTCATGCACTATTCCATGGATGCTTATCCTATGGGAGTAACCAAATTCATGGCGGTACAGGATCTTCTCAAGGGGCGGAGCACAGCGGAAAAGGCAGAGCTGTTTTTCCCATTTTCTGTTTATCACAGCAGATGGGATGAGGTGACTGAGGAGTCCGCAAAGGCGGCCTTTGATACTGAAATATTCAATTCAAACTGCGGCTCTGAGATAAGATATGGTGTAGCTGTTCCTCACGAATATGAGAGAGTCGATCCTGAGATAACCATGGAGGGATCAGAGGGCGCGGATACTTATATCAGAAACTTTGTCAGTACCTGTCGTGATGCAGGGGTTGAAGTTTGTTTTATAAGAGTGCCGTATCCTGCATGTCCGGAAAATCAGATGGCAGAGAACAGGGTCATGAGGCTGGCTTCGGAGCTTGGGGTAAGAGTCATTGACCTTATGAGGGGAGCAGAGCTGGATAAGATGCTTGACTCAAAGGTCATCAATTGGAATACGGATTTTGTTGATGCCAATGCTCATCTCAATGCAGTAGGTGCTTACAAGGTCACCATGTATCTCGGTGCTCTTTTAAAGCAGTACTATGGATTTACTGACAAGCGAGAAAATGCAGAGTACAGCAACTGGAATGAAGATTTTAAACATTATTATGTTCCTGTTATCTCTGCGGAAATGGCGGCACAGACGGATTTCAAAACTCTGCTGATGTTTGCGTCATATCCGGAGTATGAGACAGAAATGACTGTGACAAAGGACTATGAACCGGATGAGGTCTCAGAAATGCTTTATAAGCTTCACGGAAGCAGACTGAAGATCACGGAAGCAGAAAGTATCGATCAGGGCATAGCTCAGGACAGGGTGAATTTCGATATGGATGGTGAGCCCATGGCTCCAGGAGTGGTCATTACGGAACATGATGTACCTGTTATCAGGATGACAGTGAAACTCAGGGACAATGGTGAAGTGGTTTTGGATAAGGTATTTTGCTCATCAAAAGGGATATCATAAATAGAAAGGACAGTTTTTGGATGAATACTGACAATTTTGACATTTATTTTCCGCATCTTGGGGTGGGGGTAGAGCATCTTAAGAACAGCATCTCTATTTTCGGTTTTAGGATAGCGTACTATGGAATCATTATAGGAATCGGCATGCTGCTGGGATTTTTGATAGCAAGCATGGATTATAAGAGAAGAGGACTGAAGGTAGACGATATCCAGGATATGGGACTCTATACGGTGATTTTTGCCATACTTGGAGCGAGAGCCTATTACGTCATATTTGAGTGGGATTACTATTCACAGCATCTTGATGAAATACTGAATATACGTCAGGGAGGTCTCGCCATTTACGGCGGAATCATCGTGAGTGTCATAGGCTGTACGATCTTCTGTCGAGTGAAAAAGATCAATGTTCTTTCCATGATGGATTCAGGCATTCTTGGACTTCTCATAGGGCAGAGCGTAGGAAGATGGGGCAATTTCTTTAATACGGAAGCCTTTGGAGGTCCTACAGATTCATTCCTTGCCATGCGTATAAAGGAAGCATTGGTAAATCCAAATATGCTGAATGATGAGGTTCTTATGAACTCATTTAAGATCGGAGAGAATCTGTTCATTCAGGTCCATCCTACCTTCTTCTATGAGTCAATGTGGAATCTCTGCACGTTGATCATCTTTTACCTGATGGCACCAAAAAAGAAGTTTACAGGTCAGATTTTTTTCCAGTACCTCCTGTTCTATGGAGTTGGTCGTTTCTGGATAGAGGGACTACGTACCGACTCTCTGTATCTCTGGGGTACCAATATCGCTGTATCTCAGGCACTGTCAGCACTTCTTGCAGTAGCGGGTGCAGGACTTATTATTTATAACCTTAATAAGGTGAGAAAGAACGGACCGGATGAGGCACTTAAAGCGGAGCTTGAAGCCTTGGCAGCAAAGAATGCAGATGGGCTTCGTCAGGAAAATGGTGAGAAGGCTGCAGAGACAACTGCTGAAGAAGTGGTTGAAAGTCCTGTAGACTAAGACGAAGTTTCTGCTGTTGATACAGTAGACGGTTAATATGTATAATTTTTTATAGAATATGTGGAAAAGTCCGGGAGTCGATCTGTCTCTCGGACTTTTTTATCGGATAAGGATTCCCCTTTTATCGATGTATAGGAAAATGCTGTGGAAAAGGCTATGACACAACTTTAAATAGTTTCAGATTTTCTTATTTTTTGGTTGCCGAAATAAGGATCATTACGTATAATGCAGTTACGAGTTGATGCGATCTGAGGGAACAGATCGTCATATCATGAAGATGGTTCATATATCTTCAACATCTATCTTTGAGAATTATCTTTTATTTTCGCAGGTTTCTGATGCGGATTCCAACAATTTTATTATTTATATCAGCATAGCGAAATTATGCATGTATTATTCAGGTTTCGTAAGCGGGCTGATGAGAATATCGGATACTCAGTACGTAGTGTGCAGGTACAGACTATAAAGTGACACATTTTTCGGAACAGTAAATCCGGTCTGAGGCATCGTTCGATGTCCTGTCTTTTAATAGTTCAATTTTTTCAAAAGTTCAATTTTTATTCCAAAATCAATTTATGTTATACAGACCGTAAAGTGCAGTAGGAAAATTTTTTTATCCCTGTTTGCATCTATTATGGCAGTTCTCGGAAAAACATCGGATACCAAAAGGTGGCTGTTGCTCGTAATAACTTCAAAAGGAGAAATACTATGACAACTGAAGAAATGTTACTGGAGGAGATCGTGAAGAGAGGTCGCGATGCCAGGCTCAACGATGTCGTTAAAAACGGTGTTGTAAGAAAGGCTATAGCCATAAGAGGAAAGGGCAATTGCTCTCCCAATATCTATCTGGATAAGTTCATGAAGGATGTGGAGAATGGAGTGGATATCAAGTCCATTACAGATGAGATACTCTGTATTGCGGATCAGCACGACGGCTTGAACTTTGACATTGAAAATACCTTGACCCGTGAATATATACTGTCTCATGTATGTATCGCTGTTCAAAGGGAAAGCACGGAAAAGCTCATAAAAAGAAACTGTGAATTTGAAGGACTGGAGAGTTATCTGTATCTCAGAGTGAAGGTGGAAGGTACAGAAGGAAGCATTAAGCTAAGCGATATGATCCTGAAACGCACCGGTCTGTCTGAGAGCGAGGTTTGGGAGAAGGCAGAAGAGAATCTTAGGAAAGAAACTGTTATCGCTCCTGTCTATGATATGGTTTGTGATTTGATGAAGGAGTCCGGCAGGGATCCTTTACTCAGCGAAGAGAAAAGGCAGGAAATGATGGAAGAAAGTGACAGGGCTATGTATGTCATCACAAATAAGGCGAAATATTATGGCGCCAGCGCCATTCTTGACAGGGAGAATATTAAGTCTCTGGCAGAAAAATGCGGTGTGAAGGATTTCATAGTCATACCTTCGTCTAAGCATGAGATGATACTGGTACCGGGCAGGGTGGAGTTCGATTTGAATCTTATCTGCGATATGGTGAAGGAGATCAATGAGACAATGGTTTCTCCTGAAGACAGGCTCACGGACAGAGCATACAGGATGACGGCCTGATAAAAAAGCCGGATAGCTTTTTCGGCTATCCGGCAAACTTTTAAATCAGGGAGGATTGATTTACAGTTTTTATATACGCTACTGTCTTATGTTTTTTAATATGGTCTTTTATTAACGGATGTCCCTTGGAATCACTCTACATCCTGTAAGGCGGCGAGATCCTCTTCGCCTGTTCTTATCTTGACTACCTTCTCAACAGGGTATACGAAGATCTTTCCGTCTCCTATATGACCTGTGTACAATGCCTTCTTCGCAGCTTCGATGACTGACTCTACAGGGATATTTCCCACTACGACTTCGACCTTAACCTTAGGAAGAAGAGTAGCATCGACTTCAACGCCTCGATATTTCTCGCCGGCGCCCTTCTGGATGCCGCAGCCCATTACCTGAGTAACAGTCATACCCGTAACACCGAGGTCATTCATGGCCTTACGGAGAGTGTCATAACGTGAGAGTCGTGCGATGATTACAACCTTGCTTATTCCTGTATCAGGGAAAGCATTGACAACCTTTACGGCTGCATCTTTAAGAGTGTCGCTTGCTTCTTCATAATCATCTGAACCGAGACTTGTGTTCTCGTTTACTTCCATAGTCATGGTGTTTGAAATATCCATGATGGAGAAACCTGCATAAGCACTTGTGAGACCATGCTCCTTACGGTCGAGACCAACGATCTCTTCCTCTTCGGAAACTCTGAGTCCGTTGAACTTTTTGATGAGTGAATAAGTAATGATGATAGTAACTACTGTCCATGCGATGGTTACTGCCATACCGCCGATCTGCTTTCCGAGCTGATAGAATCCGCCGCCGTAGAAAAGACCTTCCTTGATACCGGCAAGTTCAAATCCCGGAGCTGAAGCTGTTGCAAAAAGACCTACAGCAAGAGTTCCCCAGATACCGTTGAACATATGAACTGCAACGGCACCGACAGGATCGTCAACGTGGATGACATTATCACAGAACCATACACCGAAGACTACGAGCATTCCGGAAACTACACCGATTATTGCTGCGCCTGCACAGTCTGTTACGTCGCAAGGTGCGGTGATGGCCACAAGACCTGCGAGAGAAGCATTGAGACACATGGAAACATCTGGCTTACCATACTTGACCCATGTGAAGATCATACAAACAACGGTTGCGACTGCCGGGGCGACTGTAGTTGTAAGGAAAACTGAGCCAAGTGTGCTTACATCTGTGGCAGCAGCACCGTTGAAGCCGTACCAGCCGAGCCAGAGGATGAATACACCGAGAGCGGCGATTACGAGATTGTGTCCCGGGAAAGCGTTGACCTTGGTGATCTTGCCATCCTTATCCTTTACGAACTTTCCGATACGTGGTCCCAGCATCCAGGCACCGATGAGGGCGCAAATGCCTCCGACCATGTGAATGCAGTTTGAACCGGCATAATCGTGGAAGCCCCACTGTGCAAGGAATCCGCCACCCCATGTCCAGTGAGCCTCGATAGGATAGATGATGGCGGAGATAACTGCTGAGTAGATACAGTAGGATGAGAACTTTGTTCTCTCTGCCATGGAACCGGAAACGATGGTTGCTGTTGTGGCACAGAATACAAGGTTGAAAACGAAGCCTGAATAGTCGAAGCTACCGTAATTGCTGAATACGTCAAAAGAGAACTTTCCGGCAAAGCCGCCCAGCATGTTCTCGCCAAGCATCAGAGATGCGCCGCAGATGAACCACATTACGGTACCTATACAGAAATCCATCAGGTTCTTCATGATGATATTTCCAGAGTTCTTTGCTCTGGTGAAGCCTGCCTCACACATCGCAAAGCCTGCCTGCATCCAGAATACCAGTGCGGCACCGATCAGGAACCAAACGCCATACACTTCACTGTGGATGGCTTCCAAAATTTCAGTTGTCATATTTTACCCCCTTAAGCTTTTAGGCATCCTGCCTTTTTATATTCTGCGTGGTTTTACCGCCAAAAAAAGAGCGCGTTTCTCGAAAGAAACGCACCCTTGCGCAGAAGTATTAGTAAAGAAAAAAGGTGCTTCGGTTGTCATACCGAAGCACCCTTGCCCCTTATGGTCAGAAAATATATACCCTTTTAAGAACTTTGTCAATTTCGATTTTGGAAAAACTCACATAACCATAAAGAATGTCAGCTTATACATGCTTTTATCTTACGGAAATATATGATATAGTAGCAACGATTTCTGTATCGTAGTATCCGTTGCGGTGCCCGGTATGATTTATGAGTCAAACAAAGCACGTAAGATCAAGCTTTTTAGAAGGAGAAATATAAAAAATGAAATTAGGAATCGTTATTTGAGTACCTTTTTCATATATCTCCATAAAAATCCTTAAAACTCTCTAAAACCGCATAAATACTGGGTTCTCAGTATATTCATCTCAGATAATAGTTGTTATAGATTCATATATTTTGTAAAAAATTGGTGCCCGAAATGGTGCCCGGTTTGGAAAGCCCATTTCATGGCAAATTATAATTTCATTTTTAGAAATATAGAGGTCGGGCACCATTTTTGTGAAACTAGCGTTAAGTTTGCAAGTTAGGAATCCCCAAATTAGAACCATTTGACAATATGGCATATATGCCATACAATTTAAGCAAGAGGAAAGCTATGAATGAATTTACCGTAATAGCATATGAGAAAGAAAATGGAGAAGTTCCGGTTGAGAATTTCTTAAATGCGCTAGACGTCAAGATGAGAGCTAAGATGTATGGTATGATCGGACTTTTGCAGGAAAAAGGTAATCAGCTCAGAGAACCATATAGCAAACATCTTGATGATGGAATATTTGAACTTAGATGTAAGGTTGGAAGCAATATTACCAGAGTCCTTTATTTCTTTTATTATGAAGGACAGATTATACTTACCAATGGATTTGTAAAGAAGACTCAGAAGACACCGCCGGGTGAGATAGAGCTGGCAAAGCAGCGAAGATCAGATTACATAGAAAGGATGAATAAATCATGAGAACATTTAATGATATGCTTGAAAAACAAATGCAAGATGAGGAATTTAGAAAAGAGTATGAAGCTATTAAGCCTGAAATGGATGTGATCAGGGCAATAGTAGATGCCAGAAATTCACAGAATCTTACTCAGAAGGAACTTGCTGAGCGCACCGGTATCAATCAGGCAGATATCAGCAAAATCGAGAATGGAACCAGAAATCCATCGCTTAATCTTTTGAAGAGGCTTGCCGATGGCATGGGAATGGCTCTTAAAATAGAATTTGTTCCGAAACAAAGAGCATAATTGGCTTATCGTAGCCAATGAATCACATTTCCCTTGTAGGCTACTTTACATTGGCGGTTAAGCCCATAAATGTGAGTGCAGATAAGTTCAGTAACACAATAAAGAGAAGGATTGCCAGAGTCAGTCAACTTGATGAGGAGAGCAATACCTATACATTATCAGCATATCTTGTGGCTCAGCTTGGTAAGAACTTTACGGATGGAGCTAATGAGAGAATAACCGGAACCCAGTTACTCCAGGCAGCTATAGAGACGATAAAGGACTTACAGTATATGGCAGGCGGAATGGTTTGCTTTCTTGAGGCAGAAAATGAGGAAAAGGTACTCGAGTTCTATGAAAAGAAAAATGGCTTTAAACGGTTTGATGTCAGAGAGACCGAAAGAGAGCAAGGTCATAAACTGGTTCAGTTGCTCAAGGTTTTATAGATTAGTAAAAACATTGTTATAATATGGAGGCAGTTCTTATAAAGGATGTTAGCAATGATCTTACATTTGATATGTCTTCAGAAGTTCTGTGGTACACTTTTATACCTGACTAATTTGATGATAAATTAAATATTTGGCAAAGCAATCGGGAATAGTCCTGGTTGCTTTTTTGTGGCGATAAATAGATTTAGACCTTGACGCACAACGGCAAAATATATGTAATTTGCCGTTGTGCGTATATTTCATGAAATGGCGGGACTTTGAATCCACATAAATGCTAGGTTTTCAGTATATTGATATCAGATATAAGTCATTATAGTTATTTCGTAAAAGCACTTCTGGAAGGCAACATAGATGATATGACTGATACATTATCAGAAATCTGCGAAAGTATGATCAGTACTTTTGACGGAAGTGGTAAAGCAGCTCCGGAAAACTTCTATCACGGTCTTGTGATTGGGCTCATTGTGGAGCTTCGTGACAGATATGAGATAAAGTCAAATCGCGAGAGCGGCCTTGGCCGTTATGATGTCATGCTCCGTCCGAAAGATAAAAAGGATAATGCTATAATTATCGAGTTTAAGTCCAAGCGTCGGATCGATAATGGTAGGACTCTGGAGGAACTTTGTGATATGGTACTGAAACAGATCGAAGATAAAAAGTACGAAACTGAGCTGCTGACAGCAGGATTCTCCAAAGAGAAGATAATAAAACTTGCCTTTGCATTTAAAGGAAAAGAACTTCTTATAAAAAAACGTTAATTATATCGATGTGTAGCGTGATACCTCTGCCTTTAGGCATGTGATCTCGTAGAGAACTTAAACCAATAAGTCTCGTCAAGTCTGAGCTGTGGGATATTCGAATGCTCTTTTCCGGCAACAAGCTGTGTTCCGATCTTTTTATTTACTGCACCACCAGTATAAACAGCATCACGTTCTGCAGACGAAACCTTAGGGTTCGAACTATCAAGATTCTCACCATTGTCTCTATATATTTCCACAGGAGCAATAACAGGGGTCTGTACTCTGACGGGCTCGTTGTGCTTGTAGTCAGCCTTGATTTTCCCTTCCTTTCCAAAATCCTTCTTGTCGTTCTTTCCGAGAACTACGTTTCCTGTTGTGATAGCTCTTATATATTTTGCATCAACTGAAGTAGGGTAGTCACCGTTCGCCTGATTTTCAGGTATTTTTATTTGTTCATCCTTGAAAGCCGGAGAAGCTTCAAAGGTATTCACATCAACACCACCGCCTGTGCTCTCCAGGAATTTATTTGGAGGGTAAAGAGGTGTCAGATATGGAACCTGTTCTGCGTTGTTTTTTCCAAAGACATCTTTATAGGTGTAATTGGAATTATCGAATCTTGCCCAGGTAGTCTTACCTTCGAGGAAGTTCTTTTCCTGACCTCCGTATATGATGCTTGCTCTATCAGTGGTTACTGATGCAAATGACTGTACCGGGATATCGGTTCCTCCGAGGTGGGATTCGTTTATACCATCACCTACATGATACATCATGTTCTCCTCAGCTAATTCGCGAGCTTTAGATAAAGGATTTCTCTTGAATGTACCGATATGTCCAAGTTCAAGGTCGTTTCCTTTAGGATTTACATCCTGCCAGGTAATGTTTCCGGTTGTCATGATGTACTGAGGCTGCTCAACAGTTGTTGTAACTCCATCATTGACAGGACCTGTGTTGCTTGGTGCAATAGGACTGTTTATTGTGTGATGATTCTTCGATGTGTACATCTTTGACCCAGCCGTGAAAGCATCGTTGTATGTCTTGGTAGATTCGAATGTATAAAGATCACTGTCCTGTGCAGCAAGGGCATAAGTATACGCCTGTCTTGTTGTAGAGGTAGGAACTTTACTGTTGGTGATCAGTTGATATTCCCATCCCCCGCGCCAGTGACCGCCATTTTTGGTGCTGACCCACTCGTGGTGAGGTTCCCAATACATATAGGTCCAGTCATATTCGTAGGTAGCAGAGAATGTTTTCCTGCTCTCTTTTATCTCAAATGACAGAGAACCCCAGTATGCATCATTTTCTGCACCGTTTATCAGTTTTTCTCCTGAAGGAATAACGATTCCGTGACCATCCTCTTCTGTAAATGCGTCATGATGACCATCAGCATCTTCGTAAGTACGGGAATCATTATAGGTAACATAATAAGGATGCGCCTGAGTTCTGTCCTTAGTTGTGTTGTCCCAGGTATGATATGTTGTGAAGATACCGGGATCACCGCGCTTAGGAACAGGGGGAATGATAATTTCCTGTGTTGTCCGGATACGATTAGCTGCTCTGTTCGCATTTCTTTTTATATCATTTTGGGCAGTACTGCTGAAGCCGTCTGCCAATAATGGAGGAAGAGTGTTGGTTGTGTTTAAACCTATCTGACCACCAGCATACTGCTTCATTTCTTCTGTTAGAATCTGATCATGGAATGTGAGGCTAAGAATCTTGTTAGCACCTTCTATACCTTTTTCCATGACAAGTGCCTTAAGTGGTTCCCCATCCACAAGTGTTTCTCCCGATGGGCTATAGGTGATCCTGCCATTTGCATATCTTTTGTTGATTCCCTGAGTTCCGTTGTGGGTGACAACAAAGAGAGCATGTGTACTGACGAATGTTTTGATAGGTGTTCCATCCTTATGTCTCTCCTCAAAAACGATGCTCACAAAATCATCAGGATCTTTAACGCCCTGGTTTTCTGCCGCTTTACGAAGATCTTCCTTTTTGATAAAGTTGAGTTCCTTCTGTTTAGCACCGTTTGGTCCCGGAGCAAAAATCGGGTCAAAACCAACAATTACTGTTTCGTATCCGCAAGTGACCGCATATGCAACGGTGGCGTATCTATGATTGGTACCGGCTGCAGTTGAAGCTGTTGATTTAACGCTGAGACCGTAATATTGTTTATACAGTTCTTCATCTTGTTCATCCTCTTTGTAGTCTTCGGAAAGTGGTTCGAACTTTCCATTGGTTCCAGTGTAATGTAATTGGTTTATTTCCCTTGCTCCCCAGATATACACCTCATTGGTTTCTGGAGTTGCATAAAATATTGATTGCCAAATAGGGACATTATTACTACTAACCTCATTAAGCCTGTTGATTGATTTGACATTACCAAATGTATATGCATATACAGGCATTGGTATCGTGTTTAATCCTGATAATATAGATAAAGAAAGAGCTGCGCATCTTAAAAAGTTTTTCTTTTTATTCCGCATATTACCATCCTTTCATTTTATTGTTCCGCACTCATGGTTTGCGGTTTTAATGGAACCGTTAAGCATAAATGCAGGGGGTATACTTTATATTGGTAATATGGGCTAATTTTTTATGCAAAAAAATAAACCGCAGAAAATCCACGGTTTATTGTGACACAATTAATATGGTTATTTATGGAGTGGGGAGATATCCGGCAGGAACAAGCGATGATGTAGGTGATATAATACCGCCGAAAAAGTTCAAACGCATAGAACCGGGGTCATCAAATACGGCCATAAGTTTGAGACTGTATGTATGTTCAGGGTGCTCCTTCATTTTTCCCCAAGTTGTGTCGCGGCATGCGGTTTCATCGAAAAATGTAACACAGCTAGTATTTGCAAAACCGGGTCCTGCTATAACCCATCCATGATAATTGTAGTCTGAAACCTCACCCCAATAAATCTTTTCGCCCGTTGGTCTGAGGCTATATTTGAGTGCTTTTTTTTCGAGCTCCTGAAAATAGTTTTTATCCAGTATTGGTCCCTGATCCGAATTTAGATTCAGGTCAAATGTCAAAAAGGTAAATTCACCATCTTTATGACCTAAGTCTACAACTACCCCATTTTCAGTTAAGGCTCCAGTTTTATCAACAGTGAAACGACCTTCATGATTATTCCGGGTTTCTATCACTGTGGTGTCGAGATCGCAGTAACGTGTTTTTTCATCGATATGATATAGTCTTCCATTGACCCATATCCAGCCATATGTATCTTGTCCTGATGTATTTCGATACTTCCATCCGGTACCATCATGGTACCATCCAACTGTATCAATTCCACTAAGAAAATCTATTGAAAGACCTTCTAAAACTCTAGCATATGAAGGTATAGCACTAAATATAGATAAAGCTGCGACAAATGCAGCGAAAAATGTCTTTCTCATTCTTTTCTTTCTCCTTTATAAATACATATAAAATAATTTCAGAAATGAAAGCATCCTTTCTTTCATTTCTCATTTCGAGCATTATAACAGTTCCATTACTGGTCTGCCTTAGATTCTGAGGAATTAGGAACAAAAAAAGTGCATTTTTTAAGATGCAACGTAAATACATGATGTATGTGTGATAATTTTAAGTAATACTTGACCTGTTTTTAGAACCAGTGGCTTTAGGAGTAGAGAGTTTTGACACTCCCACAAGCTAAAGCTACAGTGATTCTTGCTTTAAGGAATACGGTTATTGTCACACCTATCCAAATAAGCAGTGTTCTCGTCGATCTCCACAAGCGTAAGGCTTTTGCCTATTTTGGGTGTGCCCGCTCTACTATATGTGCATTTAAGATTTAGGTTACTTGCTCTGTGAGTAAGCTTAAGCCTATTCTTTTATGTTGATTGCACTATTAGCATCTTTAGGCGAGATATTATAAGAAAAGTGGCTTTCATTCCTGAGAATTTTTATAAACCTAATCACTAATATAGTTGCGAAGCAGATAGGTTTATATAGACCTGGATCTGCGGGAGCGTGGAACAATCTCGCAGTTTCGACCCAAATACACTTTGAAATTAACCCCAACATTGCTCCGGCAACTTAAAAAACAATAGCTTTCTTTATATTGCTTTTGATACTCCCCATGCCTAAAGGCGGGGGAGTCTTGCTACCTTAGGTTAAAATTAACAATTAATACACTGTTAATATGGGTTTTACCGGAAGAAATAATCTGTTCTGGATTCCACAGCCTTCAAGACAAAGTGATACCTTTCGGAGCCTTGCGGCAGTTGATGTTTGGTGGGTGAGCACATGTGTTTATTTATATATAACTTCCCTAATAAGGTGGGTACAAAAGTATCTGAATTTAAGAGCTTTTTTATATAAAATAAAGCCTCTTATCATCGAAAACCTCTTTAAATCCCAGAAGCTTCTTTAATAAAAAATAAAAACTCATACGACAAATAGGCCTCTTGTGTATACAAGAAACCTAATAAGAACAGCTTTTTTGAATTTTAAAAAGCTGCTGGATATTGAATTAGAGAAGCTTCTTCTGGAATAGGAAACTCTTATATAGGTATACGGTACCTGTGAGGTTACAGGTAACTATGAGGTCACACATAGATTTAAATCCAGAGAAGCTTTAAACAGACCTTATTTCAAAAGTGTCTGGATCTTTAAAGTATCGAAGACCACCTGACCATTTTTGACATTCTTATATAAGCTCTTACCGCTTGGGATAGTGAGCCATGAAGAGTTTTCACTTGTATAAGCATCAGCATTGAAATCAGAAACCGTTCTGATAGGTCCCACGAGGACGCCATTACAGTCAACAGATGCTACAGCTACCGGCTCAAGTCCGTTAAAGAGAATCTTATCGTATAAAGCTACTGTTCCAACGAAAGGAGCAAGAGAACCATCTACAGCTACAATCTTTGCAAGGTCGTACATCTTTGTTGTTCCCAGACCTGCTAAATCACAGGTCACTACCATTCCAGCGTATTTTGAACGCTTCACGGTTTCTGTAATATCGCTGTCAGATGAAGAAGAGCCCTTAAATACTTCCTTCAGAGTTTCCAGAGCTGTTTTACATTCATTCTTCTTTTTCTTCAAATTTTTCGCAACAAAAGAAAGGAAGATAGGGTAGATAGATGAGGTATCCTTACGGATTCCGGTAATGTAGATATCATTTGCGTCTACATGCATCACAGTACCATTACCTCTCTTGATACGGAGAGCTCTTGGTCTTTCTTTGTATGTGAACATATAGCCGTAGAGTCTCAGAATTTTTCTTCTGAGACATTCATCGGTTTCATGAATAAAGATCCCCTGAGCTTTCAACTCGGATCTGAGTAATCCAACAGCTTCAGTGCATCCTTCGTATGTGATCTTTGTATTTTTCCAGCTAATAGTATTTGTTGATTCGTCGTAAGCTCCAAATATCTGAGCAAAAGGCTTCTGGAGCAGTGTATTGGCAATTTTCCAAACCAGACTGTCTGTATGCTGACCGTCGCCAATACTGTTAACAGTAAAATTAATAGCTGTATTAACCTTAATGTAATCAGTAAAAGATTCCATGCTGGCAACTGTAGACATTAAAGCTCCGATAAGGCACTTTCTCTCCCAGGAAATAAGGATACCATATCCGTTACCAGTTCCGGCAACCACGAAGTCGAGCCAACTGAGCATGAATCGGTCGTTGAACACGAGCTGAAGCCACTTATGATAGAAATTTTTATGATCCTGGGCATGAAGAAATAAGCCCTGTTTTTTACAGAACTTAGAGTTCATGATATCACTTATCATAGTACTGATATTGTTTTTATAGCGTAAAAATATCTTACCACGGCTATTTTTAAACTTGGCTCTCTGTGCGCAGGACTCAATCATCCCGTAATCCTCGACAGCTTTTTTTATAATAAGATCATCCTTTGCTTTTACAAAGAATAGTTTTCTATAACGGTCTTCAAGTGCAGAGAGAGACTTCCGAAGATTTTTATACTCATAGTCAGCTGTCTTAAATACACCTCGTATATCATCTTTAAGCTCTGTAGTATTAACAGTGTTAGAGCCACCAACATATAATGTAAGGATATCTGCAAAATGCTTTGACAGAGCCGGATCAACTGCATTGATCTGTTCTCTTGTCTCGTTATATCCGGTTTCCGGATTTACCTCCCAGTTACAAAAAGAGAAGAGTTTCCCTTCGCTTTTATCAGATGTTAATGACAAGATGGTAGAGCATATAGAGTCAACGTCATTTTTACTGTATGTCCAGTCAACGGTCTCACTGTCGTAAATTCCATTCTTACGCTCATCTAAATTATGGACAACAGAAACAGGAGTCCTAAGATATTCCCTAAGGGCTCTTACAAGGTAGTCTTCATTTTTACAGATTCTTGTGCAGTAAGCTTCTCCAGCTTTCTTTACAAGGATATTTTTCTCTTCGACAGAGATATGTTTAGGTCTTAAATCACCATCTATAAATCCATGGACAAATGATTCCAGAGTTACATATGCCTTATCCTCGCCTTTTTCAAAAGTCTTTACAGGGAGGAAAAGTCTGTTCTGAGAATGATTGTATCTGATACGGACAAAGAATTGGTTCATATCTTCAATATTAAGATCTTCAGCTTTATTGCAGACAAAAACACATTCCGTGTTTTTACGGACATCCTCATCTTCATAGACAAGACCATCAATAGATGTTCCGTTGTTGAGGAGACAAGTAGTAAGGATAACCTGATAACCTATTCCATCAGGACCAAGGTTAGCAAGGCCATCCTTAACGATATCGTTATAGGCAATGTTTGTGTAACTGTCTGCCTTGACGCTGTAATTTGTATCGTCAGAAGACATGGCTACTGCAGCAATACCGTTTGCCTCAAGGTATTTAACGATGTGGAGATTGTAGTCTTTGTCGTTGTTCTGGATTAGGAAATACTTTCCTGCTTCAACACCTTTCAGAATCTCATAAGGGAAATTCCGGATATCATTAAAAAGCTCAACTTCTATATTCTCAAAGTTGGGCTTATCGTTATTTTTTCTGAATTCAATAATTGAAGAGTAGTCTCTCGCACTTTCAAAAATTCCATCAACAAGGATACGGCCGGTCCGGCTGGGAGCTTCCATACAGATATGGAGAGGAGTGGCAGTTGTATAAATAACGATACCGCCATTATCAGCTACAAGTCGGCAGGCTTTCTTGACATCATCTATAATATCCTGTCTGTAAGTAGCGTCTACGAGCTGATGAGCTTCATCTATTACAAGGAGCACTTTACTCATATCAGTAATGTTATTTCTGGTCTCAGCTTTGCAGATCTTCGAAACTTCCTCATAAAGCTTGTCATAAATAATATTTGAACCAACGGCATCATTATATACCTTGATGTTTTTGTGGTTCTTTCCAACGACTCCGTTAAGTCGATACTTCTTATTATTCTGGAGGACCTGGGATACGTTGGGGGATGCCATGATATTGACGAATCTAGCTGCATTGGTAACAGAAAAAATGGGCCTTTCGTCATTTATAGTGGGTAACCCCACCATTGCTAATTGATTAAATTTAA
>NZ_MUHW01000027.1 GCF_002007235.1 Oribacterium sp. C9
TTCTTAGAATCTTCAGGGTCTGTGTATTAATCGATCTTTGATTTTCAAGGTTCTGAGCTGTTTCAGAGAAGCTTTTGTTCTGCTCTCTTGCGACAGCTCAGTTAATATAACAATTCCCTTTCTGATTGTCAAACGTTTTTTTGAATTTTTTTATTTTTTTAATCAAGAAGCGCTCTGACTGCATTTCTCACGCAGTCATCACATTCGCAAAGAACCTTTCCGGTCCCCAGTCCCTTTAAGTCCTTGCAGATGGTTGCTCCGCATGCAGCTTTGAAATCATTTAAAAGCTGTCTGGACTTCGGGCCGGTAGGCGTACCCGTATTGTTCTTCATACCGAGAATCATATTGGCACCTATTAAAGCTCCGCATGTCGCTTCCATGCATCCCATGCCTGCTCCGAATCCCGACCCCAGGGTCTTTAACTGCTCAGCGCTTAACTCAAGCTCATCTTCAAAAGCCATCAAAACAGCCTGACAGCAGTTACATCCGTTATGCTTATAATCCACTGCCTTTTCAACTTTATCAATATTCATTTCACTTCTCCTGCTTTAATAAAATTGCTTTGACATTGTACACCGGTTATTTAACGATTGCAAAATATAATTTTGTAAAATTCCCTGTTTTTAGAATAAATACAGATTTTTATTTATATTATGCAGTCCTCCATGTATGAAACATTCTCAATTGGTGCTAAAATGTTGGATTGTTATCCACGGTGATTATACAAGGCATAACGTTCTTATATTACATTAATCCATTTACCTTAACGAGCGTATCCTTAGTTTTCTTATGTTATAGTCGCCCGAGGATCATCATTCCAAACACAGGCAGAGTTCTTGCTCCGCCGTTTTATCATGTATTTTATTTTGGGGTATTTTCAGGAGAAATTATGAAATTATTGTCACTCATTAAAGAACTACTTATTTTAACCATCGCCACTTTTATCATCGCGGTTGCAGTTTACTTTTTTCAGGTCCCGAACCACGTTTCTATCAGCAGTATATCCGGTCTTTCCATAGTACTTATAAAATTCATGCCTTTTAGCATGTCTCAGATCACGATGTTTTTGAACACAGTACTTCTGATCATCGGATTTTTCACCTGTGGAAGTGAATTCGGATATAAGACTGTATATACCTCCATACTTCTACCGATTTTCTTAGGTATATTCGAAAATGTTTTTCCAAATATATCATCACTGACCGGTGACGCATTTTTAGACGTCGTATGCTACACCTTCGTTGTAAGCATTGGCCTGGCAATTCTTTTCAACAGAAATGCTTCCTCCGGAGGTCTGGATATCGTTGCAAAGATCATAAACAAGTATTTCCGTATAGAGATAGGTAAGGCACTGTCGGTTGCAGGTATGTGTATCGCACTGTCATCGTTCCTCGCCTACGACATTAAAACAGTTGTCCTCAGCGTACTCGGCACTTATCTGAATGGCATCGTCCTTGATCATTTCATATTTGACCAGAATCTGAAGCGCAGAGTATGTATCGTTTCTCCGAAGAAAGATGAGATCAGAGATTTCATTTTAAATGAGCTTCACAGCGGAGCAACGATCTACAAGGCAATCGGCGCCTACCACCTCGAAGAACGTGAAGAGATCATCACCATCGTCAACAAGCAGGAATTCCAGAAGCTTATGTCTTTTATCGATGTTGTAGATCCTCAGGCATTTATCACTGTCTATCAGGTAAGCAATATCCAGTACAGGCCAAAGTCACTCCCCGAAAGAAAATTCAACTGATTTATAGATATGTATATACCAAAAGACCCACGTTTCATATAGCGTGGGTCTTTTACTTTTCTAATGTCTATCGCGCCAAATACAGGTATCGTTATCAGCTTCACGACAGCCATCCTCTGTTCTTCTTTTTATAGATCTTTATGTTCATGACATGATAGTTCCTGACCTCCAGGTCAGCGAATCTTTCGTCTTCAACCCTCAGACTGTATGTCCCGAAATCCACTCTCATATCTGCTATCCTGCCGCTTTTGAGGTGGAAATGTATGGGAATAGTGATCTCCGGTCTCTGGTTTGAATTCTTTATCATGTCCGAATATGCAAATGCTTCATCCGAAAAGAAGGAATCCTCTCTGAAGGCACATAGAGCATGAATGTACTTATTCCACCCGATGACATCCTCACCGTATATCTCCGCGACTATATGCCCACTTTCTATATCACTTTCATCCTGAACGAAATTCACCGCCATTTCACAGGTGCGGTATTCTGTTTTACCGAATAACTGAAATATATCCAAAGGCGTTCTCCCAGCAATAAAAAAACTTTTTTGATTTTTTCAAAATTGTTGTTGACAAATATCCGAATAATTTGTATATTGTACAGGCGTTGCGAGAGAGCAACGAAATGCACCTTTAGCTCAGTTGGTAGAGCAGCGGACTCTTAATCCGTTTGTCCAGGGTTCAAGTCCCTGAAGGTGCATTTTTTATTTCAAGGCTCAAAACCACGGTAGCCAAAAAGCTCCGTCGGTTTTGAGCTTTTTGTTTTTTCTCATATGTTAAACCTATCCCAAACAGTCCATTCATTTCCCAGGGAATAATTTAATGTTTGTCGCAGGTCATACAGACATACATTTATATTACCACCAAACTCCGGGGAAACTCCCGATATCCTCACGAAATTTTTATAATTTTATATTTCGATTGTCAAAATACAATTTTTATTTTATCTTCAGCTTCTTTTAAGCTTCACAAGTTATTATGTGTTCGTCGAATAGAAAACACTCTATATCGACTTGAAGTTTTTTCATACTACTCCGCCGGAGGGACTCCCTAACCCTCCGGCACCCCTCATCAGCCAAGGAGTTATCCTTTATTATATACGTTCCACCGGCATGGGACCAATACAATGGACATGCAGTCAATCAACCACCGGTCATGCAAGAGAGGCCAGTCATTCACTCGCCGGGAGGCAGCATCGCAAATAGGTGCAGAAGCACTATAGCGGATCCCTACTCGTCCGTGAAAAGCCGAAAATGCGTCTGGCATCTCACGCTGACAATCTGACGCAAAACAAAGGGAGCTGCAACACCAGCAGGTGTACAGCTCCTTTTGCAACATAATTCAGTTAGAGGTTTGTAGAATGAAAAAAACAGTTCACACACATCCTTTTTGAAGCATGATATTGGCATACAGCGCCTTCTCAGAGGAAGCAACTATACAGTATGCTTTTCCGGCCTCTTCGATAAATTCCTTTTTCGAAATAACCGTAAGCCTATTCAGGTCTTCATACTTCCCGATGGTTTTCCTATAGTTCTCCCAGATAGGAGGTTCTTCCGCCCCTTCCTCCGGCGGCTGCATGAGAAAAGCCGCCTTCGCCACGAAAGAATCCAGAGGAAAAACAGACAGTACTGCATCAAGTATTTCATCAACACCATGACCATCGCATCGAATCACAATAGCATTTCTCCCCACACTTTCGCAGGGAAAATTCCCGTCCGCTATAACAATGCGGTCACCATGGCCCATTTCGCACAGCACCTTCAAAAACGAAGGTGACAAAAGCGCCGGAACTCCTTTTAACATACGAGCCTCCTTATTGTACCGGATGAATAGCATCCTCATAGAAAGCATATGCTTCTTCTGCGGTAGCTCCCTCATGAACGATCTTTCGTACTGCTGCGCTCATTTCAAACGGATGCAGAGACTGGAAAATATTGCGTCCCATGTCCACTCCGTTGGCTCCCTTCGAGATAACATCATAGGCAAGCTGCAATGCATCCCTTTCCGGAATCTTCTTTCCTCCGGCAACAACTATAGGAACCGGGCAGGCCGCTACAACTTCTTCAAAATTCTCACAGTTATAGGTCTTTACGATATTGGCACCAAGCTCCGCAAGGATCCTTGTGGCAAGCTTGAAGAACTTTGGTGTACGTTCCATCTGCTTTCCTACCGCAACAACGCCAAGAACCGGAATAGAATACTGCTGAGCCATATTAACAGCCTTCGAAAGATTCTCCAGAGACGATAACTGTCCATCCCCACCGATAAATGTCTGGATAGCGATACAGTCCGCATTCATTTTCACTGCCTCCTGCGCATCAACGGCCAGGATCTCATGGGACAGGTCTTCATCCAGCATCGAAGAACCGGATGTTGCTCTCAGGGCAATGCCTTTGTTCCCGATCAGCGCCGGATCTATACAGTCTCTGAGCCCGCCACGTGTCGCCATGAGTACATCTACATTCGGAATCAGTTTCGGAATCTCGATGTCGAGTCGCTCAAGACCGGACGTTGACCCCATAAAATATCCGTGGTCAAATGCAAGCATCACAGTATTTCCGCTTTTCGCATCGAAAATCCGGGATAGATGCTTCTTCATTCCCCAATCAAGGGCATTGGCGCCCTTTACATAGAACCCGTTGCTATTCTGAAACGGGGTATCCAGATAATAGTTTTTTGCAACCTTCAAACCTTCGAGATCAGCCATTTTCCACTCCTTATCACCATCTAAATCGAATTTAGAAATCGTAGTCGTTTACATTTTCCTTAGTGAATACAAGTCGCTCAGGAAGAAGTACAACACCGTTGTTCACATCGCCTGTTGTTGCGCCTTCTGCGATAGAATCATTTGCAAGAAGCTCAACTTCGCCGATTTCCGGAATATTGATCTTGTCGCCTACATGAACTTCATTTCCTGCTGCAACATAAGCTGTCAGATAGCAGCCCATTGCGCCCTGAAGTCCGCAGTCCCAGAGTCCCCACTCCTCGAGGATATCAGCCTCTGCGTACTCCTTCATTGACTGAGGAGATGCAAAACCTGTGATGGAAACGTCATTCTTTGTAAGACCTGCATTCTGAGCAGCCTTTGCCTGTCCCGGAAGTGCAGTAGAGTCGTTGCAGATAATAAGATCAACATCTGAATGTGCCTGAAGTACAGAAGCACCGATACTTACGGCCTTTTCTGCATCCTGCTCTGAATAATAGTTATCCGGTGCAACATTCTCCCAGTTCGGATATGTTTCCTTTATATACTTCTCACCGGCAACCTGCCATGAGTTCTGATCTGTTACAGTTGCATTTGAATAGTGCCAGCAGTACTTGATGGCATCCTTGGAGATATCCTTGCCTCTCTTTGTAAGCTCATCAGCGCCCATATCAACCAGCATCTTGCCGAGGATCTCCGGAGTACCCTGAGATACCATGATGGTTCTCGCATCAGTAGAAACATCAGAATCCCATGTTCCTACAGTAACACCTGCATCCATAGCGCTCTTCAGTGCATCATCGAGACCTGTTGCGTCAACCGATGAAAGACAGATTCCATCTGCACCTGATGCTGCAGCCTGGTTTACTACCTGAACCTCATCCGCAACAGCTGCGTTTGGAGAACCTGTATAGTTTACTGTGATACCCCACTTCTTCGCATACTCCTGAGCGCCCTTATTTGCCGACTCAAAGAATGCATTACCGGTAAGCTTAGGAACGAAAGCGATGGTAAGCCCCTCTATGGACTTTTCTCCACCCTCAGCCTGAGGAGCCGCTGCTTCTGTCGCTGCTTCTTTTTTCTCCTCAGCCTTTGCAGCAGTTGTCTCAGCCTTAGTCTCCTGTGCAGGAGCAGCTGATTCAGCACCGCCTGAACCTGATCCGCAAGCCGCCAATGAACTTATCATAGTGACAGCCATAGCCATTGCTAAGATTCTTCTTCTCATAAGAAATCCTCCTTTTATGCTGCGATGTTTCATCGCAATTTAAATTGTTTACAACGCCTTTAAACTTTCTTTTACACTGCCCTTCTTTATCGCCGCTTTTGGTGTTTTGTGTGTCAATGCAACCACCTTAGGATTTGTGGCCAGAGATCTGCATATGACTACAACAAGAAGGAGTGCGCCCACAGGAATATCCATATACTGCTGATTCACCCCAAAGGATAATGGGAGTCCGAACTTCAGGACGCCGATAACTACAGCCGCAAGTCCTGTGCCTATGGCCGAACCCTTGCCTCCTGTAGAAAGTGTTCCTCCGAGAACACAGGCAGTGATTATCTGCAGTGTAAATGTTGCACCAAGATCCGATTTCGCCGTACCGAGATAGGATGTAAGTATGATTCCGGCTATAGATGCACTGATAGCCGATAAGATATACGCTGACATCATTACAAGCTTCGAATTAATTCCCGAATACTCAGCCGCATTTTTGTTGATGCCCACAAGGAAGATCATTCTTCCGTATTTCGTTTTCTTAAGCAGAATATGGGCTATTACCGTAAGTACCAGAAATATGACCACCTGAAGCGGAAGCACATCTCCGAAACGATACTTGGAAATGAATTTAAAGCTGTCAGGGAACCCACTGATTCCTTTATAACTGGCCGTAGCCGAAAGATTGGAGATCAGAAGAGCTATACCCGCATAGAGGAAGCTTCCTCCGAGGGTCACCACCATGGGCTGAACATCACAATATGCAACAAAGTAGCCCGACAGAGCACCGCAGACTGCTGCGATCAGAACGCTCAGAATAACCGCAGTCCAAATATTGAATCCGAAATCCTGCCACGAAACACCTATAATGATCGAGGTCAGCCCCACTATGGAACCCGCCTGTATATCTATGCCGCCTGTGATCATGCAAAACGTCACGAACAGAGAAATGATACAGATGGAAATGATATCGTTAAGGCTCCCCAGCAGCACTGCCGGTTTCAGGAACTTGGGATTCTTTGTGGCAAATACAACTATCTCCAGACAAAGGATAACCAGCAGTACAAATTCCCAACTCTTGAAGAATGCTTTACTTTTTTCCGCCAAGGATCTATTCATGTTATGCTCCTTCTTGTACTGTCTTCAATTCTTCGCTTGTTCTTGCAAGCAATATCTCATGATGATTACGAATGATCTCACGATTCTGCATTACCGTAGTTACCACAACGATAACGATAAGCATGATACCTGTAAGTGTATTATCGTAATCTGACGAAAAGCCCATGAAGACGAGAATTCTGGAAATGGAAGACATGATAATGGCACCGATCGCCGCACCAAGCAATGTACCCTGTCCACCGGTAAGAGCAATTCCTCCCAGAACACAGGCTGCTATGGCTTTCATTTCATATCCGTTTCCGGCAGTAGGTGTGACAAATCCGATTCTCGATGTATAAGCCATGCCTGCCAATGCCGCGAATATTCCGCAAAGTACATACGCTGTGATCTTAGTTCCCGTTGTGGGTATACCAACCAGCGCAGCGCCCGAAATATTGTCACCCACAGCCGTAAAATAGCGCCCGTGTTTCGTGTGATTGGTCACATAATTGGCAGCAAGCACGCCTGCAAATGTCACAGCGTAAAATACCGTCAGATGCCCTACGAGCTTAACATTGGCAAGCTTCGTAAAACTTCCCGGCAGATTCTCTACCCATGCACCTGTGGTATAGACATAGATCATTCCGCGGGTCAGACCGTTCACACCAAGCGTAAAGATCAGTGACGGGATCCTCATGATGGAAACGCCCCATCCGTTGATCAGTCCGACAACAGTTCCAACGATTATGGCCATAAAAAACGCCGTCATCCAGCTGCCGCCGTCCCTCAGTATGGTCGCAGCCACAGCTGCGCTCATTCCCATGGTAGCTCCTATGGAAACATCTATTTCACCGGTCAGTATCACAAAAGCAATGCCTACCGCCAGCAAAGTGAATACAACGGAATCATTGAGACAGCTCAGCAGGCTCGCCGGTGCAAGAAATGCCGGATTCAAAGAGCCAACCAGCAGAACCAGAAGAACCAGAAAAATGATGCTCCCTGCCTCGCGAGCCTTTGTAAATCTCTTCAGTGCCTTCATTTATGCCTCCTCTGCCTGTGTAACTTCAATGTTAAAGGATCTGTTCATCAGAGAAGTCTGGCAGATCTCCTGCTTTGCAAGTTCACCTTTCTTATATCCCTGATACATGACCACCGCTCTGTCTGAGAGCTGAATGATCTCCTCCATATCCGAAGAGATCAGCACGATAGCCACTCCCTGCTGCTTCAGCTTAAGAATGATCGAATATACGTCACCTCTTGCCGCCGCATCGATTCCTCGTGTGGGTTCATCAAGTATCACTACCTTCGGATGTGTGGCAAGGCATCTGCCGATAACGATCTTCTGCTGATTACCTCCGGAGAGACTTCCTGCCTCCTGATCCTGTCCTGTAACCTTTGTTCTGAAATCATCGATATACTTTTGTGTGATTTCAAATTCCTTCTGATCCTTCAGAAAGAATCTGCCTAATGACGAATTATGTAAGTAAGAAGAAGTAGTATTGGACGCAACAGATGCTATACCAAACAGCCCATTAAGGTGTCTGTCTTCAGGCACATAATTAATGCCTGCATCGATAGCCTGTTTTGTAGATATACCGGTAACGTCCTTTCCATTAAGAAGAACCTTGCCTCCAAGTGGTTTCTCTCTTCCGAAGATAGTGGTGGCAAGTTCTGTACGTCCTGCGCCTACAAGTCCGGCGACGCCAAGGATCTCTCCCGGATATACCTTGAGACTGACGTCCTTGAAGCCATAGCCCGAAAAGTCCTCCAGTTCAAGTACCGGTTCAAGATGCGCATAATCAACTTCCTCAAATGCAGTTTCTTCCTTTTCGATTTCCTCCACATTCTTGGGAAGAAGTCCCTTTACGAGCATCTCTCTGGTGAAATCTTTGATAGGTCCGTGAAGTGTGATAAGGCCGTCTCTCATGATGGCTACATGTGTACCTATCTCGAATACCTCACCAAGTCTGTGGGTGATATAAATGATCCCTATTCCCTTTTTCTTAAGACCATCCACCACTTCAAAAAGAGACTCGACCTCATCGAATGTCAGGGAAGACGTAGGCTCATCAAGAATCAAAAGCCGTGCGTCACGCATCAGTCCGCGCAGAAGTTCAACTATCTGCTGTTCTGCGATAGTCAGGCTCAATGCTTTTCTCGAAAGGTCCAGATTCCACCCGATATCCTTCATTATCTTCAAAAGACGGCTGCGCAACTCCGAATGTTTTTCCTTGAAACCGATGAGAATATTTTCTTCAACAGTCATATTTGGAAACAACATGGGTTCCTGAGGCACCATATAGATGCCCTTCTGCAGGGAAACCGCCGGTCGGAATGAAGTGATACGTTCTTCGCCTATATAAACTTCACCTGCATCCGGCTGATATATGCCCATGATGATCTTCATCAATGTCGACTTTCCTGCACCGTTTCCTCCGATCAGCGCTAGCACCTCTCCGGAGCGTACTGTTAAGTCTATGCCTTTCAATACAACATTTAGTCCGAACTGCTTTGTTATCCCTCTTACCTTTAGCAGTTCCAACTGAGCAACTCCCTCTGTGTTCTGGCTCATGTGTTGCTCCTTTCCTCTATACATATTGCTCTTTTTGTTCTATGCTATTCTGTTTGTTCTGTTACTGTTTTACTATTTCTGCTTTACCGATTCTTTTTACCGTTCCCTGAAAATCCGGTCTTTTGTTCATCCACCGTTCATCGCGAACCGGCATCTTGGTTATTTTTTATGAATTTTTGTTTTTCTCACGAACATTATTATCGATTTTTAGTATACCATACGAGCAAGTGCTGTCAAGCCGATTTGATAATTTGTATTAATTTTTCGCATTATTTAACACTTTTTTGGTTATTGTGCATTATTTATGTGCCATATCATATTGATTTTTCATTTTTTCTGGTATATAGTCAATTCAGTAGCTTTTTGAACATTTTTAGTATAGCGTGAACAAATGCTTCATTTTCACTGTGCAGAACTTTTGCATCTGTGATACACTCGTGATGCTGATGTTTATTCAAGGAGCATGGAAAGAATGAAATACGAAGACGAACTGATCTACAAAGCTGCATGGTACTATTACGTTGAGAACATGACACAGCAGGAAATTTCCGAAAAACTGGGGCTTTCACGCATGAAGGTGGTGCGTCTGTTAGACGCAGCCAAGGAAACCGGTGCGATCCAGTTCAGGATCCTGACGTCAAACGGCATGAATTTTGATCTTGAAGAGAAGCTGACGAGCAGCTGGAATTTAAGCAAGGCCATCGTCATCCCCACTCCGCAGGATCTCAAAAATCTTAATGAGAATCTCGCGGTTGCCGCAGCCAACTACATAGCCACCATCATCAGTGAACAGTCCTTCATCAACATGGGTTATGGAGATACTCCGTCCAGAGTACTGAACCACCTTGCGGCCATTGCGGAAAGTCCTGTTTCCGTGGTGTCTCTTACCGGTGGTGTGAATTACTACCTGCCGAACGCCGTGTCATCCATTTTCAAGGCCAAGCTTCATCTATATCCTACGCCTCTTCTCATTTCTTCCCCGGAAGCCTGCAGGGCCATCCTTCAGGAGCCCGGAGTTCAGGAAATCAGACGTATGACGAAGCTCGCCTCCTTATCCATAGTGGGAATTGGCGGCATGAACAGCGATGCCACCGTACTCACAAACAGCATTCTGAACAGCAACGATTTTACTTATCTTTCCATGCAGGGTGCAGTAGGGGATATTCTGACCCATTTCATCGACAAGGATGGAAATCAGATACATACCTCTTTCGATGATCGTTTAGTAAGCACATCCCTTGATACTCTGAGAGAACTCAACAACGTGATAGGCATCGCAGGCGGCCCGCAGAAAATCGCAGTTATAAAAGCCGCTTTGCGCGGGCACTATCTCAACACCCTCATCACAGACGAAGATACAGCCAGACATTTGCTCACGCCTTAATCACAGGAGTAATCCTGAAGGAGGCGTTATGGGAAAATATCTCATGGCCATTGATGCCGGCACCGGAAGCATCCGCGCGGTCATTTTTGATCTGGACGGAAATCAGATATCCTGCTGTCAGCATGAATGGGATCATATAGAGGACCCGAAATACCCGGGAAGTATGAATTTCGACTGGGTGAACGGATGGGTCCTTGCGAAGCAATGCATAGAAGGAGCGACCAAAGACGCAGGTATCGACAGCAGCGAGATCGCTGCAATCTCCACTACCTGCATGCGCGAAGGTATCGTCCTTTACGATGCGTCGGGACAGGAGATCTGGGCCTGTGCCAATGTTGATGCCCGTTCCACAGATGAAGTGGTGGAGCTGATCCGCAGCTATCCGGGGCTTGAAAAGGAACTTTATCTCGAAAGCGGACAGTCCTTTGCATTAGACGCATTGCCTCGTCTTCTCTGGGTAAAAAACAAATTACCTGATATTTATGAAAAAGTCGCAAAGATCGGCATGTTCAACGACTGGCTGATCTATAAACTCACAGGTTCCATGATAGTGGAGCCTTCCAACGGATCCACCTCCGGTCTCATGGACCTTCGGACCAGAAACTGGGATCCTTCAATTCTCGAACGCTGCGGACTTAAGACCGATATTTTCCCTGAAGTAAGAGAATCAGGAACCATAGCGGGAGAGGTATCTGAAAATGCCGCCTCAGAAACAGGTCTCACTGCCGGAACAAAGGTTGTTGTGGGAGGTGGCGACGCGCAGCTCGGATGCATTGGCGTCGGCGTAGTAGATCCCAACGAAGCTGCCATTTTCGGCGGAAGCTTCTGGCAGTACGAATACAATACAGGCGAAGCTAAAACAGACCCTCAGTGCCGTGTCCGTGTGAATTGTCATGCCGTTCCGAACGTATGGCAGTATGAAGCTCTGGCTTTTAAGCCGGGTCTCGTTATGCGCTGGTTCAGGGACGGATTCTGCCAGCTGGAAAAAAAGCTTTCCGAAGAAACCGGCCGTGATCCTTATGACATCATGAATGAAGAGGCGGCAAAGATACCTGCGGGCTGCTACGGAATGATGTGCACCTTCTCAGATGTCATGAATTTTATTTCATGGAAGCATGCCGCACCTACCTTTACAAATTTTGAGCTGGATCCCGAAAGATTTTCACGTTACACCTTCTATCGGGCCATTCTGGAAAATACCGCACTTGTCACCAGGGGTCACATGGATCTGGTACGTGAATCCACAGGAAACATGCCATCCGAAGTTCTTTTCGCTTCCGGGGCATCAAAAAGCCCTCTGTGGAGTCAGATCCTCGCCGATGTTCTGGGAATACCTGTGAAGGTTCCTTCCGTTAAAGAGGCTACAGCGCTGGGCGCTGCCATAATCGCGGGATACGGCGTCGGACTTTACAGTGACATATCCGAAACTTCCAAGCGGCTCGTCCATATCGCAGCCACTTATGAACCGAACATGGAAAATCACAAAGTCTATAACGAAATGTATGAAAGCTGGCGCAAGGTATATGCCACACAACTGGATCTTGCAAACTCAGGATTAACCAGACATATGTGGGCAGCTCCCGGCGTATGATAAAGGAGGTACCAAATGTTTGTCATAAATGAAAATGAACGTGAATACCGTTACGGAGACAACGGTCCAAAATATCTCATGAAGGGTCCTCGTATGAATTTTGCTCTTGTACAGTTCATGCCGGGACAGAGTTTCAAGGCTCATTATCACAATATAATGGAGGAGGACTTCTACATCATCGAAGGAAAGATAGATATAGTTGTTGACGGTGTAGTACATTCTCTTGCGAAGGGCGATCTCATTCACATCGAGCCGAAAGAGATACATTTCTGTATCAACAATTATGATGTTCCCGTAAAGATGGTTTCAACCCTCGCGCCTCATCAGGAAGTAGATAAAGTAGAGGTAGACGACTACAGCTATGATCCGAACAACAGAGCCTGAATATCCGTTTTCTATTTTGCTGCGACACCCCTAATTCAGCGCAGCAAACAATCATAACTATTCATTTAACTTACACTAAAGCAAAAACCGTGCAGGGAAATTTCCCTGCACGGTTTTTGTTTCGTTTTTGTTTCGTCTTTGTATCCCTGTAAAAGCCGCTATGTGATCCCATCATCCCCTTCGACGCCTATACAGCTCTGTCGCCATAAGTGAAACGAATATGGCATCCACCTTTGAAAAATCTATTCCGAAGATCTTTTCAAGCTGTGAGATCCTGTATTTCACCGTGTTAAGGTGTATCCCCATTTCATCCGCTGTTTTCTGTTTCGAACACATCAGGTGGAGATAACATTTAAGCGTTTCAAAATACTCCGTTTTATAAGCATTGTCATAATCAATAACATGACGTATTTCGGGCATGATAAAGGCTTCTGCGTGATTCATATCGGAACCGATACATTCCCTTATGTAATCACCATAATGATCCTCAAAATGTTCTTCCTGCTCCTGTCCGAGGCGAAGAGCCATTTCCGCCTGAAGGGCATATGTATTCACAAACTGAAGATTTTCAAATGGAAGGCTGTAGCCTACACGGATATTCTTCTTCAGAAGTCTCTTAGGTATCTCATGTCCGTCGCAGACAAGTATATACCCCCGGTTACTGATTATTCCGCAAATGATCATCGGGTCCGTATTCCTAAGATCTGCCATGAAGGCGTTTAGGATGGCGGTCCTGCCTTTGGCCTCCGTATCAACTATCAGCAGACTGTATGGGGGCTTTCCTGCGTATCCAGCCGACTTCAGTATCTTTCTTCCGGTGCTCTCCGCTTCTGCAGTGTCCTGCAAAAGGAGCGCAAGACCCTGTTCCAGAGTCGATCCCGATGTCGGATTCTGTGCTCTAAGATATATCGCGACTGCGTTGCTGATTCCTATGACCTCATCATCCGTAAGTTGTTCATGAAGGACTATGGTCAGTTTTCCTATGGGTCTTCTATCGGAAAAAACATCCATGATCACGATGTCTTCATCATAGAACGCATCCCTGAGCCGAACAGGTTTCGGATTCCCGCTAACCTTGTTGAGAAGTCCGCTGTCCACCCAGCGATCTACCCTCTCCATGGTCTTTCCGTCATTAAAATCTTCTAGATACTTTTCTGATGACGGACTATGTGACTGGGCGATGATCCTGTATGCCCCGTCCATGATCCAGAAGGGATCATTTATCTTTTTTCCGCAGGCATCCACAAACTCCTGTATCGTTTTCGATCTTACTATAATTTCAAACAGTTCATGCTTTTCCATAAAACACCCGGTCCCATTCCTGTATTATGTCTCATTATACAAGAATAGAACCGGGTGTCAAAAATTCCCTTTAATTATATTTTCTGTTTATCCCTTGACGTATTTTGCAGCTTCCTCACCGCAGATCCTTCCGCCTGTGAGTGCATTCATCATGGATACACCCTCAACGAGAGGATAAGAGTTGTTGTACATCTCCGCAACGTCATTTCCTGCTGCGTAAAGTCCCTTGATAACTGTTCCGTCATCCTTTATTACCTGAAGGTTTGAGTTTACGAGAACTCCTCCGATTCCTCCAAGAGAAACAGGTCTTGCCTTTACTGCGTAAAGTGTGCCCTCGCCGAGGCTCTTCATGTATCTGGAAGCCTTTCCGTATACAGGGTCTACACCGTTTTCACATGAAGCATTGTAATCTGCCAATGTCTTCTCCAGAGTGTCTGCATCTACGCCCATATTCTGTGCAAGCTCAGCAACAGAATCGCCCTTGAATACGATTCCCTTCTGAACTCCGTCCTCAAGTGCGGCGCGGAACTCTGTCCAACCCTCATCGATAGAGAACATAGGAATAGTCGGCTCATAAGCCACGGCTGTATCTACATCAAGAGCCTTGGCACCGCCCTCTTCCAGAGCCTTCACCATATCCTCAGAAATGATGGAGAAGTAATATTCGCCCTGAGTTGCTGCTGCATTTGAGCAAAGAGCTGTATCATAATTGAGATCCTCAGGACAGAATCTTGCGGCTCTCTTGTTTACCCATACACTGGTAGGCATATAGATAGCCTTTGCGATCTCGTCCTTGCCCTGCCCTGTCTGGATACCTGAATATGAAGTAACTCCGTGATACTGCTGTATGGTCTTACCCTTACCTGCACCGATGGCACGTGACATGGTTGCACCGTCTCCGGTCTGTGTACCTGTTGTAAATGTCTCGAGAGGGAAACCTACCTCTTCTTCGATCATGTCAGCATTGGCACCGAATCCACCTGTTCCGAGAACAACGGCATCACATGATATCTCATAGGTTGTTCCGTCCTTGGCAACAGCAACAACACCTGTGATCCTGTCGTCCTCTGCCTTAAGCTCTGTGGCAGGTGTCTCGAAGAAGACCTGTCCGCCGTCTGCCTTGAACTTATCTACCAGCTTTGCATAGTATCCGAACTTATTCTCCTGATCCTTATATATATGGTAGGTCTGGAATCCGTCTGCATGAGCGGCCTGCTCGATACCCATGAAAGTGAACTCCATGCCGTTCTCCTCAAGCCAGTCGATAGTCTCACCTGAACGGTTCGCTATATTGTAGAAAAGCTGTCCGTCATCCATCCAGCAGTTATAATCCTGCCAGTATTTAAGTACATCAGCTGTTGTGAAGGTTCCTGCAACTCCTGCTTCCTTCTGATCCTTGGAATCTATACCCATAGGTCCTCCGGCGATGATGGATACACCACCCGGGGTTGCTGCCTTCTCAAGAAGGATAACATCAGCACCGTTCTGCTGTGCTGTAAGAGCTGCTGAAACACCTGCTGCTCCGGCACCTACAACTACGACGTCAGCCTTCAGCTCCTTGACCTCTGTTGACTTTTCCTTAACTTCTCCTTCGAGCTCATCAGGATTTCCTCCTGCTGCTATTACAGCCTGCTTTACGGCCTCAATGATAGCATCGGAAGTGATGGTAGCGCCTGTCACGCCATCCACAACAGGTCTTCCTGCTGCAACGATGTCCTTAGGAACCTGCTCAAGAGCCGCTGCAGCAACCTCAGGAGTCTCGCTGTTGTCACCGACCTTTACAGAAACGATCTTTCCATCCTTGATCTCTGTCGTTACTGTCATCTTGCCGTTTCTACCATCAACGGTTATATCGTATGTTCCGTCCGTAAGACCGGAACCTGACTCTGCTTTTGATCCTTCTTTACTTTCCTCTGCCTTCTCTGTGGCAGCTTCACTTGTTTCCTCTGCAGTAGTTTCAGCTGCTGTTGTCTCTGCCTTTGATGCAGCCGTTGTAGCTTCCGGTGTAGCATTGGCACCGCAGCCTGTCATGACCATTCCGGCAATAAGTGCTGCTGATATAAGTTCTCTCTTCATAAATCTCCTCTCCCTCTTTTCGGGAATTTGGTTCATTTTCATGAACTGCTGTTTTTGGGGCAATGTTATTTATTTAACATTTCTGTGTAACTATAATTACACATCATCGGCCGAAGCTGTATGTCTGTTTCAGACAAACAGACGCTCGAATTACACGCAGATTCCACAACAGGAGAGACTAAAAAAGGGATGCCTCCCGCAAAACGCAGGAGGCATCTTCTATCGATCTATTTATTTTTCGTTGCGCTGAGAAAATTTCGTGTCCTCTCACTTACAGGATGCTCGAAAAGCTGTTCAGGTGTGCCCTGCTCCTCGATCCTTCCCTGATCCATGAAGACAACTCTGTCCGCAACCTCTCTCGCAAAACCCATCTCATGGGTAACGATGATCATGGTGAGACCTTCCTCAGCCAGATCCTTCATTACATTGAGAACTTCTCCTACCATCTCAGGATCAAGAGCCGATGTAGGCTCATCGAAAAGCATGAGCTTCGGTTTCATACACAGCGCCCTTGCGATAGCCACACGCTGCTTCTGTCCGCCTGAAATTCTGGAGACATTGGCACCCGCAAACTCCTTCATGCCAACCTTATCAAGGAAATGGAGAGCCCTTTCGGTTGCCTCCTCTTTTGAAAGCTTAAGTACCTTTCTCTGAGGATAAACACAGTTTTCGATAACATTCATGTTGTTGAAAAGATTGAACTGCTGAAAGCACATGCCGACCTTCGCGCGATAGGCATTGATATCCTTTGTATGAAGGATATCCTCGCCGAAGACTGTAATGACGCCTCCGTCCGCCTTTTCAAGGAGATTTATGCAGCGGAGCAGTGTCGACTTTCCTGAACCCGAACGACCGATGAGGCAGACGACCTCTCCTTCATTTACGGAAAAATCAACCCCTTTGAGCACCTCAAGCTCACCGTATTTTTTTCTAATGTTTCTGATCTCTACTACAGGTGATGCCATAGTGCTCACTTTGCCTCCAACTTCTTCTTTGTATACCCGATGCTTTTGGGATCAGTATCGCTCATAGGCAGTGAATACTGACTGTCCGAATTCATCCTCTTCTCTATATAATTCAGTATGAGACTCGCTATGGAGGTGAGTATCAGATAGATAAGCGCCTCGAGGAAATAGGTCTCAGTGAAATGGAAGGTGGATCCGGCGATACTTTTCGCCTGAAACATAAGCTCTGTGATGGATACGATCATGAGCACCGAGGAATCCTTGATGTTTACGATAAATTCGTTTCCTATGGCAGGGAAAGCATTCTTCACTGCCTGGGGAAGAACCACGCCAAGCATGGTCTGTGCGTTAGACATGCCGAGGGATCTCGCTGCCTCTGTCTGTCCGCTGTCCACAGCCTGGATACCGGAACGGATGATCTCAGCCATGTAGGCACCGGTGTTGATGCTTATTACAAAGATAGCCGCAACTGTAGGAGTCCAGTGAATGATGTTCAGAAGGGCGTAGTAAATGAAGACCGCCTGAACCATCATAGGTGTTCCGCGGAAAACAGTGATGTAAGCATTGGCAATGACATCAAAAAATTTCTTCAGAAATCTCGATGCATCGCTCGCTGTGTGGTCAAGCCTAACTGCTCTGAAGCCTCCAACCAGAAGTCCGAGAACGAGACCGAAGCAGGTTCCTGTGAGAGCCACCAGAAGTGTGGTACGGACTCCCAACAGCAGGCTTGCGTGATATTTACTGATTATTTCTATACAATTCTCAATGAACATTATCTATTAACCATTAGCCGGCTGACGCTCAACCGCTGCCTCCATAAGTGAATTTCTCTCGTCTACAGATATCTCTGAAAGCGCCTTCTCAAGCTGATCCTTCAACTCTGTATCTTCCTTTCTCACCGCTACGGACACTGTTGTGTCAGCTGTGAAACCCTTGCCCTCGTCAAATCTCACGATGGCGAGTCCTGAGTTAGCGGCTACGACACCGTTTGCAACAGGAAGCTCAGATACGACCGCGTCAACTGCTCCTGCCTGAAGTGCCTGTATGGATGCCGGGAATGTCTCTGCCGCAGGCTGGTGAACCACACCTTCGATCTGATCGATGACCTCATCATAAACCGTGTTCATCTGTCCCTGTACTGTGGCACCGGAGAAATCCTGAATACCTGTTGCTCCCGCATACTTACTGTCAGCCTTTACTATCATGACCTCCTCAGACTCATAGTAAGGAGATGTAAATGCTACCTCCTTTTCTCTCTCAGGAGTATCTGTCATACCTGCGATAATGGCATCGATCTGGTCGTTCTGAAGTGAAAGGATGAGGTTATCCCAGTCAAGCTTCACGATCTGAACATCTCTGCCGATGGAGCCTGCAAGCTTTGTAGCCATGACTACATCATAACCGTCGGCATAGTCAACTCCAGTGATAGGCTGGGTGAAATCATTGGTCTCTGTGGTTGTCCAGTTGAACGGAGCATAGTTGCACTCCATTCCCACTCTCAGAACTCCCTTTCCGGAAGCTGCCGCCTCTGTTCCCTGTGCCTGAGACGCTTCTGTTGTCTTAGGTGTGCTGTTTCCGCATCCTGCAAGAAGTGCTGCACTTGCGAAGATTACTGCTGCTGAAATGATTGATCTCTTCATATTTTTTCTCCTTTGCAATAAAAAAGACCATATGTGCTATCACATACGGTCTAAATCTCTGAAAATATGAATCAGATCCCATAAGTAATAGCGCCTCTCCGAAATCGGAGGAGTGATACAGATATTCTCTGCACCCCCACAGAACATGCTTGCGACAATGTTCCGTTCGGCGGTGATTACCTTTCCTTCACTTCTCAGCCCGCCGGCTCAGTGGAGTACTCATTTACACCGCTACCTCTATTTACATAAGTCTTTTATGTTTTGCCTAAATATAGTATTCAGGGAATATTATGTCAAGTGAGTCTGATATTTAATGTAGTTATATCTACTATTCCAAAATCGTCAGGATGCTCTTTTGGCCTTCTTTTTACCGGCGAAAGCATTGTCCTGCTTCTTAGCTTTAAATGTATTCTCCTGCTTCTTTCCGCGGTTCATCTCTCTGCGGCTGTCAGCCTTTCCGAAGGAGCTTCTCTCCTTTGTCTTCTTAAAGGATTCTTCTGACCGGTTTTTCTTATTATCTTCCTTTATCTCTCTATACTTCTTTTCTCTCTTTTCGAAGCTTGCAGTTGCCTCTGCAAAGATCTCGGCGCTCTTCTTGTAGAACTTTTCAAATCCGGTCTTCTTCGGCTTTTCTGAGCGTACGTCACTCTTCTTTGAGTCTCTTTTTCTCTCAGACTTAAATCTGTTTCTATCCTCACGAGCCTTTTCGCTGTTCTTATCCTCATTTAAAGAGCCTGCTGCAAGCTTTGCCTTTGCTACTGCTGCCACAGCCTCCTCAACGGAAAGTCCCTCCAGTCGGAGCTTTCTTCTCTCCAGTCTTTCCTTCTTCTCGGCACGGACCATGGCGATGCGCGAATCCTTATCCTCCTTGCGGACACGGGCCTTGCGGCTGCCTGCCCTCTCAGAACGGTTCTTTCTCTCAGCCTCATCCTTTTCAGTCTTTGGCTTTCCGAATCTTCTTCTCTCACCGCGCTTTACACGCTCGATGACGATAGACTGCTCAGTCTCGATCTCCGGAATCTCCTTCTGCATCATCTTCTCGATGTCATAGAGAAGTCCCATCTCCTCCTTACTGCAAAGGGTGATGGCCTCACCTGTCTGTCCGGCTCTTCCCACACGACCGATTCTGTGTATATATGACTCAGTCTCCTCAGGAAGCTCGTAATTGAATACATGGCTTATCTTTGGGATGTCAATGCCTCTGGATGCCACATCTGTAGCAACCAGGACCTTGATGTTACCTGAACGGAATCTTTCGAGAGCATTCTGACGCTGTCCCTGTGTCTTGTTTCCGTGTATAGCCATGGAAACGATACCGAGCTTTCCGAGATCTCTAACGAGATGGTCTGCGCCATGCTTGGTTCTGGTAAATACGATGGACTTCTTTACGCCTTCCTTCTTCAGGAAATCTCCGAGAACTGTCTTCTTGTCTTCCTTTTCCATGAAACAGATCTTCTGATCAACTGTTTCTGCAGGACTTGTGGTAGATGCGATCTTGATGGTCTCGGGCTCCTGAAGGATATCTCTTGCCAGAGCTTCGATCTCCTTAGGCATGGTGGCAGAAAACATTACAGTCTGTCTGTCCTCCGGAACCTCACTGACAACTCTTCTTATATCATGAATAAATCCCATATCGAGCATGCGGTCAGCTTCATCCAGAATAAGGACCTCTATATCCTTGAGACTGACGATACCCTGATTCATATAATCAATAAGACGTCCCGGTGTTGCCACCAGAATGTCACAGCCTCTCTCATAGGCTCTCACCTGTGGTCCCTGCTTGGCTCCGCCGTAGAAGCACACTGTACGGAGACGCATATATCTGCTGTACTTTTTGAAATTCTCAAGTATCTGTATGGCAAGCTCTCTTGTGGGAGTAAGCACGATGGCACGCGGATGTTCTCTGGACTCATCATCGAGCATATTGAGAACAGGCAGTGCGAAGGCCGCTGTCTTTCCTGTTCCCGTCTGAGCACAGGCGATCATATCCTTTCCCTCCATCATGAGAGGGATTGCCTGCTCCTGAATGGGTGACGGCTCCTTGTATCCTGCCTTTGTGATAGCGTCAACGATACGGTGATTTAAATTTAATTCATTAAATGTCATTTAATATTTCCTTTTATTATGAGTATAAGCGGCGTTATGCTTCACGACCTGTGTTTCACAACCTTATCGCTTATACAGAAAAACTGACCGGGCACGCCCGATCAGTAAAGTAATTTGTTTATAGATAAGACTGTGGGAGTTTAACACACCTAAAATAATATTGCAAGTTGGTTTTCATTTTGTACTTCGCAAATGCAAAGGGAGCTATCCTGAGATAGCTCCCTCTGCATTCTGTAAGGAGATAAAAAAACAATGTATTATTGGCTTGATATATTCATCGGCGGGATTATCTACGACATAAGTACTTTTTTAAAATTATTTAGCAGAAAAAATGTCTGGTAATGATCGTCAACCTGTTATCTGTGTAGTCTTTCATTCCATGATAGAGATAATATAGTCTTTATCATCAATGAAAATATACATATAGTAATAGGACGATATTAATTGTATAATGATAAATACATAATTTTAATGCCGAAAAAGGGGATGCATATGGGACTTTTAATTGAAAATCTTGAGATGGTGCTTGAATATGTTGTTTCGATCTGCACCATCATGCTGGAGATGGTGGGCATCACAGTTCTTGTCTGGAGCGCTATCCGTTGTTTCTTCGGATGGATCCACAAGGATCAGCACATTAGGCTTGATCTGGCTCAGGGCATAGCTTTAGCTCTTGAATTCAAGATGGGCGGAGAGGTTCTTCGTACAGTAGTTGTCAGAGAATGGCGAGAGCTCGGTATACTTGGAGCCATCATTCTTCTGAGAGGATTACTTACCTTCCTTATCCATTGGGAGATCGAAAACGAGAAGAAAGAGCTTCAGGAGCATGCAAAAAAAGCAGCTTCACCAAAAGCAACAACAGTATCCGATGATGAAAAGTAACTCGTTACAGTGCTGATCTGTATGTTGTCAGATATAGGCATAAAGCCGCTTGGATCAGTTTGATCGTAAAAAAACAGTGAACACTTCAGTGAGAGGTGTTCACTGTTTTTGTTTTCAGTTTTTTATAAATCATTCCGGAATATACGGATAAGAGTTTATACTGCCCGGATGATCATTTCTTTTCTTTCAATGCCTTTTCAAGCGCATCAATCAGTATCTTAAGCGCTTTGATACGGGCATATTTTTTGTCATTGGACTCAAGAATATGCCATGGAGCATAGGTAGTGCTGGTCTTTGCTATCATTTCATCAACCGCCTGCTCGTACAGATCCCATTTGTCTCTGTTTCTCCAGTCCTCGTCAGTGATCTTCCACTGCTTTTCAGGAGTATTCTGTCTGTCGGTGAAACGGGCAAGCTGGGTATCCTTATCTATGTGCACCCAGAACTTGACTATAACAGCGCCCCAGTCACTGAGTTCCTTTTCAAACTCGTTGATTTCATTATATGCTCTCTGCCAGTCATTCTCAGAACAGAAGCCCTCCAGACGCTCGACCATGACACGCCCGTACCAGGTGCAATCAAAAATAGCAAAATGCCCCGTTTTCGGAAGTCTGGTCCAGAAGCGCCACAGATGATGGCGGCTCTTTTCGAAAGGCTTCGGACTGGCGATAGGATGAACCTCGTAGCCTCTCGGATCGAGAGCAGCTGTGACTCGTTTGATATTTCCGCCCTTTCCGGCAGCGTCCCAGCCTTCATAAGCGATGATGATAGGGATGCCTTTCAGGTATGCCTGATTATGAATATTCTCAAGTTTTTCCTGAAGCTCCTTAAGCTGTACCTTGTAATCTTCTTCGGAAATCGTCTTCTTCAGATCCACATCCTTGAGTTTAGGCATGCGGTTAAGAGGGAATATATTCTGAATCAGAGGTACAGTGAGGTTATGATTCTTCAAGGCAACATCGATTCCTGCGACCAATGTCTCCATTACCTGCAGCTCAGCCCATTTTCTGGATTTTGCATCTATCACATTCCATGGAACAGTTGAAGTGTTTGTATCTTCCATGAATTTATCGAAGACCTTGCCGCACTCATCGTAGTGCTCGTTCTCCCATATATCGTAATCATCTACCTGCCACGCTGTCTCTTTGCTCTCCATGAGGGTCTCAAGACGCTTGGCTTGTTCTTTTTTACTTATATGGAAGAAAAATTTCAGCACAAGATATCCGTTATCAGTAAGTGAACGTTCAAAACGCAAAACACTTCCTATACGGTTCTTGTAGGTCTGCTTGTTGATCCTGTCAAACAGTACATCCTTTGTGATCTCTGTCATCCATCCGGCATCAAGAAACTTAAATTGACCGGCTTCCGGTATCTCTGCAAAGTATCTGGCTAAGAAAGGCTTCCGTTTCTCTGCAGGTGAAGGATCATGAATAGAAACTGCAGTAAAAAATCTGGGATCGAGATCTTTGATAACCCTCCCAAGAACGGTTCCCTTTCCGGCAGCCCCCCAGCCTTCAAAAAGAACAAATACCGGAAGCTTGTTATCTTTCATGAGAAGCTGCTGTTCTGCCAGACGCTGATGCGCAGCTTCAAGGCGTTGTTTTATTTCATCGGATTCCGGTTTAGGAATTGAATTGTAGGTTTCAATCATTATGGGATCTCCCTTCTGTTGTATCATAATTACGAGCATGCTTTAGATTTTCTTCGACGGACTTTTGTATGATGATAAGAACTAGGGGGAGAATTATTTTCGTATTTTAAAAATTTGAAAATATCATTTATAACCCGCACTAAATATAGGCAAAAAAGAAGAACCGATATCTTAACTAGACGAGACGTTAAGATATCGGCCTTTTCTTTTATGGTAGAAAAAAAGGTTGCGGTGGGGATGGAAGGGGTGTGGGCTCCGCAATCCTTTTCATCTGGTAAGAATATTATAGTAAGTATTGGGCTTTTGTTTTATGACTAGAGAATAACATCACCTATGTCACAATACTGTCACAAAAATATAAAATAAAAGTAATATAACATTTATTGGCAACTTAACCTAAAATCGCTTATATCTTCCCCTTCAACAAAGCCCCAGGTATCATGAACTAGAATGCGTACCGCTCCTGCTTAATCCTTGTCCTTTGAATCTCCGGTGTGGACATAGCCTTTCTCCTTTCAACTGTTCCTTGCATCCATTATTTCTGCCAATGCCTCGATCTGCTCTCTTGTGGTTGCCCATGAAGTGCAAAATCTGACCACCATGTTTTCCTCATCATAAGGCTCCCAGTTTGTGTAAATCACACCCTTTTCTTCAAGGGCTTCAAGAGTCTTTTTGGGCATAACTATGAATTGCTGATTAGTGGGGGAGTTAATGAAAAAACTGTATCCTCTATCAGCAAAAACCTTCTTAAGTTCTTCGGCTCTGTCTATGGCATTCTTTGCTATCTCTGTGTAAAGACCGTCAGTAAACAGCGCATCAAACTGGACACCGTTTAAACGTCCCTTTGCCACCAAGGCTCCATGCTGTTTGATCATGGTGACCATCTGCTTAGGTGCATCGCCCTTTGGATATACTACGGCTTCTCCGCAGAGAGCACCAACTTTAGTTCCGCCGATATAGAAAACATCAGTAAGTTCTGCGATATCTTTTATTGTTACATCGGTACTTTTACTCATTAAACCATAACCGAGTCTTGCACCATCAAGGAATAAAGGAAGTTTCCACTTCCGGCAGACACCGGATATGGCTGTCAGCTCTGATTTGCTGTAAAGAGTTCCGTATTCCGTCGGGTGGCTTATGTAAACCATACCCGGAAAAACCATATGATCATGATCCGAATCATCATAAAAGCTCTTTACAAAGCGATCCAGCTCTTCGGCATCGATCCTTCCATCATGCGCGGGTAATGCCATAACCTTGTGTCCTGTGTACTCTATGGCACCTGCCTCATGGCAGTTTACATGACCGGACTGTGCGGATACCACACCTTCGTACATTCTGAGAGTAGTATCTATAACAGTCTGGTTTGTCTGAGTGCCTCCGGTCAAAAAGAATATATCAGCATCAGGACATCCGATGAAATCCCGAATTCTGTTTTTTGCACTCTCCGTGTAGGTATCAGTACCATAACCCGTCAGCTGTTCCATGTTTGATCTGGTAAGAGCTTCAAGTACCTTAGGATGGCAGCCTTCTGTGTAATCACTTGCAAAGTTTAGCATTTTGTCACCTCGTTTAGTTTTCTGTCATGATGTCGATTCAGTAAATAGGCATTTAGGAGCTTTGCCCTTGCAGCATATTGTAACTCGTACCACAGTAATAATGAATTATATTTTTTGATAATGCTATAACCATGAAAGACTTGTTTTAATTGCTGGTTTCCAGACTGAATTTGTATTATTGAATACTTATCGTAAAAAAGAATATAGATAACCCACAGGAGACAGTAAAAAAGCGCCACATTCCAAAGAATATGACGCATGAATTTAACTATGTTAGTACTTATAAGTTCTATGATCCTGTTGTGATACAGCCCCGGAAAATGTCTTTAAAGACTTTTTTCAAAAACTTTCTTCAGGAAGATTTTCATCCATGAAATTTATGATTCCGTCTTCTACCTCATCTTTGATATCGCTATAGTTATGGATCTCATGACGATATCCCGGATACAGTTCGGTCCATACATCCTTGAGACCGGCATCGATCAGCCAGTTAGCTGTCTGAAGAACTCCTGTACCGTACTGACCCACCGGATCCTGATCTCCGGCTATATTATAAACAGGAAGATCCTTAGGTACTTTTTCTGCCCATTCCGGTCCGGTGATGTACTCCATCATCTGTGTAAAATACAGGTATGACTGATTGGTACATGCCTTTGTAAATGCATCAAACGGATCCTCTGCATGATCGCGCTGAACCTCGGGATCATCGCATATCCATTCGTTTCCACGAGTTACGCCCTCGCTGCAGCGACCATACATCCATCCCATGAGTTTTTGAGGAACTTCAGGATCTGATTCTTTGCCCTTTCCGGCATTAACAAGAGATTCGATATAATCCTTGGCATCCTTAAGCCCCGGCCAGATACCCATGGTACCGCATATAGTAACGCCGCTAAGTTCCTCACCGTACTTGGAAATATAATCTCTTACGATGAAGGATCCCATGCTGTGTCCATAAAGGAAATATGGAAGGTTTGGATACTTTTCAACAGTGAGGTCATGAAGCTTATGCTCATCCTCCATCATGGTATGGAAACCTTTATCGCCCCAGTCACCCCAGGTATCGTTCTCTATCGCAGTCTTTCCATGGCCCACATGGTCATCCGCACTTACGATGTATCCTGCCTCAACAAAAGCAGCTATCATATGAAGATATCTGCGGGAATGTTCTCCGAAGCCATGAATCAGCTGTACGATTCCTATCGGCTTTGCAGCAGGTACATAGATCCATCCGTATACAGTGTCACGTTCATTAAAGGATGGAAAAGTAATTTCATGTAACATAGATTCGCCTCCGTATTCAATTTTTTGTGATAATGCTTATGATTCTGAATTATCACTGTTCCACGATCGATTCGTATAGAAACATTATAAATCATTTCGTAAATATTATCATTAAAGAAGCAAATTTTAAGTCATGTTGTCTTACTTCAGTTTCTTCTTATTCACATCATCTGTAATGAACACGATAACGATACCGTCGATATCAAGCTTCAGTATTCCGTCTTTCAAAGAGCAGCCATCGGTGAAATCCGATATTCCGGCCTGCATGGAAAAATCATCCCCGGAGCCTTTCCAGTACTCTATGTCACCCTTGTTATCGTCTCCCCAATACAGGTATCCGTTTCCGTCATCCTTAAGAGTCACATACCACTTAAGCATATCCTTATTTTCATCCTCAGGATAATATTTACCGCCTATATTGTAACCATAGAACCAGAACTTTTCTTCTCCGTCTACCTCAGAATGATCATCCTTAGCTTTACTTCCTTTAGAAGTTTTAGAACCTGATTTTCCTGTCTTATCAGTTTTATCCTTCTTACCGGATTTAGCATCGGATTTTTCAGACTTGCCGCTCTTACTCTCCTTTTTATTCTCAGACTTCGCACTCTTTGACACAGTCCCAACATCAAGATGCAGAAGATCTGTCTCAAACACGGTTTTATATTTACTGTTTAGTCCCTCCAGGTCGAAATCCATTTTTTCGATCTTATCTATCTTCTTTTTCTCCAGTTCCTCTCCCGTGACGAGAGACACATGGTATTCGGTTTCTCCGGCTTCTGCTCCGATATAGATAGATGAGTCAACATAGATATCATTTATGTACATGGTTTTTCCTATTATCTGCAGCTTATCGTCCGTTTCGTTCTTCAATTTCAACCACAGTGCAACATTGCCCGTACCATCTTCAACCAGGATACTGACTGCCGTAATTTCAACACCATTTTCCGAATATATCACCTGCTCTTCTATCTGTGGATCTCCCACGGAACCTGTTGCATTCATATTACTCTTGACCCACGGATTCTTTACTCCTGCCAATGCTTCTGCCCCCATGACAACAACAAGCATCATGGTAAGCAGGATCCCCCTTGCTCTTTTCACTGATCTTTTCATTGCTATATCCTCCTTGCATGAATACACAGTAAATTCCGACTTATCGCTACTATATATATCGTCAGAATTCAGCGCAAAGATAAAGGCATGAAACATTCCGGTTCCATGCCCCCACTGTAAATAATATTTCTTCACAAAAAAGCGCTCCCCTGCCAAAGATAAACCTCCGGCAGGAGAGCGCTTATTGTTTCTATGATCTTTTTATATCTGTATCGCGATGAAGTATACCGTTACTTCACTGAGTCTATCACGATAACATTGTCACGACCCTTATAACGGACATCCAACTGCCCATCTGTGATCAGTATCACATCATGGAAATTGGCGAATCGTATAGGATATATCTTCTGGAACTTGCTTGCATCACAGAGGACATAGCAGTTCTTGGAATGTCTCATGGCTTCCTGCTTCACCAGCGCCTCGTTAAGCTCAGGAGTCGTACAACCCGCTATAAGCTCCACTCCGTTGGTACCCATGAAACACTTGGTGAAATTATACTTCTGTATGGAAACTATGGTCTCATTTCCTACCAGAGCCTCAGTAGAATTTTTGAGTTCACCGCCAACAAGAATCACACGGCATCCTCTGCGGGCCAGCATAAGCGCATGTCCGACAGCATTGGTCACATATCCCATTGCTTCCTTCGTAAGATACGGGATCATGGCTTCAGTCGTGGTACCCGCATCCAGATATACGAAGTCATCAGGTCCTACCAGGGATGCTGCGTATTGTCCAACCTGATGCTTCTGCTCAACAGCGTGACCGGACTTATCCGAAAACTCTTCTTCTTTAACATTTACACTGAAATCATTGCTTACAGCACCGCCGAAAACTTTTGTCAGGGCTCCTTTTTGGTCGAGAACCGTAAGGTCCCTCCTGATGGTGGATTCGGAAGCGTCAAATGCCTCCATCAGTTCCTGTAAGGTGACGCTGCCTTTCTGCTGCAACAATTCCAGGATTTCCGTTTGTCTTTTTTTAGCTAACATAAGCCAAAATTATACCACTTTCTTCTTAAGAACTCCAAGTAAAAATGCTCCGACAACAGTTCCTGCAACGAGAGATGCAAGATAGAGAATTGCATTTCCTACAACAGGGAATACAAAGATTCCGCCATGAGGTGCCATAAGTGTACATCCGAATGAAACAGAAAGTGCTCCGGCAAGAGCTGAACCTGCGATACATGATGGCAGTACGTGGATAGGATCTGAAGCAGCATATGGAATAGCACCCTCTGTAATGAATGCGAGACCCATGATGAAGTTTACAGGACCGCTCTCACGCTCTTCCTTGGTGAACTTGTTCTTGAAAAGAATAGTTGCAAGAGCGATAGCACATGGAGGAACCATACCACCGATCATAACTGCTGCCATAATGTCATAGTTACCTGCTGCGATGGACGCAACACCAAATACATAAGCCGCCTTGTTGAATGGACCGCCCATATCGATGGACATCATACCTGCTACGATGATTCCGAGAAGTACCTTTGATGTACCTGACATTCCTGCGAGTCCATCATTAAGAGCAGTATTGAGCATACCGATAGGAGGCTCAACGATAAAGTTCATTGCGAGACCGATGATCAGGATACCGAACAGCGGATAGATAAGAACAGGTGCGATCTTCTCAAGTGACTTAGGAAGAGATACGCACATCTTCTTTAAGTAGTTCATAACATATCCTGCGATGAAACCTGCAAGAAGTGCTCCGAGGAAGCCTGACTTTCCGTTTGCTGCGATCATACCGCCTACGAAACCTACCGCAAGACCCGGACGGTCAGCGATACTCTCTGCTATGTAACCTGCAAGAACAGGGAGCATAAATCCAAAGGCAACGCCTCCGATACCCTTAAGTGTTGCAGCGAGAGGTGTTATAGAACCGAAGTTTGATCTTTCAGCCTCTTCAAGAGCATTGAGGTCGATGGACAGACCATCGATAAGGAATGCAAGTGCGATAAGGATACCACCGCCTACTACGAAAGGAAGCATATGTGAAACTCCGTTCATTAAGTGAACATAGATCTTATGCCCTGCATTTCCACTGCTTGTAACTGCTTCTTTTCTCACCTGACCCTGTGCCTTGTAAACAGGAGCATCTCCATTTATAGCTCTTTCGATGAGCTGTGGTGCCTTGCTGATTCCGTCTGAAACAGGAACCTCGATGAGCTTCTTTCCATCGAAACGATCCATCGGGACCTGAGCATCTGCTGCAACGATGATACAGTCAGCTTCAGCGATTTCCTGCTCGGTGAGAACATTGTCAGCACCTGCTGAACCTCTGGTCTCAACCTTTATGAAGCAGCCTGCTGCCTTCGCAGCCTTCTCGATCCCCTCCGCTGCCATAAATGTGTGAGCGATACCTGTGGGACATGATGTAACTGCAAGGATCTTCTTCTGAGCGGCAGCCGCTGTGCCCTCTTCCTTTGCTGCATCCTTTGCGTCTGCTTCGTCTATGATCTTCAGGAACTCGTCCTCGTCCTTGGCATTTCTAAGAGCCATAACGAAATCCTCATCCATAAGAAGTCTGGAGAGCTTTGACAGGACAGTCAGGTGAACATTGTCCTTTGTCTCAGGTGCCGCGATAAGGAACAAAAGATGTACAGGCTCGTCGTCCAATGCTTCATAATCAACTCCATCAGGAATGACCATGGCTGCAAGACCTGCAGACTTAACTGATTCTCCCTTTCCGTGTGGGATGGCAAGTCCGTCACCGATTCCGGTAGTAGACTCTTCTTCTCTTGCAAATACCTTCTTTTTGTATGCTTCTACATCCGCGATGTTTCCGCTCTTCACCATAAGCTCAACTGCCTGCTCGATGGTCTCCTGTTTGCTTCCCGGTGCAGCTTTAAGATTAATGCTGCGCTTGTCAAGTAAATCTGTAATCCTCATAGTTTTCCCCTTTAATAAAAAATAATTTAAAGCCATTCATTTTCACTCATGCCGAACTTAATTCTAATTTCAATCTGTGTTTCGGCAGCAGTGATATAAAACATCGTAAAACTGTTGATTTATCCCAGCTCGTTATACACCTTCATCACTTCTTCCTTGGTTGCCAGAAGCTCTGAAAAAGCGCTCGCACTTCCTGCAGAAATACCCATTCTGAAGGCGTGCTCGTAATCCTTTTTTTCTTCGTAGCCGGCGATGAAGCCTGCCACCATGGAGTCTCCCGCACCTACTGCATTAACAAGCTTACCCTTTGCTGCTTCGTGCATGTGGACTTCACCGTTTTCATCCAGAAGGACCGCGCCCTCTCCGGCCATGGAAACAAGTACATTTATAGCGCCCTGCTCCTGAAGCTTCTTTGCATAAGGCACCACTGATTCTCTTGTCTTCAGCTCTACCCCGAAGATCTCTCCAATCTCATGATTGTTAGGCTTGATCAGGAACGGATGGAACGGAAGCACGTTCATAAGCAGATTTCTGGTGGCATCTACAACGAAGCGGATACCTCTGCCCTGAAGTCTTTCCATTATGTCGTGGTAAATGGTAGAAGGCATGCTTTCGGGAATGCTTCCCGCCAGCACCAGTGTGTCACCTTCCTTCATGGACTGAAGCTGGTCCATCAGCTTCTTCTGTGAAGCTTCATCTATGACCGGTCCCATGCCGTTTATTTCAGTTCCATCATAATCCTTCAGTTTTACATTTATTCTGGAGAAGCCGTTGTCTATTCTGATGAAATCATTTCTGAGCTTCATTTCCTCAAGCCTTCTGATGATCTCATCTCCCGTAAATCCTGCCACAAAACCAAGTGCCGTATTTTCATGTCCGAGATTAGTCAAAACTGTGGAAACATTGATTCCCTTGCCACCCGGAAGCATCTGTTCCTGAGTGGTTCGATTGGTCATACCCATGTCAAAAGACTTCATGGAAACGATATAATCAAGGGAAGGATTGAAAGTTACTGTATAGATCATTGCCGACCTCCTTATCTCTATCAACATAATACGTTCACACTCGGTCATAATCAATCGTTTTTGTTCACAATATTTACACATATATTTGTGCAAAGTGCTTGCATGCATTCCGATTAATACATTCATTTGCACTCGATTGCATATACGATAATTAAATAACAGTCATATACGCCCAAATTAAATCAAAATTCACAACAAATTAATGCTTATACATTTTCTCTGTACAGATACCTATTTCGACATAAAAAAGGACGGGATAACCCGTCCTTTAACTTTAATAAAGCATTACTCTTCCGATTTCATCCTCTCCCTTTACCACGCAACTGATTTCGTGTTGTTCTCTTCCTCTGTTTCGACAGGAGCTTCAAACACTGCCTTTCTTCCGTCCCATGTGAAGTTTACAAATTCGGTCGTGTAGGTTCTGTCCAGCATGTCAGACATGGAGTAGCGCATTCTGTACTTTCCTGCAGGAAGTGTCGTATCCTTAACATCAAGGCTCAGATCTACCGTCATCGGATCGGCATATCTCATGTCACCTATCTTCTTCAGATAATTACTGTATACAGGAGTACATATTTCCATTTGCAAACCTGAAAGATCAGTCATGGAATAAGTATTTCTGTCTGAAAGACCGGTTGAAGAGTCATAACCATCCCAAAGTCCTGCCAGCTGATACTGTACTATATGTTCTCCCTCTGTTCCGGCTTCAGTTTCCTCCTGGATCTGATTTGACAGACCTTCAGGATAATCTGCCAGGATCCTGAGCTTCATTATCTTTTCAGTATTGATCTCAGGGAGCCTTACGGATGCCTGCATGAGAACCGTATTCCCCTGAATATCCTTGGTGGTCACATGAAGGAACCTGTCACCTATAGCCGGCCATTTACCTGTGAAATCAGCAGAATATGTAAGAGTGTTGTCGCTATAATCCAAAAGCTTCAGATCTTCGCATTGTCCGAGATCATGCCACTCCTGATATTTTTCATCAAACTTCTGGATCTCGTAACATATGGATCCGCCGCTTTCAACGCCGGAATAAATATGAATGTACTGCTGGCTGTTATCTTCGGAATTTTCAGTTTCAAATTTTACAGTATATAATTCCGGCATAAGCTGCGGTATCTCTCCGGCAACTTCACAAGCCCATTCCGGAGCATCCCATTTCAGACTTACTGCATCCAGGAAAGCAAGCTGCCATGGATTCTTACAGGTTCTGGCAAAACGATCCAGCTTTTCTGTAGTTCCGTTGTAGGTAATAAATGCAGATAAACCATGAGAATATGGGTGATAGGAACCACGTACAGAGGTGACTACCGCTTCATCAACTGCATTCTCCAGCTTAAGCACTGTTTCCTTTGATATGCCGCCGTTTCTGCCTCTTCGTGCCAGATCATAAAGATCCCACATATCATGCTCCTGATATCTGTCGGTTTTACTTACCGCGTTAAGATATTTTCCGAAAGCGATGGGGTCAGGGATCAGCGCGATAGCTTCTTCCATGTAAGCCTCAAAAGCTTCTGCTACAGGAGCTATCTTACTCAGATTTATGGTAGAGAATGTAAGACCTTTCAGACTACCATCATCCGCCATTTCTGCGTACATGATCTGAGTCGCATTACAGATGTTGGAACCGAGACGCGCAGCTCCGCACTCCGGTTCTTCATAGAGCGACTGGAGCCACTCTGCATAGTTGCTGCCGAGTCCCGGAAGCACTTCTTCTGATGCGATCAGATAATCTGCATAAGGCTGAATTGCCTGCGCCGTCTCAAGTGAAGCCATAAGGCAGGCATCCGTCATGAATAGATCAAAATGAACGCCTGAATCCTTTAATGCTCTTTCAAGTCCTTCCAGCCCCATTATCGCATTGTCATGTAATTCATCAACTATCAGACCTTTCGAGCTTCCTCCACCATGATCCCAGATGATGAGAAGATGCTTTCTGGCAGGGAAATTCTCATTACTCCAGATGATAAAGTCAGACAATGTGGTGTACTTGGCCATGGAGGCATTTTCCAGTTCGTCTTCAAGTATGAACCCATCTTCACCATAGCTCCAGCGCTGTATTTTGTCTGTGGCGATGTCTATTCCGATGCGTTCCTTTGTGTCCCATTTCTTTGTACCGCCTGTCTGGATCAGAACATTGACTCTATCGTCCGGAATGGTTTTTTTGATCATTTCGAGATTGTTGGAGGCCATTCCGCCATCAGACTCCAGATCAGTTCCACAGAGATAGATCATTACGTCCCACTCAGCCGGCACCTTGGGCAGTTCATTAGGCGATGCCTTTTTCTCAGCAGAGACTTTCGGCTTCTTCACTTCTGTTCCTTCTGCAACTTCCGCCTTTGTTTCTTCCGTCTGTGTCGTTTCTTTCTTTTTCTCATTATTTGCATACGCAAAAAACAGTGAGATACTGCTTATGACACACAGTATAAGAATGAGACATAAGACTTTTGGAAATTTTTTCATTTACGCTCCTTTCCTGTGAAATATCAAGATTTTCCCGACCTAATGGACAAAACTAATAAGGAGTGAATATGGACATTTATATTTATACAGCCAGTATCCCTCTTTCGTTTACGTCCGATACTAAGCCTATCGGCAGAAACAGAAGCAGATATTAAGTGATTTTACACTATCGGAATATTTTTTCTTCAATCACTGTATCTATTAAAATGTTTTCTATAATCCGATTTTCAAATCCCGGATAAAAAAATCAGAGGATATAAAATCCTCTGATCATAACTCTTAATATGTATGTCTCTGAATGTACTTGGCCTTTCGTTCCTCTCTCTTGGCTGCTCTGCCCTTTTCATCAAGCTGCGGCAATGAACCGGACTTGTTTGCATAACACCATGCCTTGAAGCTTTCGGTCAGTGCTTCAAAAAATGTCAGCAATTCAACGCCCTTTTCTCTGTCTATCATAGTAGGACGCATCATGGTGAGTGCGAGACTGATAAGAACACCCACTCCTGTGTCAATGATCCTGGCGATAGTGTATGATACATATCCTGCCTCAGGCTGAGTGAACAATACTACGAAATATACCACTGTACCCGGCTGGATGGCATTGTTCGCACCGAGTATAAAATTGATATACATTACGAAGAAAAGTCCCAGACAGAGATAAAGTTCCTTCGGAACACCGAGAGGATCATACAGATACAGCCAGTATGAAGGGATAACTACCAGACCTCCGATAAAGGTACCTACAAATCTGTTAAATCCGTTATGAAAACCTTCCTGAAACTGGCTTCCGGTACCGTATACCGCACCTATAAGTGCGAAGCAGGGATTACGATCACTCAGAAAATATCTGTATATGATCGCAGTCACGAGACAGGCAATTACTGTACGTACTATTCTGTTGCCGAACTTAGGTCTCAGAAAGCTGTATTTCTTTTCAGTCTTTACTTCAGAAACCCGTTCTGTCTCCACTTTTTTCTCAGCTTCACCTTCCATGGTTACAGCTTCTTTTTCTATTTTGGATGATTCTCCAAGGGTTGATGCGTCCTTCATAGACGTAGTCTCCATTTCCTCACGCTCACGTCTTAATAAATCTATAAAGATTTTAGTCAGTTTCTGTTTTTTTTCAAGTACTTTCAAAAGTATTTAATTGAAAGTTTTTAAATAGGTACAATTTTCATTTCCTACTAAAATACTAGAATTTTTTTAAATCTCCACTTGACACATAGGAGATTATAGTTTATATTGTATACATCAGTTAGTTAAGACTAATTGAAACGTACTCCGTAGTACACGTCCTCCTGACCATAAGCGTGTATCTATGGAAATCTCCTGAAATAATAGACTCAACAAAACTTAGTGTTCAATCAAAAAGGGGCGATTTATCGTCCCTTTTTGATTTGGCTAGACGCTGACATCTCACAGCAAAGCTGCCAGATTATCAGTTGTCGTCTGGATCCATCATTTCGTGCAGGCACAATGATGGGCCTTTGGCTCTTAGCCATAACAAAAATACCTGCCGGGCTAAACCGCGCAGGTATTTTTTATCCGGGAATACTTCCTCTGTCATGAAACCAGAGGAAGTATATATGTAGTCCATATATGGCTTATAGGCATGGCAAGTACCATCGCAGGTATCATATCAGCAACAGGAAAATCCTTGACTCTTATCATTCTGAAGCCTGTTGCTATAAGAAGTATTCCTCCGCAGGCCTTGAAATCATTTATCATGGAAGGACTGCAGTAAGGGTAGATCACTCCGGCAAACACAAACAGCAGCATGAAAATGATGAACTGCGGGATGGCGATGAAGCTGGTCACCAGCCCCAGTGTACAGGCAAATATAAGCGAAGTCGCTATATCAAGTATAGATTTTGCGAGAAGAATGCTGTGCTCCCCTGTCATTCCCGAAACGATGCTTCCGTATATTCCTGTACCGCTCGCGCAGAAAAGAACGATGGCAGTTACAAGCTGTTTCTTGTATTCCTCATCATTTCCGCCCTTGCCCTTAAAGAATTTTGAGATGGCCTTTTCCATCAAAAGTCCGCCCGCCGAGATCTTCTCCCCAAGACGGATCGCAAGACCAATGGAAGTTCCCAGAATTACCGAAAGCATGACCGCCGGCATATTGTTCATCAGAACTATGGAACTTATTCCCATGGCCATGGCACAGGCACCGAAAACTGTATTCATACTCTCGATGATTCTCCCGGAAAGCCTGGATCCCACCACATTTCCTGCTATTCCACCGATAACAACTGCTAATGCATTCACTATTACACCTATAGGCATTACACACATCCTCCTTAGATTAATTCTCCTTTTATATCTGACTTTCCTGCTAAAACATTACAGGACAATGACGTCTGAACATCATACGGTTCTCCTCCGTATTTACCGGAATTCTCCGGGTTTGCAAAAAAGAAGGTGCGTACACGTATAAAACAGAATCTTTACGCGTGACGCACCTTGCAATGATAACATGCTATCTGATTATTTTCTATGGGGCAAAGCTCTGCTCCCCTCACTTTTTTGATGAAAAATAGTTATGAATTTATTAGCAAAAGTTATTTGTTCATGGGTTTCAGAAAACATACAAAAGAAATGACTCCATCCTTCCAATAGGCGCCAATGCTTCCCTTATACTGCTTCACTATACTTTCTGCAATCGAAAGTCCTATGCCATAGCCCCCTCTGTCTGTATTATGGGACTTATCTTCACGATAAAATCTTTCAAAAAACCTCTTGTAGTCTATATTGGCTCCATCCTTGAAGTCATTGGCTACCACCAGCTGTACTGCCTTTCCCTTTTGAGAAAGTGAGACTGTTATAGTCCCCTTATCATCACAGTATTTTATCGCATTATCCACAAGAAGCGAGGTGAGCTGCCGTAATGATCCGTCCGATGCTGTCAGCTTTACATCCTCCTTTATCTTCTCCACCAGCTTTTTTTCATCAGTTTCTGCAATCGCCGCAAAAGTCTGAACCGTTTCTCTCACAGATTTCGTCACGTCACATTCCGAAGTTACAACAGAATTTTCATTCTCATCCGCTTTTGCTATCATGACGAGATTCTTGATGAGACCGTTAAGTCTGTCCACCTGTCTCATGGTTGAGGTGGTCCACTCACTCTCTCCTCCGAGCATTTCCATCATTTCTGTATTTGCTCTGATAACAGCAAGCGGAGTTTTCAGTTCATGACTTGCATTTGTAATGAATCTCTTCTGCAGCTCCATGTTTCGCACTTCCGATGCGATGGCCCACTTTGAGAAAAAGCCTGTGATTATGGCTGCAATTATGATCCCAACGAGAATTAGACTCATTGCGAGATACAGTATTCTGGAGCTGCCCAGAATCATATCCGAACTGTCCAGATAGACAACTATGATGCCTCCGGTAGAAAGCTCTGCAACTGTATAATAATAATCTCCGTATCTGCCGAAGCTGACCGGTTCTTCCAATGCCTTCAACCCGTAGATTTCCGCTTCGGTAGGAGTCACGGCAGCGATATGATTAGTTATCACCTTCGAAATTCTCTGGTTTTCATCATATATTATGGCAAAATATCTGGTGGTGTAATAAAACTCGGGATTAGATGTATTTTCATAGGTCTCTACATTGAAAATCTCATTTAGAAATCTGATAACATCGTAGTCTGAATGTTTCTCTATTTCTCCTTCAGCACTTGTCTCAGCTCCCGGAAGATATCCCCCGTTATTAACTATATATTGCAGCGTGTTTCGGATATTTTTTCTTGCAAGATAATAATTCGTTCCTGACAGAAGTCCCGCTATCATAAGCATTGTGATAAAAAGCGAGCAGAATGAAACCATCACGAATTTCCATCTCAATTTTTTTATTCTGACTTCATTCATCAAAAACCTACCTCTATTTCCAAGCTGACATTTTTTTATTGCTGCATCTTTCTATCTTCCGACATATAGTCGATACTCATGAATGGTCATTCAAAGTTGTACCGAAGCTAAAACATCTAGCAAAGTTACTCATTTACCTGTTTACCAGCCTGTATCCTTCTTCGCTTTCCTCAATGAAAACCTCTGATGACACCGCATCCAGCTTGCTTTTCAGATACTCGATATAAAGCAACACAGTCTGATACGTGGCATCCTTATCATTTTCCCAGACATGAGTGAGCAGAAATTCGATGTTCACCGAATGCTCAGTATTAAGCATTAGCATCTGCAACAGTTCAAATTCCTTCACAGAAAGCCGTATGGAATTAACTGATTTCAGTTCAAATGTCTCTCCATCCAGTATCAGATCACCAAATGAAATCTGCTCACTTGTGTAGTCCTTTTTCCTTCTGGTCATGGCTCTGACTCTGGCTAAAAGCTCCTTCATGGCAAAAGGCTTCGTCAGATAATCATCGGCACCTGCATCCAGCCCCTCCACTCTGTCATCAATATCAGACTTTGCTGTCAGTAACAGAACCGGCGTCACAATATTTTTCTGACGTATACTTTTCAATACCTGTATTCCGTCCATCTTCGGCATCATGATATCCATGACTATACCGTCATAGCTGTTTTCTATGGCATAATCAAGCGCCTCTTCACCATCCAGACAGGAATCGACTTCGTAACCCTCATGCTTAAGTGCCATTGTCAGAACTCTGTTCAGATCGTAAGTATCCTCTGCAAGTAGTAATCTCAATTTGTTATCTCCATTATTCTTCAATCTACGTTCTATTTCTTCTCTGAAGTTTTCACTGTTCACACTGTCATAGTACACATAAGGCACTTTATCGCACCCGGATATTACTTATCCTGTTTTCTTAAAACCTGTCGTATGACTTATGTCTCCTTCAAACTCCCCATCATCATGTCTTTTATGGTCTGCATCGAAAGATCGGTAGACGCCAGCTCATCAGCGCATCGTTTCAGTTCGGCAATTATCAGATCATCATTCTTTGTCTTTATCTTCTTATAATGAATATGATGCTCCAACGCTGCCCATGTATCCTGCGATATGGTTCTAAGCTGTATCTCAGCATAGACCACACCTCCAATTTTCAGGATAAGATGATAGCTTCTGTATCCATTAGGCTTTGCGTGCTTTATATAGTCCTTTTCTTCAACCACCTCACAATGCTCCAGATTCACCAGATGATCTCTGATAGCATATACATCCTTTATAAACGCACAGACAACTCTCACTCCCACAGCATCGTGAATTATCTGAAGCGCAGATTCCTCCGTTTCAGGCAGTCCCTTTCGATTGCATTTTTCCCTCATGCTCTCATCGGACTTTATTCGATAAATAAGATGTTCCACAGGATCCATACCATCATCCTGCTTCATCCGTTCACGTACAATATTTATTTCATCCACCAGATACTGCATCGCCTTTTCAAGCTCAGGCAAATGCTCACCATATATACTATCCATTTCACCCCCAAATTTTTATTTTCACATTATATATCATAATTATGTCTATTCTTTGAAATCGCCAATGTTTCTGTTTTTTACTCTCTTGTTTCCCGGTACGATAGCTTTCTGCGGGCAGATAAGTATACATAGATGACATCCAACGCAGCGGTTTCCATCAAGCCTTGGTTTTCTTTCTTCAAATTTGATGGCCTGATGCCCTCCGTCATTGCAGGAAATAACACATCTTCCGCAGCCGATGCATTTATCCGGTTCAAATCGCGGATACAAAACTGTTTTTCTGTCAAGAATCTGAGTGCTCTCACTCACTGAATCAAGTCCGGTTCCTATTATGTCCTTTACAGAATCCATTCCCGTTTGTGCAAGGTAATAATTAAGTCCTGCCTTCAGTTCACTGATGATCCGATATCCATATTGCATTACAGCAGTTGTCACCTGTATGGAATCCGCTCCCAACAGCAGAAACTCCACTGCATCTCTCCATGTCTCAATGCCGCCCATTCCACTTACATGCATTCCCTTTAATTCAGGATTTTTCGAAAGCTCGGTAATAAACCTCAGGGCTATAGGCTTTACTGCTTTCCCACTGTAGCCTCCTACTGCAGAATGCCCCTTAACAGAAGGATATGAGACCCGTGTGAAAAGATTCACTCCTGTGATGCTTTTGATCGTATTTATCGCTGCCAGCCCGTCCGCACCGCCTCTTAATGCCGCTTCCGCTGCCGGACTCATGTTATCTACATTTGGCGTCAGCTTTGCTAAAACGGGTATAGTTGTGCGGCTCTTGGCAGCCCTGGTATATTTCTCAACCAGCGCCGGAATCTGTCCTATATCTGATCCCAAACCTTCCTCCTCCATATTAGGACATGAGAAATTCAGCTCTATTGCATCCGCTCCGTTCTTTTCACACTCCTCTGCCAGCATCGCCCACTCTTCTTCATTCCGTCCCATTATGGATGCCAAAATAAACTTTGTGGGATAATTCGCTTTCAGCTCCCTGAATATCTTCATATTCTCAACCACGCTATGATCAGAAAGCTGTTCGATGTTTTTGAATCCAATCATGCTCCCGTTATCACCCATTATGGCAGAAAACCGTGGTGAGGCTTCATGTATATCAAAATTACAGATAGTCTTGAAACAAACTCCCGCCCATCCGGCTTCAAATGCTCTGGCACACATGTCATATGTTGAAGCCACAACCGATGATGATAACAGAAACGGATTCTCAACAGGTATTCCGCATATATCGCATTTCAGACGGTCCTCTGTTCCCGGCAGCGGTATCTCTGCTTCCGGTCGTATCACATCACTAAGCCTGGTCATAAGTCTCTTAATGCTTACCTTATTTGAACTGATACATGCTGTTTCGCAAGGCGCATCACAATTTACGCAGGGATTTCCTTCCGGTAATCTCAATGCTGCAACATCTGCATTATCCATCCATATTCCAAAAAGTGCCTCTGCGGGATCCATATCAGTACATGCCTGACTGCATGGTGCATCCTTACATAATACACATGATATCATTTCTAAACGCGTGATCGAATCTTTAATAACCATACATATACTCCATTCTGCCGCTGATATCATGGCGGCAAAACCCATATCATACATTTCTATATATTAATACGATACGATCTTTTAAATTAATAAGAGTTGACCTGAAAATGACAGCTGAAACAGTATGTTTAGAGATCGAGTAGGGGGAATATAATCCCCCTCTCACACCACCGTACGTGCCGTTCGGCA
>NZ_MUHW01000028.1 GCF_002007235.1 Oribacterium sp. C9
ATTCGGCAAATCGTTCTATAGCATATGTTTTACCTGTCTGACGAGCACCCTGAAGCACGAGACATTTTTTGTCTTTGTGTTCTACCCACGATTCAAGCTGCTTGAAAATCTTTCTTTTTAACATGATTTATACCCCGGAAATATTAGGATATAAAAATTATACACGCCAATCAACATTTTGAAAAGGAACAATATGCTTTAAATCAACATTTTAGAAGGGAGAAATGTTGACATATCAGCATTTTGGACAAATGTCTTATTCTATATGTCCCTCAGCCTCTTCTTCATCCTATAGAATGTAGCTCTCCCGATATGTAATTGTTCTGTGATTTCTTTCTCTCCAAGGCCCTGATCGAGAAGCTCTTTAACCTTCGCAGCTTGTGCGTCAAGCTTTTCAGGATTTGGCTTTCTTCCGGCTGGTTTAGTCACGGCTACAGTATCAATAATATTCTGATACTTCTTTTCCAGTATCAATAGTCTGCCTTTAAGCATACTATTTTCGTTTTCAAGTTCAAATATTCTATCACGGTCAGAGATAGGGATATTTATAGGATTTCTGAATCTCCAATAGAGTTTGCCTTCAAAATCTCTTTCCCAAACATCCCTAAAGACTATTTTGCCTGTAGAATCGCTATGAGATACAAGTATTCTTGGTTTATCTTCTATTGGTTTATCTATGCTAAATTCCGGTCGGATTGCGATAAGACCACGTAATCCTGTTCTGGAATGACATGCAGAAAGAATCTCATACTGATGCTCAGTAGGATCACCGTGAGGTACAATCTCACCGGAATGTAGCGCATAAGTACTTATGATCATCTTCTCTTCTTCTTTTGTGATCCAAGTCTTCCGTTTATCCATAATGTCACCTCCGGAAAGTATCATTATGTTAATGATACCGAAAGAGATGAGAGATAGCAATAAAAAAAGAAAGCTCCAAGTTTTCTTGTATGGTTGAGGGTTTACTGAATTAATTTGATCTGACAATAAATCATCTAGACTTTTGTTTCCTAGCCTGCATGCTTTACTTACTGAATTTCACGTTGCCTAATGATAAAATGTTTGGATATAATAGTATTACAAACACATGACAAATACATGCATAACAAATACAGCGTTAATGGAGGTGCTTTATATGAATGAACAGGTACTGATCCAATTCAGAGTAGATAAGGCATTAAAGCAAGAGGTGTCTGATATTTATGAGCAGTTGGGAATGGATCTTCCCACCGCTTTTAGAATGTTTATGAAAAAGAGCAAACAGGTGAGAGGCCTTCCTTTTGATGCCACACTACCAGAAACAAATGCAAGAGAAGATTTTAGAGTAGCTTTTAACGCTTTAAGAGATGAGGCATCCGAAGCGCCTGAAATAACCCTTGAAGAAATAAATGCTGAAATATTAGCAAGTAGAGCAGATCGTAAGAGGGAATGATTTATGCGGTCATAGATACTGTATTCAGAATGCAACAGGTTAACAACTTGGAGGGTATCCTGTTTATAAAACTGGATATGTTACAGCTATAAAAAAGATACTTGAAGAATTATAGTCATAAAAAAGAGCATTTATAACCGTAAAGTTATGCTCTTTTAGTTTGATTATATGTAATCAAACTACTTTCCGCTTAATATAAGGCTTTAATGGCATTTGTTATACTATTTACCTTATATTCGATTTAAATGAAAGGCCTTTTTGAGGATTTCCAAACTTGTGTGGTCTGACTTATTTGGGGTCTAAAAACAGATTTTTAATGAATTTTATAAAAAGAGGAGATCTCCATTTTTAGAGACCTCCTCTTCTTTTTTGCGTCTTACGACCATTACCTCCCGAACATATTATTGGATTGCTCTAATATTCAATAAATAATAGAGAGGTTACATGAACATTATAACAGACTTACTGGACCTTGAAGATAATGATGTTACCATCACTAACATTACCATTGAAGAGTCCACAAAATAAATCACTTTGAAAACTACTACAAAGGAATTATTCTGTCCTGTGTGTGGTTTCCGTATGCATTCCCGAGGCATCAGAACCCGTAAGGTATCTGTCGCATAAATCTTTTCAATCCACACTCCTCATACGAGGAGTGACATGAGCTGTCAATGTGTCAAATCAAAGCGACCATTTCAACCCACACTCCTCATACGAGGAGTGACTGCAAATATTAACTTAACTGCATAAGAGTAATATCAATACATCTGATGTAGTCATATCACAGCCTGAACGATTTGTCAAACTGTTACAGTTCATTTTCTGATAATTTGTGCAATATGTTTAATTTGCCATGTGCGAACCTCTTTGGATTTTTATGTTTGCTATACATTCGCCATAACACTTAAGCATTATGCTTTAAAATCAGTAAAACATGTATCTGAATTTCAATATTTGTATTCAATCAATATGAACGATAATATATTCTACCTTTCGAGTTACCATCAAGCGTATTTTTAACTATATAATACTGCTTCAATGAGAAATCCTTCATTTCAGCATGCAGAAATATTTGCGCTTGGAAGTAAGAAAAAGCAGATATAAGCCGAAACTATGCATCTCCATCATTAACATGACTTTTTTCTCCAGAAAGATACGATTTCTATACTGGTCAAATAATATTTTGAAATCTTATTTGGCGCTTCACATCATCATTTTGAGAAGGCAAAAAATATTCGAATCATCATTTCAAACCATATAGCTCGTTATATGTACCTCTCAGCCTCCTTTTCATCCTATAGAAAATAGCTCTCCCAATATAAAGCTGTTCAGTAATCTCCTTCTCACTAAGTCCCTGATCCTGCAGTTCCTTGACCTTTCCAGCTTGTACATCAAGCTTTTTTGGATTAGCCTTTCTTCCGGCTGGCTTAATCTCCGCCTTTGTATTAAGAAGACGGAGATACTTTCTTTCCAATAGACAAATCTTATCTGTTTGTTCACGTATGGTAAATTCAAGATCATCTATTTCTTTACAATCAGATATTGGAACATTTATCGGATTTCTGAATCTCCAATATAATTCACCCTCCGAATTCCTATCCCATATGTCATTAAAGGTTTTTTACCGGTCGAGTTGCTATGAGACACAATAATCCTTGGTTTGTCCCCAAACGGTTTTTCGGGGTTAAATTCAGGCTTAATGGTTATGAGTCCGCGTCTTCCTGCTCCGGAATTCTGCGCAGGATGAACCTCATGCTGATGCTCGTCAGTGTTCTCACAAGAACAATCTCGCGAGAGTGAATTGAATATGTACGAACTATCATCTTCTCTTCTTTTGTAATCCCGGTCTTCCGCAAATCCATAGCACCGTCTCCCCGATAAGTATCATTAACTTAATGATACCGCAAGGAAATTAGGGATATCGACAAGAAAAGCAGATGCAAGTAAAGTTCAACTTACATCTGCTTTGTTTTTACTTTGTTCTTAGAATTACATTAACCGAATGCGTCAAATAAACAGTCCCATCTTTAGCCTTTATCTGGATCATGTCTGAGTTCTCATAATCCGTCCATGAGGAAACCTCAACGGTTCCGATACCATTAATGTCAGCATATTTGTATGCCCAGGTTGTATCAACGATAGTTCTGTTGCAACCTGTGATCATCATTCCTAACAAAGCTGATAAAATCATAATTTTATTCATTTTACCACCCTCCATCTTCTTTACTAGCGCTATAGATATAGTCTCGATATAAAAAGCATTTATTCGTACAAAGTATGTATCAATAAGATTTTTGATATAATTGGCAAATCACCGTGAGTTAGAAGAAAATCCAATAACCAGATTATCTCTTTTTTGGCAATTTGGAGCCTTTACATGCCTTCTTACAGCCATGTAAAAGAATGCTTTCGGCTACATTTAAATGTTGCCTATCGCTTCTGCATTCTACTTAAATAATGAGCCGGAACATGTTTCGTAAGCCACACTCCGTTTACAGAACGATAGAATTTTTCATGATCCCGAAACATTTCAGCACTCTTAACTATATAGATTACCGGTTTCCCGTGTCTGCACCCGACTTTACGGGCTGTCTCCTCATTCTTAGACAGATGTACATACAATCTGGATTTAGGAATCAGACCTTGCTCGTCAATATATTTAACATACTTTTCACCGGTACCATGATAGAGTATCTCAGGTGGCTCCACTTCTTCTAGTTCCACATCCACAGGGATGGAATGCCCCTGATTTGCCCGAATAAGAGTTTTGTCCTCATTAAATGAGTACCTCTGTTTCTCATCCTCTGCGACTATGCGCTCTAAAATATCCATATCCAGAGGATGCGTTTTATTGATGCCTTTTATAAGCTCATCAACATTTGCCCATCCGTGTTCATCAAGAGTTATTCCGATCACCTCCGGCTTGTGCCTAAGTATCAGTGATATAAATTTACTTGTTTCTCTTTCATTCATTTCCCTTACTCCCAGTACCTTGCTATAAGTCTTTCCATATTCGCCCTGCCCAAGGGGTTAGAGGTATGTATCTCTATAGGATAAAATGTCTCCCTTTCTGCCAGCCAGTCCAAAAGCTTTATTCCGTCGCCTCCCTCACAGTAATAGTCTCCGAGATCATGATCGAGATCCAGGACTTCAATCTCAATACCGTCTCTTTCGGCTTCCTCAATAAGTGCAATGGCTTCATTTACTGACTTTACGCCTTCATACCCTTCCGGCACCGGACGTAGGTCATCCAACCATATCTTCATAGGTCTTTCTCCCTTCTAAACTATCTATTAGTCGGATTTTTCGTCTTTTTTCAATCTGAAACCTGCACCCTCATATGTACGCACAGGATTACCTCTCACTATCTGTGCATGTCTGCTCCAGGCATCATTTTTCTGCTTATCTTTATTCGCGGTGTTGATCTCCCGAAGTATCGATGTAAGCTTCTTAAGGGCATCCTGGATATTTGCATGCTGTGAACGTTCCTTTGTTGATGTTACTGTTATCCCTGTAGGAAGATGTGTCACACGGACTCCGGTCTCGACCTTATTGACGTTCTGGCCACCGGGGCCTCCGCTATGGAACTTCTCTATCTTTATCTTTTCCTTCGTAAATCCGGCATCCACTTCCTCTGCTTCAGTAATAATGCTTACATCCACGAACCAGTTCTTTCTCTTATGCCCGGGTCTGTAGCTGCTCTTACAGACCCACAGCATGGTGCCTTTAAGCTCCGATAAATCCTGCTCGGAACTAAAAATGATAGACGAAAAAGCTCCATCTATTTCACCTTTCACAGATGTTACCATATCTATATCAGGGAACTCTTTTTTGAGTTCCCTGTATATTCCGCCAACAGCCGCCCTGCATTCTACCGGACCCATCCCGGAACTTATCTGCATTATCATCTCTCATTGCCTCCCTTATAGTTATATACAGGCTTAAGGATCTTTGTAATCTCAACGCTGTCACCTACAGCATTTCTGATATAATCCATGTCTCTGTATGCAAAAGGAGCTTCATCAAGAGTCTCTTTTCCTATACAGCTTGTGTATATCCCTTTCATGAAAGCTTTAAATTCAGAAACAGTATGTACTGAGGGAACGGCATCCCTGGACATTATCCTTCCGGCACCATGTGGAGCTGAACAGTTCCATTCAGTGTTTCCTTTTCCCTTCCCGAGCATCACCCCATCCCGCATGTTTATGGGAATGATGACGTCCTCGTCTGTTTTGGCAGATATTGCACCTTTTCTGATCATCACATAATCAGCAGCCTCTTCGATGTAATTATGGATACAGCTCTTTTCTTCACCTGTTTTCCATTTCATGCCTTTGCAGATCTCTTTTATCATGATGCTTCTGTTCAGTTCTGCATATTCCTGCACCATCCTAACATCATGTATATAGTCTGAAAGCAGCTCGTCTGTAAGATACGTGAGCTCATACGGTACATCTTTCCCCTGTTCCTTCAAAAGCTTATGGCCTTTATCCATATAGTACTCAGCTACTTCTTTACCAAGATGACGGCTTCCGCTGTGAACGATGAGATATCCTTCACCTTCTTCATCCCTATCGATCTCGATAAAATGATTTCCACCACCGAGAGTTCCAAGACTCCGCAATGCCTTTTCATCTCTTATATGCTTCCCGCATTTAAGGCTGCCAATGTCAAACTCTTCCGCATTTCTATGAGCCGTATTCCGAATCTTAAATCCGGCAGGTACATTGTCCCTTATGACCGTATCAAGTTTCTGGAAATCCTTTCGTATCTTTCCGATAGGCACCATGCTCATACCGCATCCGATATCAATACCGATAAGAGCCGGAACAATAGCACCCTTTACAGTCATTGTGAGCCCGATAGGGCCTACCTTCCCCGGATGGACATCCGGCATGACACAAATCGAGCTTCCTTTTGAAGCCTCCATATCTGCTATCATCCTGATCTGGTCGATTGCATACTGCTCTACGTTCCCGTCTTCTATGTCGCCGATGCACATTACCTTAGCATCAGCATATTTTCCTTTTATTTGTATCAAAATAAAACCTCCGATATTCAGAGGTCATGTAAATCGTCCGTTCAAAAAATGGATAAACTGATAGAATTATCAGCCAAAAAGACAGCGGACAACCATGCCTCTGTTGTTTTCAGTTACAAAATAATAATTAGTCATCATACGCTTCATGATCGTCCTCCTTTCTGCTCCCAAGGAGCAATAAAATCAAAAATTACTTGTTAAGTTTACCGCTCCTGCCAGCCACGGTCAATAAAGTGATGGTTTACAGGTAGCTTTATTATAGAAAACCGGGACTTGAACCAGTTTTCTAAAGCAGCACCGACTGGACATAATAATAGACCAGTACTTATCTTGGCAGTCAGTTTATAATGCACAGAACCCCCATAAGAGTGATTCTCAAGCTGGCTTTAGATATCTTCTTTCCTCTTCCTTCCTCCTTCTTCCCTCTCTCCTATTACTTCCTCCTCAGCTTTTCATCTTTTTCCTCTTTTTTTCCAATTTTATTTTAAAAAAAGAGAAAATCTGGATTCCTGAATCTGATCCCGTATTCAAAAAAGGAAAAGAATACGGAGAAAAAAGGGAAGGGAATGGAATATCAGAAAGGAAGATGAAAGAAGGAAGAAGGAAGAGGGATAACGTGCCCGAAATTACATACACTGGTGCATATAACATAGTCGCCATATATCTGTTGGCCTGGACTATAACTCTTTTGTGTAAAATATGATAAATAAGCCATTTAACAGATTTGCGGTGTTTTATTTAACACATTTGAGGTGACCTGCTTATTTGTTAAACCATTATGCTCAAGATATCCTTGGTTCTATGCCTGAACAAGTCTTTACTATTTTCCTCAAGAAACACTAGTTCTTTTAAATATCAAATGTTTTTAAAATGATCGTTAATAATGAATAGTAATTACACGCCTCCGTATTTGCTTACATCTATCTTATTCTGCTTAATTTCAATGCAGCTTCTCTATATAAAATGCTACTTGTCCAAAGTAGTAGTAAATAGTAATGTATTTATATAATAGTAGTAAGTTGTGATAATTATAATAAATGGTAGTAAGTTATGAAACATGAAGAATATACAAGCAATCCGTTCAGTCTAAGTTTAGGGGCAAAGTCTGCATTGTACATCAGCCGAGCAGATGAGGAAGAGTCAATCCTAAAGACATTTATGTCTGTTATACCTTTGTCACATATATATGTCATTATCGGGGCCATAGGCATGGGAAAGACCACATTGATGACATCTGTGACCACTAAGATCAAAGAGGATAAGTCCTGGATTCATATCAATATAGATTCAGAAGAACCTATACTCCAAACAATGAATTATCAGCTTAACAACATTGCAGCCACATCTCTATCACCAAAGGATCCATCTGTGCCTTTACCCACTTTGCCTATCAATTCCGATTCTAATGATGGCGATATCAGATACGCTCTTGATCAATTATTGCTGCTCATCAAGAACAATGGAAAAAAGTTAATCATCACCATAGACGACATTAGCAACTCCTCTTCCATACGGACCTTTACGGAATATTATCTTCATTGTATAAATGAAGACCTCCCATTATATGTGTTAATGACCGGAACATATAAGAATTACAGAGCTCTCTATAATAATAGAACATTATCCTTTTTAAAAAGAGCTCCAAAGATCACACTTGTGCCTCTCAGTGAAATCAGAATCGCCAGGGAGTTTGAGAAAATCCTGAATCTGCCTGAAGATGATGCAATCAAGCTGGCAAAACTGACCGGCGGATACACGTATGCCTTCCAGATACTTGGCCATTTAATATTTGGCTCCGGGGAAAAGGTTTTTTCCGATGAAATCTACAAGGATTTCAAAACTGAACTGTTTGATAATGCATATGAAAAAATATGGAGAGAGCTTTCAGTAAAGGAACGTGAGGTCCTCAAAATGATTTCGATGTATAAAGATGGAGGTGCCGTTTCCATATTGAAGCAACAGCTCAACATGGACAGTAACAATTTTTCGACCTACAGAGACATCCTGCAAAAAAGCGGGCTCATATATATGTCATCTTACGGAAAAGCAAAGACCTCTCTTCCATTATTCAGTGAGTATATCGATATTTTTTGCAGGTAAAATGTCTTATCGGACGCATCTGCAAGCGCCCGCATGGTCAGAGTCTCCTTTGTAGGCTCCTGTTGTAATATCACTCTGTTTGTCTGTCTTGATAAGCATACTTGGATTAATCTGTTTTATTGAGATTCATAAAAAGGTTCAAACCTGTATCCATATCAAAATCCCAGAACCATCCAATTCCATGTTGTAAACATAGCACATTGGATGGTTTAAAGAGTTCTATTATCGCGTTTTAAAACAATATTATGTTCTCGGCGGTATATACATCGGAAAAGATTCTCCTTGGGAATATGCTAAAAGGAAAGTGAAAAATGGCTCTGATTGGAAATTGCCAAAAATAGTATTCAGATAATGTCTTCGGCTTCAGGATGGCATCCTGCTTTTACAGTCTTCCGTTATTCACCTCTCCTCTTTGAGATTCATGTTAATATCATCGAACCTGAGCTGACCTATCTTGCTCCCCTCCTGCAGAGGTACGATCTGTATATCATCACTGTTCTTGACATTCTCCCGTTCGTAATCTCTTATCATCCGGTCCAACGTCCCTCTGCTGATCTTAAGTTTTTTCGCAAGGTCGATTTTACTTGTTTTCCGGCTCATGTAGTCGTTATAGTGTTCCGCAAATCCCGGAATCGTCTTTTTCTTTTTCCCTTTATACTTTCCTTCAATTTTTGCTCTCTGCACACCTTCCGCATGTCTTTCCGAACGAGCCTCCTTTTCAAATTCAGAAACCACCTTTATGGCCATTAATAATGCTTGCCCTGTAGTTGTTCTTGAATCTATTTTTTCTTTCCTACTAATGAGATGTACATTCTTTTTTGATAAGTCTCCTATTATTGATACAAGATCGTTCACATTATCCGTGAGTCTCAATAAATCGCTCACATATAGGGCATCGCCTTTTCTGACCGACCGCAGGAGTCTCTTTAGCTCTTTACGATCCTTGCTTTCCTCAAAATACCATTTATCAGCTTCACCTATTTCATCGATTTGCTGAGCCTTTGTTTTACCTTTAACACCGACTCTTACATAAGCTATATTAGCCATATACCACCCTTGTGTTCAATTAGAACCATTATTTATACATTTTGCACACTTATTATATGCCACCAGCTTTATTTGAACAACCATATGGTAAATGACTACCCCCAGTTATGATTTGATTAAAATAATACCTACTGTTTCAGTGAGCCTGAATTAAAGGTCACTTTTAGGCGGTAGGGCTATTCGTATGAAAAAAGGTATATCAAGCCTAGGGCCCCGTCTCGTGGAATGCATTGGAAACAATCTCCCTAAACCCATCAAATAAAAAAGATAAATTTATTTTATAAAAAATGATATTTCTTTGAAAAATCCCACATGTTGATTTTGTAATTAATTATTATTTCAAATGAAAAGGAGAATGTATAAATGACCAAAAAGATTAACAGTAATTGTGCCATGAATGAGGGAGAGACGAAAACTTATATCACTTTAGAACATGCATACTCGTATGGTTTAAGTATACAAGGAGGCAGATATCTTACAGATGAAGAAAAGAAAAGATGTAACCCAGAGTGTCGTGATTATATGATGGTTGGAATGGGCGAGCACATCAACCTTGAATACGTTACATGGGCTGATTGTCCCAACAGGGAACCTGACGGTGAATTTCGAGGATGTGGAAATAGTGTATGGATTATTACCAAGGCCGAGAAAGATAAATATCTTGCGCTTGAAGCACAACGTAAAAAAGCAGCAAAAGAGAAAAAAATAGCACAGGAAATACAAGATCTTGAACGCAAAATGGAAATTGCAAAAAAGAACGGAATTGCGTCAACAAAAGCAGAGGCTAATCGCATTATGAAAGACTGGAATGATATCTATAATGAAGGTGGATACGGATACGTCCCATACACATATTGCCAAGATGAATATGATTATATGGCAAAGAAATTGTTAGAATTGAAAGCTATAATTGAAGAAAAATAAAGGCTATTGATAAAGCCGGTGCTGATAGGGCTTCTTCATGAAAAGCCCTGTCACATCCATGGTTAATATTAGCTGGCTTTTATAAGAATGTTCTGCTCAGATCTCGTTTTTATTATTGCCAAAATAAATCATATCATAATATAGAATTGGCATAAGACCAAATAGTAGTAACTACAAAAATATTTATTAAGCCCTGTAGCGAGTGTTCTGAATGGAAAAGAGATTACAGCATGAATCGATTAATGTCAAAGCTGACTCATACAAAAGAGCTCACGCGTTTACAGGGCAACATAAAAATCAGTTAAAATCATAGCAGGAAGCAGAGGAATGGATATCACTTTACCCAAAATCCAATGAGTCCGAAAAATAATCAGAAAATGACTATCGGTTCTTGCCGACAGTCATTTTTTACTAATGTTTAATAAAGACTTTTTTCTTATTTGCAAGGTACTTGGCGGCTTTAGAGTCGTCTTGTTTAAGCAGAAGACCATTTAGTGATAGTCTTTCCAATATTTCCTTTCTAAAATAGGTAGATGGTTTGATTCCGATATATGCTGCTATTTCACCTGCGGTGTGTGCTTTATTATAGCAGTAGGAAAGGATTTTTAAGTCATTTTTTCCCTGAGTCAGTTCTTCTATGTAGACATCTACTACATCATCATCCTGATTTATGATTCCGTTTTTATAAGTAAGATCAGGGAGTGTTAATGTAAAAGAGTTGCTGTTGGCAGATATGTATGGAGAATATCCCTCGCCTCTTCCGGAATAATCAGCCTCGATATTATCAAAACCAGACCCTTTTTTCTCCATGTACTTACACATTTCCAAAATATCGCAAATGACATCATTTCTGCGTCTTGGAATAATAGAAGAGATATTCGTCTCTTTTATGAGCTCTCGTACGCCTAAAAGAGCTCCGGGCGATGTTATTTCGAGCCTGTCGTAAAAGATATTGATTTCTATCTGTGTGCCCTGCATGTAATAATTTCTGTGACCAACAGCGTTTACGACGCCTTCAGTAACAGCTCTTTCGGGATATGCGATATATTCTACCGTTTGCGTAGCTTCTTTTTTAAAGCCATTTGCGGAATGATTTTTTATAAAATCTATCGATTTTTCTATGACGGTAAGCAGATCCCCAACATATTCTTCTGTTGCAGTAACTACAGCTCCACCCTTATTTATCCCAGGCCATACAGTCGCTACTACCTTGGTTCTCGAATCAGTACAGTCATCAGCAAACAACTGTAAACCTCTTGAAAGTTGTCCCATATCAGAGATTATTTTCTTTGACATGAGTTCTTTCTCGGTTATTTTTGACTTTCGTTCCTGTGCGACGGAAAAGAGCTTGCTGAACTGTTCCCGGACAAAGGTCATATTGGTGAATGTTGTATCAAAGGGTGTATTATCACTCATCAGGACAAGATCTTTGATCTGCTCGGAAGTAGCGATATCTGTCCGGCCATAATTTCTTATGTATATTCCAAGAAGACCCTCTTCATGCAAAGCAACAGGGAGGTTCGCACTTTTTTTCACCTCTATAATTAGTACATATCTTGTAGAAGCATCCTGCTTTATTGGTATATCACTTATATCATAATCAATAACAGGATCTATACGTTCTCTGATGCAACGGTGGATCATCAGTATCACTTTGTCGGCGGTCTTTTTATCCAGTGCGACAACTTTGTGCTCTTTATCTTCGACCCCTATGATAAGTTTCCCGCCATCTGTGTTTGCAAAAGCGACAAGTGTTTTCAGCCATCCTATCTCTTTATTTTTACCGCTGGTGGTTTTTCCTTCTTCTATAATACCTTTATATTCTGTGTTCTTATTTTCTAAATTCAGCTCTGGCGCTAACTCTTCTATAAACATTATGCCCTCCATGCTTCAGCTTCTGTCTATATGATTATAAAAAATAAGCGTGAAGTTGTAAACAAATACTTCACTCGGCTTTACTATAAACTTCACTTAACTTCATTCTTTGCTTCACTCAACTTCACTGAAGACTTCGCACCATTGTGAAGTATCCTTTACTGGTATTGAAGCTCATGCTTCGAATAATTAAGGGATAGCATTATCGTGACATCATATAGATATTAATTGCAGACTCATTAAACCGTAATTTTACACTTGGTTACACATTTGAAAGAGGCAGTGACATCTGACGGATGCCTCGCCGAACTTCACACGGTGGAATATATAGGCCTATACGAGGTCGATAAGCCATTAGGTAACGACGGATTGTTGTACGATGGGGTTATGGTTTAGGACGACGATATTATACTATTAAAGAAGAAACTCCGGAAAACCTGCGTAGAAATATGGTTTTCGAGATCTTGGTGTTATTATATTATACTAAACCTGAATTATTCACGGCAAGAGGCTAAATCCGCCACAAAGCTGCAATATTACTGCTTTCTTTAAAAACTAACATTTTCACCCAAAAAGTGAACCCTTAAAATATAAAAAGAACTCCTGATTTGCTACAATTTATGTAGGGCTAGCAACCAAACATAAAGCAACAAAGGAAAAGCTCTATACATAGTTTAAGTGAAATTCAGTTATCATGCAACAAGCAGTTTAAGCTCAACTTCAACGGAGGTGAGCTGTCGTTACTGTTCACAGGTTGACTTGTAATAAAGAAAAAGCAGAGACAAAAAGTCTCTGTTTAGAAGCTCGGTTATTCAACAGCCGAGCAGTTTACTTAGTTATCGTCCTGCTTTCGCTTAGCTACAAGTAGATAATTTTTCTGAATGACATAAGTTTCCTTCAATCAGAAAAACGTGACTCCCATTACTGGTAATCACGCTGGCATTTTAGTAAGACGTGTAAGCATAATATCTCTCATCCGCGAGCGATTATATAAGAAGCGTCGTCGAAAAGGGACTCACATCCATCACCTTTCAGGTCCTGGCAGGCCATTCCTACCATTTCCCCTGTAAAACCATTTCCTACTACAGCTTCATCAGAAAGAAGCCTTCTGTCTAAAACTTTTCCTACTGCATTATACTGACCGTTTCCCTCTCTGTAATAAAAGAATATATTTTTTTCAGTAAAACGTATTTGCAGTTGTAATGTCTCTTCATTTTTTATGGCAACATCCTCTCCTTGACGGATTTCTCCATTCTCCACCTCCATAAGCTGCAATACGTAATTCATACTGTCGTCTGTTGTAAGATACAAAAAATCATAATTATCACAGTTGTAGTAACATGCAACTCCAGCCATATGGCGGTAATCCTTTGGTTTGAATCTCATTGTCACAGTGTAGCTTAAATAAAAATCAGTCACACGCCTTGCCAATAGAGAAACATTATATTTTGAAGATAATGAATTACCTCCTTTTATATGAAGGCCTTTTCCATCAGTAAAAATGCCATTCTTTTTTCTACATGATCTCAAAGTCATATAGGACAAAGATATATCATCGCTTTTAAAATTCAGATATTCATTTACGTCTTCTTTCACTTCTGCTCCCGGGATTTCCAAGTACTCTTCCGGCCTATGTCCATGTTCTGCGCAAAACCACTGGTCATTTGTATATATCATCTTCTGTATTGCAGTTTCACGGCCAAGAACACTATACCCGTCTACCGTTCTTGCACAAAGATAAGCCATATACCAATTACCGGCCCTTGTTTCAACAAGCTGACCATGACCGGCCCTTTTCAAGAGAAGGCTGTCGTCATCGAAAGAAGTGATCACAGGATTATATGGGCTTAACTCATATGGACCTTTTAAATTCTTGGAACGGCACATAGTCACTCTATGTTCAAAGGAAGTTCCTCCTTCTGCACATGTCAGGTAGTAATATCCATTATGATAGTAAATATTTGGTCCTTCCGTAGTTCCTGCATCACTGCCTTTAAATATATGAAAAATATCCCCTATAAGCTTTTTCTTCTCAGGATCAAATTGCTGAATACATATTCCGGCAAATCGCTTGTGTGATAAACGATAATCAAGTACCATATTTACCAGCCATGTAGAACCTTCCGGATCATGAAACAAAGATGGATCAAATCCGCTTTTATTTAGCGCCACAGGCTTTGACCACGGTCCAAGTATATTTTCCGCTGTCACCAGATAGTTAATGGTATCCTTGAACCTGCTCCTATTTGTATAAACTATTGTATATAAAAGGTAATATACTCCATTATGGCATGTAAGGTTAGGAGCCCATATTCCGCATGAAGGGTCAATTCCCTCCAAATCCAGATACTTTTCATCTGTCAATGCATATGTAATAATCTCCCAGTTCAATAAGTCTCTGGAATGATGGATGCATACACCTGGAAACCATTCAAAGGTAGATGTAGCAAGATAATAGTCATCTTTTACTCTCAATATAGATGGGTCGGGACGAAAACCTTGAAGAACCGGATTACTTTTTTTCATTATCTACCTCCTTTGCTGCAAATACTATTGATCCTCACCTCATTTGATCCCAAATCTAGCCCTATAGCCTGCCCATTGTTTTTCAAAAAAATAGTTTTCACATGGAATCGGTCGAACCGGTCTCCACTGTATCTCTGTATGAGGGCGGGCCTCTGTGAATTTTAATGCGCATTCCTGTATGATATCCTGCCCTCCCCCATCATCTTCGGTAAAACGGAATATCTCAGGGAATGAAACGTCAGGCAAAACTCCATATGAATCTGTATATAACGCAGAACCTCGGCTTTTATGACCTTTCTCGACATAATCAAGCATCGCAGAAATATAGACAATCGCCGCAATAAGAGTATCTCTGAGATGAAAATGTAAAATCCATTCTTCTTTATTTTTCGGTCTTTTTTCCAGGTCAGGCAGAGAAAGCCATAACTTATTCATATCCTTCAACTCTTCCCGAAGTTTATCGCTATTACGAATCATAGCGGCATGAAGAGACATGTGCTTTGTAACCTGCCTGTAGAGTTCATAAACCGGAGTGGTACCGTGAATGTATGTAACAAGTTTTACTACTTCCTTAGCCCTTTCCAAAAGATTGGACTTTTCCTTTCGCTCGAACAACTCTTCTTTTCTTTGAGAAATAGTCTCCGCAATACGAATAGCCGCAGCCTGTCCCGAATTAAGTGCACTTCCACCAGGTCGAAAAATACCATGAGTTCCTGCAGCTTCTCCAGCTGCAAAAATACCATGCACAGAAGTTTCCCATTTGCTGTTTACCGATAACCCTCCATTGTTATGCTGTGCACAAACTGCAATCTCCAGATAATCTCTTGAAAGATCAACTTCTTTATCCATATAAAACTGAACCGCCGGCATATTCATCTTACGAAGGCGCTCTATAGGAGTTCCAAAACAAACGTCAGCATTTTTCAGATAAAGCTTGGCTTCGTCAGAAAGGCATTCAAAATCAATATCCTCATCACAGCTGTTTCTCGTGAAATCAAGATATACACGCCGCCCATTCAGAACGGTTTCCTTATATACTAGTAAGTCTATTATTGATGAACCATTAATGACTTTCCTTACATCAAAGGGCCATTGATATCCCTTCAGAAAAATCATTGACATCATTTCATATTTGTTTTTAAAAAAATCCAAAAGAAATTCACGCTCACAAGATCCATCAGGATTTATGGATATAAATCTTGGAAGAGTCTGCATATAGGTTCCTGAAACATTCCAGCGTGGAGAAAGTGACGCCATTCCAAACTGCCATTCTGTTAAATTCTGACCATGTATTCCGCAGGATAAAGCAACGCCTGTTGCACCGAACTGAGAAGCAGGATATACCCTGTCGTGAAATAGCTCAGCAGGCCCTCCAGTTGCAAGAATCAGATTCTCACATTGAACCAAAACAAACGGTATTTTTTCACCCTCATTGACACTGCTTAAATTTAGTTTGGCAGAATTCTCATTTGACGCGTCAAATAAGTGTGTGCTTATACTTTCATCCTTTCTTTCCCCTCGTTCATAAAACAGAGCTCCTGTAACATGTTCGTCATCTGTGAATATATGAATCAGTTGCAGATTTCCGATAATCTCTATCTCCAACTCTTTTGCCTTTTTTTCCAGTTTTTCAGTCATCATTTTTGACGTATATGGGCCTGCGCTCGTTGCTCGTTTTCCCCGGTCATGGTCTGTCTTATATCCTATGTATTCGCCGTATTCAGTACACGGAAACGTAACGCCAAGCTCTACCAGATTATAGAAGCCTCTCGTGGAAAGTGCCGCTTCAGATAGCGCTATATCCCCGTCAACTGCGCCACCGCTCATAAGATCTTCTGCCATATTCAGGACTGAGTCCTCCCCATCAGCCAGTGACAGTTTATAGTAGGTCTGTTTATCAGAACCTGTATTTCTCGAAGTACCGGCATTTATATTTTCAGTAATGATCGCCGTATTTATTTCACCAGATTGAAAAAGCCGGACAGCAGTAGCGTATCCGGCTGCACCTGAGCCGACGACCACATTTTTGATCTTCATAGTTCTCAAGTTATTCATATTCCTATATTCCTTTATTTCAAAGTCTCCGAATGTGGAATCCTCCATCTACATCCACATAATTTCCAGTCGTATAACGAACACTGTCGGAGCAGAAAAATGCAACCATCTCAGCAACATCCTCAGGTTCTCCCCATCTTGCTATCGGAAAAACCCCTTCCGAGATCAGTCTGTTGTATTTCTCTTCTACAGCACTTACCATATCTGTATGGATAACACCTGGTCGTATCTCATTAACGATGATATCATCACCGGCAAGCCTGTCAGCGAAAAGCTTTGTTATCATTGATACTGCAGCTTTTGAAATGCAGTATTCACCTCGAGAAACTGAAGAAACTTCAGCGGAACATGATCCTACGTTTACTATATGTCCTTTAGTGGGAAATATCTTTTCCTGCAGAATCATTCTTTTAGCAACCTGTTGTGTTAAAAAAAACGTGCCCTCAGCATTAATTGACATAACTCTTTCATAGCTCTCCCCGGACATTTCAAGAAGATCCTTTCTCAAAAGAGGTGCAACACCTGCATTGTTGACCAGAATATCAATTCTTCCAAATCTCTCTAAGGTTTCTCTTAAAAGCTTTTCTCTGTCATCTTTATCGGAAAGAGAACCCTGTACATACAGAAACGGTACATTTTTTTTATTGAATTCCTCATCTATCTTATCCTTATATTTGTTAAGGGGGCCTGTTGCAAAGACAACTATATTACATCCCTCCATGGCAAGTTTCCTTGCTATGGCAAAGCCAATTCCACGACTTCCTCCCGTGATGACAGCAGTTTTGTTCATCCTAATCTCCTCATCTATTGCAATAAGTTTTTTATCACATCATCTATCCTATAGACGCTTCATCATCTGATTAGCTTCTATATATACTTTTAGTAGTTATCCACTGAACACATATCAGCCTCTGAAATTTGCCGGCTGGTTTTTCTTTATTTCCTGAAACTTACGATAGAAAGGTAAAAATGTTTCTGTATCACGAATCACACATCCCGTTGGCTGATGAGCTCTAATCAGGTCACCGCATTTTCCACAAGTGAGACAAACACGTTTTGGGCAGATTCTTCCCTGTTCGATAATTTCGTTCGCAAAATCCGGATTAGCAAATGACATACGTCCAAACAACATGCCATCACAGAAACTCTGTTCTACTGCACCGGCAGCATAAAGGTCACTATATTCACGAAGATAGGTAGGTGCAGAAGCATAAATTATCATTTCAGGAACAGATTTTTTCACTTCCCCGATGCTTTGTATCATCCTGGAAATTCCTTCCAGGGGATGCTCCTCCGGATTATATTTACCGGCATCAAATGGTCTCGTTATGTGAGTAGTAGCATATGGATTTCCCATGGTGAGGTTTAGCATCGACAGACCGTATTCCTCATGAAGAAGCTCAACAAGACGTATCGGCTCTGTAAGATCCACACCTAAGTTACCGGCACTGACACCAAAGCCGTAAGGATATGGGTATCCATCATAAATCCCTATTCTTGCAGTCACCATGAAGTTTTCTGTTTCATGTACCTTGGCTGCTCTTATTCCGTTTCGTAAAAGTCTTGTTCTGTTCTCAAAATCCCCTCCGTACTCTCCTTTTCTGAGATATGCTGCGGAGAGCTCCTGAAGCAGATACCCATGACAGGACTTGATGTCTATCGCATCAAAGCCTGCTTTTTTTGCAAGCAGGGCTGCTTCACCAAATTTCTCTTCCAACCCTTTCAAATAGTCATCTGTAACTATGTTTTCATCGGATGCCTCACGAAACTCTTCGAGAAAAGGATTACGAAATGCTATCATCGGATGAGGTTTGTTGTCCGGATTTGAATATCTCCCACTGTGATTAGCCTGCATAATCAGATATGGCGCAAAACCGTTTTTCTTTATGCCGGCTTCCTTTACTGTATCTGTAAGTCGTTTAAATGACTCAAGATTATTCTTATCAATATACAATTGGGTTGCTGAAGAACGTCCCTCCGGAACGATAGATATGGCTTCAAACCAGATAAGGGCACTTCCTCCTTCTGCATCCCGGATATAACGACGTTTTGTGAACTCGGATGGAGAACCGTCCGGAAGAGAATCAGCCCCTTCCATCGGAGCTATTCCCAGACGGTTTGGTAATACATGCCCACCGAAAGAAATCGGTGTCTTCAGAATTTCTGTATTATCAGAAAATGGAATAGAAATATTCAGAGTATCTATTTCATCCTGTAAAGATTTCAGTGTCTTATAATGAAATTTCTTATGTACAGCCATCGAAATTCACCCATTTATTTCTTTTAAAAGATTTAAGTATTCTTTTGCATCATCAAAAAACTGCTCTTTTGTATCACCCATGACAAATTCCAAGAGTCCATACCTTGTAAGAGAAGTATCAACATGGGAAAAATACGTTTTCCATTCTGATATTCCCTCACTAAATGGTCTTCGTCCTCTTTCATCCCAGTGATAAACATGAATATTCAGAAGCTTCCTTTGTGATTCGACTAAATCTAATCCGGCAGTACGCTGTTCCATGCTTAATTCCATGGTTGGCTGCCACAGGCAATAAAGATTATCACTTTCCACTTCATTTAAAAATCTGAGTGCTGTCTCGTTTGTGTCTGTCACAGTATTCTTATGCCATTCAAGCGCCACTTTAATACCGTATTTCTTCGCTTGGCTTGATATACGTGAAGATTCATCCTTCAATGATGTCCATTCTTCCTGTGACAGATCTTTAGTGGCTTTCGTACCACCCCAGATTCTGATAACAGGAGCTTTTAATGCCACAGCATTATCAATTGACATTTGAAATCTTCTTTCAGGATCTTTTTCCGTGGCTAATCTGAAATAGGAACCATAGGCAGCTATCTCAATACCTCTTTCTATAGTTCGGCTTCTCAAGTTTTCTGAAAAATTCTTATCTCCTAGCGGAACATGCCAGTTTTCAGACCATTCTATCCCGCGTAATCCGGCTTTTCCTGTCTGTTCCAGAACAAAATCAGGACTTTCATTTTTAAATGTTGCAGAGACTATACCCGGAAGTATCATGGTTTACTACGACCTCTTTCTATACCGGCTTCTTCAAAGGAAGCACGCAATATACCTTTTTTGTCCACAAATAAAGCTTTTGTCGGACAAACCTGAAAACAATATCCACAGCCTATGCAGGCATCTGTTTTTTGAGCTTTTTTCTCTTTTAATTCGATTCCCTCATGCCAGCAGACATCCAAACACCTGCCGCATCCAATACACTTATTCTGATCAACAGAAGCATTCTGATATGCATCAGCAAGTCTGTTCTGTCTTGAAAGTGTAAAATCCTTGTCCATCTGAAATAGTTTCAATCCGTCACCAACAAGCGAATCCATATCCTTATATCCATTTTCATCCATCCACTTGCTCACCTGGTCAATCAGTTTTTTGCATTGGCTTACACCACCGGAGCATGCAAGTGCACCTAACTGTACCATTTCAGATCCGGCCATAAGGATACGGAGTGCATTTTCATAATTAAATACTCCACCCCCGCCATAAAGAGGAATCTTTACACCAGCTGTACGCGCCTCGGCAATGGAATAACATACGAGGGGCGTTGCCTGTGTTCCACCATAACCTGCTCCTGGACGTGCCTCCGTTCCCCTCCAGTCAAGGTCCATATAGAATCCTTTCCATCTTGCAGTTGGACCGGCTGCAGCTGCACCGGCTGCTTCTGCAATCCTCATTGAAGTGAGCGCATCAACGGATTCTATTGCAAGTTTTGCCATAACAGGTACATCAGGTACCGTTTTTTTCATGATTTCGATGCAGTGACGAAGCAATTGGTGATATGCAAATGTACGATCCTTTGCCACAGCCACACCGGGAGTATTGAAATGAAGTTCAATTGCATCGGCTCCGGCACGTTTTAATTCCACAGCCTGATGTTCCCAGTCTTTCTCCCAGTCCCCGCCTTTCACAATATCACTGTAGTGTCCGACCGAAACCCAGAGTTTTATATCCGAGTCCATCTCTTTTTTGATTTTTTCTACTTCCTCACAATATTGTTCAAGAGTTGTTACCTCATCCTTGATCTGTCTTCCAACAGCATGGGAATGTATAGCCATATTTCCGGCATACATATCAGATGAGTCCGGCCCAATAAAAGAACCGCCGCCTGAACCATGTCCGAAATTTCTGAGAACGATCGCACCAGGGCGCATTTTTGCAGTTTTCAAAACATTTTTTGCCCCCTGTGTTGCCGGACTGGATGCTACAACAAAAGGATTTATCATATCAAATTTCTTTACATATAAGTCAGCCATCTCCCTGCCCCTTTCACATATCAAGGACGTTCTGCCAGTAGTGTTCATCAACCGGAACGCCTAGTTTCATATTTTCTTCACGTATCTGCTTCATATGTTCCCCCGGAAAATGTACTGGAACACCTTCTTTTACCGGCTCAGCCAATTTCAGATCTTCTAATGTATCCGAAATTTTCCGAAGAATTTCATCCCTGTCAGGAAATTGATTTATATCTATAACGATGAATGTCTGGGAAAGCTCTGTCTCAGCAGGAAGTTCACCTACCATTTTTGATGTACGTCCTCCTGAAAGCGTTGATGCAATAAGATCAAGTGCCAGAGAGATTCCGGATCCCTTCCAGTAACCTATTGGTAAAGATTCATGAGTCTCCAATATCTCCGAAGGATCTTTTGTGAGTTCCTGTTTACTGTTAAAACCGCCTTCTACAGGAAGCAGTTTTCCCTCTCGCTTATACGCTTCCAGCTTTCCATAGGAAAACATAGACATAGCTACATCAACAAGCATCGGTGTATCGCCATTTGGGGCTGCAAACACAACCGGATTGTTTCCAAGTTTTGCATCTTTTCCTCCCCATGGAGGCATATTGGGGACCGTATTAGTGAAGAAAATGCCTATACAGTCATTGTCTACAGCCATAAGTCCATAATTACCAGGACGCATCCAATGATTAGTGTTTCGTAACCCTATAACGCCGATCTTATATTGCTTAGCAAGCTCAATCGCCCTTTCTGTACACCGATAAGCATTAAGGTTTCCCGGTCCCCGATGACCATCCCAGCGTTCAAAAAACCCATAGTATTCAGCACAAGATGCTTCTGCCTGAAGATCTACTGTACCGTTATCTACGCTTTTCATAAATTTAACAAACCGATTCAAGCCATGTGTATACACTCCATCCCTGCTTGCATCCGCAAACAGTCTTGCAGAAAGTTCAGCTTTTTCTTTGCGAAGACCTTTTTTTGTGAGAACTCTGCAGAATTCCCCCTTCATTGTATCGTAAGGTACTCTCATGTCTTTTACCTCCATATCATCCTTTTACAGCACCTATCATTACACCTTTTACAAAATATCTCTGAATAAAAGGATAAATAGCTAGGATCGGAAGAGTCGCCACTACTATAGTCGCATATTGAATTGTTTCACTTAGCATGAATTCATCACCACCGGCTCCGGCGGTCATCATTGACATATCATTCTGAATCAGGATCTCCCTCAAAACAAGCTGTAGCGGATAACCTGCGCGATCTCTGATAAACAACATTGCATTGAACCACGAATTCCAATTTGAAACTGCATAGAATAACACAAGGACTGCGATTGTAGGTTTAACAAGTGGAACCATTATCTTCCAAAGAATAGTCCAATGCTTAGCGCCATCCATTTGCGCCGACTCTATGAGACTTTCCGGGACCGAAGACATGGCGGTTCGCATAATTACAAGATTATATGTATTTACAGCTGTAGGAATGATCAGAGACCAAATAGAGTTGTTGAGTCCTACTCCTTTAACAACCAGATAAAAAGGGATCATGCCGCCATCAAAATACATGCTGAACACTAACAGTATTGTAAAAAACCGGTTTAAACCTACATTCCTTCTTGACAGAACATAGCCCGCAATAATTGTGAGTATCATACTTAGCGTTGTGCCAAATACAACTATAAAAATAGTGTTCATGTAACCTGTGATTATATTTTTATTTCTGGCTACTGCCTCATAAGCTTTTGTAGAAAAGCCTTCCGGGAAAATAAGAAGGCCTTCATGTGCCGCATACTTTACAGGATCACTGAACGAAGCAGCTACTACATGAATCAGTGGCAGCAAAACGCAGAGCATCATAAAACTAATTAATATGACATTAAACACATCAAAAATTCTGCTTCCGACACTGCATTTTAGCTTCTTAGTTGCTGTTTTCTTTGTTTTACTTCTTTCAAGCATCGAAAATTCTATATTTGAAGTATCAGTAGTATGTGCTTTCATCATTATTCACCTCACCATAGTCCTGATCCGTTGACCTTGTTCGAAATTTTATTTGTAAGCATTACAAGGGCGAAACTCACAACACAGTTAAAAAGACCAACTGCCGCACTGTAACTGTATTTTCCGCTTATCAATCCCATACGATATACATAAGTATTGATGACATCGGAAGTTTCATAAATTGCAGGATTATACAGAAGCATCACTCTTTCATACCCAACGTTGAATATTTTACCGATTTTCAAGATAAACATTATGACAATAGTAGGTGTCAGTCCCGGAAGTGTGACATGGAGCATTCTTTGAAACCTTCCTGCTCCGTCCACCTTTGCTGCATCATATAATTGCTGATCTATCCCAGTAAGTGCAGACAGATATATGATCGAATTCCAGCCCAATGTCTGCCAAAGTTCGGTGAATACATAAACAGGCAGAAAATTCCCGGCAGTGTTTAACAAGGATTTCTTTTCAATGCCAAATAAAATATGGAGTATGCTCGTGATTCCGCCTGAAGAACTGGTAAGTGTTATGACTAGTCCGCAAACAACGACGGTAGAAATGAAATGTGGAATATAGGTGATAGTCTGAGCCACTTTTGAAAAGGCTGCACTTTTAAGTTCATTAAGAAGTAATGCGAGAATAATAGGACAAGGGAAAGTAATAAGAAGACAAAAACTGATTTTAAGTGTATTTTTCAGGAGTCTGAAGAAATAATAGTTAGTAAAGAAATTCTCGAAATGTTTAAATCCAACAAAATGGCTTCCCAAGATGCCTCTCGCCGGTTTATAATCCATAAATGCTATAGATAAACCAAACATCGGACCATATTTAAATATCAGGTAATACATGATTATCGGCAGAATCATGAGATACAGCTGCCAGTTTCGCTTTAAATCAAGCTTGATTCGATATGTTATCGTCCCTCTTCCATCCGTTACTGCTTTTACCACTTTATTCATATTCATCACCTCTGATATCAGTTCTCATCCAAGGTTATCATCCGCTTTTCTTTTGCTGAAAGATAAACAGAATTAAGAAGCTTTACACTTACAATTGCTTTTTCGGGTTCAACCGGTACATTATCACCAGCTGCAAGTTTCTTATAAAAATCCTCTATCAGAAATCCATGTCCGGAGCCCCAATAATCTTTACCAAGCACGATGCCTGAAGAGAAATCTTTTTCAATATGTTTTTCTCCGGTTTCAATTGTCACCTTATTTCCAATCATGGAAATGAATCCATTCTCAAATACAAGTTCTATCTGAACCGGTGCGTTCCTCACATAGCAGTTTGAGCAGAAAAAAACATACCTTCCTCCTGATTTTCCTGTCATAAAAATTTCTGCAGTATCCTCTGTTTCAATCTGATCCTTAAGTCTATGGGTTGCTGTGGTAGCTTCTATAGTTTTTATCTGATCTCCTGAGAGCCACTGAAGAAGATCAAATGTATGAATTGCCTGATTTTCCAGAGCACTTCCTCCTTCTTTTTCCAGCGTCCCTCTCCAGAGTGATTCACTATAGTAATTTTCTTTTCTATCCCAAGTAACATAACCGCGTCCGCCTAAAATACCGAAGAGTTCTCCAGAGTCGACGAGTCCTTTCATGTACATTACGGCCTCGTTATATCGATTCTGAAAGCATATTCCCAGCTGACGTCCTGTGTCATTCCTTACACGAATCATTTCTTCGGCATCTTCGGTTTTTAGTGCCATAGGTTTTTCACATAAAACATCCTTACCGCATTTCATAGCTTCTATTGCAACTTTGGCATGCAGATAGTGAGGAAGACATATATGTACCGTATCTATATCCGAATCATTTAAAAGATCATGATAATCTTCATACATTTTCTCTACAGCGTACAGTTTCTTTGCTTCAGCCGCTTTTTCAGTCACACAATCACATACTGCAATACACTCTGCATTTTCAACATTTTTTAGTGCTTTGAGATGATTGTTTGAAATCATCCCACATCCGATTATTCCGGCTTTAAATGTTTTCATATAATCTGTAACCTTCTCTCTTATTTAATTCCTTATACTGACTTGGCGTTACGCCTTCATATGCCTTGAATACTCTGAGGAAAGTTCTTTGACTTCCAAAACCACATTCCATGCTTATTTCTTCTAATGATGCATCTGTAAATATCATTTCTCTGGCCTTACAAAGCCTTATATTGGTAATATATCGGTTCAGAGTGTCACCATTCATGCTTTTGAAATATTTAGACAATGAAGAAGCTGATGTTCTAAACGCTTCCGCAATTGCATTAACATTAAGCTCAGGGTCCTGATAATTGGCATCAATATAATCTTTAATTTTCTGATACTGAACGCTTTTTTCGGATTTGATCTTTTCTTTAGAAGCATTCGTAATCTTTTCACATATTGTTTTTGAAAAATCAAGTATTGCATCCAGCATCGCATCTATGTCATCAGATTTTGTTGCTTCAATTACCTTCTTCTGTTTCATTACAACAACAGAGTCAGCGGAAAATACTCTTGCTTCTCGAAGAATTGTAGTCATGATTTTAGAAATCAAAAACTGCTTTGCCTCAGAACTAAGATAGTTAGATTTGTTAAGATTTAATATTTCTTCAATCACATTTTCGGAAGCTCCTATATCTCCATGCCTTATACTGTATAAAAGCTGGTTTTCCTTATCCGCAGGATATTCAAGAAGAGTATCCTTAGGCAGCATATTGATGTTCTTGTAATCACAATCTTTTATATTCTCATATTTCTGTAACTCTCTGATAACCTGAATTTCTGCATTTTCCCTATAGATTCCGGATATTCCATGGTGTGAGCCACTAAGAGCACTTTTATATTGGAAATCCGAATTTGCTTCCATGAATTCTCTTACATTCTTCTGAATCAGAGAGACCGTTTCTATAAGTTCATTCTTTGAGATTTCGGTTTTTTCCCATATCAGGAACATAACCTCTGCTTCCTCTGAAGGGAACAAAACATATTCCAGGTCCTCCTTATGCAGCATTTCTTCTGTCACATTACGAAGAATAAATTTCATAAGATCAAGGTTCTTTATCAATGTGCCATCTGTCTCAATGCTGTATGAAAGAAGACATCCTTTCATGCTTTCTTCAATAGTGATGCCTGATTTAGTAAATAATTCTCTGTCAAACATCCTTGAAGCATCCCTCGAAGAAATTAACTGACGAAACATTTCCCTTTGTATAGCACTTCTCTGAAGCTCCAGCATATTGAAATTCTGCTGATTATTCTTTACCAGTTTTCTTATGCCGGAATCTATATATGCATATGCATCTTTCGATTTTGCTTCATCACCCATGTCTCCCGCGTTGGTTTCCAGAGCCTGCATTATATTTTGAATTTTGGAATAGTTCTTACGATAATCCAACGCGATGATAAATACTGTGATGACCGCATACAACACCATAAGCAGCAACAGTGTCCGCTTGATCGTAGATATCTGCGATGACATATTCGTGGATTTTGATACAACAAGAAAATCCCAGTTTTCATTCTCTGAAGGAATATAGGATACCATCTGATCATTCAATTGAAAGCTTGTATCATTATTTCCATCCTGCTTAATGAGCAGCACCGGTAGTTTTTCTGTAAAGTCATCTGTAAGAACATCACTTGAAATTATTTCCTTTGTATTCCTGTTAAATATCAAAAGTTTACTGTCCAGAAGCCAGTCAGAGACTTGCATAAGCTCTTTCAGATCAAAAATCAGTACTGCGTTCGCAGAACCCGCATTCTTTTTGATCCCGCTGACAGGACGTACAAAAATCAGATATCGTGTGCTTCCGGTCATACTGTTTACAGGCTGAAAAACCTGAGTTGAATTATATTTTCCTCCTATAATCTCCCTGAATTCTTCGTATGAATAGCCATATTCTGACATATCCATCGTATAGTATGTTTTACTATCACTATAGTATGTCTCCGAAACCATAAGGTCTGACTGAGGAAAGTAAAGATAATAATTCTCACCCTGTTCCAGTGTTCTGAATTCTGTTGAAAGCTCATTTGTCAAAAGATATGCATTCCACCTGGATTTTGCATCAACTATATCTGTTTCTGCAATGTCTTTAACCAGTGAACTTCTGCCTTCTTTTAAAGCTATCTCTCTCAGATTTTTTATGTTTCTGTCCATCCGGATTCTGGTGATCTCAAGTTGGATATTGTTAGTGTATTCCTGCTGTTCATGCAGTATTTTTACCGCATGATATGAATTTGCAACTAGAATAATGAGTGCACAAAGCGCAGAAATGATATAGGCCATACTCCACTGTAGTAAAAACCTTTTGTTTATCGTTTTCCATTTCCATTCTTTGTTAAGCTTCATTATCTTTTTTCCTGTCGTTATTCCTGTACTTTATTTTTGCAATGCCCCTGCAATTCTTCGAGAAACCTATCCTCATCCACGGGAATGTCTACCCAATCCCCATTGGTCCAGGACGAAAGATGAATAGCGTTTGAAATCTGAAGTCCCTTCATTCCTTCATATCCCGGTGCGATTGGAACCGCTCCTTTTAATATACAATCCGCAAAATTGTTCATTATACCGGGATGTGATTCGTATTTTCCATTCACAGGAATCCTGCAATCCCAAACCTCCGGCTTTCCCAGACCTTTTTTATAAGTCTTATTAAATTCCGACTCAGACTGACGCAAACGACGAAATAGTATTTCATCATTTTCGACTACAATCTGTCCACGATCACCGTCAATTTCAAGTCTATTCGTTCCGGGAGCATCGGCAACAGTTGTGATATAAGCACCTGTTGCTCCATTAGGGTATTCCGCAACCGCATAAAGGTCATCTTCTACATCGATGTTTCTATGTTTCCCATAATACACTGTTGACTTTATGCGCATGGGCATACCACACATCCACTGCCAGAGATCAAGATTATGAGGATTCTGATTAAGAAGAACTCCTCCTCCCTCTCCATCCCAGGTAGCTCTCCATCCGCCCTGATCATAATAACTTTGCGAACGATACCAGTTTGTTATGATCCAGATTACCCGTCTCATTTCACCAAGTTCACCACTCTGAATTAATTCTCTGACTTTTTTATAAATCGGATTCGTTCTTTGATTGAAATCTATTGCATATACAAGCTCGGGATGGACTTTGGCACATGCATCCATTTTTCTCACCTGTTTTGTGTAAACTCCTGCAGGTTTTTCGACCAAAACATGTATCCCATGCTCCATGGCATCAATTGCAATAGATGGGTGGAAATAATGTGGCACCGAAACGATAACGCCATCCACGGATCCGCTTTCTATAAGCTCTGAGGCCGTATGAAACGTTTTTAGCTTGTCTCCGAACATTGACTTTGCAAGTTCCAGTCTTTCTGAATCTGTATCTGCTACAGCACAAAGTTCCAGCAAAGGTGTTTTCCCCTGAAGTATGTCACGTGCATGCTGAGACCCGATATGTCCGAATCCGATGATTCCAATCCGTACTTTATCCATTATAGCGTACCTCTCTCCAAAGATTTCATAAATTCCAGAGCCGTTTTTGCATCTTTTTCCATGTTTTCTGTTTTACCTTCAATACTCATTCGACCGTCATATCCGATTTTTTTAAGTTCATTGAAAAATCCCCTATACTGTTCTCCTTCATTAGAGAGAGGATATTTTCTCCCATCATTTGCTGCTATATGCATATGATTGAAGTCACGAATGATAGAAATATTTGTGAGTAAATCGTTATTTCTCATGACATGGAAATAATCTACAAGCTGCCCTACATGAGGGTCATCTGCATCTGTTTTCAGAATTGCTCCTTCTTCCAATGTATTGATCATATTAGTTTCAGCATGAGACAGCGCTTCAATGGCAATTTTCATTCCATGTTTTCCTGCTATTTCTCCGGTGATCCTTAGTGCATCAACAAGCCTCTTATATGCCTTTTTAAACGAAAGTCCTTCATGACACATTCTTGCTTTTCCACTTCCAAAAACTACAACTTCAGTTTCAAAAAACTGTAGACAATCAAAAGCTTCCTCAAGGTATCCCCGGAAATCTTCATCTTTCCATGTACCATCCACTATATTCACAGTTTTAGGAAAGAGCACACTGGCTGCTTCTGCACGAATTCCCAGTTCATCAAGTTTCCTTTTTTCTTCCCGTCTTTCCTGTTCCGTAAGTTTAACGATTTTTGTAACATTGATTTCAATATAATCAAAACCTGACCGCTTAAGGATCTCTGCATTATTTATATCCGTACATATTCCGTAACGCATTTATCACCCTTTCCTTATAGTAATGCATACGATTTCTCTGAGAGAATCAGCTTACTATCATCCTTAAACACAACATACCCCTTTTCTTCTTCAACATATGCTTTAAGTGTGACATTCTCCGGCGCTATCACATTCAGAAAATGAATCGGAGCTTTTCCCTTATGTTTTACAATCAACTGAGGGATAGGTTTTCTATAGCCATAACCCCATGATACCCATCCTCCGATAGGATTCTCCGAACCTTTTAAAATCTCATGTTCTACTTGCTTATCAGAAACTGAAACAACCCGGTATTGTCTTTGATTAGCTGTGGTATATAGAAATTCTTCAGGAGCATTTTCTTGGAGATCACCAAATCCAAAATTAAAGTAAAGTCTTATATCATGATCTTCCTGGCAAATACCATCAATCAAATCTTCTATAATGAAAATATCGCCTGGGAATCTAAATACTCTTCTTCTGTGAAAAATCGGATCTTTCCTATAGGCATATCCATTATGCGAAATATCTATCAGCTGATACTGCTCAGTTTCCATCATCTCATGAAGAAATGTTCTGACTCCTCTGGTTCTGAATGTGAGTTCCGGTTCTTTTCCCATCTCATGATCATCAATATACAGAGTGTTATGAGCTTTTGCAGAAAGAAAATAATGCCTCCATTCTTTCCAACAAGATGAATTGTAAATATACCTTCCGCTATCAGTCAGTACATCTTCGCCCTTAATCTGGATTTCTACATGGCCGGTATCTATATGGGAATGAGAACTTACTTCTCCTCGTTCAAGGTTTACCCCCTGAACATGGAAATAAGTATCATTTGGTCCCCACCCGGTTCTCATTACAAAGATTCCTGCATTGGTATATGAATAATTCCTGTCTCTTGGCGGAGTCCCTTCTCTTCGAAGCGTTTCCATATATTGAAATTCAGGATTTCCTGTTTCTTCATACATACATCGAAAGAAGGCACGGAGTTCGTTAAGGTCGTAGGGATCAAATGTAAGATTCATACCCTCGTAAAGCGATGTATCACATCTTCTTCCCGTCAGATCGTCTCTGTCTGCATCACCTATCATCGGTGTACTTAGATCCGGTTTTACAAGACTTACCAAAAACTTGGCTGCACGTTCCAGAGTTGGAAGCATATACTGAGGCACCGGATAGCCATTATATTTGAGCAATCTGTAGCATTGAAAATATGCACCTGCAGCTACCATATGATAAATAGGAGTCCTCTCCATGTGGATTCCGTCATTATCGAAAGAATATTTGACCTCCTGTGTGACACGCTTGTATCCTGTCGAAAACCAGTCTGATTTAATTTCAGGGAACAAAATGCCGCATTCAAGAAGAGCTGCTGTTTCCTGAGTCAACCAGTTGCTCGATTTTTTGTGATTTGTGTAATGTGTCATCAAAAAATCTGCATGATCACACACTGAGGTCAAAAAGATCACCCAGTCCTCATCAGTGAGAACTTCTGAATGTCGAAAAATTTCCATGGCCGGAAACCAGGAGGTATACATCCTCATTCCTGTTTCTAAAGTCCTCCATGAATGACTTGGGAATTTATATTTTGCCTCAGTTCCTTCAAAATCATCCATAAAAGGCTTAACAGGCCATGCTTCTACCCATGAATGAAGTATAGAGAGAAATTCTTTTGTGTATTTCTCATCCTTCGTCTTTGCATAGGCTCTTGCAAGAGGCTGCATGAAAATATGGCGGTATAGAGACCACGACCACTCATTATCCCTTGACGTTTCAGTGGTAGGATTAAAATACCAGTCGATAGGGCCGTCAAAATGATATCCGTAAATATCATGATTCAACACTTCTTCTGCATCCTTTAAAAGTTCCGGATCATTGATTTTTTCCGCATCTTCTGCTTTAAAAAGATATACAGGATCTGTTCTTTCGGCAAAATGCTTTGCTATCTCATGCATAGCACCGGCTTCATCTTTTTCGTTGTATAATCTTCCGGCTGTCTCAAGCCCTCTATGTGAAAAATCTATTCGTCCAAGAAGTTCCGCTCTACGATCCATATCCGTCTGTCCTCATTTATTTTTTAACATGTTTCCGGCCATAGTTATTTACTTGCTTAGTTAGCGATATAGGTATCGTATGTTTTCTGCATCATCCCTATCGCTTTCTCGATGCCGAAGTCCTTTAATTGCTTCTGATAGTTATCCCATTCTGTTAGCGGAGTAGTTCCGTTTATGAACTGCGCTTCCATTTCATCAGAGAGAGTCTTAACGTTTGTGATGATGTCAGCATATTCATCCTGTTCCTCTTCACTGACGGATGCAGGTGGGAAGAAATGTTTTCCCATATCTGTCTTCATACTTGCAGCAAGTGCAGCTTTCTGATTATCCTGTGAATAATACTGAAGAATGTACTGAGGATCCTGCACACATGTTCCTGAAGTAGATGCTCTTGTATAGCCCGCCAGAATCTCTGCGGCACTTTTTCCTTCAGGATTATCAAGAACAAAATCTGTATAAACAGGCTTTCCATCCTTCATTTCATAAGTCTGACCTTCAATTCCAAAATTATTTACAAGATTGCCTTCTTCACTGTACATCCAATCCAGAAGCCATGCGGCTGCATCTGTATTCTTACACTCTGTTGAAATTGCTGCAGATGTACCTGACTTATCGAAGATATTATTCATCTTTGAGAATTTTGCATTCTTTCCCTTTTGTGATGTAACCGGCGGCGCACACTGAAGGTTATTGATATCAAAATCAGGATCCTGTTCTTTCATGACTTTTCCATAGCTTCCAAGCCCTTGCCCAAACGGGGCATATACAGCAGCGGATTTACCTGTTGTAAAATATGTCTGGTTCGATTTCTTATCGGCAACAAGCCAGTCATTGTCAATCAGCCCTTCTGTATACATCTTATTCATCCATGTGATGAACTCTTTACGACTATCCTCAACAAGACCATTTTTCACCTTACCGTCATCATCAACATAGAAGTCTCCCCAGTTATCAAATCCCGGTGACCATATATCTTTCATCCATTCATTTCTTGTGACAAATGGAACCTCAAAGCCCGCATCCTTATATGCTCTCAGGACCTTTTCCCAATCATCGGGTGTCTCCGGAACATCAAGCCCCGCATCTTTAAGAATATCCGCCCTGTAAATAAATCCGGAGCTGAATTCTGTTTCATTAGGTGATTCTGTTCCTCTAAGGAATGGGAAGCAGTAATGTCTTCCGGAGGAATCTTTGACCATTTTGTCAATATCAGGATGCTCTGCAAGAAGTTTAGAAAGATTTGGGCAATTCTTTTCCATCATGTCATCAATTGAAATAATTACACCATCATTGATTGCCGCTCCCGCTCCACTTGGATACTTCGTCCATGTATACTCGATGATATCCGGATATTCTCCACTCGCTGTCATTACGGCAAAATCTTCACTTTCAGATCCCTGTGTCGGGTGCTGAAATTCTATTTCAATACCAGTTTGTTCCTGCACATATTTGGCCCATGGTGTATCACCCAGATTCTGATAATTTGATGAGACATTTGCATTAAGAGTTGTCCACCAGGTAAGTTTTACTCCCTCAAATGGCTTGTCACTATTTTTTGCGACAGTTTCTGAACTTTCACTCCCCCCCGCAGTTGTAGTAGCTGCAGGCGCATTTTCAGAACTGCCGGCTCCACATCCTGCCAGACTTATTCCTGCAAGAATAACTGCCATAGCTGCCGTTGAACCACGTTTCATCATTTGCTTTTTTGACATGTTTACTTCCTCCGTTTACTTTATAAAACATGGAATGCCTCAATTTTCGACACCAGACATTCCTGTACATAACATGTTGTCAATATATTCTTAAGATCCTTAACCTCATAAAACGTGTCATCATTTTCATAATGAATATTCACATATTCTTTTGAAATCTCGTGAATCTTTTCTCTTGCAAGTTCCTCAACAGCGTAAAGATGTGGAATAGCACATTGAACTGTACATACCGGATGTACACCGTATCTTACAGCTTCGATAGAATCATATAACTTCTGAAGTCTAAGCCCTTTATCTATATTTCCATAATTGATAACTTCACCGTCATTCCCGACGTATATATATTCAAGAATATCTTGACCATCCTGTTTTCTGCCAAAATAAACAGTTCCTTTCGAAAACTTATATTCAGCATAGGGTCCGAGTTTTTTCTCTTTCAGCGCATGAGCCGTATAGTACAGTATTGGTACGCCACTAAGCGTATGAGCCTTTATCGCTGCAATGTCATAATTCTCTATTTCAGCATTGCCTCTATAAACCTCACCCTCTACAGATTTAAGTTCCGCTGCTTCGTTCATTTTATTTCCAAGCAGAAAAGTCATAACTTGAAACTGATGTGCACAGGCATTATTAAAAGGGCTGTCATTGACTTTGCATCCGTTTATCTCTATTCTTCCTGCCCAACTGTTTCTCATGTAGTAATTCCTGCCACGTCTCATAGCATGTAATGCTTTAAAAGATAGTGGCTCACCAAATCTTCCTGACACGATGTCTTTTTTTAAGGCAAGAATATCTCGGCTATAATTCAACTGATATCCTACAGAAATAAATCTTCCACATTTTTCCTCAAATTCCAGAAGTTGTTCTGCTCCTTTTACTGAGGTGCATACAGGTTTTTCTGTTAGTACATTGGAGTTTTTTAAAAGACAAAATCTGATCTGTTCATAATGAAGATGTATCGGAGTGGATAGTATCGTTAAATCCACACCATCCGGGTTTGCCTCAAAAAAGGTTTCGAGATTTTTGTATACAGGAATATTCTTTTCTTTCAATACTGGGAAAAGCTCGTATACATCATCCCGAACTTCCACCACGCCGGTAACTTCTGTATCAGGAATATCATTTTCTTCAATTTCCTTTACATAATTACCGCCATATCCACAAACACCTACCAACAAGATCCTGACCCTTTTCATATTTCGTCTCCTGAAACAATCATTGATGTTTAGTGAAAACTTACAATAAAACATTTATAATTAAGCTGTTGTTTGTGGTTTTTATGATATCACTGTTATTTTTTTCTATCAATTGACAAAATATGACACCTAATGTCAATTTTTTTCATCGAATTCAGGCCGATATCTCGGCTTCTATCATAAAATGTCATCCGCAGGTGATTCATGGCAGCATCGATCAGACTGTTAAATATCCCATCATTTCACATCTGGAATTAGTTCTTTTAGCTGCATATTTTCTTCTCGAACAGAAAAAGCCTGTGGCTATCTGCTCTCGCAGTTAACCACAGGCACGCCTATACCACTACCAATCTACAAATCAATATGATTATAAAAAAAAGAGTGAAGTTATAAACAAATACTTCACTCAACTTCACTATAAACTTCACTCAACTTCGTTCTTTGCTTCGCTCAGCTTCACCGAAGACTTCGCGCCATTGTGAAGTATCCTTTACTGGTATTGAAGCTCATGCTTCGAATAGTTAAGGGATAGCATTCTCGTGACATCATATAGATATTAATTGCAGACTCATTAAACCGTAATTTTACACTTAGTTACACATTTGTAATTTTATTACACTCAGTTACACTTGGTTACACATTTGAAAAAGGGTAAGTAGTAAAACTTACGTACTCTTGACAAAAAATACCCTCATCGTTTTTTCACCGATGAGGGTATTTTTTATCGTTTTATTTTCAGTTTGCAATCATCAGGTATTTTCTCAGACCATGGAAACAGTCCTTCAAGAAATTTCTTATCAAAGTTCATTTGAGTTGGTTTCTGCTTATGTTCGTATGCATAATCCTTCATCTGATCTAAAACATAAGTAAGATAATCGAATACCTTAAGCCCGTTAGCTTTTGCTGTTTCTGTCATGCTGAGAAGTATTCCACTTGCTCTTGCACCACCCTTGCTATTAATGATGTGCCAGTTGGCTCTATTAACACAGAAGCTCCTGATACTTCTTTCAGAAGCTTATCCAAATATAAGAATAAGCCTCGTTATGTTCAGGATATTTTTATCCTCATCTTTTATCAAAGTACGCATGAATAGCTGATTTTTACTAAAAAAATGTGGATAACAGTTCTTTTGTTTCCGATAATTAAATCACCAAATCATAATAAAGGAGGTGATTTTTAATGAAACAATTCGAAGCAAATGTAGCTGTTGTCATGAAATATCTGTCAGAAGAAGGCTTCAGTAGTTCTGTAATCAGTGAACACAGGCTATGTTATCAGGAACTATACACCTTTTTAACCACATCAGGCAAAAACTATTCGCCGGAAGTCGTTTATCAATGGATTGAAGATCATAAATCATCTTGGGTCCATTGGAGGTATACAGGATGGCGGCACTGTATTGATCAGTTGGAGGATGTCAGAAAGACAGGTTCCATATCTTTAGATCATCTGTCATCGAGAAAACCTGCTTATACTCTCCTGAATCCTACCTTCCGGGCTATACTAGATGCCTTTAACAGTGATCATCCTGAAAATGATGACCGGTACCGGATTGCCTGTGCAAGATTCCTTATGTTCCTTCAAAGCAAAGGGCTTGTCAGTGTTTCTGAATTTAGTTATGAAATAGTGTTGCAGTTTCACGAAGAGGACTATCACTCATCATCAAAATCAAAAGATGTTTATGAAGACCTTATCCGAAAGTTCTTGAGGTATCTGGCTTCAAAAGGTCTGTGCACAATCGGCCTGGCGTTTGCTCTCAATAAACTATTGATTCATCAAATCATAAAACTGACAGATGAAGACCTAAGCAAATGCTCCGGCAGATCATATCCTCTTGTCACCGCAAATGTGATTGATGAATTTCTCGCAGGAATGGCAAAGGCCCGTTATAGCAAAACCGTGCTGAAAAGTTCAAGACATATCCTGACATTGTTGTATATCTTTCTAGATATGCATAAAGCTGTTTTGAATGATGAACTTCTGTGGCATTGGTTCAGTCTGATCAAGCCGTTACTGGGTTCCTGTTGGAAACAACACCGTCGGACTCTATGTCAGTTCCTGCATTTCCTGGATACTGGTTGCATCATGACAGGTTATATAGGAGATCCAGAATACATCCGTTCAGAGGAACTGCTTCCTTTATGGCAGAAGGTCCCTCTTACGGATTATCTGTATTTGTTGGAACGCGAAGGATGGCAACCGTCTACCATTGACATGCAGCGTTCGAGTAATCTGCGGTTCTGCAGGTACCTTCAAAGTATCGGAGTCGATAGCTTTGCGAAGCTTACGCCAACAGTATTAAAAGATTTCAATCTGCAGGACAAACACGGCACACCGGAGGGAAAATCGGCATATAACTGTCGTATACGTAGTTTCATCATCTACCTTTATGAACAGGGTCTAGTGAAAGATCCTTATCTTTATAAGGCACTCCCAACGATTGTAGCGCCAAGTGCATCTGTTATCCGGACACTATCGGGACAAGATGTCGCAGCAATCTGGGCAGTCGATCCCAAAACACTTTCCCCGAAAGCCCTTAGGGATTATGCGATGGTATGTATCGGGCTCACAATGGGTTTTCGTGCATCCGACATAGCCGGCTTGCGTTTTGAGAACATTGACTGGAAACAGCAGAGCATCCGAATTATTCAGCAGAAGACCGGCAGGTGCCTAGTTATGCCTATGCCTGTAAGGACAGGGAACATCCTGTTCCGTTACCTGCGTGACGGGAGGCCCAAAAGTGAGGAACCTTATGTGTTTATCTGTCACGAGACTCCTTATAGCCGGTTGCACAGAGGAGTATGCGCTAGAGCTCTGAAAAGGTTTATTGGTCCTTCTGCTGAGTCTGTCCGTGGTTTTCATGCAGTAAGGAAGACGTTTGCCACAAATCTTCTTGACGGCAGCACCAAAATCGAACTGATCTCCGATTCTCTTGGACATTCAACCGACGGCACCGTCCACAAGTATCTGTCCCTGGATGAAAAGCGGATGCGGATGTGCCCTTTAACCCTTGAAGAGGCAGGCATCTCTTACAAAGGGGGTGTTTTCCATGCATAAGGATTATCCGTACGCAAGTGTTTTTGCCAGCATGATAAAGGATTACATAGCTTCTCATCGAGAAGTCGGTTTCATGTATGATAACCAAGCTTACTGGTTGTTCCGTTTTGACCGATACTGTTGTGACAATGAAGTAAAGGAAGTTGCGATATCAAAACAGTTATTCGAGGCGTGGGCCGCAAAATCTGATACGGAAACAAAAACAACACAAAACAATAGGCTTCAGGCGTTAAAAGGATTCTGCGTTTACCTTAACATAATGGGTATTCCTGCCTACATTCCTTTGATACTGCCTAGACCAGAAAAAGTAGTTCCATACCTGATGAAGGACGAGGACATTCAGGAATTCTTCGAGCAGGTGGACCTTTACACGACTACTGATCATGTGCCGGCATTTCAGAGGATGGCCCATGAATACAAGGTGCTTTTCCGTCTGATTTATTGCTGCGGACTTCGCAATAACGAAGCATGCTCATTGAAAATCGAAAACATTGATACGGTCAACGGCATCCTCACTCTTTATCAGTCAAAAGGCAGAAAGGATAGGATTGTATACCTGTCTGAAGACCTTCGTAGGCTCTGCCTTAGCTACCTTCAATGGCTGAATGTACGGCTTGATGCACCATCGGAATGGCTCTTTCCCGGAAAGAATCCGGAACAACACATCCAGAAAACCTCTCTGGATCGAAAATTCAATGAGTTATGGAACCGTACCCGGTTATCAAAAACCTGTGACAAAAAGCCTGCAGTACATTGCTTAAGGCATGCATTCGTAATCAAAAGGATCAACTCCTGGATGGAGGCTGATATCCCACTTAATGTAATGATGCCCTATCTAAGCAGTTATCTTGGCCACAAAGGACCGATGGAAACGTATTATTACTTTCATCAGGTCGAGGATGCTTTTCGTACCGTACGTCGAAAAGATGGTGTTTCAGCACGCGTGATCCCGGAGGTGCAGTATGAAAGCTAAAAGTTTAAATGAACTGTTCTTTTCCAAGACACGCGAATTCCTTGACGGATACCTAACATCACAATGCTCCAGAAGCCCACATACAGTAAAAGCTTACCGAGATTCACTGACGGTGTTTCGTCGGTATGTTACCTCTCAGGGAATTTCCCTGAAAAAGTTTGGTTTCGAGGATTGTAACCGTGATTTCCTTTTGGGTTTTATGGAATACCTGCAAAATTCCGGATACGAAAAGTCCTCCTGTAATCAGCGACTTGCAGCGATCAAATCCTATATGTGGTATGTCGCAGACGGGGATATCACCCTGCAACAAGATGCCCTTATGGTATCAAGAGTTCCCTTCATCAGGACTTCCGATAAAGAAAGAGATACCCTGAGTGAAGAATGCTTAAAAGCGCTTTTTACTGCACCGGCAAAAGACAAACGCGGGCTCCGTGATACAACCATAATGATCATCCTATACGATTCGGCGATACGTCTCAGTGAGCTGATCGGACTGAAATCATCCGATGTAAATCTCCAGAAGAGCATTCCTTATCTCAGGATAAAAGGCAAGGGAGACAGAGAACGAATCGTTTCTATCTCCGATAATGCCGCAAACCATCTTCGTAATTATCTGGCTCTTTACCATGGGCCAGATTCACCGGTAACAGACAGCTTATTTTATACAGTCATTCACGGCAGTACTCATCCTATGTCGCCGGGTAACGTTGCAAGGATCATTGATAAATATGTACGGATTATAAGGCCTTCTCATCCGAATCTTCCGGAAAAAGTCCACCCGCATATGTTCCGAAATCCAAACTTAAATAAAATCCAAACTTTCCGCCAACAAATGCGATTATATC
>NZ_MUHW01000029.1 GCF_002007235.1 Oribacterium sp. C9
CTGGCGGTAGGGAACTTTTTGATTTTTTACTGTCCGCTTGACGGGTAGCATACCAGATTGATCATCTAAAGTGACAGCCCCTTTTTTGTGCGAAATAATAGTGATCAACTTCAGTACCATTTAAGCTTCATAAATTACTATACAGTCATACAGGGCGGGATGCTCTGTCACAGCTTTCGTTTAGATTCCGAAAGGAGAAATATATGTATAGAGATTCAAAGATGGTACGTATAGCAGTTATTCCGGCATATGAGCCGGACAACAAACTTATAGAAGTAGCGAGCGAGGCAGCTGCAGCAGGCTTTCAGGTAGTGATAGTGGATGACGGTTCCGAGAACGGAAAAGCAGTGAAGAGCGGAAAGGTCACGGGAGAAGCATTTCACCGGATCTTCGAAGAGGCGAAGTTCTTCGCACATGTGATCCGCTACTCCGAGAACCGTGGCAAGGGATATGCCATGAAGACAGCCTTCAGCTACATCAGAGAGAATTACGCGGAAGAGGATTACACAGTGGTCGTCATCGATTCCGACGGGCAGCATAAGGTGTCGGACGCCATACGGCTTACGGATTATGCCATAGCCCACAGAGATACGCTGGTTCTCGGCAGCCGGCGTCAGAGTGCGAAGTCGCCTCTTCGTAGCCGAATCGGAAACGGAATCACGAGGAACGTTTTCAGGGCAGTTTCCGGGGTCTACATTTATGACACCCAGACCGGAATGAGAGCCTTTTCCGGAGATCTCATGGAAAGAGCCCTTATGGTATCCGGCGACCGATACGAGTATGAGATGAACATGCTCATGGATTTCTCCAGGGCACGGATCTCCATGGCTGAGCTTCCCATCGAGACTATCTACATCGATGACAATGCAGGCAGCCACTTCAATCCGCTGAAGGATTCTCTGAAGATCTACGGTGAGATACTGAAATTCAGCGCATCAAGCTTCGCTAGCTTCCTCATTGACTATCTGATTTTCGTGTGCATCGTTGCCCTTTTCGGTTCGACTACCACTACAGTCCTTTTTGCCAATGTCTTCGCCCGCTTCATAAGTGCGGTATCGAACTACAGCATTAACCGGAACTTCGTGTTCGCAGGCGCCGGAGAGCTTTCCGGGAAAGAAAAGATCGGTGAAAGAGACATCACTTATGCAAAACGATACGCCCTGCTTGCAGTAAGTATACTTACTATGAACTCAGCATTGCTCTACATCCTCACAGTATTTACTGTAGCTGATCCTGCGATACTGAAGATAGTTGTTGAGTGCATCATGTTTTTCGTGAGCTTCACCATACAAAGACAGTTTGTATTTGCAGACAGGAAAAAAGAGAGGAGTAAAAATGAAGAGCAGTACATTAACAGCAAATCTTTCCAACTGGAAATTTAATATCATATTCTACGCGACTCTGACCATATTTACAGGCTATGCGCTTCTCGACACATTTGTGATCCCGAAGAAGTACAGCACTGATACCAAGAGGTCACAGGTCACTGTAAAAGAAGTAGTAAATACAGGCGCAAAATCCGAGTCCAGAAAAAGACCTGAGGGCTTCTCCGGACCTCATGGAAGCTCGAAGCATGAAAGCAGAACAGCTTCGACGACATCCGCTACCGCCGATGTGACGACCACCATCGATACAGTAAGCTCCGACACTGTACTCGGAACCTATTCCGACAGCGTAAAGACCATTACAGTAAGCGAATACAGAGCAAATGACACATCGATTTATGTAGCTGATGTGAGACTTGTGGGAGATGCCACAACAGAAGACAGCGAGGCATACACTTCCAGAGACCTCATAAAGACAGCATTTGCAGAAGACACCTACGGAAAGAATGTAAAGGCGGAGACCTCTGTAACCGCGGAGGAAAACAACGCCGTACTCGCAATTAACGGTGATTTCTACGGAGCCCAGAACGAAGGCTATGTAATAAGAAACGGAGTTCTGTACAGATCGACATCAGGCGGCAACGAGGATCTCGCCATACTTACTGACGGAAGCTTCAAGATCTTTTCCGAGGATGAGGTAAGCGCCGAGGAGATCCTTTCGGAAGGAGCCAGTGATGTTCTGAGTTTTGGTCCGGGACTTGTCATAGACGGAGAGATAGCAGTAACAAAGGATGAAGAGGTCGGAAAGGCCATGGCGTCAAACCCGAGAACAGCCATAGGAATTCTTGAGACCGGACATTATGTATTTGTGGTGACTGACGGAAGAACCGATGAGTCGACAGGACTCACTCTATATCAGCTGGCGGAATTCATGGAGAGTCTCGGATGCACCACAGCCTACAACCTGGACGGAGGCGGCTCCAGCACCATGTATTTCAACGGTCAGGTAATCAACAAACCGACTACAGGCGGAAACAGGATATCAGAGAGATCTGTCAGCGATATCGTATATATCGCGAAGCAGAACTAATAAGACTTTATGGAAAGGAATGATCAAAATGACAAATTATATAAGTCTTCAAAACACCATAACTGAAATCAATCAGGATAGTACAGATAAAAGTATAGACTTAACAAACGAGGACAGCGCGGTACTGAGATTTAACAACCGGAGACTGGCTCTCAAAAAGGTGAGGAGATATGTCATAAGCACCATAGTGATAGCTCTTTTCGGAGCTGTATACGAGTATTTCAGCTTCGGAGTTTTTTCTTACTATATGCTTTATGCATTTGCATTTCCCTTAGGGTTAGGACTTCTGCCATGGCTACTCATCGCCATGGATACAAAGAAGATTATAGGAACAGGATTTCCGCAGCAGATGACCCGTAACCTCTGGGGAGCCGGTATCACTACACTTACGGCAGGAGCTTTGTTTCACGGAGTGCTGGATATCTACGGCACCACCAGTGCATTCTCGAAGTGCTATTTCATAGTAGGAGCGATAATGCTTCTCGCGGCAGTCATGATATTTATCGGAAACAAAGAAAAGCGGGAAACAACAGACAGGATCTGATATAAGTGGAGTAAAGCTGTTTCGTATTTCATGATACTTACAGTATATGATTCAGGGGGCGGTATGCAGAGTAAATGCAGACGTCCCCTGTTTTGTGTCAATTCAACAAAATTAAGAGAATAATCTTAAGTGTTTCTCTGAAAATACACTATTTTAATAGAAGATAGTGCGATATACTAAACTTTGTATGGGCAAAATTATGAGTACACATTAGGGAATAAGGGAGAAATCAGATGCTTTCTATTTTTGTAAGTCTGCTGGGCGGACTTGGCCTCTTTATCGCAGGTATGTACATGATGAGTCACGGTATCGAAAAGGTAGCCGGTAACAAGCTGCGAAAGATTCTGGAGACCTTTACCAGAACAAGACTCACAGGAGTTCTGGTCGGATTGTTTTTTACGGCTGTGATCCAGTCCTCCAGTACCGCCACTGTAATGGTAGTAACATTTGTTAATTCGGGACTGATGGCACTGTCCAACGCCTGCGGCATCATACTCGGTGCGAACATCGGTACTACGGTAACAGCCTTGCTGGTTGCCTTCCGTTTATCAGCCATAGCACCTATTTTCATTTTCGCCGGTGCTATCATGATGAATTTCATTCCTTATCCGACGGTCAAAAAGTCAGGTGAGATCGTCATGGGTTTCGGACTTCTGTTCGTGGGTATCTCCACCATGTCCGGCTCTATGGCGGACCTTCGAGAGATTCCGGCTGTCATCAGCTTCCTTTCCGGTTTCACAAATCCGGTGCTGGGACTTCTCATGGGATTCGTCATCACATCCATAGTTCAGTCCTCATCTGTGACAGTATCCATACTCGTTGTCATGGGTTCCATGGGACTGGTGGATCTCCGCATATGTATGTTTATCATCCTCGGCTGTAACATCGGTGCATGTTCAAGTGCAGTCCTTACAGCTCTTCAGGGTAATGTCAATGCAAAGCGTGCTGCGCTCATTCACCTTTTGTTCAACATATTCGGAACAGTCCTCATGTTTATCCTGCTAATGCTTTTCTCGGGACACATCGAGAATATCATCAGATTTGTATCCGGAACCGGAAACGATCCGGGATCTCTCGGACGAAATATAGCATTTGCACACTTTATCTTTAAGGTGTTCCAGGTAATCGTTTTCTATCCGTTTATGGATCAGATCATCAAGCTTACCTACGTACTTGCCAAGGAAGACGAGACTGAGACATCCAAGGAGGATGGAGAGTTCCGTCTCAAGTATATCAACATCAACAAGCTGCCTAACCCGGCAGTTGCCATCTATATGGCTAAGCAGGAGATGGAGCGCATGGCAAATGCTGCTTTCAAGAACCTGAACACTGCGATGGAGTGTCTCCTCAATGAGGACGGCGCCGGAATCGCAAAGGTATATGAGACTGAGAAATACATCGACTGGCTCTGTGAGCAGATAACCACATATATGACGAAGATCAACCAGAACGCCATCCCTCTTCGAGATGCGGATCTCATCGCCGGATATTTCCATGTATGTTCAGATATTGAAAGAATAGGAGATCATGCAGAGGATATTGCAGATGTAGTTAAGTATTTTACAGAAAAGGATGTCCATATGTCAGATCTTGCGAAGGAAGACCTGAAGGGTATGATGGATGTGGTCAACAAGCTTATGAGAGATTCTCTCGATATGTTCGTTACAGGAGATATGACCAATATGGAAGAGGTTCGTACTCTTGAGGATGAGACAGACAGTCTGGAGTTAAGCCTTCAGGACAAGCATATCCAGAGACTCAGCGAAGGTAAGTGCTCTGTAAGAGCAGGCATCTTCTTCTCGGATATCGTTTCCGGAATCGAGCGTGTAGGCGATCATGCCATAAACATTGCCTTCTCACTGTATGAGGCAAAGAACCGTAATACTGCAGCGAAGGCTGCAGCGTTCTGATGAAAATTGTACTGGGTCGCTCGTAAATCATATCTTCGATATGAGATAGACCTTTATGCAGAGAGCGTGTTCCACACATAATTGAAAAGAAAATTAGAAATAGTAAAACAAGAAGTCCGCACCGGTTTTTCGGTGCGGACTTCTTTGCATTAAGAGTTTTTCCCATTTGGAGAAGAGGAAGCCTGGAGAGCCTCTCCAGGTATCAGATTCTTCTCATTTGAAGCATATTTCACATCATCAGGAAGTGTCGGAACTGAACCTTCGGACTCAGATGAAGCCTCCGACTTACTTTCAGCAGCAGATGACTTTGAAGTATCCGAGTTACCGGAAGCAGAGGTTCCGCCAGACTCAGCAGAAGCATCTGAGCTTGTTGTGCCGTTATCTTCCGATGACTGATCCTGAGAGAGGTCGTGATCGCCTTCAGCTTCTGAGGTGTTGGACTCCTGTGAACTCTCCGATGCATTTTCTTCGGAGGTATTTTCAGTAGCAGAACTTTTTTCTGCGGTACTTTCTTCAGAAGCATTTTCTTGAGCAGTACTTTTTTCAGAAGTGGCTTCTTCGCCAGTACTTTCTACACTATGTGATTCTGCCGGGCGGCTGTTTACCAGAGTTTCATTTACAGCATTCTCCGATTTACTTTCGGCAGAAGACGATTTCGAAGAAACCGGCTTATCAGATGCAGAAGTTTCAGTGCCCGAGTAAGTGGATGCTGCATATAGTTCAGTCATTATCATTCCCTCATGGTCCAGAGGGATCAAGGCTCCTGTTTCATCTACGGGACCAATCGTTTCCGGTGACGTGAAGGCGTCCAGCGATTCCGACATAGGGACATCCTTTGTGAAAAGCACGCCCTTGAAAGTGTCAGCCTGAGACTTCGTAAGGAAGCTAAGCATCAGATAATTTGAGATCTTCACGTGATCGTTGATAGGCGCGATAGTTCGTTCTGCCTTCGTACCATCCAGAGAAAACGCATTCCTGCCGAGACCGCGTCCTCCATCACTTACGAGAAGGTCGTTGGCACCCGGTATATAAGAAAAGTCTACTCCGAGTGTTCCGATGAAATTCGCTGTATCGATGCCGGCTTCTTTCAAAGCAGAAGGTCCGATGGTCAGAGTGTACTGATCGATGCGCTTAAAGTTATCTGAATCGATATAGACTGCATTCGTCAATGCCGGAATCTCCGGGGATACCGGTGTTACTGCGGACTTATCGTAATCCGGATATTTCGCGACAGCAGACACGATGGAATGAAAAATAGTATCGGCGAGAAGCTTCTGACCTGAGTCGTTCAGGAAGAGACCGTCATTTGTGTATCGGGCGCTTTTGTCTTCCGACTTTTCATGATTCTTCTGGGTCATAGCCTCAGGCATATCGATCAGGGTGCCGTGGTAGATTTTCGTCAGACTCTTAAGAACATCAGCATTATCATCGAGATACCCGAGCTCGGGTTTCATGACTCCCTGATGTCCGAGGATCGACATCACACTGCAATGAGGGTATTTCGTCCGCAGATTCTGAAGTATACCCTCGTACCAAAGAGAAAAGTCTTTCGGCGTTTCATTTGTACCGAAGCTTAGGATACAGAGATCGTAGTCTTTTCCGCCTTCAGACTGGTTTTTCAGAGTGGACAGAAGACCGAAACCTGAATAAGCACTGCCGGATTTTGATAAAGACTGATTGTCGATGGTGACATTGACTTTATATTTCTTACGGAGAGAGTTTTCCAGGATAGAAAACCAGGCAGAACTTTTCTTTTCCGCGCCAAGCCCCTGCCCGTAGGCATCTCCCAAAACGAGGATACGTACCGGAAGGTGATCGTGGAGCCGCTGATAGAAACTGTCATTTTTCTTTTGGGACTCTTTTAGAATTAAACGTTCCTCGGCACGTTTTGACAGGGACTGGTTATACAGTTCCTGATTTTCCGTGAGGGCCCAGGCCTGATAGGCTTTCTGTTCCTGATAGTCCCGTATCACAAAAAAGGAGGCGCCACAGAAAATGATCGCACATACGGTTCCGCCGAATAGTTTCTTCATAAAAGGAGAAATGTTCTCAATTCGCTTCTTTCGATACATGATTTTCCTCTCATATACAAAGGTTTATTCATAGATTAACAAATGGGCAAAGTATTGATCCTATTTTAACCAAGCCCTTGATTCATTTAAACGACGTATATGTCAGAAAAACTTTCGATTTTTGTCGATTTTTAATAAAATGTGGTCAATGTCAACCTCATCTATACCAAATAGAGGAAAATTTATGGCAAAGGAACAACATTTAGATAGAGAAAAAGCGAAGAAAAGACGACAGAGACCTCTCAGGATCTTCATCGGAGCGGTGATGATCACCGCATCTGTTGGCGGCGTCTGGGTATATCATCAGTATCAGCTCCGACAGCAATTGAGCTATATGGAGCAGAGCCGACAGGATACAGAAAAAGTAGAAGCCTTCAACAAGCAGCTTCTGGATTCCGGGCTCTGGAGCGGAGAAGGTTCAGGCATCCTGGCAGGAGAAAATGTCGGTAAACAGGATCTGGATGCGCTCATAGATCTCGCCAGTGATCCGGAGAAACAGCTTATAAAGGTTACCTGCGAACCCGGGGAAGATATCAGTAAACCCAAATATGCCCTAAATGGCGTTGCAGTCGAAGAGAGACCAAAGGTATTTGATCTTCCGGAACTTTTCTACAATGGAAAACATTATAAGCGTAATACTGCAGTTAAGGCATATCTGTTACTCGGTATAGATACGGAGAAATCCCTGAAAGAGGAATGTGACCCTCATGATACCGGAAGAAGTGACGGTATCTTTCTGGTGGCACATGATACCGCAAAGAAGAAGGTGACCATAATTCAGGTACCCAGAGACACCATGTGCGATATGTATGTAACAGATTATGATTTCAACATCCTTCGTATCGGACACGACCATCTGGCTCTGGCGTGGTGGATGGGTGACAATCATGAACTGTCCGGAAAACTAACGACTACCGCTGTATCATGGCTTTTCGGAGGGTTACCCATCGATGGATATATGGCAGGACCTGTCGGCATCATCAACAGTCTCAATGACTTTGTCGGAGGTGTAACGGTAGAGGTTCCGGATGACAGTATGGAAAAGGAGTATCCTGACTTCCGGAAGGGGGCTGAGGTCGATCTTCAGGGAGAGCTGGCGGAAAGGTTTGTCCGCTGGAGAGACACTGATGTCCATGGAACGGCTATTGAACGTATGGACAGGCAGCGCGTATATGCTATCGCCTTTGAAAAGAAACTGATCTCGCAGCAGAAAAGGGATACAGGAACGGTTCCGCAGATGTTTCATATTATAGATGACAACATCATCACAAACATGGAAAAGAGCACCTATCTTGACCTTTCATTAGAGATTCTGATGAAAGATGATCCGCTTTCCGAATCAAGCTTCATCACGCCTAATGGCGACATACGTGTAACCGAATATACCGAATTCTGGCCGGATTACATGGATATTGACAAATCGGTTCTAAACATTTTTTACAGGGAAGTATAAATTTATAGCATAGGCTCCGGCTATGTGCACAATGAGCCTGATGCCTAAATAAAAAAGTAAGGAGGGAATGACCAAATGAAAAAGAAATTTCTGATACTTGCGCTTGCATTATCACTTTCTGTGTCTGCTACCGCGTTTACCGTCGCGGCTCCAGGAGACCCATCACCAGTTACTAGTACTAATGAATCAACAGATCGTGGTTCCGATGATGACGACGGCGATTACGTTGGCGGAATAAACGGCGTACCGGTTACAGCACAGCAGCTTGCAGCACAGCAGGGTACACAAGTTACAACACAGGGCTTTGCAGCATCAACAAACAATGGTACAACAACCACTACTGCAGAGGGTGCTACAAAGACCAGTGAAACAACAGAAATAAGCATCGAAGGTACCAAGGCTATTTATGACAACGGTACTGTCGAGGGAGCCGGTCTCGATCTGGAGCTTCAGTCTACGATTGCTACGATCGATGGTGTGACGTTCACAGCTCTTACAAACAAGGGAACCATCGACGGTAAGACAGTAGATTACAAGTTCCAGCTTGTAACTGTAAACGGAAGAACCGCCGGTGTAGTGGTAGATCCTGCCACAAATCAGTTCTCGAATTTCACCGGTGATATCACCATCGTTCTTGCTGACGGATCAAAGCAACTTGTTCATGTCATTAACGGACATTTTGTAGTTTGATAAGTTGATATTTATCCCGGGAAAAATTTTTAACGTTTGTGCAGTGCACAGCACAGTCGTTATGCCGGGGAGGCAGGAAACTGCCTCCCTGTCTTTATAAGGGGAATATGGTGTTTGATATTCATTCGCATATTATTTATCAGATAGATGACGGAGCGAGAAGTCAGGATGAATCCATGAAGCTGATACGTTCTGCCGTGTCACAGGGAGCGGAAGGGATATTTGCGACTCCGCACTACTATCTGGAGGCGCCTTCTCATCCGGTAGAGATCCGGATGAAACTGGATTTCCTGCGTGAAAGATGCAGGAAAGAAGAGCTTTCTGTAGCCCTCTATGAAGGGAACGAAGTACTGTATTTCGAAAGCATGCCGGAAGCGCTCAGAAACGGTGAGATTCTGACACTTGCAGGTTCACGCTACACCCTGATCGAATTTTATCCCATGGAGAGTTATCAGGTGATACTCAGGGCTGTACGAAATATCAGACGAGCGGGATATCGCCCGATCATCGCGCATGCTGAAAGATTTCAGGGACTAAGAAACCATGGACTTTCGGAAGTGATCAGTTTGGGCGGATACATACAGGTTAGTACAGAGCCTCTGGGGAAAAGCGGCTTTTCAGCTTTGATGGACGGAGAGACCGGATTTGTACGGGATGCCATCAGGAAGAGGCAGGTACATTTTCTGGGAACTGACATGCACCGGGAGGACAAGCGTCCGCCGGTACTTGCGAAAGCTATCCGCTGGATAGAAACTCATGAACCGGAACAGACTGAAGCACTGTTTCGCGGGAATGTAAAGAAATTGATAGAAGATAAAGAATTAGTATAAACGAGGAACGTTATGCCTTTAAGTAATAAGAACACAGTGGAAGATACAAACCTTGTGACAGGTGTATCGATAAATCAGATCCGGAGTAAAAAGGATGATACGATCGAGATCGATCTTTTGGAACTATATATCGAGATCAAAAGACGCTTATGGCTTCTGATCCTGAGCGCAGTGCTTTGCGGCGCTATGGGGTATATGGTATCACGCTTTGTTCTGACGCCGACCTATACCAGTACTTCTATGATCTATGTCGTGTCGAAGGAAACGACTCTGACCAGTCTTGCAGATTTACAGATAGGAAGTCAGCTGACCAACGATTACAAGGTGCTGGTAACATCCAGAACAGTACTTGAAGATGTCATCAAAAGGCTGGCACTTGATATGAACTATCTGGAGCTTCGAAGAAAGATCACACTGAACAATCCGGCGAATACACGTATTTTGAACATTTCACTTCTGGATACAGATCCAGGAAGAGCTAAACAGCTAACGGATACTGTGGCGGATTGCGCCAGTGACTATATAGCGGATATCATGGAACAGGATCCTCCGAAGATCATCGAATACGGTGAGATTCCGCTTCGGAAGACCGGACCTAATACGATGCGGAACGCTGTAATGACTGCACTTGCAGGTGTAATGATCGTATGCGGCGGCATCTTCATCAACATCATCACAAATGATGCCATCAAGACAGAGGATGACATCGAAAGGTACTTTGGCGTACCGGTACTTGCATCCATCCCTGAGATCGATGAGAAGGCTGCTGAAAAGGCGCGTCACTATGGATACGATTACAGAAAGAGTAAGAAAGGAGAGAAGGGATGAATTACAGAAAGTTAACTATGACTACTCCCGTGGAAAAGGATTTCCGCTACTCTGAGTCCATTCGTACTCTTCGTACAAATATCCTTTTTTCCGGTTCTAATGTTCACACTGTACTTATCACTTCCGCATCACCTAACGAAGGAAAATCCAAGGTATCCTTTGACCTAGCGAGGGCTTTTGCAGAGTCCGGAAAGCGTACTCTTTATGTGGACTGCGATATTCGTAATTCAGAGTTTGTTACGGTACATGATGTAAGGGATACGGCGCAAAAAGAGATTCCGGGTCTCAGCCAGATGCTGACGGGACAGGTTCCTATCGAAGATGGTTTCTACAAGACTGAGGTAATACCGAATCTGGAACTCGTTATGTCAGGACCATATTCGCCAAACACAGCAGAGCTTTTTGAAGATGATATGTGCGAGTGTTTTTTCAGCACCGTGAAAGAAGAGGGTTACGATATAGTGATTCTCGACACGGCTCCTATCGGGACCGTTATAGATGCTGCTATCCTGAGTCGTTATGCGGATGGTACGGTGCTGGTCTGTGAATCCGAGATCACCAGCAGGAAGCTGCTTAAGAAGGCAAAAGTTCAGCTTGACCGTACAGGTACCCGTTTCCTCGGAGTGATCATCAACAAGGTCAATATGTCGAAAAACGGTTATTACGGTAATTACTATAAGAAGTACAGCCGTAAATACGGTGAATACAGTAATTATGGGTATTACGGAGAACGTAGCGGATATGGAGTCGGTCTGTTGCAGGAGATAAATCCGTTAAAACATGTAAAGACCGTAAATGAGTATTAGAAGTATGTGAAGTGATAGCGACGTTGCCGTTGGGAGGGGAACAGGAAGTTATGAGGATAAAGAGGAAACTTGAGCACTGGCAGATCATGACGCTGTGCGTTGGGATTTGTGACTTAATATCGATTCATTGTTCTTATTTTTTAGCATTGTGGCTTAGGTTCGATGCGGTGTATTCACGAATCCCGCTTCGCTATCTGAGGGCTTTTTATGGCTTTATAACGCCGTATGCCATAGGCTGCGTTATCCTGTTCAACTTGTGTCGCCTTTACCGCATCTTGTGGCGGTTTGCATCTGTGAATGACCTGGCTCGTACCGGTATCGTTTCCTTCATTGCTTCCGTACTGCATGCTATCATTATTTGTGCTTTATTTATTCGTATGCCGCTTTCTTATCTCTTCGGCGGTGCGTTGTTCCAACTGTTTCTGCTGTGCGTTCCGCGTTTTTTCTACCGAGGGTGGCTGCTTTTTTGTTCCTGCCGAAAGGTTAGCGAAGCTTCAGCCCACGTGATGGTTATCGGCGCAGGAAATGCCGGTCAGATGATAATCCGCGACATAAAGAGCTCCGATAAACTCACAGACAATGTTGTTTGTGTCATCGACGATGACCCTGACAAGTGGAATCGGTACATATATGGTGTCAGGATCGTCGGAGGAAGGGAAGAAATCTTTAGCGCGGTTGAAAAGTATAAAGTTGATAAAATCTATCTTGCGATTCCATCACTCAATAGTGAAGATCGGAAAGAGATACTGGGAATCTGTAATGAAACAGGCTGTGAACTGAAACAGCTTCCGGGTTACTATCAGCTTATGTCTGGGCAGGTGACCGTCAGCGCCATGAAGGATGTAGCAGTTGAAGACCTTCTGGGACGCGAAGTGATACAGCCTGAGATGAAAGAGGTTTTCGATTTCATCAGCGGGAAGGTCGTGCTCGTCACGGGCGGCGGCGGATCCATCGGGTCTGAGCTTTGCCGTCAGGTGGCTGCTCACGGCGCGAAGCAGCTCATCATCTTCGATATCTACGAGAACAATGCCTACGACATCCAGAACGAACTGAAAGAGAAACATCCGGAACTGGATCTCGTCACACTGATCGGAAGTGTGCGAGACTCACGACGCATATGGCAGGTGTTTGATACATATCATCCGCAGATTGTTTATCACGCAGCGGCCCATAAGCATGTTCCGCTGATGGAAGACAGCCCCTGTGAGAGTATAAAAAATAACGCCATCGGCACCTATAAGACGGCATATGCAGCGATGGCACACGGATGTGAAAGGTTCGTACTTATCAGTACGGATAAGGCTGTGAATCCTACGAACATCATGGGTGCATCGAAACGGCTCTGTGAGATGATCATCCAGACCTTCGATAAGAAGGTGAAAGAGGGCAGAATTCAGGATCTTCCCCAGCTGTTCACACATGGAGATGGAACAAGCGGAAACGGTAACAGAGTTGAGGTAGGAAAGCCCAAGACCGAATTCGTTGCGGTGCGCTTCGGTAATGTCCTCGGATCCAATGGTTCAGTTATCCCGATTTTTAAGAAACAGATAGCCAAGGGCGGTCCGGTCACTGTCACGGATCCTGATATCATACGATACTTTATGACCATCCCGGAGGCAGTCCGGTTAGTTATGCTGGCAGGTACCTATGCTCATGGCGGAGAAATCTTTGTTCTCGATATGGGCAGTCCGGTAAAGATAGATACTCTTGCTAGAAACCTGATCAGGCTCAGCGGATTTAAACCAGACGAAGACATCAAGATCGTCTATACGGGTCTTCGTCCCGGTGAGAAGCTTTATGAAGAAAAACTGATGGCGGAAGAAGGGCTGAAGAAAACTGACAACGCCCTCATCCATATAGGACAGCCGATTCCATTTGATTATGAGGTGTTCATCAGACAGCTGGAAGGTCTGATGGAGGCGGCCTATAAGAACAAGAAGAATATAAGAGAATGGGTCGCAAAGATAGTAAACACGTATCATCCGGCTCTGCCTAAAGCTACTATGGTGAAGAATGGAGCTTATGAAGCTCTGACTGAAGGAAGTTATAAGAGCGCCGGCTAATAGCACAATAAGCCCACAAGCCCTGATATGACTTGTGGGAAATGTGCTTTTTTAATGCCTCCTGTAAAGACGCAAGAGCAAATACAAGAAAAGAGAGTAGAAAAAGATGGATTTCAAGAAAGATGATTTCATAGGCATCGAACCCTTCGAGAAGAAGATATGGCTATCTTCTCCGACTATGCATGGCGAAGAACTGGAGTATATGAAAGAAGCATATGAGACCAACTGGATGAGCACAGTCGGAAAGAATATCGACGAAATTGAAAGCCAGGTGGCGAAATATGTTGGAGTAAACTACGCGGTTGCTCTCAGCGCCGGTACTGCTGCGCTACATCTCGCCACAAAGCTAGCGGGTGAAAAACTATATGGACAGGCGAAGCCAAACAAAGGAACGCTGGAAGGACATACAGTATTTGCAAGCGATATGACCTTCGATGCCTCTATCAATCCTATTGCCTATGAGGATGGTGAAGCAGTATTCATTGATACAGAGCCGGATACCTGGAATATGGATCCAGTTGCGCTTGAGAAGGCATTTGAGCTCTATCCGGATACAAGGATCGTTGTGATTGCCCATTTATATGGTACTCCCGGCAAGATTGAAGAGTTGAAGGCAGTATGTGACAAGCATGGTGCTCTGATTGTAGAGGATGCTGCGGAGAGCTTTGGTGCAAAGTATCTGCTCAATGGTAAATGGGGTGAGACTGGTGCTTTGGGCAATTTTAACTGCATCTCTTTCAATGGCAATAAGATCATTACTGGTTCATGTGGCGGAATGTTTTTGACCGACTCTAAGGAGGATGCTGAGAAGGTTCGCAAATGGAGTACACAGTCCCGTGAAGCAGCTCCTTGGTATCAACATGAAGAAATTGGATACAACTACCGTATGAGTAATGTAATTGCAGGCATTGTCCGTGGGCAGCTTCCATATCTGCAAACCCATATAGATCAGAAAAGGACAATATATGAGCGTTACAAAGAAGGTCTCAAGGATCTGCCGGTTAAGATGAATCCTTATGATGCGGAGAAATCTATTCCAAACTTCTGGCTGAGTTGCATGATTATAGATGAAGATGCAATGTGTGAACAGGTAAGAGATGACCAAAAAGCTCTGTATATCCCTGAAGGAGGGAAGTCGTGTCCGACAGAAATACTTGAGGTGCTGGCAAGATTCAATGCGGAAGGTCGGCCAATATGGAAACCGATGCATAGCCAACCTATCTATCGCAGTCATGCCTTCATAACTGCAAATGGCAATGGTCGTGGTCAGAGTAATGCATATATTGAAAAAGGCAAAGTACAAGACATAGGAATGGACATTTTTAGAAGAGGACTTTGTCTGCCGAGTGATAACAAGATGACTGTAGAGCAACAAGAAATCATCATTGAGTTGATTCATCGTTGCTTTAGATAAAGGGTGTTTAGATGCAATTCCAGAGAAAACGTAGATTTTATGAGAAGTATATAAAACGTATTTTGGATATCATTTGCGCATTGCTTGCAATCATTGTCTTTAGTTGGTTGTACATTATTATTGCTGTGATAGTAAGGGTCAAAATGGGAAGTCCCGTATTATTCAAGCAGCCTCGACCAGGAATGATTGATCCAAAGACCGGTAAAGAGCGGATATTTGATATGTACAAATTTCGTACTATGTCCGATGCGCGAGATGAAAATGGCAATCTCCTTCCTGATGATATGAGGCTGGGAAAGTTTGGACGAGCCTTACGTGCAACTAGCTTAGATGAACTTCCGGAGGCTTTCAATATATTGCGGGGGGAAATGTCGGTGATTGGACCACGACCACAATTAGTTCGTGATATGACATTCATGACGGATCGACAGAGGATGCGGCATACTGCGAAACCTGGGTTATCCGGATTAGCTCAGATGATGGGTCGTAATGGTATTACCTGGGAAGAAAAACTTGAATGGGATTTGAAATACATAGAGAAAATCACGTTATTAGTGGATTTGAAACTTGTGTGGATGACTTTCAGAAAAGTTTTTGTGAGAAGCAATATAACTGAGAGCAATGAGGAGATAGACGTAACACTTGATTATGGAGATTATCTTTTGAAATGCGGTAAAGTAACACAAGAAAGATATGACTATTTACAAAATCAAGCTAAGGAATTGTTGGAAGAACGGTATTAGCGTAGTGATAATTAGTAAGGATTGCCAAAATACCTGAGGGGGGACCGTTATAGGTATTCCCTGTCGGATTATAGAATAGAATGTGTTAATCTTAGAGTCATAGATACAGTAGAAAGTGGGGTACGCATGAAGATTGATAGATGAAAATACTATAATCATGCTGCTATTCCGACAATCGCACCACACGAAACTGTTGATGTGACTTCAATTAAAAAATGGTCAAATTAGGCAGTTGGATAGGAAGTCTCTATTAGCTCGCTGGACATCAGATTGGGATTGTGGATTTGAAACCAATTGGTGGTTCTGCATAAAGGATACAAAATTTGATATTTCCCAGTTGAAAAGCAAGCGAAGATATGAAATCAATCGAGGCAATAGGTTCTTTTTTGTACAAAAGATTGATCCCTAAAAAATAACGGATGATTTTTTGAGAGTCACTATAGCTGCTTATACTGGCTGGCAGGAAAAATACAGACCTCATGTCGAGAAAAAAGAGTTCTATAAGTAGATTGAAACATGGAGAAATTTAGATGCATTTGGTGGCTATGATATTGGACTTAATGAGCTAAAGGGTTATGCAGTGCTGATGGATTATGGATCGTATGTTGAGTTCTCCATTCTACGGGGTGAGTCGGATGCGGAGAAGAAATCAATCCATGCCGCTATGGTAGCTAGAATACTTGATTATTATAAGGATAGATTTGATGGTTCTTTTTATATAAATGATGGATCAAGACCAATAAGGCATGAAACAGCATTTCAGGATTATTTAGAAAAGTATTTTTGCTTTAGAAAAGCATATTGTTGCTTGAATATAAAGTATAGAAGTGATTTTGGGATAATAGTTCGTGTTCATTATCCATTTAGGAAGCATATTAAAGCAGAAACAGGAATAGGAAGTCAAATTTCAGGAATCTTAAAGATGGAAGAACTATGTAGGAATAGTTGAAGGAGTGTTGGAATGGACGATCTCGTATCAATTATCATGCCATCATTTAATACTGATGGATTTATTGCAGAAACGATAAAATCTGTGATAAGCCAAACATATACGAATTGGGAACTAATCATTGTGGATGACTGCTCAACAGATAATACAGATGAGGTTATTCTTCCTTTTTTAGTTGATAAACGTATAAAGTATCTTAAAAATAAACTCAATAGTGGCGCCGCAATAAGTAGGAACAGAGCGCTTTGCAAAGCAAATGGTAAATGGATAGCTTTCCTGGATTCAGACGATCTGTGGATGCCAGAAAAACTTAGTAAACAGATAAGTTTCATGAAAAAAAATAATTATCACTTTTCATATACGAATTACGCTGAGATAGATACCGATGGGAAGAGGATTGGAACATCGGTTACAGGACCGAAGAAAATAACAAAGACAGGGATGTTTAATTACTGTTGGCCGGGATGTTTAACAGTGATGTACGACGTAGAAACTGTTGGACTCATTCAGATAGATGATATCAAGAAGAACAATGATTATGCTATGTGGTTGAAGGTTTGCAGAACCGCAGACTGCTATCTATTGGATGATGAATTGGCACTGTACCGTCGTGGTAGAGCAGGAAGTGTAAGCACACATAGCATAATGACCATGATAGGGTGGCATTATAAATTGTTCCGGAAAGTTGAGGGGCAGAATCCAGTGAAGGCAATTATTAGCACAGGTCGTAATATGGTTTTTGGATTATACAAGAAAAAGAAGTATGTAATAAAGGTGACAGAAAAATGAGAGACATTGCAGTGGCAGTGGTTTGTTACAACAATGAAGCAGAAGTTGTTGAATTTACGAAGAACCTTTCGAAACAAAGTATTATAGATAATATTCAACTTCTTGTTACATGTAACGCTGTGGGTGATTTTGAAAAATTTCAGAAAGAAATAGAGAATGTAATGCCGTCTGCTCTTGTATATAATCCGGGAAAGAATTTGGGTTATCTTCCAGGGTGTTTATATGGGGTAGAACAGTCGGGCAGGATGTATTCTTGGGTGATGGTTAGCAATACTGATATTGAAATCATACAATCAAACTTCTTCGATGCAGCTTTTAAAGAGGTAGGTGATGATATTTGGTGTATTGGACCAGATATTAAATTGGCGTCAATAGGAGTTCATCAAAACCCATTTTTGAAGAAGAGACCAACAAAATCAAAAGTAACGATATGGAGAATAGCATACTCATGTTTTCCGCTATTTTGGCTTTATTTCAAGCTCTACGACCTGAAACCCCAAAAGAATAAGAAAGAAAAACTACAAATCAAGAGTGTGTATGCAGTACATGGAAGCTGTTTTCTTTTAAAAAGGGAATGTGTTGATAGGATACTAGAAGAAAAGCCGAATGTATTTATGTATGGGGAAGAACTAATTATTGCAGAAATTATTAAATCTAATGGGAAAACCTGTTTTTTTGATTCGGATTTAAAAATACTACATAATGAAAACCAAGTCACAGGCAAAATTGAATCAAAAAGGAAGCAGAGGTGGTTTAAAGAATCGATGAACTTTTATATCCATCTTTTTAAGAGGAATGACATATGATAATAGTTTTGCCAATAGTGATGTTATTAATATTATTGATGCTAAATGCTCAAATATTGAAGAGTAATTATACAATCTTTAATCCTATATCAATAGTTCTATATGTCTGGATAGTCGTTTTTATTTCGCATCATATGTTCTATACAACAGAATCATATACTTTTGATGCATACTTGTGGATAGTTATAGGAATTTGTACGCTTTCTGTAGGATTTTGGATTACTGCTAATGTCAATTTTGTGATTGGAAAGCAGCGGAACGAAGTAATTCATCAGGAATACAATTTAGGAGGAATTACGAGAATACTAAAAGCTGTTACTGTATTAGAAATTATGAGATTGGCATTCTATATTTATCACATTTTATTTATAATATCAGGATCTTTGCAGACATTTATTTCAAATAATACCTATGTAAGGTATCGATACTTGACATATAATCCAGGATTACATTGGAGCTTGTTTGAATTCTTTGCGAACTCAATTTGCATGGTTTCTTACGTTTTCTTAGGTATACTATTTGCAAAAAGAGCGGAGAATTCAAGAAAATTTGTACTGATTTGGACTCTTATTGAAATATTAATAGCTATGATAACAATGTCGAGATTATGTTTGATGATGTATATCATTGCATTTGGAATCTCATATTTATATAATACTGGGTCTATTAAAGAAGAAAGAAAAGAATTTTTTAAATTTCTCCCATTGGTTGCCATTGGTGTTTTTTCTTTTCTTATGTTTATAGGAATGCAACGTAATTATATGGCATCAGGAAATTTAAGAAGTATTGTTATCGACAAAATATTTATTTACTTTGCTGGTCCAACTGAAGCTTTTGGAAAATATATTGAATTATATAAGAGTGATTGGGAACTAGGACAGAGAACATTCGCTATATTTGCGAGAATACTTGATCAATTCGGAATAGTTCAAAATGATGTTGTTACAGCACGAGGTACGTTTATTGACATTGGTGACTCCACAACAAATGTCTATACTTGGTTCAGAACATTTTACCTAGATTATTCATATATTGGAATTATTATTATACCATTCTTATTTGGAATATTATCTGGAGCTATTTATAATAAAAGAGATAGTAATTTTTTTACATGTGCCGCAAATTCGTGGATATGTGTTACTTTTTTCTTTTCATTTTTTTCCTATATGTGGGGAAAAACGATTTATGTGTTTGTTATAGTTCTAGCATATTTTATTCATCGCTTTTATTACAATGAAATATATCTAATGGAAGGATAGTATAAATCTATGGAGAAGTTATGTATAGTTATGGTTTCATATTATCCAAAGACCCGAACATACCAGGCAATTGATAATCTGATTTCAACACCAGAGATAGGTATCGTTGTTATTGTTGATAATACGCCTGACGAAATAGATTATTTTGAAAAATATAATAAAACAGGATTGATTATAGTTATTAAAAATCGCAAAAATCTTGGGATTGCTAATGCTCAGAATAAAGGAATTCAAATAGCGATGTCTAAAGGTTATGAATGGGTATTAACAATAGATCAAGATACGATTATTAACAGAGATCTTGCAAAAAAATATATATCATATATTACATCTCTTGATAGTGTGAAAAATATTGGCTTAATTGGAACTGATTATATAGATGTTAGCACTATGAAGCCAAAGTTCGGCAATACTAGTCCGATAAAAGTAGATGAAACAATTAGCTCAGGTAGTCTGATTAATCTTTCTATTTATAATAAGATAGGAAACATGAAAGATATTTACTTTATCGACCAAGTAGATAATGAATATTGCTATAGGATACTAAAAAATGGATTTAATATAGTTATTCTTCCTGGAATAGGAATGGAGCATAAATTAGGTAACATTACAGTTCGACGTTTTTTCTTTAGAAGAATATGTATATATAATCAATCGCCTATTAGAACGTATTATCGAACAAGAAATTCTATATGGTTTGTGAGAGAATATCATGATTATGGACTAACCAAAAAGAAATGTGATTCATTACTATTAGACCTCATAAGATTTATGTATGAAAAAAATAAAATACAAAAGTATAAAATGTTTTTAAAAGGACTTAAGGATGGATTCCTAGTAAATTATAAACAAATTGCGAATGAGGGAGAATAAATACAATGAACCCAGAGATACATTTATTCATTATATGGGAAAAGGGACGAATTCAAGAAGAAAAGATACTGACCGATATGTTTTCTAGATTTAAGGTTTTAGGACTTTATAAAGTGACATGGCCTGGCGATAGTTTTAGTAAAAATTTGACTCGATTTTATGGACAGAATCTCCCTTCATCATCTCAGAAGATCCAACATTGTGGTGATGGTGAATTTATTCTTGTGATTATTCAAGATGAAAGTCCTATGTATAAGTATAGAAAAACCACCAAGGGAGTTCGAAAAGTTAATATTAATATTTTTGATGCAAAAGAATTGTATCGATATTGGACTGGTGGCGGGCATCGAATTCACGGTACCAATTCAATTAAAGAAGTTGACCATGACTTGACTCTATTGTTAGGGGTCAATTCTAAAGACTTTCTTGCGAGTATTAATCAATCAAAACTTCCGACATCTATCCAGGATGCTATCCTTTCAGACAGACCTATAACTGGGGCATGTGGTTGGGATAATATTAGCCAACTTCTGTATGCTCTTAAAAACTGCACAGACTATCTAATACTTAGAAACTTTGAAGGTTTTCCTAAAAACATTACATTTGGGGAACATGGGGATATTGATGTGCTAGGAGAAAATGAGAAACAGTTGCAACTAATTCTCAATTCAACAAAGGTTTTTTCGCAGGGCTATCGTGTACGACATAAAACTATGGTTGACGGACAGGAAGTTTACTTTGACTTTCGGTTTGTGGGAGATGGGTACTATGATGAGCAATGGGAATTGGATATGCTTGATCATCGTGAACTTATTAATGACTTGTTTTACGCACCCGATTCTGAAAACTATGCATACTCTTTATTATATCATGCTTTAATACATAAGAGTAAGATTTCTCCAGACTACGTAGAAAGACTGCGAAAATATGAATGTCTTTCTGATATTTATGATAACGGCAAGATTGACTTACACAAAGCGGCTGATAAGTTAAAGAACTTTTTATCGTTCAAAGGATATAAAATCACTGAACCTAGTGATTTTTCCGTATATTTCAACACCTCCTTTGTTTCTACAGAAGAGTCAACATATCACAAATATCGGAGAGCTTTTTACACAGGAAAAAATCGTTTAATGAGGATAGTAGGAGAATAATAACCATTATGAATATAAAAAGAATTGTCACATACCTCCCTCTGTCTGATAATAGCAAAGAGCATTTGAGCCAGGTGTATCATGCGATACACGATCCAACACTAAAGCTGTATTTATCAGTTATCTCTTTGGTACGTATTATCAATTGGAATAGAAATCAGAAAAAGGGAGATTTAGATGCTATTACTAAGTTCAAGGATGTTGATGATATCATCCCAATTCATGTGTCATCATGGCATCACGGAAGAGCTTACTTTAAAGTACGAGTTGGTAAAGAAATATATTTTATGAAAAAAGAAATTAATGATGATATTGCAGAAAGAGAGGTGGCATTCTTTAATATAGTTAATTCTTCCGAAGATTCCATTATTGATTACTTTCCGAAATTGGTTTATTACATCAAAGACAATAATTATACGTACATAATAAGTTCATATATACAAGCAGATTCGTCTAATATGGACATTATTAAAACACTAAAACCTGAAGAAAAATCTATCTTACTTGAACAATTGATGGTTTTAATGAGATGGCTCAGATTAAAAGGTTTATGCCACAATGATTTGAGACTTGACAATATTTTCATTACAAGAAAATCAGTTAAATTGTTTGATTTTGGATATTCTTGTTTATTTGATGAAAAAGAAAAATTTTTAGATTCTTTATCCTATGAAGAACTTGAAAAGTTGAATAAACATAATCGGATTGGTAAATTTATTAGCGATGATGCTTTCTCTATGTATAACATAATGAAGGAGATTCAACCTGAATTTATGAGTACTGACGTAGAAATATGGCAAGAAATCAACGCTTATATGGGAGAAAGAGTAATTCAGAAAATTCTATGAGGATTTGCTATGGCATCAAAAAGAAATAATCGAGAAAGCAACAATTTTCTTTCGCAAATGTTGTCTTTTTCTCTAGGACCTGTATTTGGCGCCGTTTTTACATTTGCAGCTTCATATATTATTACATGGGTTGTAAATCCGGCTGATGTTGGCAAAGTGTCGATGTTCACTACATCACTTACTTTGATTACACTCGTAACAAATCTAGGCTTAGATCGTGCTTATATGAGAGAGTTTTCAGCTGCGAAGGATAAGAACAGTTTATTGTTTAACTGCTTATCCATTTCGATTTTGAGTTCTTCTTTCATTAGCATTTTAATATTTTTATTCCGGGAGAGCATTTCTGATTTTTTGTTTGATGGATTTGATTTGCTTTCTGTTCTTCTACTTGCTTTTATTTTACCGATTAATGTATTTGGTGAATATAGTATATACGTTTGCAGACTTAATGCACATGTTCGGCACTATACGATTGCGGTTCTTTCTGAGCGAATTTCCTATCTTATAATAGTGGTTTTAGCGATCTTTGGTATTCGTACATATCAAGCTATTATTTTAGCGCGGTTTTTATCTATTACTACAAAGTGTTTAACTGGATTCGTCTTAGAACGTGCCGCGTATAGGTTCCAATTTAAATGGGACAGGACAATCATATCAAAAGTGTTAAAATATGGAGTTCCGTACATGCCTGCCCTCATTTGTTCGTGGGTATTGCATTCAATGGATAAGTATGCATTAAGAATGTGGAGTACTTATGAAGAAATAGGGTTTTATTCTACAGCTTATACTATTGTATCGATTATTGCTATATTACAAAGTGCATTTAGTTCTTTTTGGACTCCATTAGCATATAAATGGTACGATGAGGATAAAGATGTACGATACTTTGAGAAGGTTGGACGTTATATAACAGCTGTCCTTATGATTTGCTGTGCTTCAATTATTGTCCTTAGAAATGCAATTTTTCATCTTTACAAACCTGAATATATGCGTTCTGCAGACATGATTCCTTTTCTTCTATTTGTTATTTCCATGGAGACCATGAGTTATGTATTAGGCTGTGGAATTAATTTGAAGAGGAAAACAGGATACAATACGCTTGCGTCTGGACTTGCATGTGTTGTTAATCTAATTGGAAACTATATTTTAGTACCGATCTATGGAGGCGTTGGCGCTGCGATTGCTACTGGAATTAGCAGTATTATTTTCCTAATCATTAAGATGACAGTTTCAAGAGCTCTTTGGTATAGTTTCAGTTTAACAAACTACATTATTAATATTATTTTAATGGTAGGAATGGCTGCTTGTGCATTGATTTTTGGTAAATGGTATATTGACAGTTTATTCCTATTGGTGTTTCTCCTATATAATTATAGGTCTATTAATGCTATGTTCAATATTGGAATTTCGTTTATTAAGGAGAAATTTAATCCTGTGAAATCATTAATATGGAGGAAAGTATGAAAGGAATTATTCTTGCAGGCGGAGCTGGAACCCGCCTCTACCCATTAACTATGGTAACTAGCAAACAACTCCTTCCAGTTTATGATAAGCCGATGATTTATTATCCGCTTTCCACATTGATGCTGGCGGGGATTAAAGAAATATTGATTATCAGTACACCAGATGATACTCCGAGATTTGAAGCTCTATTGGGCGATGGTGACCAGTTTGGCGTGAATCTCAGCTATAAAGTCCAACCTTCACCTGATGGTTTGGCGCAGGCGTTCATTCTGGGTGAAGAATTCCTTGGTGGAGAGCCAGGGGCTATGGTGCTTGGCGATAACATTTTCTATGGAAATGGGTTCAGAAAAATATTGAAGGCTGCTGTAGAAGATGCTGAGTTGAATGGTCGCGCCACTGTGTTCGGTTATTATGTGACTGATCCTGAACGTTTTGGTGTGGTTACATTTGATGAGAAAGGAAAGGCTGCAAGTATAGAAGAAAAGCCTTCTCAACCAAAGTCAAATTATGCCGTCACTGGTCTCTACTTTTATCCGGGAGACGTATCCGCTCGTGCAAACCATGTTAAGCCATCTGCCCGTGGTGAACTAGAGATCACAACACTGAACGAAATGTACATAAATGACGGTCTGCTTGACGTCCAGCTTCTTGGTCGTGGTTTTGCTTGGCTCGATACGGGCACAATGGATAGCCTTGTTGAAGCCGCAGATTTTGTTCAGATGATATCGAAACGACAAGGAATCACAATCTCTGCACCAGAAGAAATTGCATTCATCAACGGATGGATTGATAGAGAAAAACTTCTTCAATCCGCTCGACGTTACGGTAAATCTCCTTATGGAGCTCATCTTAAGGCGGTAGCTGAAGGGAAGGTAAAGTTCTGATATGAAAAAATATTTAATTACAGGGTGCGCTGGCTTCATTGGGAGCAACTTTGTCTATTACATGTTGAAGAAGTATAATGATATATTGCTTGTGAACTTAGACAAGCTTACTTACGCGGGAAACCTGGAGAATCTGAAAGGATGTGAAGGTGATTCCCGACACATCTTTGTTCAGGGTGACATCTGTGATAAAGAACTGGTCTCTAGCCTCTTCGCTCAGTATGACTTTGATTATGTGATTAACTTTGCAGCGGAATCTCATGTTGACCGCTCGATAGCGAACCCTGAGATCTTCGTACAGACCAACGTTATGGGTACGGTTAATCTTCTCCAGAGGGCGAAAGAGGCATGGTATGATACTGAGAAGAAGAGCTGGAAGGAAGGAAAGAAGTATCTACAGGTAAGCACAGATGAGGTTTACGGTGCTCTTGGTGCAGAAGGCTTCTTTACGGAAACCACACCTATCAACCCTCACAGCCCTTATGCTTCTTCAAAGGCATCTGCTGATCATTTCGTTAAAGCTTTCCATGATACTTATGGTATGCCTATAAACATCACACGTTGCAGCAACAATTACGGGCCTTATCAATTCCCGGAAAAACTTATCCCTCTAATGATCAACAATGTAAAGCATCATAAGCAGCTTCCAGTGTATGGCGATGGCATGCAAATTCGTGACTGGCTATATGTGGAAGATCACTGCAAGGCTATTGATATGGTTGCCAACGCTGGCAAGATCGGCGAGGTGTACAATGTTGGTGGGCATAATGAGCGTCCCAATATTTTTATTGTGAAAACCATTATTGAACAACTCTGTAATAGGCTCCAAGATGATGGGATAAGCGAAGCACTCATCAAGCATGTGGAAGACCGTCTTGGGCATGACCGTCGATATGGTATAGATCCGAACAAGATTAAAGCAGATCTTGGTTGGTATCCGGAAACACCTTTTGAGGTCGGTATAGTGAAAACCATTGACTGGTACCTGGAGAACGAAGAGTGGATGAACCGGGTTACTTCCGGGACATACCAGAGCTATTACGCTGAAATGTATAAGAATAGATGAGAAAATGAGCATAAAAGAGGTTCTAAAATAATTATTTTTAGCAACAGTTTATTTGAATGGATATGCTCTTCTGTAATACGCCTAACTCACATTGGGGGGATAAAATTAGCTTCAAAGGGCTATGGACATATAAAGAAAGATTGCTTAGGAACCAACAATATCGTTACTATCGGTGAAAACACGGAAATACATTACCCTGAGGTGTTTATTAGAGGTGATGGAAATAAACTCGTAATAGGAAATGGATGTATTGTGGGGCCAAGATGTTCTTTTAGAATGGAAGGAAACAACGTTACTATTGAGATAGGAGACGGGGTTACATTTACAAGAGATGTCGAGCTTTGTGCGCAGGAGAATGGCAGTATCATATCGATCGGTGATGATGTTATGTTCTCAAATATTATCATTAGAACTTCTGATTCTCATCCTATTTATAATGAAACTGGGACTAGGATAAATCTGCCCTCTAATGTGAAAATTGGAAACCATGTATGGGTATCTCCGAACTCAAAAATTTTCAAAGGCGTTACTGTCGGAGATGGAGCAATCATTGGAGCAGATAGCCTTGTAACAAAAGACGTTGATAGTTGCTCGCTTGCTGTTGGTCATCCGGCTAAAACTGTTAAAGAAAATATAAAATGGACAAGAGAAAAGCTTTATTGATAGGCTGATAGAGAAAACTGAATATTAGGGGAGTACAAGTTTTCAAAATAAGAAGGTATCATACATTTTTGCGGAAATGCTATTAAAGGTGTGTTTTATGCAAGATACTATTAATCATTCAGGATACATATCGATAGGGCGCATGGTGGATAATAAAGAAACTACAAAAGTGGAATCGAATACAGTGCGCTATGCTTATGAGTTTAATTGTGGTGATTTGGTGATTCATGCTTTTGAAAGAATTCCAGAAATAGACGGGAAGAATGCTGTTACCGCATGTGATTTTGATGATATAGAATACTTGTTTTATTCTAAGTTACCATTTAGTTTTCCGGATTTTTCAAATTATCCACAGAACAATCACCAGAAAATCGATTTTGCAGTGAAAAATTATAAGAGGGGGAGTAAATATAAAGAGGCTGTTTTTGATTTTGCTGAATTACAGTTTTTTTGCCCATCGGGATCTGTAGTTAAAGAGGATGAGGAAAGAAATGTAATATTTTCTGGAAAGCCCAAGAATATAAGTACTTTTAATATAGAGGTGAATTCAATTGAATGCGAGGTGAGCTTTATTATTGGTGCGAAAGGTAAATGGGGATTTGCGCGTTCCATGATGGAGGCGGTTACAGAACTTCATATTTCGTTTCCTGAAACAGATGATTTTAAATTTATTAATAATTTGTACCTAGTCGTAGATTGTGTCTTCGCCTTTATATGTAATAGACGCAATTCTACTTGTTTATCGATGAAGGTTAAAGGGACATATCCATCAAAATTCATAGATAATGACAAATTCGTGGACTGTATTAAACATTGTGATAGCGAAATATACTATTTTGATAAATATCGTGAAGACCCAGAAAATGAGAAAATTATTGCAAAGACTTGGACTGAGTCATTGTTCTTTAAGCATATAGATGCCCTTTTCACCATGGTTTCAGATGATATTTCAGGCAAACTGGAAGACGGAGGAAAAATTTCAATTGCAAGTATACATCCGTCGATTAAAAGGAGAAATTTGATTGATCTTCAGCAAAGTATCCAAATTTCTAGTGCATTTGAATTTTATGTGAGACGATATTTGCCTAATATGATGGAAGAAAAAAGCCATCATGTGATTATGAAAATGATTTTGAAAGAAATTGAAGCCAAATCAACTGGAAAGTTGAGAGAATTGGCGAAAAGTCTCTCAAAAAACGTTGTTCGAGAGCCGGCACTAGAAGATAAGGTGATAAAAGTGTATAAAGGTTATGACAAATGGCCTGCGCTTGCATTATGCATTTCTGAGGATTGGTATAAGCCTGATGAAATAAGGGCATTAGGGGATGAGGCGAATCAGTGGCGTAATGAATTGGCACATGCCAAGCGTTCTTATGAGCCAAGCGAGAATACGGTGAGAGCTATTCGACTACTCGAGCATATGAATTATGCGATTGTTTTAAGGAAAATTGGATTCAGTGATGAAGAAATAAAAAAAATCTTGGAAAATGCGTTAATAAGACAATACTATTAGATATCAGAAAAGATGTATACAAGGAGATTTCTTCTGACGGGATTTGCGCTTGAAACAAAATGCTTTAGTACACAGGGAAAGGGATGGTAAGAATCAATATGAAGAATGATGATATGTTTCGCTCCCTTTATCGGATGGTTGAAGAATATAATCGTCTTGTCGGTCCGCTAACGGAACATCTACACATTTATGATCGCTGGAATGAAATCGAATCGCCCCTTCTGCGTGTGGCTGAATTGAATGATGATGTACTTAAAGGTGTGACAGCGTTTGATACTTCGTTGGCAGATCACTTAAGCTTTATGACAGGACCTTATCGGCTTTTGCTTGAAAATGTGGCATCGATAGAAAATATGATGGGAACACCGTTTGCTGAGCTTGTTCATCCACAGGTCTATGTACCTGGGATTACAACTGCTTTAACTACAGTTGCAGCAACAAGTGAACAGTTGGCGCAGATTGCACGCCCGTCATCCGGTGTTGCTGAAATAGCCAGATACTACACTCAGATTCTAAATGACTGGCATATTGATCTTGGAATCATCTCTTCGTTTGATTCGTCTTTGGCCGATTCTCATTTCAGTCAATTGGTTGGAATGGAAAAAGCTGTGGCTGGGTTATCTGGTGTAATGGCACAGTATGATCAGATGACATGCGTATCTACACAGATTGCTTCGTTACAACAGATCGGACTGACCGATGCTTGGAAGAGAGCCCTTACACCGCCTGAACTCTTACTTGGTCTGAATGATTTTGCTTTAAAACAGTATGAGCAAATACAAAAGGCCGAAGATGATCAGAGTATCGCGTGGCGGCTTGGCTTGATTGATGTGGCATCAAAGCTTGTTGACATACAGGTGGCATGGGGTTCAGAAATCGCGGTTGATATAGGTGAATATGTTCCGGAAGCGGAGCTCGTTATTCCTGATTTTTCTGACTTGCCTGTAATTCTCGGTCCAGCTAAGCGAGACAATAGGGATGTCTCAGAAGCCTTTGAAGAATCTCAACTTATGTTGATTACGTGTGCTGGAAAGCTCATCATTCAAAAGGCAAAGGCTGTAAATGATTTCTGTAAGGCAAGACAGATGCAATTGTTGTTCCCGGAATCGGATCTTGTAGATTGTGCAATGATATTGGGTGGTGCCTTTTGTCGTGATGCTGATATGCTGAATGTAGTCTTGGATACACTGAGCAAGATGTTTATTCGAAAGCCTGTAATTGATTTAATTGGACAGCATCGGTGTTTTGGAGTTATTAAACAGCACCAGAGTACAAATGAATCAAATAAAAAACTGATTACAAAGATTCAGAAAGATATATATTGGCATATTATTGGCGTTGAGGATGAGTTGATTAAGCATTTTGCAGGATCTGATGTGACGATTTTTGAAGAAGATAAAGTCTCTGCAAATGTGATGAAAGCACTGTTGAATGTACAGAAGGATAAACTGTATGAGGGTGCTAAAGAAAACAACATAAATGATGGAATTAGAAATCAGTTAAGTATAGTATATGAAGTCAAGGATCAAACCAGACAGGGAGAATCAGAAAACGGTAAGGACTCTGGCGAGGTAGATATTATGATCTGCAATAATGGGAATCCTGAAGTTATTATTGAAGGGCTGAAGCTTAGCAGCTTTGAAAGTAGTAAGCTGGATGCTCACATTAAGAAAGCTCTGGTAAATTATGATTCGAATGGCTGTCCGTTGGTCTACATACTTGTTTATGCGACGGTGAAAGCATTTGATGACTTCTGGGGAAAGCTTATAGACCATATGAATGATTACTGCTTTCCTTATAAAAACGTAGAGGGAATGCGTGACGTGGCTACGGTTTATACTGATTTGCGGCATGCAAAAGCAATGTTGAATCGGAATGGGAAGAATGTAAGCGTTCATTTGTTTGCAATAGCTGTGAGATGATACTTGGTAATGGTGGTGGAGACAAACAAGCATAAACAGTCGATATTTTTTTGAAGGGATTGATATACCGTCACTTGTAAGTGACGAAAAATAAATCTGGCGCTGTGTGGCAGCGAGGTGGCAAAATGCTACATGAAAAGGATTTATCACGGAATAGGTAGCAGTTCAAAAGAATGTAGATGGAATCTTTGCAGATACGTATTCCTTCCAAAATGGATAAGAATTTACAATGCTGTTTGAGTTTAAGTCGTGAAGAACAAAGAATGTGGTAAGTTTATACGATTCTGTCCGCCACTGAAAATCAACTACTCACTTTACCATAAGTTTTGTATAGTTTGATGTAAAGCTGTACTGACTTTGGTTAGTATGACTGAATTTATTAATTTGAGAGGAATCATATAATGGAAAGACCTATCTTCTTAGAGATAAGTTAAATTCTGCTCTTGCTCATTATGAGGGAAAAACGACGCTAAATACTCCGCTTTATATATGTGTGGATGAGGTCGTGAAGGGTCAGCAGTATTACAAGACAAAGTTGACATTAAGATCTTTCATAGGGAGCATGAAAAATGGGTAGAATGACGATTAAGCCCGAGTATGGTGCTGGAAAATATAAGCGGATGTGATCGCGGTAGATATTGTAACAGAGAAAGCGGTGATTCGACCATAGGAGATATGATAATGAAAATAGAAACGACTCCAACCATTATGACGGAAATGCTTAAAAATTTATGCCGGGATCTTAATCCTAATGATTCACCTTCGTGGGTATCAGTTATTCCAGAAAGCTGGGCATTGATAAATGAGTGCTTTCCGAATGTTAAGCATAAAATTGACTTAGATGGTGGCTCATATGTAAACGGATGGGCTATATGGCAATGGGCAAATATGTTGATAACAGCAGAAGCTCATAGTGTATGGCAAAGCGAAGATGGCACGCTGATAGATATCACCCCGCATAATTGCGGTGAGCAAACGATACTGTTTGTCCCCGATGATAATGTTAGGTTTGAAGGCAAGATAATCCCTAACAAACGAGCGCCTATGACTAATTCACCGAAGATTATGCGTTTAATTGGACTTCTGAACGCGAGAGATTATATGCTTGAGCAGTCTGGTACGAGTAGAACTTGTGAATTCCCAGAGCCCTTTATTGATGAAATTAATGGGATTATCGAAGACGTAAAGAGGAAAGTATCAAGGAATGACATGTGTCCATGTGGATCTGGATTAAAATATAAGAAATGTTGCGGACCATATGATATGTGATAAAGAGGTATCAAAGTGGCGAGAAATCGGTGCCTGACACCAGAACATCGGCGCCTAACACCATGAATTTCGTCCTGCGGATGTTTAAATAGTTTGCTCCTGAGGCAAATTAAAACCGGAGAGTTTCATTTCCTTGAGGAATTCTTCCTCGGTGAGATTTGTTTTTTGAGCGGCTTTTTTGACACTCATGTCGCCGTCTTGAACCATTTCGAAGTAGGATAATCGTTTTCCTTCTGAGATACCCACGGAACGACCTTCTGCAAGACCTTCTGCGAGACCTTCAGATCTGCCTCGCTGCTCGGCTATATCTTCATAATATTTCATAACTGTACACATAGAATTAAGGCCTCCTTCTGTGGTTTTCAGATACTTGACTTCTTTACTAAGTCTTGGAAATTTTGGATTGTTAAATTCTTTCTTAGTAAAGCACGACATGAGACTTGAGATGTCGGTTCCATCCTCAATGATTTGTCCAGTTTCAGCGATCACTTTGTTAACATGGTATATAGTATGACCTGCTCCGATGATATCAAATTCTGAGATATACACAACATGTACATCCGGGATTTCTTTGAAATCAGTACCTGACTGGGAATCTCTGACTGTAATGCTGGATTCATTGAAACGCACTCGTCTGAAATGATCGTCATTATCAGATCGCTGTACTTCGACATTAGTATGAATATATCATAAATAAAAGAAATAAAGATGAATTTAAAAGAAATTTTAGACTCTTAAACGGCTGCGTTCTGATTGTATGATAACAGAACATGCAGGAAATGCATATAGTCTGATTTTGGACTATAACCTTGGATGAGATGAAATTAAATTGTTTAATCAACAGAATTTTGGTGTCTTTCACCATAAATTTTAGTTTGAAATAATAAGCATAGGAGCAAAGAGGAGAATTATCATGATGAACATTGCTGTAGCAGGAACAGGATACGTAGGATTGAGCTTGGCGGTGCTGTTGAGTCAGCACAACCATGTGACCGCGGTAGACATTGTACCAGAGAAGGTTGATAAGCTTAATCGATGGGAGAGTCCGATTCAGGATGATTATATCGAGAAGTACCTGGCGGAGCATGAGGAGCGGAAACTTGATCTTACTGCGACTACAGATGGAGCATCAGCTTATGCATCCGCCGACTATGTGATCATCGCAGCTCCGACCAATTATGATCCGCAGAAGAATTTCTTTGATTGTTCTGCGGTTGAGAGCGTAATTGAACTTGTGCTGGCGTCTTCGGATAAAGCAATCATGGTGATCAAATCCACAATCCCGGTTGGTTATACTGAAAGGGTTAGAGAAAAGTATAAGACAGACAGGATCATATTCAGCCCGGAGTTTCTGAGGGAATCAAAGGCGCTTTATGATAATCTCTATCCCAGCCGGATTATAGTTGGATGCGATGACGGAACAAGAGAAAAGGCAGAAACATTTGCAAAACTCCTTCAAGAGGGAGCGGAGAAGCCGGATATCGATACTCTGTTTATGGGATATACTGAGGCAGAGGCAGTCAAGTTGTTTGCAAATACATATCTTGCATTACGTGTGTCCTATTTCAATGAGCTGGATACTTATGCTGAATTGAAGGGACTGAAAACGCAGGATATCATCGATGGAGTGTGCCTGGATCCGAGAATCGGAAGTCATTACAACAACCCTTCATTCGGTTATGGCGGTTACTGTTTGCCTAAGGATACGAAACAGCTTCTGGCGAACTATCAGGATGTGCCTGAAAACCTTATTCAGGCGATAGTGGAAAGCAATCGGACGAGAAAGGATTTCATTGCAGATCGTGTTCTGGATAAGGCCGGGTACTATAGCTATACCGGGAACTCCATGTGGAATGCTGAAAAGGAGAGACCGATAACAATCGGTGTTTATCGTCTGACAATGAAGGCAAACTCCGATAATTTCCGTCAGAGCAGTATCCAGGGTGTAATGAAGAGAATCAAGGCTAAAGGCGCTACTGTGATTATTTACGAACCGACCTTGGACGACGGAACAACATTCTTTGGAAGCCTTGTGGTGAATGATATCGAGAAATTCAAGAGCGGATCAGATGCGATCATAGCAAACCGTTATGATGGCGTGTTGGATGATGTGGAAGAGAAGGTTTATACGAGGGATTTGTTCCGGAGGGACTAAGAAAATATGAAAGGTTGCTGTGTTATACGGTGACAGATCAAGGTGACAAATGCAATCTAAAAATATCATATTTGATATTTTAGATTGCATTTGTTGCATGTGGATGTTTAAATAGTTTGTTCCTGAGGTAGCTTGAAACCGGCGAGTTTCATTTCCTTGAGGAATTTTTCCTCGGTGAGATTTGTTTTTTGAGCGGCTTTTTTGACGCTCATGTCGCCGTCTTGAACCATTTCGAAGTAGGATAATCGTAAAGTGTACCCCTTGTCAAGGACAAAGTAAGAAGAAGGGATTTGAGAAAAATCAGTCTAGCAGATGTCTATATTTTATTAAATTACCTTCTTCTCAATATCTTTTTGAAGGTATAACATCCTTTAAAGGATATACTCCTGATGTTATGTATTCATAGTATTCATTAGGAGATAGCTTTGCTAATCTCCACTGATATCTATCGTTGTTATAATAATCCATCCAATCATCTATTATTGCTTTAACTTCCTCAAAAGTAGTGCAGTTCTTAAGCTTGGATTTTATGTGGTCTTTCATCCTTCCGAAAAAGCTTTCCTGTGGAGCATTGTCCCAACAATTGCCTCTTCTTGACATAGACTGGCGTAACCCTTTGTCTTTTACAAGTTGAATGAAGCTGCAGCTTGTGTAGTGACAGCCTTGGTCACTATGGATTATGGTTTCAGTTGTTAGCGCAACACAATGCTTTTCTATCATTGTATTTACTGTTTCCAGGACAAAATCTACTTCTAATGAT
>NZ_MUHW01000002.1 GCF_002007235.1 Oribacterium sp. C9
GAGAATCACTAGGTTTCATCTCTCGCTCGTTCGACTTGCATGTGTTAGGCACGCCGCCAGCGTTCATCCTGAGCCAGGATCGAACTCTCATCTTATATCCGTGTTTCCGAAGGAAATTCGGATGCCGCCCAGCCGGCGAGGCTGGTTTCGGCTTTAGCCGAAATCAAACGAAAATGCCTGCGCAAAGCGCATTCAAATGGCATTTTCTCTGATTTCATGTTAAGAGATTTCTCTCTTTAAGTTCATCCCGTTCAGAACTCACTAGCTTAGCTTGTTCTGTCCGTTATTCTTTACTGCGAATAAATTCGCTTGACCTCTTTGGTCGCTGAAAAATTCAAATTTCTTAGAATCTTCAGGGTCTGTGTATTAATCGATCTTTGATTTTCAAGGTTCTTTATGTGCTTTTCAGGAGAACTGTTGTTTAGCTCTCGCTGACAGCTTGTACACTATATCAATTTCGTTTTTGATTGTCAAACACTTTTTCAAAATATTTTCCATCTCTTTTTCCGACAGACAAAAAATCACTTCGGAAGCGGGATTCCGATTTCCGAAGTGATCTCAATACCATTCTCTTCGCGCTTATGATCAGAATAGCGATATCATCTCAGATTGAATTTGCCAACCTCTCCAGAAAGACTCTTAGCCATTCTTGTCATTTCTTCACTTGCAGCTGCACTCTGCTGTGCTGTAGCTGCATTGGTCTGAACTACAGATGATATCTGATCAATTCCTTCAGTAACCTGCTTGATACCGTTAGCCTGCTCAGCAGAAGCAGTTGAGATTTCCTCAACCAGACTTGTGATCTGCTTTGCTCCGTTTGAAACTGATTCAAGAGCCTGAGCTGTATCTGCGGAAATCTCTCCGCCCTTCTGAACCGCTTCAATAGTCTGTTCGATTAGAAGCGCTGTATTCTGCGCAGCTTCCTGAGACTTCTTTGCAAGGTTACCAACTTCGTCAGCAACTACAGCAAAGCCTTTTCCAGCCTGACCTGCTCGTGCAGCTTCGATGGCAGCATTGAGAGAAAGGATATTGGTCTGGAAAGCGATATCATCAATGGTCTTGATGATCTTGGAAATCTCATTGGATCTTTCAACGATCTCTTCCATAGCCCGGGACATCTCATGCATCTTTCCGTTACTTGTGACCATATCTTCTCCAACCTTGTTTGACAGTGCAAGAGCCTGCATTGACATATTGGCAGTATCATCAACCTTGGAGGATATATCGTTCATATTTGCAGAAAGCTCTTCGATAGAGGATGCCTGCTCAGTTGCACCCTGTGCCAGCGCCTGAGCTCCTGAAGAAACCTGTTCAGCTCCTCTGCTTACATTGTCAGCAGCATCATTGATTCCTCCAAGAGTAGAATTAAGATTCGTCAGAACCTGTTCCATATTACTCTTAAGCTTTGCGAACTGTCCTACATACTCTCTCTGAAGACGAACATTCAGATTACCCTTGGACACTTCGGACAATGCATCAGAAATTTCATCAATGTAACCCTGATAATTGTTCATCTGTTTTATAGTATGCTTAAAAGCCTCTGCCAGAACGCCTACCTCATTTTTAGCCTTAACATCCAGTTTTACATCAAAATCGCCTGCAGCAATACTTTCGGCTGCCGATGTGACCTTTCTGATAGGTGTTATGATCCATGTACCCAGCATAGCTGAAATAACAAAGAGAACTACAAACCAGCAAAGAATAAAGATGATCATATTTATAACGATCTTATTCATTGCCTCATGGGCTTTTGAAACATACATTTCCTCAGCTTCATCAAGATCATCTATCCATACACCTGTTCCAAGCACCCACTGATAAGGTTCATAGGCGCAGGTATAATTCTTCTTCGGAAGTGGCACAGTCTCATTAGGCTTTGCGAACTGGAGATCAGTAAATCCTCCTCCATCCTGCATTCCGTTCTTTATCATTTCCTGAATGAAATAAGTTCCATTCGGATCAACAGATTCCCATCTTGACTGACCCTCTGTATCTCTTCCCAGAAGAACCACATTGATACCCTCATAGGTATCGATCCAGAAATATCCGGCTCCGTCATCATATCTCATATCACGCACCAGATCAGCCGCCAGCTTCTTTGCCTCTTCTTCAGTATATTTACCTGCCAGCTCATCCTGATGAATCCTGTCGATTACACTTATAGCTATTTCCGTTTCCTGCTTGAGTTTCTGCATAACATCCTGTTCAAGTCTGCTTCTGTAGGCTGCGACCTGATCATAGGTATTTACAATTGTGCCATGCACAGAAAAAACAGCTATTCCTATAGCTGTTAGCAAAGCTGTAGCCAAAAGCAAAACAACGATAGTGAACTTCAGTGAATTAATACCTCGAGTAGCCGTATTCTTTTCCATCTCTTTTTCCTCTCAAAAAAACCTCTGCACGCCTTTGCAAGATTAAAGAGTCCATTGAAAAAATCACTTTTCATTAATTGATACTTTCTCCTCAATCAAAACTCCGTAGGAGATACTTCGTCATTTTTGTCCAAAAAAATAACAGATAACCCGATATATTTGTAAAATCATGAAATCCACCCAGCCATTCATATGAATACAGGCATTATCGCAAAAAAGAACTGTCGCAACTGCAACAGTTCTTTTCCACAAACATATCCATATGATTTAAATGTATGAAACCGATCCCGGATCTCTCCCGGCTATCACGTTCCAACCACATTTAGCACTTTATATCTGATAATTCAGGCTCTTCCATTAAGAAAATCATCAATTCCCTTTGCGGCAGCCTTACCTGCACCCATTGCAAGAATAACTGTAGCTGCACCTGTAACAGCATCTCCACCTGCAAATACTGCAGTCTTTGATGTCTGTCCATTCTCTTCCTTGGCAATGATACAGCCATGCTTGTTTGTATCAAGACCTTCTGTAGTCTGCTTGATAAGAGGGTTAGGGGATGTTCCGAGTGACATGATGACCATATCACAGTCAAGATCATACACATCTCCTGGAATCTCCTCAGGTCTCCTACGTCCTGAAGCATCAGGCTCACCAAGCTTCATTCTCTGAATCTTCATGCCCTTTACCCAGTCATTCTCATCAACATAGATCTCAACCGGATTCTGAAGAAGATCAAAGATAATGCCTTCTTCCTTGGCATGGTGAACTTCCTCTACTCTTGCAGGAAGCTCTTCCTCGGAACGTCTGTATACAACATGTACCTCTGCGCCAAGACGAAGGGCTGTTCTTGCAGCATCCATGGCAACATTACCGCCACCAACTACAACAACCTTCTTACCAACCTTGATAGGTGTGTCTGCATCCTCACGGAATGCCTTCATGAGATTGTTACGTGTAAGGAACTCATTTGCCGAATAAACACCGTTTGCTGACTCACCTGGAATGTTCATAAATCTGGGAAGTCCTGCTCCGGATCCTACGAATACCGCATCAAAACCTTCATCGTTAAGAAGATCATCGATTGTGAGAGAACGTCCAACGATAACATTGGTATCGATCTTAACTCCAAGCTTCTTAACATTCTCGATCTCAGGACGTACTACTCTGTCCTTAGGAAGACGGAACTCAGGGATACCGTAAACAAGAACACCGCCCGGCTGATGGAATGCCTCAAAGATGGTTACATCATATCCAAGCTTTGCAAGATCACCTGCACATGTAAGACCTGAAGGACCGGATCCGATAACAGCAACCTTCTTACCATTTGGCTCTCCTGCCTTGGCAGCAACATAATCATGCTCTCTTGCCCAGTCTGCAACATATCTCTCCAGCTTACCTATAGAAACTGCCTCGCCCTTGATGCCTCTTACGCACTTACCTTCACACTGTGTCTCCTGAGGGCAAACACGTCCGCAAACCGCAGGAAGAGCAGATGACAGTGCGATAACATCAGCAGCACCTGCGATATCCTTCTCCTTGATCTTTGTAATGAAATCAGGAATGTGAATAGAAACCGGACATCCCTTCATACAAAGCGGATTCTTACAGTTAAGACATCTTTCAGCCTCAAGAACTGCTTCCTCATCATTGTATCCAAGACAAACTTCATCAAAGTTTGTAGCTCTTACCTTCGCATCCTGCTCACGAACAGGAACTCTTGTCATAGAATTATTCATCTTGTGCCTCCCCGATCATTTATCTGCTTCGCATCCGCCGGAGTGTGTAGCACCCTCCTGAAGTGCCAGCATCGCTCTGCCTTCTTCATCCTTGTACTGTCTCTGACGCTTCATAGCGAGGTCAAAGTCTACAAGGTGTCCGTCAAACTCAGGTCCGTCAACACAGGCGAACTTAACCTGATCGCCAACAACAAGTCTGCATGCTCCGCACATACCTGTTCCGTCAATCATTATAGGGTTCATGGATACGATAGTAGGAATGCCAAGATCCTTTGTTGTGAGGCAGGCAAACTTCATCATGATAACAGGTCCGATGGCAATACACTGAGTGTACTTTTTGCCCTGCTCGTTAACAAGCTTCTTGAGTATGTCTGTAACGACGCCCTTGTCTCCATAGGAGCCATCATCAGTACATACATAAACATTGGCAGCAACCTTACGAAGATCATCCTCCATGATCAGAAGGTCTTTGCTTCTTGCTCCGAGGATTACGTCAGCCTCGATACCATGGGCATGAAGCCACTTTACCTGAGGATATACAGGTGCTGCTCCTACACCACCGGCTATAAAAATAATGGACTGCTTCTTGAGCTCATCAATCGGAGTATCTATCATCTCTGATGGCTTTCCGAGAGGTCCAACAACATCTGTAAAGCAATCTCCGGCCTTGAGTTTGCTCATCTTCTCTGTAGAAGCTCCGACTACCTGGAAAACGATAGTGATAGTTTCTTCTTCTCTATCATAGTCAGCGATGGTAAGCGGAATTCTCTCTCCAAGCTCACCGAGCTTTACAATCAAAAACTGACCGGGTTCGCATTTCTTGGCAACAAAAGGTGCTTTAACAACCATGAGCCAATCCTTATCAACTAAGTGCTCTACTTTAGTGATTTCGTACATGATCTCCTCCATGATATTCATCGAAATTTGCAAGGATCTTTAGGCGCAAAGACTCTATTCCTAAATCCGATTTGCAATCAGCTACAATTATAAACATTTTGAACTTCATGAACAATAAATTTTTAACAATCATCAGAGGATATTGCCAAATATTGTAAAAAAAATATGTATACACTGTGCAGATACCATAATTAAATTATTCAAAATTATCCCGAATTTAACAAAAAACTGTTGGCAATCCAAAATAAAGTTCCTACAATATATATGTTAAAAATAGTTGCGATTTTCATTTTTCGGCTTTACAATTATCTTTCGCGCTATGACGCCAGAATAATTTCAGCAGGAGGTACGCCATGGATGAACTGAAGAAGCAGGATGAAACTCTTGTTTTAAGTCAGGAAACAACAGAAGCGGGAAAGCCTGTTTCAACTGATGATATTAATACAACTACCGATTCAATCAGTAGCGAGGCAAAAAAGACCGATAATCTGACGAATAACGACAACTCATCTTCTGGATCACGACAGAACAAACGTCGAAATGATATTCCGGATGAAGATGATGAGGATGAAGAGCCGGAAATTCCGGAGGAATCAAGACCCAATCTTACTGATCTTTTCGAATCTATTCCGGATGAAAACAAAAAGGATAATGATGAACGAAATCTTATCCATACTGATTCAGACGATTTTGATGATTCAAAATCCTCTGACGAGGATGAAGAAGACGAGGACGAGCTCGAAGACCTCATCGACGAAGGTAATAAAAAAGACATCAGTGATTACTACGAAGACATGCAGACCGCAGACTTCGTTGAAGAGATCGATGATCTGGATGACGAGGATATCGAAAAGCTTCCTGAATTCCTCAACACAGAACAGCTGACCGAGATCATGGAGGAGGCTGACGACGAAACCCGTCAGCGTATCGGTGATCATCTTTCAGATGACACACTTCTCGAAATGTTCGAAGAGATGTCCAAGGATGATATCGTTGATATCCTTGGCGAGATGGAAATAGCCAGACGAAAGCGCCTTCTGAATCGCATGAAGTCCGGCGATCGTAAGATCATTCATACTCTCTTACAGTATCCGGATGACAGTGCCGGCGGTATCATGACTACTGAGTATATCGCTCTCCGTGAGGACAGAACCTGCGCAGAGGCACTGGATACCATACGTGATATCGGTCCAAAAACCGAAGTTATCGAGACCATCTATGTAACCGATGAGGATCGCCTGAAAAAACTGGTTGGAACAGTCGATCTTCGTGATCTTCTCAGTTCACCACGTAATACCAAGCTTTTGGACATCATGGATGACCAGGTGGTCTCAGTCGAACCCGAGGTCGATCAGGAAGAGGTTGCACAGGTCGTATCAAAGTACGACTTACAGGCCATTCCTGTAGTTTCCAGCAAGGGTTCCATACTTGGAATCATCACTGTCGATGATATCATCGATGTAATCAATGAAGAGCATGATGAGGATATCGCTCACTTGGGAGGTACATCAGCAGAGGAAGGTCTCGATACCACTCTTTGGGAATCCGCACGTTTACGTCTCCCATGGCTGCTTGTGAATCTTCTCACAGCATTCCTTGCATCTTTTACTGTAAAGATTTTTGAATCCACCATAGCTCAGGTCGTAGCATTATCCGCCACCATGACCATAGTTTCCGGTATGGGCGGCAATGCAGGTACACAGACCATGTCCATCATGGTTCGTGAGCTTTCAAACGGAGACGTGGATTTCAAGGAAAACTGGAAGTCTTTTGTCAAAGAGATATTACTCGGAGTAGTAGATGGCGCAGCCACCGGACTTGTGACCGGAATTATAGTTTCACTGGTTTATGGCAATGCTTTCCTCGGACTCATCATCTTCCTTGCCATGATAGGAAACCTCATAGTCTCCGGTATTTTCGGTTTCCTAGTGCCTTTGATCCTTGATAAGATGCATGCAGACCCCGCACTTGCTTCAAGTATATTTGTAACCACCGCAACAGACGTTTTGGGATTTTTCATTTTCCTTGGTCTTGCGGAGCTTTTCCTTCCGGTTTTGATCTGAAGCATGTAATTTTTCCATTGCCGCTTTCTATGGCCGGGATGTTAACTTAATCCGGTTTTGCATAATGCCTGCGCATTTCAACGTAAATCGTTTTATACCTAAATATCACAAAAGGGTTACCGCTTTTTCGGCGGCAACCCTTTTTTATTTTTATGTATGATAGTTCTATTTTTCAGGTCTCAATAAATTCAGAAATCAACTTCTGTATCATAGTAGCAGCACTTAAGCAGCTTTTCCATCTCCTCCTGGCTCGGCTGACGAGGATTGGAGCCTGTACATGCATCGCCGATAGCAAGCTCTGCGATCTTAGGAAGTCTCTCGAGGAATACCTCTTCAGGAACGAATCCCTGCTCTGTTGGATATGAATCCTTGCCATAGTTCTTAATGCAGTGAGGAATGTTCATATCATCATTCATCTTGCGGAGATACTTGATAAGAAGCTCAACCTTCTCGTCATCATTGGAGCCACCAAGGTGCATATAGTCTGCGATCACCCCATATCTCTTCTTTGCTGTCTCATCCTTTGCGTTGAATGCAATTACCTTTGGAAGGTACATGGCATTGGCAGCACCATGGATGATGTGTGCACCGTAATCAGCAAATGCAGCGCCTGTCTTATGAGCCATGGAATGAACGATTCCGAGAAGTGCGTTGGAGAAGGCCATACCTGCAAGGCACTGGGCATTGTGCATAGCATCACGTGCTGCCATATCCTCATTGTATGACTTAACGAGATTTTCCTGGATCATCTCGATGGCATGAATAGCAAGAGGATCTGTAAAATCACAGTTTGCTGTAGAAACATATGCTTCAACAGCATGTGTCATAGCATCCATACCAGTGTGAGCAACCAGCTTCTTAGGCATGGTCTCTGCAAGCTCAGGGTCTACGATGGCAACATCAGGTGTGATCTCAAAATCAGCGATAGGATATTTAACACCATTCTGATAGTTAGTGATGATTGAGAATGCTGTTACTTCAGTTGCTGTACCTGAAGTTGAAGATACTGCGCAGAAATGTGCCTTACGACGAAGTTCAGGAATACCGAATACCTTGCACATGTCTTCAAATGTGCAGTCAGGATACTCGTACTTGATCCACATGGCCTTTGCTGCATCGATCGGTGATCCGCCGCCGATTGCAACTATCCAGTCAGGCTTGAACTCTGCCATGGCTACTGCGCCCTTCATTACTGTCTCAACAGAAGGGTCTGACTCGATACCCTCAAAGATCTCTACCTCAAATCCTGCCTCTTTGAGATAATCCTCTGCCTTCTGAAGGAAGCCAAATTTCTTCATGGAACCGCCGCCTACACAGATCATAGCTCTCTTTCCCTTAAAATTCTTGAGCTCTGCTAATGATCCCTTGCCATGATATACATCTCTTGGTAAACAAAATCTTGCCATATCACAATCTCCTTTAGTCTTTTAGTGCCCGGTTGGCAATCTATATTCAAACCTCAACGCCAATCGTTATTTTTTTAACGTTCTTCAACATTATATCACTGCCTGTGACCGGTAACAATACAAAAGCCTGAAACTTTGATAAAATTTTAACCATTCTTTTTGTTAATGTTTCTCCTTGACAAATCTGATACAATAGTCGGTGATAAATTATGCTTTTTAATTTAATAAATATAGAAAGAGGTATATATGCTTAAAATCGAAAGAACTTCTGTTATGAATCTCGAAAATGCCATGAGGGGAGCCCGCAATCCACTTAACTCATGGGCACGTTCAGACAGTTCCTATGATGAGGACGGAAATTATATCCTTGGTCCTAATGACCTTTCACTTGCGAAGCGTCTCCGTATTGCCGGTTCTGACCACCGTAAATACGTTCGTATGATCATGGTATGCTGTGACATCACAGCTCCTATCTACTGGTGGAAGGAGTATGACACATATAAAGTAGCCACCGTTGCGAACTCGACTTCTACCATGCACAAGATCCACAGCAAACCTATCGAGTACGATGACTTTTCCCACGATCACCTTACACCGGATGCAGAAAAGATCATGAAGGATTACATCGCTGAGATCGAGAAGATCCGTCAGCGTTACATGGAAGAAGGAAAGAACAAGGAAGACTGGTATGATCTCATCCAGATGATTCCCGAGTCCTACAATCAGATGAGAACAGTAACCCTCAACTACGAGACTCTCATCAATATCTACTTTGCACGCCGTAATCATAAGCTTCAGGAGTGGCACACCTTCTGCGAGTGGATCGAATCACTTCCATATGCTAATGAGATCATCATCGCAAAGAACGACGAATCTCAGCCTGAGGCATAATTGAAAATAGCATCCTGAAGCAGCTTAATGGAAATCCGCTTAAGATGCTTTAATAAAGTAAAAAACCACGCTATCGAATCCGACCGGGACTCAATAACGTGGTTTTTCTTTTAAATTACAAGTATAACGTTAAGCGATCCGATATCTTCAGTCTAAGACAGGATAATATATCCCCATTACACCGGTATACTCTTCCCGAGAATAACCGAATATATCAACCTTTCCTTCACCCTTTTACCGGTGATGGACTCCAGCGCCTTTCCGTAAAGCTCCAGCTGCTTTTTATATCTTCCTATAAGAATATCTGCCGATTTTACACGGTCAGTCTTATAGTCAACAAGGACTATCTCATCATCCTCTATAAAAAACGCATCGATGATTCCCTGAAGCAATATATGCTCGGTAACAGTTCCTGTGCCGAACAATTCATTGTGGGGAAGATTCAGCATAAAATGCTTCTCTCTGAAAAGCATTCCGTTTTGTTGAGCTTTTCTGAAACGTTCCGCAAGATCGCTGTTCAGGAAAGCTCTGAACCGTTCCTCCTTCAAAAGCTTATACTCTGCCTCTGGAAGCTTCTCTTTAAGCTGATGCATAAATCTCTCGGGGGCATCCTCATAATCATACTTTTCAAAGGCATGGTGGTAGGCATCACCGATCACGGCGCCCTCTACGCTGTCCCTGCCTTCGGATGACTGCTGAGATGCGTAAACATTGCCGGAAAGCCCTTCCGTATCGGAATGATCTGCCGTTATCATCCAAGGTGCTGCCTCCTTAGACTGTCTCACCTCTTCAAACTTCTCGATCTCAGCTTCCTTGAGCTCGGAAACAGAATGCTTCGGATAAAGTCCTACTGCATCCTGATGAGCATATTCATATGAGAATTTATGAAGTTCTCTTCTGTACAGCTCATCATCGGTCTCAAGCTCCATGATCTGCCGTATCAGGGCCTCCTGCTGCTCCTTGAGGCTTTCATCCCTTTCATTCATGCTCCTCTTTATATCCGCGAGAGTATAGGTCTTAACAGTGATAGGATCGGCAATGTTTCTTCCCTCACTGCTGCCTTCCAGCTTCATCCTTCCTTCAGCCATAACTATCCAGTCAAGGTAATTTGAAGCATTCCTGACCGTCGTACTGCTGAGTTCTGTTTCCGCATCACTGAACTTTTCCAGAATCTTCTCCGCATCATTTACAGTGGCTGTAAGTATAAGCTTGTGAACCGCTCTTGTCATGGCTACATAAAGAACACGAAGTTCTTCTCCCAGCTGATCTGTTTCCAGCTTTTCCTTTATGGCCGCTCTCTTCAACGACGGAATCTTAACCTTATTTTCCAAGTCAATGTAGTTACAGCCTATACCATATTCGGAATCTATAAGTATCTTTGCATTGAGATCCTGCTTGTTGAACTTTCGCCCCATTCCTGACAGAAAAACTACCGGAAACTGAAGTCCCTTTGATTTATGTATGGACATGACTCTGACGAGATCATCCTGATCGGAATAGATAGAGGCTTCTCCCTGATCATCATCATATTTCTTCAGCTTCTCTATATACCTGATATAGTCAAAAAGTCCCTTGTATGAGGTCTTCTCAAAGGACAGAGCCATATCCACCAGTGCATCGAGATTAGCCTTTCTTCTGCTTCCTGACGGCATGGCTGTCACATAGTTGTAGTAGCCGGTCTCATCATATATTCTGTAAAGAAGCTCGTGTATAGATAGGTAATGGGACATCTGCCTGAATCTCTCTATATCTCTGTAAAAATCCAGAAGTTTATCCGCAAGCTCCTCACTCAGCGGCTCACTGCTTCCCGCCTTCTCTTCATCATATATACTGTATATTCCATAGGTATCCTCATCCTTTTCCTTCAGGCTTCGAGACTCCGAATCTTCGGAAACAATGATACACGGCAAATCATCCTGCCCCCCTACATTACCGTTTTGTATATCAAATACAGGGCGAAGAGTGCCTCTTGCATTGACTATCTCCGCCATCTCATCGTCTGTGAACTTATAGATATCGGAATGCATGATGGCAGCAAGCGGTATATCCTGCTGCGGGTTATCTATGACATTCAGGAGACTCAGAACAGTCTCCACCTCCACGGTGTTGAAATATCCTTCATTGCTTGTGCAGTATGCAGGTATTCCCTCTTCATTCAGCACATCAACGATGGTGTCAGCCCATGATCCCGGAGAGCGTGTCAGTATGACAATGTCTCTGTACGGGGTCTTTTCCTGTCTTTCGTGAAGCTCATGTATACGGTGGGCTATGAGACGTGCTTCCGCCTCTTCCTTTGCCAGCTCCTCACCTTCAAAAAGCTCCTTTGAAAGAGACTTGTCATTCTCCATGATGAGAAGTTCAGTCATGTATTCAGACTTCAGCGCATCATCATATTCCGCGTCGGGGAATCCATAATGAAGAGCCGCCTTCTCTGTGTAATCAATTCCACCCACAGGAGCGATCATGACACGTTTAAACACATCGTTCGCCGCACTTATGACCTCATTTCTGCTTCGAAAATTCTTACTCAGTTCTATAGTCGGATAATTCACATCATTGTATTTCCTGAGAAAAAGATCAGGTCTTGCCTGTCTAAAGCTGTAAATTGACTGCTTCACATCTCCCACCTGAAAAACATCAGGTCTTCCGAAGCGCTCGGAAGAAAGGGCGGCTATAAGCTCCTCCTGTACATAGTTTGAATCCTGATATTCGTCAACAAGTATCTCACGATACCTTTTAGCGTAGTCATCCGCGATCTGAGAAAAGCTCCTGTTTCCCTCTTCATCCACAGTATAGAGGATCTCCAGTGCCTTATGCTCCAGATCTCCAAAATCCAGCATATGACGTTTTATCTTCTCATCCTGAAATCTCCCGATGAATTCCCTTGTGAGACCCACAAGCACCTTTATACCAGCCTGTATACCGGCCTCCATCTTCTCTTCTGTTTCTTTATCCAGAATAACTATTCCTTCGGCTATGGACTTAAGATCCTTTTTAACAGCATCTCTTATATCCTTCGCCTTATCCTTAAGCTCTGCCTTTGAAGCCTTTAGTCTGCCAAAGCTACCATTAACCGACTTTACAGCGGCCGCAAAGCTCTCTATATCGGAGGCTTCAAAAATCGCATCTATAGCGTTGAGATTCGCGGTAAACTCATCTATATAGACCTCCGGTCCCTCCGGATCCTCACAGATGGATAATGCATATTCCATATTCGCCGCGTCATCCCTGACTCTCGCCTTGAGCTGATTAAGATAGAATCTTTTCCAGTTATGTTCTCCCTCGTTCTGATCTATACAATTGTCAAGATACTCCATGGGCCATGGATTGGCTTCGGCATAATCGTGAAGTCTGAGAATAAGCTCTTCGATTCCGGAGTCCCCTTTTCCTCCGGAAAAAGTATCCACAAAATTCAGAAAATCCACATCCTCCTGAACAGCATAATGCTCCTCCAGAAGATCTGAGATCACATCACTCTTCAGAAGTTTCAGCTCACCGCTGTCGCCCATTCTGAATCCCGGATCCAGATCTATAGCAGCATAGTTTTCCGTTATGAATCTCTTACAGAAGGAGTCAATGGTCGAGATATTGGCATTCTGGATATTTCCGGCCTCACGAATGAGTCCCGCATCATAAGGGTTCTCCGAAAGCTTTTTATCTATGGCTGCTTTTATTCGCTCTCTCATCTCCTGAGCCGCTGCATCCGTGAAGGTCATGATGACCATCTGTTCCAGTGACAGAGGATCATCCTTATCCATTATTCTGGATATCACATGTTCAACGAGGACCGCCGTCTTGCCGGAGCCCGCAGCAGCAGCCACCAGCAGATTTCCGTATTTATGGTCTATGACCCTTTGCTGATCATCCGTCCACTTCATCCTGAGACTCCTCCGGCATTATTTCTTTCCAAATTTCTTCGGGTTTCATCATTATCTGTTTCCTGTATCTGTATCCGTCGATACGTCTGTCAAATTTACATATACTGTGATAAGGACAGTAATCACAGGCTGTGCTGTTCTTACCGAAATCCATGGGATCCACCGAGATCCTTCCGCATTTTATTTCCCGGGCAAAACGCTGCATGAGCTTATCGACATACTTTTCAAGAGCCGAAAACTGACTTGTGGAAGCGACATATTTTTTACTGAGGTCTACGGCATCCCCCTTTATGGTAACCGGAAGAACCTCCGAATCCTTCACTATGTCTTTATCAAGCTTTTTCACTATATTAAGCTCAGAATTTACAAGTCCGTCCACCTTAAGCTCCTTTAGAAGCTCCTTTTCAGCATTCTCCGCGGTTCTTTCAGCTTTATACTCAAGTACCGGATCCTGAATCCTGTAGTACAGCATGGCTGCAGGCAGCACCTCCTTATTCTGATTTCTGTTTCTGTAATCCGTCATGGCATAGCTCATATAAGTCACAAGCTGCAACTGCAGACCGTTATAGATCTTAGTGAGATCAAATGCGGTTTTACCGGATTTGTAGTCGATTATCTTCACATATACATGGTCATCGTCTCTCGCAACATCAACTCTGTCTATCCTTCCCCTGAGTCTCAGTCCGTTTCTCACATAATCGAACTGCTTTTCCATACCATCCACATAAAACTCTCCATGCTTAAGCTGCTCTGAAAGCGCCCAGAGAGTAAGCTTTGTAATGCTTTCAGCCTTATGAATGAGATACTGGTTCCTGGCAGTATCAAAAAGCATCCCGTAATTGTAGGTCTCCGCCACATCACGGACGCTGCTTTCAGCAAGCGCATTAAGCTCATCAGAGCCAAGCTCCTCCAGTTTTTTATGCATGTTAAATGTATCCCTGAAGCTCTTCTCGATGGCCGAATGATAGAGATTTCCTATATCGAACATCTGAACCTCAAAGGTCTCTCTTTCGCTAAGCTTCAGTCCATACTGAAGGAAATGGGCATAGGCACACTGACCGAATCTTTCAAGCCTTGTGATGGAACCGCTTATCATGTCTCCATAAAGCATGTCTGCCACTTCCGGCTCAAGCTCAGCATCAACATAATGTGTAAATGCTGCGGAAATGAGATCCAGAGTCTTCTTTCTGTAATTCTCATCATCATAAAGAAGCCTAAGTAACCTAAGAAGCTTCTCATATTCCGAACCCCCAGTCACAGGCTGACCGACAGTTTCAGGGAGCTCCGAAGCGATAAAACGCACCGCTTCCTTTTGGGTAAATATCTTTGGCTTAAGCCTTCTTAATTTCTTTATCTTAAAATCCGAGAACATATCCTTGATATCCCCGATAAGTCCCGACGGCTTTACTCCCTTTCCATCCCTTCCCTTCATTGGATAACTGAGTATAAGTCTCTCAGATGGATTTAAAAGCGCTCTATATATGTAGAATCTTTGTATCAATGCTTCTTCGGTGCGGTCCGGAGCAAGCTCTGCTCCTATCTCTGAAAACAGCTTCCTGTCTCTGTCAGTGATTATCTTGTGGTCACTCTCTGCCTTGGGAACCTCCGTGGAGGTGATACCGGCAACGAAAAATACAAGAGGATTAGAGAAACGGGATCTGGTCAGATCTCCAATGACTACCTGATCCATAGTAGCCGGAATGACCCTGACAGAAGCCTCAGAAAGTCCTGCCTCAAGTATATCCCTGAAATCACTTACCGAAATAAGTGTATCCCCGAGAAGCTTTGACATCTGGTCAAGAACCGTATCAACCTCCGATATACTGTCCTTTATGAACTCCGCACGATTCTGGTCGCCATCTTCTCTAAGCCTTTCTGTAAGAGAAAGGACATATCCTTCTGCCTCGGACTCTATCATAAAGTCCTTCAGAGCCTGTACCTTACCGGAAACATCCGTATCACGACTCTTAATTTTTTTGGAAAGGGAAAGCAATGGCCGGAACAGCTTCTTACGGAGAGACTCCATCTCGCTTTCACTGCCATCTCTTTCGGTCCAGACATTGTCATACTTCGTGATTCCGCGTTTACCTGTCTTACGGAGGAAATTATCCATGATATCTACCTCATGCTCCTCTTCGGGATCCTCCTTCGGACATGATCTCAGATATCTTATGACTGAATCAAAGCTGAAATTCTGATCTATGGTCTCAAGAGCAGAGCATAGTATGCCCGCATAAGGAGAATCCATGAGACTCCCGGGGTCATCAAAAAAATAAGGGATCCCCGCCTCAGAGAACACCTTATACACTATATCTCTGTAGCTTTCGGGATTTGTAAGTATGATGCCTACGTCTTTGTATCTCATCCTTCCGCTTCGGACCAGCTCTTCTATTTCCGATGCTATGGCTTCGATCTCCTGCCTTTGATCCGCCGCCTCCCATATACTGAGGGCTGAACCAGCCTCTGTTTTCCCTGCATTGCCACCGAACCTGTAGATCCTTCTCTCTATAATGTCTAGAGCATGACCATGTGGAGTATCAAATCTGAAGGCAGGTCTGTCCGCTCCTCTCTCCTCTCCGGTCCATGCGTCGAAACGATTTACATCTATCTCGGGGATCAGCTCAACCTCAAGCTGTTTTGCCATCTTTGTGAGCTTCTTTATGGTCTGCCTCGAAAGATAGAAAAGATCCTCAGGTCCGCGCTCATCATATATGGATTCCCTTGCGTCAATGCTTACATCGCAGGTCACCAGTGTCTCTTTGGCTGTCGGAAGGATCTCCTCCATGATATCAAGCTGCACCGGTGTAAAACCGGTGAATCCGTCAAATGCAACGACAGCCCCTTTAAGAAGCTCTGATTCAGGCATGCTCCTGTAGAGCTTATCCAGTATCTCCTCCTGTGTGAGGTAGCCATGCTCTGTCATATAATCCTGAAAGCCCTCCAGGATAAGGGCAAGATCGTGAAGCTTATTCTTTGTGTATACGGATTCCGCATGCTCTGCGGCAGAATCTACCATCTCAGGAGTGATGCGGTACTGATAGAATTCCGAAATCTGGGATTTCAATTCAGTAAGGAATCCAGCTTTGTTAAGCTCCCTCTGATAAAGCTTAAGCTTGTCCTTTATCTTTTCTGTTACAGACCGAAGTATCATGACCTTTCCCATGTCATCGATCACAGCCATCTGACTGATGGGGATATCCAGTTCCTCAAATACACGGTATGCAAGTCTGTTGAAGCTTAAAACATCTATATTCAGGATCCCGTTTCCCTTATTGAAGAGATGTCCTGTTATCCTCTTCTGCATGGCAAGAGTGTCCTGTTCGGGAACTATCAGGAACCAGTTCTTCCTGAGATCCTTAGGGGCTTCTTTTAAAAAATACTGTAAAATATATTCTGTTTTTCCGGCACCGCTGGCACCGAAAACAAATTGAAGACTCATTTAATTACTCCAAAATTTATCACAAATAATAAAATCGACATAAGATCGTATCGAATCGTGCAAAGTCGGCTCTATACGGCAGTTTCTTTTGAAAACTACCATGAGTTCCACGATTCATCCACATTATACTCCATTCGCCTTCATATTATCACTAAAGCAATCCTTCACAGATATCATTCTCGCATCTGGTCATATATAATTTTCAAAAACTGGTAGTTCAAATACTTCCAGCTGTTTTCTATAATGCAATACAACATAAAGATGTCAGAGACATTGACTCAGGCTTTTAACTATTGTGGTCTTGTCCTACGACACTAACACAAAATTTATAACATCTGGTTGGGGAGGAACAAATCATGAATCAGTCTAAAACTTACAAGCTTTCACTTGCTGCACTGTTTGCAGCCCTGTCCTATGCAGTTTTTACATTCTTACAGATAAAGATACCTGTTGCAGGAGATATGACTTCCATCCATCTTGGCAATGCAGTTGTCGTTCTTGCTTCATTTATAATAGGAGGTCCTCTGGGCGGTCTCGCAGGTGCCATCGGAATGAGTATCGGCGATTTCTTTGATCCGGTTTATGCACCTCTTGTTCCAAAGACTCTTATCTGCAAAACCATCATCGGTCTCATCACAGGTTTTGTTGCTCACAAAATAGGTCACATCACAACAAGCGATGATCCGAAGCACGTTCTTCACTTTGCCATCCTTGCCGCAGCTGCAGGTCTTACTTTCAACATCTTTGCTGATCCGATCATCGGTTACTGGTACAAGATACTCATCCTCGGAAAGCCTGCTGCAGAGCTTTCCCTTAAAATAAACTTTGTATCAACCATCATCAATGCAGTCATCTCTCTCATTGTTTCAACTGTTGTTTATACAGCATTGAGACCTGCACTCAAGCAGTCAGGATTCTTCCTTAAGCTGGCACATTGATCTCATATCCGGGTTTTATCCAAAACACAAAAAGGTTCAAATCACTGCTTACGCAGATGATTTGAACCTTTGCTTATTTTAAGAACAAGTTCATGCCTTTATTTTCATTCCGGCTTTGATGAATCTGAACATGCGGACAGCTCCCTTGTAATAGAGCTCCTCTGCCTTATCAAGTGCCTCCTGAAGGGGCATCGGACCATCAACGGTAGTCATGATTGAACCGATGCCATGCTCATAGATCTTTTCATAATCCTTTCCGAGTCCACCGCAGAGAGCAGCAACAGGAACCTCCTGCTTCTTTGCTCTGTCACCTACGCCCTGCATAACTTTTCCGAAGCAGGACTGCCAGTCTGTACGTCCCTCTCCTGTCACAACAAGGTCAACACCCTTAAGACGCTCATCGAAATCAATAAGATCAAGTACTGTCTCGATACCGGACTTCATTTCCGCTCCAAGGAAAACCTTAAGGGCTGCGCCCAGTCCTCCGGCTGCTCCTGTCCCCTTTATCTCGTCAGGGTTGATATCAAACTCCCTTATGATAACATCACGATAGTTCTGCATTCCCTTTTCAAGCTCATCAAGTATCTCAGGAGTTCCACCCTTCTGCTTTCCGAAGGTGTAGGTCGCACCATCAGGACCGCAAAGAGGATTTGTAACATCACACATAACTGTAAAATGTGCCTTCTTTACAGCAGGATCAAGACCTGTCATATCGATATGCTGAACCTTTGCAAGATCACTTCCCTTTCCCTCAAGAGCATTACCATCCTTATCCAGGAATCTTATTCCGAGGGCCGAAGCAAAGCCCATTCCACCGTCATTGGTAGCTGAACCGCCTATGGCGATGGCGATCTCTGTGTACCCTGCATCGAGGGCTGCCTTTAAAAGCTCACCTGTACCATAGGTTGTGGTATTAAGCGGATTTCTTTTCTCCATCGGGACCATAGGAAGACCTGATGCTGCAGCCATCTCAAGTACAGCCTCAGTATCAGACAGCTTTCCGTAAAAGCCATGCTCTGTCTCCATGAGAGGTCCATGAACGTCAACGTAGACCATCTCACCATTTCTTGCCTTTACAACAGCTTCTGTTGTTCCTTCACCACCGTCAGCAACAGGAACTCCCCCTGTCTCACACTCTCCGAAAACCTCATGAGCTGCTTTTGTAAGAAGTTCGATGGTCTGGTCACTTGATAATGTTCCCTTAAAGGAATCCGATGCCAAAAGTAGTTTCATCCGTATTTCTCCTTTGCAGCTCCTGCTGCCTGTTTTTTATAAAAGAAATGCGAATACTTATATCCAACATTCGCAAATCAAAAATCATATAAGTCTTGTTTTACAGTCTATATTAAACAAATCTCACTGTCAGGCTCTAACCTGCAATAAATAATCAGTCAAATTTGAAAAGATTAAGTCCTGTATTTGTGATACTGTCCTTTTCTCTTCCCACGTGACCGTCAATGACTGTTATGAAAATCTCTGATGTACCGCTGATGCGTACAGCCTTAAGATGACCTCCGTAGGTGTGACCCTCAGCGTCGGAGGCATTGATATGAACATGAAGATATGGCTTTCCATCCATCTCTGTGATGTTTCCAACGATTGAAGTTATCTCAAGAGGCTTGTCCAGCTTTATTTCACTGAACTCCTGCTTCTCAACATCATATAAACCCATTACGAGATGATCAGCTGCACCAAGTCCTACTATGGACCCAAGGTTTATTTTCTCCTTCTCGCAAAGCTTTACTATGGTCTCCATGACCTCCTCACCGCGGTCTATACGTAAAACGATCTGATTTCCGAATACTCTGTAATCCATGATTCTGCTCCCTTCATTTGAGATATCAGCTCTTCAGGTTCTTCTGAACCGGCAAAGCTGATACTGTTTTTTCAATGATACTGCACCTGTGATTTCTTTTCGAAGCATTATCCTGATGTTTCGGAAAGAATACATCAAATATCCGATACATAATTCATTTCAAAAGTCTTGAGCCAAAAAAGTCAATCATTTCTTACATGCAATAATTATGAAGCTTGTATAAATTATGCTTCAGCGATTGAAACTCCGGTCATGCGCTCATAGTACTTTATTATATCGTCATGGTCGCAGTTTTCCTCACCATGATTCATAAGCTCCTGCATAACTTCCATCATCTGGGCTGTCATAGGAACAGGCATATTTATAGCATGTGCCGCGTTTAAAGCATTGGTAAGATCCTTGATATGGAGCCTGATACGAAAGCCCGGCTCATAGTTTCCTGAAAGCATCATAGGAGCCTTCGCATCCATAACTGTTGAACCTGCAAGACCGCCTCTGATTGCCTCATATACAAGTCTTGGATCTGTTCCGGCCTTCTTTGCAAATGTAAGAGCTTCTGCCACAACACCGATGTTTGCAGCAACGATCATCTGATTTGCAAGCTTTGCAACATTACCTGAACCGATAGGTCCTACATAAACAACTGATGAAGCCATAGCCTTAAGTACAGGAAGGAACTTGTCAAAGGACTCCTTCTTTCCGCCTGCCATAACTGAAAGTGTACCGTCGATAGCCTTTGGCTCTCCTCCGGAAACCGGGCAGTCAAGAAGCTCGATACCGCTCTTTTCAAGCTCTGCCGAGATCTTCTGTGATTCAACCGGGTCGATGGATGACATATCAAGAACTGTGATTCCACTCTTTCCACCCTCAACAACTCCGCCTGCACCAAGAGTAACCTCACGAACCTGCGGGCTGTTGGGAAGCATGGTGATGATAACATCACATCCCTGTTTTACTTCATCTGCCGCATTCTTTGCGCCTTTAGCTCCGAGAGCCACGAACTCATCTATAACTTCCTGCTTATGCGTTGTTACGACTACATCATAGCCTGCCTTTATAAGGTTCTTTGCCATTGGCTTACCCATGATTCCAAGTCCTACAAATCCGATCTTCATTTTTTTCTCCTCTGTTCTCTTTTGTGAAATTACCAAAAGCTATGTTTGTTTTGAAAAGTCCAAACAAATTAAGCCTTACGAATCAGGCACTACAATCTTATTAAAACGCGAAATCATAAACAATCCGAAATCCGCACAAAGGGGCTTCGCTTTTTTAACATAAATGTCTAAATGGGTTTTATTTCATTCATACTGTTTCAATACGATTCATCATATTTCGTTTTTATGCTCATGTCATGAGATTATACTTCCTGAGCTTTCTCCAGAGGGTGGTCTTGCTTATTCCGAGCTCCACAGCGGTTCTCTCACGATTTCCCATGTTCTTACTGATGGTTTTCAATATACGTTCTCTCTCCAGATCCTGAACCGTCATGCTGCGACCGGATTTTTCTGATATATTCGTATGGTTCAGAATTTCGGGCTTTTCGTTTTCATCATAAAATGCCTCTACCGATGTGCCGACTTTTTCTTTATCCCCACCGGCTATTTCCTCGAATCTGTTTACAGATCCTTCAACATAAAGCTCAACATAAAGCTCTTTTATATCTACAGCTTTCAGATTTCTGTGTTCTGCAGTAATAACAAGTCTCTCTATAAAGCTTTCAAGCTGAATTCTTCCTCCGGTCCAAGACTTTAGCTCCAGCTCCTTCTCGCCGTCTTTTGTTAGAACGTGGTACTTTCCGTAGCGTTCCGTTATACTCTGCATGTAGACATTGGCAAGATAAACGATATCCTCAGGTGTCTCTGAAAGAGACGGGATATTTATGGCAAATGCCGACATCCTTGCATAAAGCTCCGGTATGAGATACTCCCTGTAGTTTCCGGTCTTTGCCACCATGATCACATTTCTGAACATCAGGATCTCCATCAGCTTCTTCTGAGATCTTTCATCCAGATACTCGATGTTGTTTATGACGAGAGTACCCTTAAGAGAGTCATTGACCTTTCCATTCCGGCCGTACAGATCATCGTAAGCCGGCTTTCCCTTCTCACAGTCATAAATCACCAGCTTTTCCTGGGAATGTCTGGAGCTGTTATGCATGGCATTGATAAAAGCTCTGTGGAGATTCCCCACAGGCTCCACTATGAGCTTCGGGCAATCCGTCCGTGAAAGCTTTTCAGCAAGATCCACAGTCTTCTGCATCTTCCGGCTCTTATACGGAAAGTTTACAAATGAGTTTTCCTTTTTTCCTGTGCCCTTTTCCCTGCTGATTACTGCATGCACAGGAATCTCACCGTTCTCAAAGGTATCTGCAAGAAGAAACGCTTCCCTGATCGCATTTTTTACCGAATCCTCTGTGTTTGCAAGATACAGTGAAGGGATCCCTGCATTATCAGCCATGTTCAGTACCGTTGAACCTCCGATGATAAGGTCTGCCCTGTCTTCGATGGCCTGCATGGCCGCTGGCTTCAGAAGCTCCGGATTCTGCACCAGATACTCCCTGAGATTCACTCCACACTTTTCACCTATCCCTGTCATGTCACAGGCCATATTCTTTGACATGACTATAGCGATATTAGGGTGCTCCTTGCCTAATATCCTCCTTGCTCTTCCAAGCATATCTATGAGACCCTGCTGTGTCATGATTATCTCCACAACAGAAACATCCGTATACTGCTTTATAACTGTGGCCTGAAGCCCTCTCGCGATGATGATGTCCGCCCCCTGATTTATAGCCTGACGGGCTTCCGTCACAGCACTTTCAGTTTCGATCACCTTCATCATGAAAAGACGTTTTTTCATCTCCTGTAAAGCATCATGTGAAAGTCTGAACAACTCATCATTCGGTACCAGCAGCGCTATATTTGCCATATCTCCTCCGGTTTCAATATATTTCATATTATTTCAATATTCTAACATATCAGATAATAAAAATCACATTCCTGTATTTCTATTTAATACTTCAGATGTACACTGGTCCGATCAGAATAAATATCAAAGCTCAGTATCATCTATAATAAAAGAGGCACCGATTTTCATCGATACCTCTAAATCCGTTATATTAAAACTTCTATTTAAATTTTCTCCAGGTTTTACTGCATGTCCAGATATTCCTTGTGAACAGGTGCAGGATATGCCTTATCTATGAGGGCGAGATCCTCTTCCGTCAGTTCGATGCTGTCCGCATGAGCATTGGACAGGGTATGCTCAGGTCTTGAACTTCTCGGTATGGCAATGGTATGACCATTCCTTATGTTCCATGCAAGAAGGATCTCGGGAACAGATACCTCGTATTTCTTTGCAAGCTCCTCAAGCGTCTGATTCTGCATGAGGCCTCTCTTTAAGGTACCTGCCTGAGCCAATGGGCAATAGGACATAAGTGCCACGTCGTGCTCCACCATCCACGGGAGAAGCGAATACTCTATGCCTCTTGAACCTGCATGATAAAGTACCTGATTCACGAGACAGTTCTTTCCATCCGGCACACTCCAGAGCTCCTCCATGTCGTCTATATCGAAGTTGGATACTCCCCATGCTTTGATGAGTCCCTCTGCCTTAAGCTCCTCAAGCCTTGCTACAGTTTCAGACAACTTAAAGGATCCTCTCCAATGATAAAGATAGAGGTCAAGATAGTCCACACCCATGCGGGAAAGACTTCTCTGAAGAGCCTGACGCATGCGCTTTCCTCCTGCATTCGTGGGAAGGACCTTCGATACAAGATAGAGCCTGCTTCTGTCCACGGTACTGATAGCCTCACCAAGCATATCCTCTGCCGCACCGTTTCCATACATCTCTGCAGTATCGATAAGGGTCATTCCTGCTTCGATGCCTTTACGTATACCCTCTATTTCTCTTTTTCTGAGAAGACTGCTTTCTCCCAGATACCAGGTACCCTGTCCGAGAGCCGGTACTTTTATGCCATTTCTAAGTGTCACTTCATGTTTCATAACTGCCTCCCATCATCCTGTGTATTAAATTAAATATACCACATGAATGATGATTATTTCATTGAATATATAAGTTATTTTAAGTATTTTCCAATTGGGGTCACCGTTGTTACTAAGACAGGACCATCAAAACAGGCAGTGAGAATACATCCATGTCTCACTGCCTGGCTACTTTGTTTTGGGAAATTTTAAAGCATTAAGAATAGTGATATAAGATCAAATGAGTCCCGCTTCCTTCATTACATTTCTGAAGTGCTCAAGGGTTGCCTCGTTTGTTGTAGGAAGTGACGGAAGATATGGATCTCCCACGTTCTCTCCGCGGATGTTTGCCATATCCTTTGCCGCTACAGGGAATGAAGCCTTGTCCATGGCAAGTCTTACAGGATTAAGCTTGAACTGGGCTTCACGGGAACCCTCGAAATCACCTGCAACATACTTATTGTAAACATCACCGATGAGCTCAGGCATGAAGTTTCCTGCTGTGCAGACACCGCCCACTGCTCCGAGACAAAGGGAAGCAAAAAGAAGTGTGTCCTTTCCGCCAAATACCTTGAAGTTAATGTCTCTGTTTCTTCTTATGAACTCCTCTGTAAGAGTTATATCACCTGAAGTATCCTTCATTCCAACTATGTTAGGAATCGCATGGGCGATCTCTGTAACGAAATCAGCAGTCATTCCGTAGCCTACACGGCCTGGATTGTTGTAAAGAAGCACCGGTGTCTCAGGGATAGCCTCTGCGATGGCTTTGAAATGATTGAAAAGCTCATCATGTGTAGGCTTAAGGAACATTGGCTGTAAAACAGATACACATGCTGCACCATTAGCTACAGCCATTTTTGCAAGACGGATGCACTTCTTTGTATTTATAGCGCCTATTCCGAAATATACAGGAACTCTTCCAGCTGCCTGATCCACCATGATCTTTAAGCCACGTTCCATTTCGTCCTCTTCAAGCTGGTAGAACTCACCGTTTGAACCGAAGGCAAGAATTCCCTGGAGACCACCGTTGATAACGTAGTCTACCTGCTTACGCATGCCGGCTTCATCGATTTTTTCGTCCTTATCGATCACTGTGATGATAGGCACCACAACGCCTTTGATAAAATCTGTATTCATCTATAGACCTTTCTGATTTATATTGCCGGCTCCACAGTTTTACCCAACAGGGCTGACAATATATTTCAGGCTCTTAAGTACCCATCAAAACGCTCGATACGAAAGGGCCTGACTCTTTATTTTTTTATTTCTTTACGATTGAAACGCCAGTCATTCTCTCGTAATATCTTACGATATCATCGTGATCGCATGAACCCTCATCATGGTTCTTGAGTTCCTGCATAACCTCCATCATCTGTGCTGTCATAGGAACAGGCATGTTGATAGCATGTGCTGCGTTAAGAGCATTGGTAAGATCCTTGATGTGAAGATCGATTCTGAAGCCCGGCTTGTAATTTCCCGAAAGCATCATAGGTGCCTTTGCATCCATAACTGTTGAACCTGCAAGTCCGCCGCGGATAGCCTGATATACGAGCTCAGGATCTGTTCCTGCCTTCTTTGCAAATGTAAGTGCCTCAGCAACGATGCCGATGTTTGCTGCAACTACCATCTGGTTTGCAAGCTTTGCAACGTTACCTGAACCGAGAGGTCCAACGTAAACTACTGAACCTGCCATAACCATGAGCATGTCATAGTACTTGTCAAATGTCTCCTTCTTGCCGCCTACCATTACGGAAAGAGTTCCGTCGATAGCCTTTGGCTCTCCGCCTGATACAGGAGCGTCAAGCATGTCTACACCGATCTTCTCAAGATCAGCACCGATCTTCTTTGACTCAACCGGGTCGATGGATGACATATCGATGAGAACGGACTCACCCTTGCGGAAGCCCTCTGCAAGACCATTCTCGTTGAATACTGCTGCTCTTACATGTGGTGAATTAGGAACCATGGTGATGACAACATCTGAGAACTCTGCAAGATCCTTACCGCAGGTACCAGCCTTAGCTCCGCATGAAACAACATCATTAACAGCTTCCTGATTGAAGTCATATACCATAAGCTCATGGCCTGCCTTTAAAAGGTTCTTTGCCATCGGGCGTCCCATGATACCAAGTCCGAGAAAACCAACTTTCATTTCTAAATCCTCACTTTCATTCTTAATTTAATAGCTTTTTCACATCTTTTTTACTCGCATCATCATGATATTAAATTGACGATTCTGCCTCAACACGTAAAATAGCCAAAAAAATTATTTATTCTGCATATTTTGTCAAATGTTTCGAAATGTGTTCTTTTGATTTCGATATGTTTCAATTCATTTCATAAGTGCCTTTACCTGACGCACTCTCTCATCGATAAAATCCGCCCATACCGTATCATCGAGATAGGGCTGTGACTCATGGGTATAGCTTCCCGCCCTGTCCAGGATCTCTATCTGGTTCGGATGTGACGGAAGGGCAATGTCTACATGAATTTTCTTAAGCTTTTCCGCGTCATTAAAGAAACGGTCTCTCAGGTCCGGTGTGAGATATCTGCTTGTGCTGTAATACTCATCATTCATGGTATTGCCCCCGACTCCTCCATGCATGGCAACAGTATAGGTCTCACCATTTACAGGATTCTTCTCATCCCAGAAAAAGCTGGTGCAGCCTATGGTATGCCCCGGTGTAAGAAGCGTACGGATAGATATATCACCGAGAGTTATTGCGGTATCATCACTGTAGTGACGGTCCACCTTTATGTGCTGTACATGCCACATATCCTGAGGGAGCTCCGTCTCCTCCGGAACCTTCTGCATGAATTCATCATCTTCCTTTGACATATAGATGGGGGCTCCTGTAAGTGCATGCATTATTGCTGCTCCTCCGAAGTGATCCAAATGTGCATGGCTTATGAGGATATACTTTATATCAGACATTTTGTAGCCGAGCTTATAGATGGAATCCACCATCATATATGCACTTTCAGCTATTCCCGTATCAAGAAGTATAAGTCCCGCACCTGTGTCAATGATATATGCGCCTACCCATTTCTGTCCGCCCACATAAAAGGTCCTCGGTGTCAGCTGAAAGGGCTCCACCTCTATCTTCCAGGGCTCCTCACACAGGGTCCTGACCGGGTCAGGTATTGGTTTTGAACATTTAAACGACATTTTCACCTCCATGAGTCATGATCGATCCGAATTCACTCGTATCAGTCTTGACTCTTCATCTAAGTTTGAAAGTTCACATTCAAACCTACTCTTTATTTATTCCCGTTTAATTTCAGCTCTTCATGAGCTATCTGTTTATTCTCTTTCCTGAAAAATCTTGCATACAGCGCCTTCAGAACAGGTGAGAACACACAGCAGATGGCGATGACATTGAACACACAGGAAATTGGGCGGGTGAAGAATGTAGCAACTGTCTCTGTATTCTGGAAGGCCTTAAGCATGTTGCTCTCCATAGTAGGTCCCAGAATGAATGCAAGGATCAGCGGTGACTGGGGTAGTCCGCCGTAAGCCATGATGCAGCCCACAACTGCAAAGAAAAGCATCATTCCGCACTTATAAAGACTTGATGAATCAACATAGGCACTGATAAGAGAGACAACTATAAGAGCCGGATACATATAGTGGTAAGGCACCTTCAGTATCTGGGGGAATATCCTCATGCCAACAGCCTGAAGAACAAAGCAGACTGCCGCACAGATGGCAACAACCACGAACATGAGATAAACTATATCTCCGCTGTTCCTGAACACCATGGGTCCCATTTCAAGACCGTGTATGGTGAGTGCTCCTATGAGAAGGGCTGTACAGGAGTCTCCCGGGATTCCGAGAGCTGCCATGGGGATCATGGCACCACCGATGGAAGCATTGTTGGAAGACTCCGATGCCCAGATTCCCTCCGGATTACCTGTCCCGAAGGTCTCGGGATGCTTAGAATTGTTCTTTGCAGCAGAATATGCCACAAGATTTGAAAGCCCTGAGCCCATGCCCGGGAGGAACCCTATTCCGAGACCGATAAGGAAGGAGCGGCTAATGTTTACGATATTTTCTCTTATGTCTGAGAGCTTGATACCGATTCCCTTTATCATGCTGTTGTCAACAGTCGGAAGTGGATCGAAGCCCTTTGCATGGGCAAGTATCATCATGCTCACACCGAAGATACCGATAAGAACTACCGTCATACCGAGTCCTCCCATGAGGTACATGTTGTCAAAGGTGAATCTTGCCTGAGCGTCTATAGGTGAATAACCCACTGACGCAAGAAGTAGTCCGAGACAGGCGCTGGAAAGTCCCTTAAGCATGTTGCCCTTTGAGATGGCAAGCACCATGGTGATGGCCATGAAGCAAAGACCAAAGTACTCCCAGGGTCCGATGGCAAAGGCAATGTTCGCAACAGTCTGGGCAAGTATGGCACCCACCACCGCACTGAAAAAGGTACCTATAAAGGAGGCCGTCATACCGATGGCAAGGGCTCTTCCGGCCTGTCCCTTCTTTGCCATAGGGTGTCCGTCAAAGCAGGTGGCAACCGATGATGGGGATCCCGGAATTCCCAGAAGGACAGAGCCTATGAATCCTCCGGAGCAGCCTCCGATCCAGAGCGACAAAAGGAATATGATGGCAGGTCCCGTTTCCATGCCGTAGGTAAGGGGCATAAAAAGCATGACCGCCATGGTGCCGTTAAGTCCCGGAATGGCACCGAACACGATGCCGATGACATTACCCGCCAACAATAAAAGCAGATTTAAGGGGTTTGTTATCTGCGTGATTATGAATGCTGCATTTTCAGTCATATCTTATCTCCTTATCTGAATATTCCCGTTGGCAGCTGATAGCCGAAGGCCATCTGGTATGCCAGAAAGATGACTGCCGTAACTCCGGCGGAAAAGACGATCCTGTGGACCGGCTTTTCCGCATAGCCCTTCGCATACCAGCTAGATAAGGAATAAAGATATACCGGTGTTGCGATAAAGAAGCCAAGATACTGCATGGCAAGTATGTAAAGGGCTATAGCTCCGATGTTAACTGTAAGTTTTATCCAGCCTTCCTTAACCAGAAAAACCTTCTCTTCTTTCTTTTTGCAACCTTCCAAAAAGATCCCTGCGCCGCATATAACAAATCCAACCGCCGCAAGACCCGGTAGTGCCTTAGGTCCTGGATAGGTGGACCTGAAAGGTACAGAATAGGTGCTTATCATGACAAAAACAAACAATCCCAGCAGCAAAATGACTGTGCCTGTGATCTGATCTCTGGAAACCTTCATGTCATTTCTCCTTATTCTCTTCTCAGAATTACTTCTGAACGAGGCCCAGCTCTTCAACAACGGAATTGATTGCTTCCTGCTGAGCCTTGATCTTTTCAGGGCCTTCCTCGAAGCTCAGGAATTCCATAGCCATTCCTGCAGGCTCCAGAACTTCATTTACTGCGTCAGACTTTGCAGCGGCTGCGTAAGCCTCATAGAGTTTCTTCGCAATCTCATCATCCATATCCTTAGGTCCTGCAAAGATATTGTAGGAGGCAAATGAGCAGTCGATGCCTGACTCTGTCATGGAAGGAACATCGGGAAGAACCGAAGATCTGGCACCCTCTTCACCGTTAGTGATGACTGCAAGGGCATTGGCTTTACCTGACTCAACATACTGCTTGGCCTGGTTAACATTTACGATGCTGGCATCAATTGTATTTCCAACAAGGGCTGTAAGCTTCTCTGTATCTGAACCTGCCTCCACATACTTTACGCTTATACCTGAAGCCTTTGCGAGAAGTCCGGTCATTACATGTGCTGTTCCGCCTGTCTCTATACCCATCTTGATTTCTGAGGACTTTCCCTTATTTACGAAATCCTCGATGGTCTTCATATCGGAATCTGCTGAAGTTACGAGAACATACTGACCTTTTTCTGTTCCCTGGCTAACACCCCAGATCCTGAAGTCATCATAGGCTGTCTTGTCATATACCTTTGTGGCTGACTTGATAAGCATAGTGGTGTGATACTGGAGCACTTTTGAACCATCACCTTTAGCTGTACGGACTGTCTCCATGGAAACCACTCCGCCGCCGTCAGTGTTATTTACGATAGTGACATTTGAACCTGTCTGCTTTGCAACTTCCTGACCGAGGGTTCTTGCCATGACATCGGTTCCGCCGCCTGCTTTTGCAGGTACCTGGACCTCAACACTCTTAGGAATGTCTCCGGATGACCCGGATCCGCCTGCTGCTCCGCAGCCTGTAAATGCAGCTGCTGTCATAGCTGCTATGCAAATTCCCAACAATAAACTCTTTCTGTTCATATTTCCTCCTGACATTTTGTGAAGCTTTAAATACTGTCCCGGACTGTCTACTTTGCCGACGATGCACAGACATTTACTGTGCTATAAAAGACAGCCCCGGAAATCGCTTAAATTCATTATCAATATCGCTTCATTTAATTATTGACTGTATTATAAAGTGGCAGTAAGCTTAACAGAACTTAATAGCTCTTTGGTTGTAGACTTATTTATTTTAAGTCTGCGCGTTCCTGTTTTATGAAAATGCTTACATCCGGATTCCTGCACAAAAAACATTTTGCTTCTTATGCAATATCACTTAAATTACTCGCTTTTTTCTTCATCTTTTATTTTTCTCAGCTAAGCTCATAAAGTTTTATGGGTAATTTTGATTTTTTAAACATCCCGGGACAAAGGAGAAACATATAGAATGGATTTGAAATCTTTGGAAAATATCATTTCAATTTATGACGAGGAAAGCATATCAAAGGCTGCCGAAAAGATGTATATCACCCAGTCAGCCCTGAACCAGCAGCTCCTCAAGCTGGAAAAAGAGCTGGGGACAGCTCTCTTTGAAAGACGTTATCACAAGATGATTCCCACCTTTTCAGGGCGCCTTTATGTATCTGCAGCCAAAAAGATCCTGACCATAAAGAACGATACTTATAAGATAATCAGGGACAGTGCAAGCAACAATGTGGGCGAGATCAGCATTGCCTGCACACCTGAACGGGGAGCATCCACATTCTCAGACATCTATCCACAGTTTCATCAGGAATTTCCGGATTTCACCATCAATCTCAAATGCGCAAGGGTACCGAAGATGGCGCAGATGCTCCTGCACAGAGAAACAGAATTTGCATTCCTGAGCTATTCAAAAATGATGCCCCTTGATCCTGACCTTGAACGCATAGATCTTTCACCGGAATCCGTGATACTTGGTGTTCCAAACTCCCATCCTATGGCAGAACTTGCCGGTCCGGAAAGCTGGAAAACCCTGCCTTATGCAGACATAAGCCTGTTTAAGGATGAAACCTTCATCATGCCCTCCCAGGATACTATACTCAGAAGGATGCTGGACGTTTTTTTCAGGGAGAAGCATCTGCATCCGAAGATTCTGTTTGAATCAAGCAGCTCCGTAACTGTACTTAAGATGGCCATAAACCAGATGGGGCCTGCATTCTTCCCCCAGTCCTATGTGAATGAGAAATTTCCACTTGCTTACTTCCGTGTTTCCCCGGAGCTTTCATGGATGAGATGTGTCGCCTACCGAAAGGGCACCTATATTACCGCTCCCGAAAGGCGGCTTTTCGAGCTGTGGAAGCAGGTACTGAACAGCCCTTCTGTCATCATGGTGTAATGCGGCAGCGTGGTACTGTCATGTCACCGACATGATAACGGCACTTTCCTGCGTGACATGCTTCGTTCGAAATGATCTTTAATGCAGCGATTTCATCTCCTTCCGGATTCTTATCCAAAAAAGTCCCCCTAAAGAAGACTTTGGATATTTCCATTGTCTCCTTTAGGGGGATCATTTCATTCCTGTCGGATTTAAACTGTTTATATTATTGGATCGTATGTCGATAACGGATCTCTCCGTATGCTATCAACTCACTTATATGTTTTTCTATAGACCGGATTTTTTTATCTTACAAGACTCGGCTTCTTGTGATCATACTTCCATCCCGGGATCAGATACTGCATGGATTTTGCATCATCTCTGTCATGGCTCGGAAGACTGTTGTAAAGCCTGTTTGCTTCCATTACACGTTCCATGTTGAGGTGGACACCAAGACCCGGTGCTTCCGGAACCTGAAGCTTTCCATCAACGATCTTCGGTGTATCGTAAAGGAGATTCTGTCCGTCCTGCCAGATCCAGTGGGTATCGAGAGGTGCAGGTGTGCCTACAGCCGCAGCTCCCACCTGGGCAAATGCAGCAAGAGTGATATCAAAGTGATTGTTCGAATGCACGCCCCATGTAAGGCCCCATGAATCAAGAAGCTGAGACATACGTATAGCACCGTCAAAGCCCCAGAAATGAGGGTCTGCAAGTATGATATCGCAGGCATTGAGACTTACTGTGTGATAGAACTGTCTCCAGTCTGTGGCTATCATGTTGGTAGCAACCTGGAACTGTGTGGCATTCTTAAACTCACGCATGATCTCACGGCTTGAATAACCCGCCTCAGGGCCGCAGGGATCCTCCATGTAGGTTATCACATCATGCATATCCTTCGAGAGTTCGATAGCCTCCTTAAGGCTCCATGCACCGTTAGGGTCAATGTTTATGCGGGCATCCGGGAAACGCTTCTTAAGGGCTTTGCAGGCCTCCATCTCATCAGCACCCGAAAGTACACCGCCCTTAAGCTTAAAGTTCTTAAAGCCGTACTTTTCGGAAAGCGCCTCAGCCTCCTCAACGATCCTTTCGGGAGTAAGTATCTCTTCCCTTCTCAGGCGGAACCATGGATCAAAGCTGTCACTCTCATCAAGATACTGCATATCTCCTGCCGGTACCTTCTTCTTATCGGAAACATAGAAGAGATATCCAAGCATCTCAACTTCCTTACGCTGCTGACCTTCTCCCAGAAGATCACACATGGGAACATTAAGGAACTGTCCCATAAGATCCAGCATGGCACACTCTATAGCCCACTCGCTCTTAACAACGAACTTGAGCTTTGAGATATCAAGGGTCTGTATTCCTTCTCCGTCATCGTCTGAAGAAGGATTTGCCATCTTATGTATCTTCTGAAGTATCTGACGGTATTTGGATATGGGCTGTCCCTCAACGAGAGGACGTACCGCATTTAAACATTCGCAGGTGTAATCTCCCCCGTGTATCTCACCGATTCCCTGGTGTCCCGCATTATCCGAAAGGACAACCAGATTCCTGGTGAAGCATGGCGCGTGACACCCTGACAGTGTCATCATCATACTGTCATATCCCGCAACAGGGATCACCTGCATCTTGGTAATAATAGGTGTATCGTTCATTTTCATACCCCTTAGCGAACCATGCAGGGACGCTTGTTATCGAACTTCCAGCCCGGAATCAGATACTGCATTCCGATTGAATCATCACGTGCACCGAGGCAGTTATCGATGTAAAGCTTATTTGCCTTCATGATCTGCTCACGGTCTACCTCAACACCGAGACCCACAGTCTTGTCGATGTCGTTGATGCAACCACCAACGATCTCCATAGGCTTCTTTGTAAGACGCTCTCTGCCTTCCTGCCAGATCCAGTGTGTATCGATTCCGTTAAGCTTGCCCGGAACAGCTGCTGCGCACTGTGCAACCATTGCAAGAGAGATATCAAAGTGGTTGTTTGAATGGCATCCCCACATAAGACCGAACTCGTTGCAGAGCTGACCTACACGAACAGAACCTTCCATAGTCCAGAAATGAGGGTCTGCAAGAGGGATATCCACACTCTTAAGCTGGATACAGTGACGCATCTGTCTCCAGTCTGTATCTATCATGTTGGTAGCTGTAGGCATTCCTGTCTCCTGCTTGAACTCAGCCATGATCTCACGGCCTGAGAACCCGTTCTCTGCACCGCATGGATCCTCTACATAAGCAAGTACCTTCTTGAGAGCAGGTGCAACACGTATAGCCTCTGCAAGGCTCCAGCATCCGTTTGGATCAAGGTCTACTCTTGCATCCGGGAATGCTTCCTTAATTGCTGTAACAGCCTTAACTTCCTCATCCGGCTGAAGAACTCCGCCCTTAAGCTTGAAATCCTCGAAGCCGTACTTCTCATGGGTTGCCTTTGCAAGAGCCACGATGTGCTCAGGATCCATAGCTTCCTCATGACGTAATCTGTACCAGTCGCAGTCTGAATCCGGTTCTTCCTCGTATGGAAGATCTGTCTTCTTTCTGTCACCTACATAGAAAAGGTATGAAAGGAATCTTACCGATGATCTCTGTAATCCGTCACCCATGAGGGAAGCTGCAGGAACCTCAAGGAACTTGCCCATAAGGTCAAGAAGCGGTGCTTCAATAGCAGTGACTACATGTACACCTGTACGTAAGTCAAAGGTCTGAAGACCTCTTACGTCATCCTTGATGTTCTCATCGAGCCATGCTCTTACCTTATTTAATGTATTCTTATAGTCTGAAATCTTTGTCCCTACCACAAGGTCCTTAACTGCTTCGAGAGCATTGGTGATCTTCTGTCCTCCCGGAACTTCTCCGACACCCTCTACTCCGTTAGAATCTGTAAGGATAACGATATTTCTTGTGAAATATGGTGCGTGAGCTCCTGAAAGATTGAGCTCCATACAATCATGTCCGGCTACAGGGTACACTTCCATCTTTGAAATTACAGGTATCATTTTATATTCTCCTTTTCTATAGGTGCTAAACTTTTATATCTTATAAAACAGCACCGTCGACATATGCTGTCTTATATTCAAAGGAATTCAACCATATCCAGAACATGCATTAGTTCAGGATACGGATCGCGGAGGAGTGTTCTTTCATCCACCTCCTGGCCGGCAGTAAAACCGGCTGCGAGAAATCTGTTTTTTATAAATATATCTGCGGATTTATCATTGATACTTACTCCGATCTTTCCCGGAGTATAATCGGAAAGTGACTTCAATTTAGCGAGAAAACTGTCACTTAACTTCTTTCCGTTGTCTTCAGCTTCAATGTTTTCATAAATATGGAATCTTCTGGGGAAACCCTCGGGAAGCTCTGATTCTCTGTAGGAATCCTTTGAAAAGAAATCGGTTCTTGAGGAATCCCTCATGAGTTCATCCTCCACTATGGTGAACTTCATTCCTGTTCCTTCAGGCAGCTCAATGTGAATCCAGTTTCCGGTATTCACCTCTGCAGCGATTCCCTTATCATTTTTTCTGTCCACAACCGAAACGTCTGTGGCTGAGACCTCCATGCCGTTTTTCATTCCCTTTATGGCCTTGAACCCGTTAAAGGTCTTCGGTACAAAAGGTATGATATGAGCCTTCTCAACGGTCTCTTCTGTGATATATGTACCCTTTTCCTGTATTTCCGAAGCATTTAATGTTTCTTTCAGGGTCAGGGAAATATTTGCATCCTCGCAGTGCTTTATGTACTTTTTCTGAGCCTTGCGGAACACAAAAAACTGAATGAGCAGTGCAGCGATGAGTAAACCGAATGTAAGATAGAACTGTCTCCTGAGAGACACGATCAGTACTCCCACGAGTACCGCCATCATGATATACGCAATGATATGAACTCTCTTGTTTTCCTTCTTCAGATCACTTATATGATCCTTAACTGTTTTTCTGGTATCCAATTCCTTTTACCTCTCTTTTCATAATGTCTTAAGCCCTATTATCGCAAAGGCAGCTGACACTATTTTCAACAGGATTCGGGATCATGTAAAGTGTATCTTTGCATCATCCTGAACTCTTTTGGATGGCCCGGAAGAACCGGGCCGGAGATTTTATCATGACATAAGTGCCGTAAGCCGGTGTCGCATCTTAGACAGATTGCAGAATTCTCATGACACTTATGTCATATCATAGGAAGTTGTATTATGAAGTTTTACCGAAGTGCCCGGTACACAGGCACTTCAATATAATGATATTCCGATTAAGAACCGAATACTTAATTCTCTACAGAAGCAGCTACTTCCTTGAAGATCTCAAGATAGTTCTTGTCATTCTCTACAGAATCCGCAGCTGAGAGGTAGTAAGGATTGATCTGCATGTTCTTGAGATCCTCCTGGCACTTCTCATTCTCTGTAACAGCCTTTGTTGTGTCCTCAAACCACTTGATAACATCCTCAGAAGTTCCTGCAGGGAAGTAGAAAGAATAGTCACAGTCAGGATATACAAGGTCAACACCCTGCTCCTTAAGTGTAGGTACATCCGGCATAAGAGTTGATCTCTCGGCTGTCGGGATACCTACGCAGAGAAACTGTCCTGCATCGATATAATCCTTTGTGTTAACGAATGCACCCGGCATCATGTCAACCTGACCTGAAAGCATGGCTGTAACCTTATCTGAATTTGATCCAACATCTACGAGATCAAGGTCGATTCCCGCAACCTGCTCGAACTTCAGGAATTCGTAGTATGTATAAGCACCAACCTCTGTGCAGGCCTTGAGCTGTCCAGGATTTGCCTTTGCAGCTTCTATGAACTCCGAAAGGCTCTTATACTTCTCAGGATTTACATAAAGACCCTGAGCATCATTCTTTGCAAATGTTGGTCCCAGTGTGAATGCTGTATAATCGTAATCAGTGATACCTGCTACATTTGCAACGTTTACGAGGTTGTGTCCGTAAAGAACTGTGAGACCGTCGTTTGCTGCTGAAAGAACCTGGTTTGCTGCAACAGATCCTGATGCACCTGAAGCATTGACAACTACGAAATCTGCACCTGTAATCTCCTTTGCATACTGTGCAAAGATTCTTGCTGAAAGGTCTGTATCTCCGCCTGCTCCTGCAGGAAGTACCAGTGAGATAGGACCTGAAGGTGTCCATCCTGAAGCATCAGCCGGAGCCGCGCTTTCTGCTGCATTTGTCTCTGATGCCTTAGTAGCTGCAGCTGTTTCCTTTGCTGCGGCTGTTGTTGATGCTGTGTTTGAGGAACCGCATGCTGCAAGTCCAAGTACCATTCCTCCTGCAAGTACTGCTGATAAGATTCTCTTTTTCATTTTATTCTCCTTTTATTTACTCTCCCCTCAGGAAGTCTGATTCATGATGTTCCGTTATCAAAAGAATCACTTCACGGTTTTTATCCCATATACTTCCTTCGGAGAAAAACATACGTGTTCATGGAAGGAACCCTTCTCTGTAATTTCCTTTTTATTCCAATACTTATGCCGCTGCTCTTGCTTCAAGCTTTTTCTTTTTTGTGGCTACTACTTCCTTATAGACTGACCAGATCAGAACTCCGCAGGCTATAAACCAGAAGAAATCGAAGATCGGATGTGAGAAGAAAGCTCCGAAGCTCTTGTAACTCATTATTCCTCTTCTTAAGTAGGTCTCTGTCATGGATCCAACCAGGAAGCAAAGAACAAATGGAGTTGTTGGAAGTCTGAACTTGTGGTAAACATAGCCGACAACACCGAATACGATAATCGACTGTACATCGAAAACTCTGTTGTTTGTTGCGTAAGCACCTACTGCACAAAGTACAAGGATAAGCGGCATCAGGATATGCTTAGGAACTTTGAGTACCTGTACGAATGCCTTGATACATGTCCACTCCACAAGAAGCATTATGAGATCACATACCATACATGCTGCGAAGATTCCGTAAACAACGTCCGCATTCTTTACGAAGAGAAGGGGACCTGCTGAAAGACCGTGAATCAGGAAACCGCCGAGCATCATAGCTGTAACTCCGTCTCCCGGTATACCGAGAACCAGAAGCGGGATCATTGCTCCACCGATGGTAGCATTATTGGCACACTCTGTTGCCACGATACCTTCAGGCTCACCTTGACCGAAGGTTTCGGGATGTCTACTCATGTTCTTTGCGGTTACGTATGAAAGCATTCCCGATGTGGAACCGCCGATTCCCGGAAGGATACCGATTCCGGTTCCGATGATTGCCGATCTTACAGCTCCCGGCATCCATGAAATGAACTCCTTCATGGAGAAGCCGAAGCCCTTTACCTTTGTTACGGGGATGGTCTGAACTCCCTTTGCATTCATCTCCTCAGCTGAAATAAGGATATCCGCAACTGCGAAGATTCCGATAAGAGTTGTGAGCTGATTGAAGCCTGCCAGAAGATCCTGATTTCCGAAGGTGAATCTCGGTGTTCCATCGATAGGAGCCATTCCTACGAAACAGAAAACCAGTCCGAAAAGTCCTGCCAGAAGACCCTTCACCATATTTCCCGATGAGAGGATGGCCACCATGGTAAGTGCGAAGAAGCAGATACCGAAGTTCTCAACAGGTGTGAACTTAAGAGCCACGTCCGCTAGCATAGGTGCGAAAAACGACAGAACGAAGAATGAAAAAAGCGATCCGAGGAAGGAAAAAACTATTCCGATTCCGAGAGCTCTCATGGCTTCACCCTTCTGAGCCATCGGATAACCGTCAAAGGTTGTTGCTATGGAGGATGCTGTTCCCGGCATATTGAGAAGTATTGCCGAAATAAGACCTCCGGAGATACCTCCGATATAAACAGCTACCAGAACATTCATACCGAGTGAAGAATCCATGGTGAATGTCAGTGGAAGCATAAGTGCCACCGCCATGGAAGCTGAAAGTCCGGGGATGGATCCAAAGACGATTCCGATGGCAACTCCTGCTATCATGAAAAGCAGGGAAACCGGCTGACAGACAGTAACCACTGCAGCCCCTAATTGTGCTAATGCATTCATTTGTTTTCCCTCCTTACTGTATCGCGAAGATTCCCGCCGGAAGCACTATCTTGAATCCGTAACGGAAAAGCAGATAAACAACTACTGTGAAGACCACATCGATAATGACATATGTGATGATGTCCTTCTTTGTTCTGCTCTGATCAGGAGCCAGTATATAGATCTGAATCAGAAGATATACCAGTGTACTGATGATGAACCCAACCGGCTTTAAGATATTTACATAGACCGTTGCAGCCGCAAGACTTCCGAGAACTCTCTTGTAGTCCGAGGTATCCTTGTAACCGGAAGTCTCAAGTTCTGTTTTCTGCGCCTTAAACCGGCTTGCTGTTTCAACCAGAAGTATGCCTGCCAGAATGAGAATGATGACTCCGATCAGTGTAGGCATGAAATCGGGACCGATCTCCATGACCTTCGACTTTGGAAGGGCCTTTGCTCCTATGATGAGAGCCACACCCAGAACTGCGTAAAAGATGCCGACTACAAAGTCGCCATATTTTCTAAAGAACATTTAAGTTCCCCCTTTCTTTCCGGTCTCCCGGAGGTTCTGCCTCTCGGCAGAGGTTTATCATTTCATAAGACCTTATAACCGATCTCATTCAATTTGGTATTAGTCACTGAATATTGCCTGTTTCGTTGACGGTATTAGGATAACTTACACAAAAACCATTGTAAAACTCGTAAATCTTATGCTTGATTAAGCAAAACTTATCGATACATTGTTATCCATAAGTTAAACTGTTAGCTCTGCTAATGCTTACATTAGAAAATTTAATGATCGTTTTTTGACATAAAAAAACCTCTGCGTCACTGAGTTTATTTCAGGACGCAAAGGGTATTATTAAGTCATTATTCAGGCGTTGATAAAAGCGAACCAGGGAATTCCTGACATCCGCCTTCATAAACAGTGCAACAGAATGTTCAAAGATCAGGTTATAGGCGCAGGATTGAAAACACAAAGATCATTTGCAAAACCATACTGCTCGGTGAAAGGCTTTTTTATACCTGATGCCACATCCAGTATAAAGTCAAAAAGTTCCTCACCCTGCTCTTTAATGGTTTTTTCACCGACAGCTGCGGGTCCGGCATTAAAATCAATGATATCGGACCACTGCTCCTTCATCTCATTTCTGGAGCAGAGCTTGATAACAGGAGCCGCTGCGAGACCATAGGGCGTACCTCTGCCTGTCATAAATACCTCAAGTCCCATACCGGAAGCAAGCTGTGAAGGCCCGCAGACAAGATCTGATGCAGGTGTAGCTGCAAAGATCTCCCCGTGCTTTGTAGGGCGGTCTCCGGGAGAAAGAACCTCAACTATAGGTGAATATCCGGACTTCGCAATGGAACCCATGGACTTCTCAATGATATTGGACAGGCCTCCTTTTTTATTACCGGGAGTTGTATTGGCTCCGCGGTCCACACCCCCGGCCTTAAGGTAATTGTCATACCACTTCATCTCTTCAACAAGCCGCTTTCCTACAGTTTCATCGATACATCTGTGGGCAATGAACTGTACACCGTCTCTTACCTCTGTGACCTCTGAGAACATGGCAGTACCGCCGCCGGAAACCAGCAGATCCGCAGCATACCCCGCCGTAGGGTTCGCGGTGATTCCAGAAAATGCATCTGATCCGCCGCACTGCATACCTACCAGAAGATCAGAAAGCGGAAGCTCCTCTCTTCTTCTCTCATTGAGTATTTTAAGCTTCTTTTCCGCCATCCCGATTATTGCATCCATCATTGCCTGATAGCCCTTGTGCTCCTGCAGGATGATGACATTGTCCTCATTGTTAAGCTCCGGCCACCACTCACAAAAACGATCAACTGTAAATTTTTCACAGCCGAGAGCAACCAGCATAAACACTCCTCCGAAGTTGGGATGCATGGCGATGTTCCTTATTATCTTCTGGGGAATGTACGCATCCGGCGCATCTATTGCAACACCGCAGCCGTACGGGTGGTTGATGGCCACAACATCGTCAACATTGGGATACTTCGGAAGTATCTCAGCCTTTATCTTACGGATGGCAACGTTCAGGACTCCGGCAACACACTGAACCGTTGTGTTTATGCCGAGGATGTTTCTGGTTCCTGCATAAAATCCGTCCGGATTTTTATAGCCCATCCATGTGGTTCTCTTCGGCTTCGGAAGATCTGTGCGGATATTAGTTGCGAACTCCATGCTGTCAAGATCCGGTGCCGGCGCCATGATGAGATTCTTTTCATTTATCCAGCCTCCCACAGGAATATCCTCTGAAACAGTGCCTAAAACAACACCGTAACGTATGACCTCCGAGCCTTTCTTTAATTCTGCCAATGCAATCTTGTGAGCCTGTGGTATATCCTCAGCTGTTACTATTCCGGGCAGCACCTCTGTCCCCTTGGGAATGTCTCTGATAGCTATAGCCACATTATCCCTGTCAGTTATTCTTATACACAATCTTTCAGCCATATATGCAAGCCTCCCTCTCATCGCAATTTTTCATTGTGGATCTTATTTTTGTTTATCATTTCAGCTTCTCATAGAAACGGCATTTTCAGCACTGTTTAAGCCATAGCTTGTATACTTTTGTCTGATTTTCCCTGATATTACTAAAGAAAATAAGCCTTGCTACGGTTTTAAATGATAATTTGTTACAATGTTTTATCTTCATTTACAAAACTATCTGTTCTGTGTAAAATGAGTATAATTGCGCTGTTTGGTTAAGTAAAATTAATAAAAGTGAATCATGTATAAGTTTTACTAATGTGGAGCCCTTTTTACTGTACCATCCGTAAAGCTTTCTTTAGTATTTCAGATTTTCTTTTACACTTCATTTTTTGAGAGGACCATATGGACACTAAACTGATAGAGTACATAATAAAAATAGCTGATGAAGGTTCCATAACAAAGGCAGCCGAAAAACTGTTCATTACACAGTCAGCTCTTTCTCAACAGCTCCAGAAGCTGGAAAAAGAAGTAGGTACACCTCTTTTTATCCGTAACAAAGCTGCATGGGCACCTACTCCCGAAGGACATGTATATCTGGACAACGCCCGTGAGATGCTTCGCATCAAGCAGAAGACCTATACCATCATCGCAGACATGGTGAACAAGCATAACGGATATCTTTCTGTGGGCATGACTCCCGGAAGAGGATATGATATGTTCTCATATGTATACCCTATCTTCCATAACATGTATCCCGAATTCACTGTTGAACCAAGGGAACTCAGTGTAAAACAGCAGCAGGAAGCCGTACACAGAGGAGAACTGGATATAGGTTTCGTCACTTTGACAGACTCACAGAAGATCAATGATGAGTATATAGACCTCTATAAAGAGGAAATATATATTGCCATTCCGGAAGAGTATCCCGTTAGTCCCGAGTATTTAAAGACCGGGGACAAGTATCCGACTCTTCCGCTTTCAGCCCTGCAGTATGAGCCCTTCGTAATGATGTATAAGGAATCCACCATCCGTAAGACCGTTGATCAGATCTTCCGTGATGCCGGGTTTGCTCCCACTGTACTTTTCGAAACATCAAGCAATATCACTATCCTGTCTATGATCAGGGCAAAGCTTGCCTGCGGTCTGCTTCCATATCACTATGTAAAGCAGAAGCCGGAGGGAATCAAATTTTTCAGACTCCCCTTCAGGCCTACATGGAAGGTCTGTGTCACCTATCCAAAGAACGCATATTTAAGTAAAGCCGCAAAGGACTTCATTAAGCTCGCCAACGGCTACTGGCAGGATGATAACTAAGGAAACACTTTATTACGCGTTTTAATAAAAAAGAGGTATCGGTAATAGCCGATACCTCTTTTCTTATCCAACATTTATTCGATTTTGCTATTAATACGATTAAGCTCTTGGATTTGTGATCTGTGCCTGAGCTGCTGCAAGACGAGCTACAGGAACACGGAATGGTGAACATGATACATAATCAAGTCCGATCTTGTGGCAGAACTCTACTGATGAAGGATCTCCACCGTGCTCACCACAGATACCGATGTGAAGTGCCGGATTAACAGGCTTTCCAAGCTTGATTGACATCTCCATAAGCTTACCAACGCCTGTCTGGTCAAGCTTTGCGAAAGGATCGCTCTCGAATATCTTTGTATCATAGTAAGCATTGAGGAACTTACCTGCATCATCACGTGAGAATCCGAATGTCATCTGTGTAAGGTCATTTGTACCGAAGCAGAAGAAATCAGCTTCCTTAGCAATCTCATCAGCTGTAAGAGCTGCTCTTGGGATCTCGATCATAGTACCAACCTCGTACTCGAGCTTAGCACCTGCTGCAGCGATCTCTGCATCTGCTGTCTCTACTACGATCTGCTTAACGAACTTAAGCTCCTTGATCTCACATACAAGTGGAATCATGATCTCAGGCTTTACATTCCACTCAGGATGGTTCTTCTGAACCTCAAGAGCTGCACGGATAACAGCCTTTGTCTGCATCTTTGCGATCTCAGGATATGTAACAGCGAGACGGCATCCTCTGTGACCCATCATAGGGTTGAACTCGTGAAGTGAGTTGATGATAGCCTTGATCTCCTCTACTGACTTGTGCTTTGCGTCTGCAAGCTTCTTGATCTCATCCTCTGTTGTAGGAACGAACTCGTGAAGAGGTGGATCAAGGAATCTGATAGTAACAGGGCAGCCTTCAAGAGCCTCATAGAGAGCCTTGAAATCGTTCTGCTGGTATGGAAGGATCTTCTCCAGAGCTTCTTCTCTCTCTTCTACTGTATCTGAGCAGATCATCTCACGGAATGCAGCGATTCTGTCTTCCTCGAAGAACATATGCTCTGTACGGCAGAGACCGATACCCTCAGCACCGAGCTCTCTAGCCTTCTTTGCATCAGCAGGAGTATCGGCATTTGTACGAACCTTAAGCTTTCTGAACTGATCAGCCCAAGCCATGATACGTCCGAACTCACCTGCGATCTGTGCATCAACTGTTGCGATCTTTCCATCGTAGATGTTACCTGTTGTACCATCGATAGAAATGAAGTCTCCCTCATGGAACTCCTTGCCGCCGAGAGTGAACTTCTTGTTCTCCTCATCCATGTTGATGTCACCGCATCCTGATACGCAGCACTCACCCATACCACGGGCAACAACGGCAGCGTGTGATGTCATACCACCACGAACTGTAAGGATACCCTGAGCAGCCTTCATACCTGTGATATCCTCAGGAGAAGTCTCGAGACGAACGAGAACTACCTTCTCTCCTCTTGCAGCCCACTCTACAGCATCATCAGCTGTAAATACGACCTTACCGCAGGCAGCTCCAGGAGATGCACCGAGACCCTTTCCGATAGGTGTTGCAGCCTTAAGTGCAGCTGTATCGAACTGTGGGTGAAGAAGTGTATCAAGGTTACGAGGATCGATCATAGCAACAGCCTGCTCAGGTGTCTTGTGACCCTCATCTACGAGATCGCATGCGATCTTAAGAGCTGCAGGAGCTGTTCTCTTACCGTTACGGCACTGAAGCATGTAGAGCTTCTTGTTCTCAACTGTGAACTCCATATCCTGCATGTCATGATAGTGGTTCTCAAGAGTCTCACAAACCTTGATGAACTCAGCATAAGCCTCAGGGAACTCCTTCTCCATCTGAGCGATAGGCATCGGTGTACGAACACCTGCAACTACGTCCTCGCCCTGAGCATTGATAAGGAACTCACCCATGAGCTTGTTCTCACCTGTAGCAGGATCACGTGTGAATGCAACACCGGTACCTGACTCGTTGTTGAGGTTACCGAATACCATAGGCATTACGTTTACTGCTGTTCCCCATGAATAAGGGATATCATTATCACGACGATATACGTTAGCACGTGGGTTATCCCATGAACGGAATACTGCCTCGATAGCGAGCTTTAACTGCTCTACAGGATCTGATGGGAAGTCCTTTCCGAGCTGCTTCTTGTACTCTGCCTTGAACTGCTCAGCAAGTTCCTTAAGATCGGCTGCTGTGAGGTCTACATCGAACTTTACGCCCTTCTTCTCCTTCATCTGGTCGATAAGCTGCTCGAAATACTTCTTACCAACCTCCATAACTACATCTGAGAACATCTGGATGAAACGACGATATGAATCGTATACGAAACGCTCGAAAGCAGGATCAGGATTTCCCTTGATCATAGCTGCTACTACTTCGTCGTTGAGACCGAGGTTAAGGATAGTATCCATCATACCAGGCATAGATGCACGTGCACCTGAACGAACTGAAACAAGGAGAGGATTCTGAAGATCGCCGAACTTCTTACCGTTGATCTCCTCCATCTTCTTAACACCTTCCATAGCCTGACCCATGATCTCATCGTTGATCTTGCGTCCGTCCTCATAATACTGAGTACAAGCTTCTGTTGTTATAGTAAATCCCTGTGGAACAGGAAGTCCGATATTTGTCATCTCTGCAAGGTTAGCGCCCTTACCACCAAGAAGTTCACGCATGGTAGCATTACCTTCGGTGAACATATAAACCCATTTTCTAGCCATATTGATTCTCCTCCTAATCATACATACATTTATAAGTGTTTACTGTATACAGTCACCTTCTTGCCAGATACCCACGGCAACTGTCACAAAAACACTCATGATTTATCCCCTTCAATCGGATAAAATCACCATTTGAGATTATATATGACTATATTTTTTTAGTAAAGTGCACTTCTTAATGTAAACGGTTACATTTTAAAAATTTTTTCACAATCCCCGAAAAGCCTTAGAAAATCTAAGAAAATCCAAGAATATCTAAGATTCATTTTTTTGTATTTTAGAGAAATTTTTTCTTTTTTGCGCTATTCAACAGAACATTTGTCCAAAGCATCAAAACATAAAAAATTACCTCTGTTAAATCCAGTATACAAAAACTTCCTTCACTCCTATTTTTTTACCTCCTCTTAAATCAATACATTACGTATATTACTTTAATAATCTTAAGTATTCTTGTCCCGAACTATATCCGTAACTTTCTTTTTACCGCAATAAAAAAGCTGATATTTCCCGTCCTAAATCGGACAAAAAATATCAGCCGTATCCATCATTTATCAGACCTTAAAGCGGTAGCCTACACCCCAGATAGTTTCGATATATTGAGGCTTTGCCGTATCCATCTCTATCTTTTCTCTTATTTTTTTGATATGTACGGTAACAGTGGCGATATCACCAACCGAATCCATCTTCCATATCTCTTTAAACAGTTCAGCTTTTGTATATACATGATTTGGATGTGATGCAAGAAAATACAACAGATCAAATTCTTTGGTGGTAAAGATCTTTTCATCATTACCTACCCAAACACGTCTTGCTGTCGGGTCGATCTTCAGGCCACGTATCTCTATCATGTCATTTCCATCTTTTCCGTTGCCTATGAGTCTCTCATATCTGGCAAGATGAGCCTTTACTCTGGCCACAAGCTCTGATGCAGAGAAGGGTTTCGTCATATAGTCATCGGCTCCGAGTCCAAGACCTCTGATCTTATCAATATCATCCTTGCGGGCAGAGACTATGATTATAGGGATGTCCTTTATAGAACGGATATCCTTGCATACCTCAAATCCATCTCTTCCCGGTAGCATGAGGTCAAGTATGATAAGGTCAAAATTCTCTTTAAGTGCTTTCTCCAGCCCCTTTTCTCCATCATCAGTGATCGTAACCAAAAAGCCGGAAAGCTCAAGATAATCTCTCTCAAGTTCTGCGATGGACTGCTCGTCTTCAACTATCAGGATCTTCTTTTTATCCTCATCCATTTACCTGTACCTCCTGAATACTTCGAATATACTTGCGAAGAACAAAATGTATCGTAGTTCCTTCTCCTTCCACGGAAGATGCCCAGATCCTTCCTCCGCTGTCCTCCACTATTTTTTTAACAATGGAAAGACCTATGCCGGATCCACCCTTCATGGAATTTCTGGAACTGTCTGCTCTGAAAAACCTTTGGAATATATACGGAAGATCTGTTTTAGCTATACCCTTTCCGTTGTCCCGTAGATTTATCTGTATAAAATCTCCGGCATCTTCAAGGTTCAGGGCTATCCTCTTCTCTTCCTTATCCATATATTTTACCGAGTTTGAGATGATGTTGTTTATAACCTTTCTTAGCTGCTCCGGGTCTGCGATCATCTCTACCTCAGGTTCTATACTGTTTGTAAATTCAAACTCTATTCCCTGGGACTCCATATCAAGTCCGATCTCATCCGCACAATCCTGAAAATAGTCCTGAACTATCATGTGCTGGAAATCATATGGTATCTTGTTTGACTCTACTTTTACATAGTATCTCAGCTCGTCAATGAGCTTATCCATATCATTAGCTTTTATATTGATAGTCTGGATATATTTCTTCTGCATTTCAGGACTCTGGGCTATACCGTCCAGTATACCCTCGGAATATCCTTTGATGGCGGTAAGCGGGGTTTTCAGATCATGGGCAATATTCGTTATGAGCTCTCTGTTGGCATTGTCATTACGGATCTTTTCATCCTGCGTCTCCTTGAGTCTCATACGCATTTCATCAAATGCCTGCATCAGCTCACCGAACTCATCATTGGTCTCTGCCTCCAGCGTAAAATCCAGATCACCTGATTCTATTCTTTTGGCGGCTGCCTTCAGCTCATCAACAGGCTTGACTATACCCATATAGATCCAGCAGATGAAGAAAAGGCCCGCTACTATAAGAGTCATCATATTCATGCTCATGGTCGTATAACCCTTGAACATAAGATACATCAAAATCAACGGCAGAATAGTACTGATACAAAAGCTCACAGCTACTCGCCCCATAAGACCTACATGTTTCATGGCACATCCCTCTACTACCTATATTTTCGTCTCATTATACCATATGTATTACCCCTATTTTTAAAAGAAAACCTAGGATTATAGAGAAAAATCCGGTATGAACATAAGTTCATACCGGATTTGAATATATTCTATAAGTCCTGCGCATGGCTTCACTTACGCTTACGCAATACTACAGCTTAGAATGCAAGCTTCTCCTCGAAGTAGCTCTTAAGCTGATCGATAGGAATACGCTCCTGCTTCATGGAATCTCTCTCACGGATAGTTACACAGTGATCATTCTCTGAATCGAAATCGTATGTTACACAGTAAGGTGTTCCGATCTCATCCTGTCTTCTGTATCTCTTTCCGATGTTTCCTCTGTCATCATACTCAACATACCAGTACTTGGCGAGCTCATCATGAATAGCCTGTGCACCCTCGGCAAGCTTCTTTGAAAGTGGAAGGATACCGATCTTTACAGGTGCAAGTGCCGGATGGAAATGAAGAACTGTTCTCTCGTCTCCGCCCTCAAGCTGCTCTACATCGTATGCAGCGCAAAGGAAAGCAAGAGTTACACGATCTGCTCCGAGTGATGGCTCTACAACATAAGGAATGTAGTGCTCATTTGTCTCATCATCAAAATATGACATATCCTGACCTGAAACCTCCTGATGACGTCCGAGGTCATAATCAGTTCTGTCAGCGATACCCCAAAGCTCGCCCCAGCCAAACGGGAAAAGGAACTCAAGGTCTGTTGTTGCCTTTGAATAGAAGCTGAGCTCTTCCTTCTCGTGATCTCTTGCACGAAGCATGTCCTTAGGCATACCGAGGCTCAGGAGCCAGTCCTGGCAGAACTGCTTCCAATATGCGAACCACTCGAGATCTGTATCAGGCTTACAGAAGAACTCAAGCTCCATCTGCTCGAACTCTCTGGTACGGAATGTGAAGTTTCCAGGTGTGATCTCGTTACGGAATGACTTACCGATCTGTCCGATACCGAATGGAAGCTTCTTACGTGATGTTCTCTGAACATTCTTGAAGTTTACGAAGATACCCTGTGCTGTCTCAGGACGGAGGTAAACTGCATTCTTTGCATCCTCTGTAACACCCTGGAAGGTCTTGAACATAAGATTGAACTGACGGATACCTGTAAAATTATGCTTACCACAAGTTGGGCACTCTACCTTGTTATCCTCGATGAACTTCTCCATCTCTTCGTTGGACCAGCCGTCTACAGAACCGTTAAGCTCCATAGCATTTGCTGCTGCAAAATCCTCGATGATCTTGTCAGCACGGAATCTCTCATGACATTCCTTACAATCCATAAGAGGATCAGAGAAGGAAGCAAGATGTCCTGATGCGATCCATGTCTGTGGGTTCATAAGGATAGCGCAGTCAATGCCTACATTGTACTTTGACTCCTGGATGAATTTCTTCCACCATGCCTTCTTTACGTTGTTCTTAAGCTCAACACCGAGATTTCCGTAATCCCATGTGTTCGCAAGACCACCGTAGATCTCAGAACCCGGATAAACAAATCCTCTTGACTTTGCAAGGGAAACGATAGTGTCCATTGTGTATTCTTTTGCCATTTTTTCCTCTTTCTGCCGCCGGAGTGCGGCTAAGAATAAAGTTTATTGTTTTCTCGCTTACGCGTTACTCCCAACTATACATCCGGATCTCTGAAAAATCCAGCAAAACATTACTTCTGTATTTATGTGGTTTTGTGTTCCTCAGACCTACTTTATCACCCCCGGTTGATAAAGCCCGTTATTTCAATGTCTTCAATATCTCCAGGGATCTGAAATTGTGGGGGATCACACCATGCAGCAGACGGTCAACATTATCCGCAAACTCGGAAAGGACTTCCTCCTTAAGTGTAAATGTATAAAGCTTCATTACCGGTGTCTCCAGAACGTACTGCCATGCAAAACGACATGCCTGAGAACAGGGCATAGGCGGTTCTTCCGTATACTCACCGTTTATATACATAAGTCTCAGCTCGTATATCCTGCGGACGAGAACATTATCAAGATTCTCATTGAGTATGGCTTTAAGGGACAGATATATGAGATTCACTGTCTCTTCCGCCTCAAGATTTTCCTGCGAGATATAATCAGCAAACTCCAGAATATAGGATCCGTAGCAGGCATTGACCAGATCCAGGGCGATCTCTTCAAAATAATTATTGACCTTCACAGATCTCAGATTGTAGCCGCTCCTGCCCTTTGTAACATTAAAGGTACCAAATACAAAATTTCTCGTACCCGCCATAAAAGAAGATCCGGGCTTTTTAGCCCCGGAGGCCCAGACAGTTATCTTGCCGTATTCATTTGTAAGCACAGAAAGTCTTTTATCAAAGTCGCGGGATGGTGCTGAATTTAGCACCACCCCGTGAAGTTCCATTTCATCCTTCATTTTTTACGTCTCGTCCTTGTAGCCGTAATTCTTCAAAAATGTATCCGAATCTCTCCAGTCCTTACGCACCTTTACGAAAAGCTGAAGGTTTACCTTTTCCTCTACCATCTTCTCTATCTGGATACGAGCGCCTGTCCCTATCCTTTTCAGCATGGAACCGCCCTTACCTATGATGATTCCCTTATGTGCATCTCTTTCACATACTATGGTAGCCTTGATATCCCAGAGACCATCGTTTCTCTGATGCATCTGATCAATGAGAACTGCTATCCCATGAGGTACTTCATCCTGAAGCTTACGGAGAGCCTGCTCACGTATCAGTTCTGCTGCGATCTCCCTCATAGTCTGATCTGTCACTGTATCCTGATCAAAGTATCGGGGTCCCTCAGGAAGGTACTTAAATACCGCCTTTTTAAATCCTTCGATATTCTGGGCTCTCGCCGCGGAAAGCGGAACGATCTCGTCAAAGGGCATCAGAGATTTATATTTCTCTATGGCAGCGTCCAGCTCCTCCGGCTTGTCCTTCATGGTGTCGATCTTGTTCACCACCAGGACCTTCGGTTTACTGGAGGCTTTGATGACCTCTGCAATATGCTGTTCTCCCGCACCTATATAGGTAGTCGGCTCTACAAGCCATACGATGACATCCACATCCTGAAGCGTCTTCTCCGCCACATTATCCATGTACTCACCAAGCTTATTCTTTGCCTTATGTATGCCCGGTGTATCAAGGAAAATGATCTGACCTCTCTCATCGTCATAGACAGTCTGGATTCTTCCTCTCGTAGTCTGTGGCTTGTTGGATACGATAGCTATTTTCTGTCCGATAACATGATTCATCAGTGTTGATTTACCTACATTAGGTCGTCCTACCAGTGCTACATATCCTGTTTTAATTTTTTTATCACTCATATATATCTCTCTTCAAACAGTTCCTTCCCGGAGAGCCGTCTCCACGGGAAGGAATCATACTTACTTAAAAAGGTCCTCTGTTGTCAGGAACTTATCCTTATTCTCTTCTATGAGCTGACCGTTTCCAATGGTGCAGGCTGCACCCTTCAAAAGTATAGCCTCCATGTAATCTGAAAGCTTTCTGATATCAGCTTCCTTTGTTGCCAACACCTGATCACGCTCTTTCTGAAGCATGTCATTGGATACCTTTGACATAAAGGCGCTGACTGTAAGAGCCGCTTTTGCGGAGTTTGTTCTTGGTGTATCCATCTCGGAGATGGCACCTATGATGTATTTTGTCATATCTCTCTCCGAGGTCGTAAAGCTTCTTACATACTCTGGAAGTCCCTGATATATGTCCAGAGTCTCCTTGAGATGAGGATCTCTGTAGGACACGAAATATCCCTCTCCGGATCTTCCGAAACCTGACATGCAGCCGTAGGCTCCTCCCTTTACTCTTAAGTTAAGCCACAGATACTGATAATTGAGTATAACCTTCAGTACTCTGAGACTTCCTGTGTAAGGAAGCTTCTCTGTATCAAAACGTCCGGTACGCGCAACATAGTTCACCTGTGAAGGTGTCTTGAAGCCCTCATTGAGATTGCCTGAAAGCTCTATCTGAGCTCCATCGTAAGACTTCTCTCCCTTATATGGCTTATATCCCTTATCAAGCTTTTTACAGTTTTCCTGCTTCTTTACAGCGCCGGATGTGAACTTCTTTATAAAGTCCGAAAAATCCTTTCTGAAGGCATCATAGCCCTTCTTCTCGGCAGCTATGGAAACAAACATATTCTCTGCACGGAAAAGCTTGTCGGAAACCTCCCAGAGCTTTCTAACCAGCTTCTTTGGATCCTTCTGGAATTCCGCCGAGATCCTGTTTATGAACTGATAATAGCCTATACCACCTGTAAGATCTGCATATCTTCCGGTACCGGAGAAATACGAGGTAGCTCTGTTTACAGCAAAGCTGTGGCTTGCACCTTCAACTCTCATACGTTCTCTGGAGCGGGCCTCATTGAGGATCTCCTGCATACGCTTCTTATCCTCGAACTTTGTCGTATGAAGTATCTCATCTATGATGTCAAATCCGAAACGGAATCCATCATAAAGAAGCTTTATCTCAACACTGAAAACACCCGTATATCTTCCGTAATTTCTGATATCAGGATATGCATTGGTATCAAAATTGATGCCACCCGCATTTAAAAGAATATCCGATGTAAGATCCTGGAAGCTGTGCTTTTCGGTATCCATGTAGCCAAGTACAGTCTTCAGAAAACCGGCGTAAGGAAGCTCCTCCTCCGTAAGGGATGAAGTATTGAAGTTGAATCTGAGATATGCGATTCCTCTGGTGTTAAGCTCAGTGTTTACAACCAGTGTATCGGACAGCTTCTCTTCCTTCCACTCAAACTTATCCGCCTTCTTATTGATATCGCTAATGCTTAAAAGCGGCAGCTTATTGAGAGCCTCTTCACTTGTCGGCTCCGCCTGATACTCCTTAAGCATTCTGGTGTCGGATACGCACTTTTGGATCTCCTGCGGAGTCATCTTTGCCTTGATATCCGAAAGCTTCTTCTTAAGCTCCTTCTCGCGCTTCTCAGTGAGACCTCTCTCCGGTGTCAGGATCACCATGGCTGAATGATTATTATCCAGGAGATACTTCTCGATAAGCTTCTCAAAATATCCCTTATTTACATCCTCACGAAGCTCCTTGTAGAATTTCTCACACTCGAGATAATCCCATGGCTTTCCGCCATACAACCATGTATCAAGAGATGTAAGGGAATAAACAAGCCCCTTTGGAGTACGTCCGTAATCAGCCTCTCTGTACTGGAACTCGTCATGATTTATAGCCGCAAGAAGAGTCTTCTTATCAAGGCCCTCTTTCACAAGCTTCTTAAGAGTAGAGTTGATGATATCGAGGAATCTCTCCTTTTCCTTCTTCTCCGTTCCCTTTGCTGTTACTGTAAAGTACGGCTGCTTTATTCCGTCCTGGAATCCACCGAAGATATCCTCACCTATACCTGCATCCACAAGAGCCTGCTTTAGAGGAGCTCCGGGAGATGAAAGAAGCGCATAGTCAAGAATATCAAAGGCAAGGTTAAGCTTGTTGTCCACCGCATCCACAACCGCATTCCACGAAAGATAGCTGTTGTTCTCCAGCGGTTCATTATCACCTACGGAGTATGTGATCTCCTCCTCATGCATCTTACCGAATGGCTTTTGGAATGCTATGTCTGAATTCGGCTCTATCGCATCGTACTTTGAGAGGTATTCCCTATCAAGCCACTCCAGCTTCTTCTCCATGTCCATATCACCGTAAAGGAATATATAGGAATTCGACGGATGATAGAAACGTGCATGAAACTCCTTGAACTGCTCGAAAGTAAGATCCGGGATGTTCACAGGATCTCCGCCGGATTCATTGCCATAGGTTGTGTCCGGAAAAAGCGCATGCATGATATATCTTTCAAGAACGGACTCGGGATTTGAAAAAACTCCCTTCATCTCGTTATATACTACACCGTTATATATAAGCTCTGACTTTTCATCCTCCATCTCATAATGCCAGCCTTCCTGCAGCATGATACGGGGATCCTTTACAGAATTCGGATGGAAAACCGCATCCATGTAAACGTTCATAAGATTGTCGAAATCCTTGTCGTTTCTTGACGCAATAGGATAAACAGTCTTATCGGGATAAGTCATGGCATTTAAAAATGTATTGAGAGAGCCCTTGGCAAGTTCTACGAAAGGATCCTTCAATGGGAATTTATCAGATCCGCAGAGTACTGAATGTTCTGTGATATGAGCAACACCGGTGCTATCCTCTGCAGGAGTACGGAAGGCAATACCGAAAACCTTATTGTCATCTTCGTTTTTCATCGTGAATATCCGGGCACCGCTCTTTTTGTGCCTGTAAATTCCCGCATCTGTAGACAGTTCATCAATTCGTTTTGTCTCTATCAGCTCATAGTTCTTCATAAGCCGTTCTCCTCTCCGTCATCCCCTTATATTTCGCTGTGCGAAGGGATGACGCTGCTTGACGTTTTCCTCTGAAACCATCAATTCTATGCTTTATATGTTACCTATCAGTCTGTCCTTAAACAGCGCCACTGCCTCTCTTGTTGCCAGATGAACCAGCATAAGCTCATCTGTTTTGGTGGCCATCGGACAGGCATCAGGAAAACCATACCTTTTCGCTATCTCCCCTGCCCGGAAAAGATTGAACTCCGATGTAATGATCCCGATAGATAACGGACGCTCAACTCCGATAATTATATCATCTCCCGGCCATTTTCTACCATCTATAGCACTATTATGTCTCACACGATTTGCCAGCATCTTCTGTTCATGATCCTGCTTGATAGTTCTCAGAGAAAATCCAACCTTTTCCTGAGTTGAATCAGAATAAAACTCAAGGAGAAGATTTTTTTCAGGAACCCCCGCTTTTATCATGTAATGATACATGACTGTTGCTTCAGTACTTCTGTCATAATCGCTTCTTCCACCCGAAAGCACAAATACCGTGTTAGGATTCTCTCTGGCATATTCGATGGCCTTATCCAGCCTTCTCTTCAGGGACTTGGATATCTTATTGTCCACGAGATCCGTTCCCAGTACTATCACATAATCCAGATTTTTCTGTGCAACTGTAGAAGCATTACTGAATATAACGAGAAGCAGAACAGCCAATGTACTCACACAGAGACCGTATGTGGTAAAGGCAAAGATAAAAGGTCGAAGATTTATTTCCTTCTTTTCTCTGTTTCTGTGTTTTACATATCTTACGAGTCCAAACATCAAAAAGTTAATAAACGCAAACAAGGGCCAGAACCACATAAATGCGGTCAGCCCATGATTTACGAATATTGCAGCGTCATATGCAAGGGACGCTATCCCTATAGCAATAAAGCTAAGTTCCATACTTTTTCAGTCAACATACCGAAGCATAATGTTTTCTTTCCATATGACATCTCACTTCGGAAGTTTCCTTTCTATTTAGTCAACATCCACCTTTTCTGCTGTTTCTTTTCTGATAATGTCTCCGGAAGAAGGCTGTACAGAAAATCTAACCTTGATCTGCTGACATGCATGAGGACATGATTCCTGAGGAACATCTGTCTCAGCATCACGGATCTCCAGAACCTCGATAGGTATATCCTCACCGTTAGGCTTCATGATCTCGATGGTCTCTCCAACCGAGAACTTATTCTTCTGTTCGAGATAACACCAGCCCTCAGAATCGGTCTCTCTGATAGTACCGAGGTAAACAGAACCTGTAACATAAGTGTTGTTGTCGTAGATGTGATCCTCTGCAGATGGCTTTCCATAGTAGAATCCTGTAGTGAATTCTCTGTATGTACACTTCGCGATCTCAGACTTGTACCACTCCATATTTGCACGGTACTTCTCTTCGCTCTCCTTCAGATCATCAAGTGCTTTACGATATGTTCTGGCAACTGTTGCTACATAAAGAGCAGTCTTCATTCGACCCTCGATCTTCAGTGAATCGATGCCTGCATCAATAAGCTCAGGCACATGCTCTATCATGCAGAGATCCTTTGAATTGAAGATAAAGGTTCCTCTGTCGTTCTCGTAGATCGGATAGTACTGTCCCGGTCTCTTTTCCTCAACGATATTATACTTCCATCTGCATGGATGTGTACACTCCCCGCGATTGGCATCTCTTCCCGTAAAGAAATTACTGAGCATGCATCGTCCTGAATATGACATACACATTGCGCCATGGATGAATGCCTCTATATCAAGCTCCTCAGGAATATGTTCCCTGATCTCCTTGATCTCCTTCAGGCTGAGCTCTCTCGCACATACTACTCTCTTGGCTCCCATCTTCCACCAGAAAAGGAAGGTTTCGTAGTTAGTGTTGTTAGCCTGAGTTGAGATATGGATCTCTATTGTCTCAGGCAATGTCTCCTTCGCGATCATGAACATGCCCGGATCAGCTACCAGTACAGCATCGATGCCTGTTGTGGAGAGCTCCTTGAAATATTCACGTGCCTCATCCATATCACCATTATGTGCCAGGATGTTGGCAGTTACAAATACTTTTACATTTCTTTCATGAGCATATGCCACGCCCTCACGGATATCATCTATGCTGAAGTTCTTGGCATTGGCACGCAGTCCGAATGCCTCTCCGCCGATATAAACCGCATTGGCACCGTAGTTCACCGCAACCTTAAGTACTTCCAAAGATCCTGCAGGAATCAATAACTCTGTTTCTTTTAACATTCTTTCTCCTCTTTATAACTCATATCAAGACTTAATTGTCAAACAACGATATCGCACCTCTATACACGAAGCACTCCCACACTTAAGTCCTATTAACGTTTGGCACTGACAGATATTCCATCTCCATCAGTAAGGATCGCAGTTTCCAGACACTCATTATGCTTGAGTTCAAAAAGATACTCTCTCATACGTGTATGGATGGTACGATCTCTTCTTTCAACCTGATAACGGCTGTTTGTGATGCTTCCATCCTGAAGTATATTGTCACTGAAAAGCACGGCTCCACGTGGCATCATCTTCAAAATGTCGGGAAGCCAGTTTATATACTGCCCCTTTGCCGCATCCATAAATATAAAATCAAATTGTCTCCCCGACTCCGCGAAGCTCTTTATGATCTTTCCCGCGTCATCGTCAATCAAATGTATCCTGTCTTTGTATACACTTCCGGATATGTTCCTTCTGGCTTCACTGACTCTCGGAGCATAATTCTCAACGGTCGTTATCTCACCGTCCTCAGGCATAACCGATGCCATGGTAAGAGCAGAGTATCCCACTGCCGTTCCTATCTCCAGGATACGTTTGGGACTAAGCATAGTCACAAAACACTTAAGAAGCGCCGCCGTTTCATCCCTGATTATGGGGACTTCCGCTGCAAGCGCTTCTTTTCTGACCTTATCCAGAAGCTCACTCCGATCAGGTTCAAGTGAACGTATATAATTCACCAGTCTCTCGTTTGCAATCAAAGTTCCACTTCCTATTTTCCATCAATTCTGTGCAGCACTGCCGGCAGAAGCATTACCACCTGCGAACTGCTGCTCTGCAGCACTTTCTGCCGCCTGTGACTCGAGGGCTGCATTGGCAGCATCCTGAGCAATCATATTCTCATCCTCGGTTCCGCCGATCACTTCTATTCCGCCTTCAGTCTCAGGCGCCGCAGTCGTGGCTGCCTCAGCATCAACAAGGTTCTTCTCCATGAGCTCACGGTTCTTCTTGCCTTCCTGTGTGAGATACTGAATGATCTCCGAAGCAGTCATGGACTTACTGATACTATAGATGCCCGGAGCATAATCTGCTTCATACAGCTTCGACTGAACCTGAAAGGCAGTTGTGTTATCTATGAAGCCCCCCTTCAGAAGAGCCTCTGCGATCTCCTCCACAGATTCATCCTCAGTGATGACGAACTCCACCTCCGGTGCATTTTCTCCAGCCATGGCATGATCATACAAAAGTCCGTGACCGTAGCTGTATGCCTCTCTGACTCCGTTAGTCAGAGCATATACAAGAAGCGCTATCACTATAACACGCCATGCAAGTCCGATAAGAAAGCTCGCGACTTTCTCAATAGCATCCTGCCCCATCGATTAAACCTCCATGATGATAGGAAGAATAACAGGATTTCTCTTTATACGCTTCCAAAGGAAGTCACTGAGAGAATCCTTGATGATATTTTTGATCTTGCCCCAGTCATTTACATGACGAACCAGACAGTCATCAACAGCATCCTGAACATGTACTCTTGCTTCTTCCATTAGATCCTCCGACTCACGAACATAAACAAATCCGCGAGAGACGAGATCCGGTCCTGCAAGAAGATGTCCTGAATATTTTTCAAGTGTCAGAACCACAACAATGATACCATTCTGTGCCAGATTCTGACGGTCTCTGAGAACTATATTTCCAACGTCTCCGACACCGAGACCATCTACAAATACTCCGCCGGCCTGAACATGTTCCTTGACCTCAGCCTTGTTCTTTCCGTCCTTAACACTGAGCTCCAGAACATCTCCGTTTTCGATAAGGAGACAATTATCCTTATTAACTCCGACGGACTCACAGATTTTTGCCGCCGCCATACGATGATGGTACTCACCGTGTACAGGAATAGCGAACTCCGGCTTCACAAGAGAATACAGAAGCTTCAGATCATCCGCGCAGGCATGTCCCGATACATGGGTATCCTGAAGGATAACCTGTGCATGAAGCATACAAAGCTCATTTACGACCTTGTCTACAGCCTTCTCATTTCCCGGAATCGGATGTGATGAAAGTACTACTACATCGTTTGGCTTAATGCGCACCTTACGATGCATACCGCTGGCCATACGGCTGAGAGCGGCCATGGACTCTCCCTGCGAGCCTGTCGTGATAAGTACTGTCTGCTCATCAGGATAATTCTTAAGCTGATCTATATCTATAAGTGTTCCCTCGGGAATGTCTATGTAGTTAAGCTCTGATGCCACGGTAATGACATTGACCATGGAACGGCCTTCAACGACCACCTTACGACCATGCTTTGCAGCTGTGTTTATGATCTGCTGAACACGATCCACATTGGATGCGAAGGTCGCAACGATGATACGATTCATCCTGTGCTCTGCAAAAATCCTCTCCAGAGTCACACCTACAGAACGCTCCGACATGGTAGATCCAGGCTTCTGTGCATTGGTGGAATCGGACATCATGGCGAGAACACCTGATTTACCGAGCTCAGCAAATCGCTGAAGATCGATAGGATCTCCGAAAACAGGAGTATAATCCACCTTGAAGTCACCTGTGTGAACTATGGTTCCGGCAGGTGTAAATATGGCAAATGCTGCTGCATCCTGAATGGAATGGTTTGTCTTTATGAACTCCACCTTGATGTCTCCGAAGTCAACGACGCCTCCGAATGGCACTACGTTCATATCTATAACCTGATCCAGACCGTTTTCCTTGAGCTTGTTCTCAATGAGTGCCATGGTAAGCTTAGTTCCATATACCGGAGCCTTTACCTGCTGAAGAACATACGGAAGAGCTCCAATATGATCCTCATGTCCATGGGTGATAACAAAGCCTCTGACCTTACTTATATTGGCTTTCAGATATGTAATATCCGGAATAACCAGATCGATACCCAGCATATCCCCTGACGGGAATGCAAGACCGCAGTCAACTATGATGATACAATCATCTGTTTCAAATGCAGTGATATTCATTCCGATCTGGTCAAGTCCGCCCAGAGGAATGATCCTTACCTTACCGTTCTTTTTCATGGTTCCATCAGACTTCTGTCTTTTTCTTCTGTTGTTACCGCTTCTGTCATCCTTAGCCGGAGCCTGCACAGCTTTTTCAAGAGTCTCCTCCGACTTGACTGTTTTTCTGTTCTGACCGGAAGCTCTCCTTCTCGCAGGCTTTGTAACAGTCTTTTCGTCTGCACTCACGGCTTCTTCAGATACTGTAACTTCCTTATTTTCTTCCACTGCCTGGCTGTTTTCCGCCGGCTTTCTGCGGGTAGTTCTTCTCTGCGGTCTGCGGGTACGCTTCTCTCCAGCGGATGAAGCCTCTGCCGTCTCCTTTACTTCCGATTCCATAACTTCCTTTATTTCTTTATCTGTATTACTTCTCAATCGTGATACCTTCTCCTTCCAGGAGTGCTGAGAAAATCTGCATCAATGCTTCCGATTCCTTCTCATCAACAAACTCATAGTCAGCTTCCGCGTCTTCAGGACCTGATACATCCTTCATGACATAGCATTCTCCGTCTTCACCCTCAGGTGCATCTGTAACAAGAATATAATTAACTCCCTGAACTGTAGTCTCTTCAAGAATCTCCAGCTCTATATTCCCATCATCTGATTTTAACCGGATAGTATTTTCCATTTTCTTCTCCTAACTCCAAATAAATTATATAGACAGACCTTAGCCTCTCAAATACTGTTCCAATATCAACTGGGCTGCCACCTGATCGATGACTTTCTTCTGTTCACATCTCTTTACGCCGCTTTCATCGAGTATCTCTGCCGCCTCCATGGTAGTAAGCCGCTCATCCTCGAATTCTATAGGCACCGATACCCTGAGTTTAAGCTTTTCCGCGAACTCTCTGGTGCACTTCGCCCTTTCCCCTTCGGTATCATTCATATTAAGAGGAAGTCCCAATATGATCTTTTCAACATCATTATCTTCGACTATCTTCTGAATCTCCTTCAGTGTCTTTCGAAGTGCAGATTCTCGATCTCTCACGATAGTCTTCAATGGCTGTACAGTGATGCCCATCGGGTCCGTTATGGCAACACCTACAGTTTTTGACCCATAGTCAAGTCCTAATATTCTCACCTGATATCTCCAAATACAATAAAAGAGCCTGCCTAAATGGACAGACTCTCAATAAGCTACACAAATTACTTGCTGAGCTTTGCTTCAACATAAGTTCTCATAAGCTCCTCAAGGATCTCATCTCTCTCAACCTTCATGATAAGGCTGCGAGCCCCCTTGTGGCTTGTGATATAAGTAGGGTCACCAGACATAATATAACCCACGATCTGGTTTATAGGATTGTAGCCCTTTTCTGTTAAAGCTTCATAAACCCGGGCCAATACCTCTGTAACATCCAAATCGTAATCCTGCATCGGTCTGATAATCTGTGTACTGCCTAAATCGTTCATATTGTCACGTCCTTTTAATAACTTAACTAATTTTATAACATTTATATAGGCATTGCAAGTACGCATGTCTCACAGAAATCTCTGCCCACTACTCTTATTATTTGTCCGATTTTACTTTCATCCGATCCGCATTCTGTAAACGGTATCAAATACCGCACATAACTCCTGTTATAGCCTCGCAAATATTTTACACCCTTTATTTCGACTATCTCCTCAGGGATTATCTCCTCCTGTGCTCCGATATACCTCTTTCTGAATTCCTGCGACTTAAGCCCATCAAGCTTTATGAGTCTTTCAGACCTCTCGGACTTTATCTTGTCCGGAACCTGCTCCTTCATCCTGTCAGCCACTGTCCCCTGACGTCTGCTGTACTTGAAGACATGAAGCTCATAGAATCCTATCTCATCGATAAACTTATATGATTCCTCAAAATCCTCAGAAGTCTCTCCAGGGAATCCCACTATTACATCAGTGGTCACAGCAGCATTTTTCCACGCCTTTCTGATAATGGAAACCGATCTTCGGAAGTCCTCCGTCGTATAGTGCCTGTTCATCTGTTTAAGAGTCCTGTCACAGCCGCTCTGAAGCGAAAGATGGAAATGCGGGCACAGTTCGGGAATTTTTTTAAGCTCATCCACAAAGGCTTCAGTTATTATACGCGGTTCAAGACTTCCGAGTCTCACTCTCTCCACTCCCGGAACAGCCGCCACACTTCTTATAAGCTCAAGTAAATGTTCAGACGGAATGTCATGATCCATGGCATATTCATAATTACTGTCATCAAAATCAAGTCCGTAGGAAGAGAGATGTATGCCTGTGAGAACCATCTCATGATATCCGCGCTCCGCAAAATCCTGTACCTCTTTCACTGTGCTCTCCACAGATCTCGATCTTATCCGTCCACGTACCAGAGGGATAATGCAGTAAGAGCAGAACTGGTTGCATCCATCCTGTACCTTGAGAAATACCCGACCTTCATCCTCTATCTCGCCGGTCCTCAGTTCCTCGTAATGTCTTTCCTTAGATATATCATTAACATAGCTGGATACTCTGCTCTTGAAATTTCTCCCATTTATATCAGCTGAACTTCCTGTCCATCTGGATTTTGGAAGCTTTACCTGCTTTTCTGCAAATGTCTCTGTATAGTCTTCTGCGCATTCATTATCATTTTCTTCAGCGACGTGGCCATGCTCAGTAACCCCAGCGGTCTCTTTAATTCCATGGTTGAAATAATACTCTTCCAGTACCGGTATAAGCCTGCTTTTCTCATTGTTTCCAATGAGAATATCCACAGCATTATCCTCCTTCAGCTCCTCTGCTCTTGCCTGAACATAGCATCCTACGGCAATGACTACAGCCTCAGGGTTCATGGCATGAGCCTTATGTATCATCTGTCTCGATTTTCTGTCAGCGATATTTGTCACAGAGCAGGTATTGACGATATAAATATCCGCCTTATCTGTATCCCATGACACTATCTCCGCTCCTGCTTCTCTGAGCTCAGCCACCATGGCTTCCGCTTCGTACGAATTAACCTTGCAGCCCAAGTTATGCATGGCCACTCTCTTATTTTTCAAATCCATCTATCTCTTTTTAATCACCTTCAAAAAAATATGAAAAATCTTTCCAAATTACGTTTCTTTTCCTTAGGAAACCTTTTACATTCTATTGACTTTTGAAGTTCCTTGTTGCTAGAATTATTGTACAGTAAGTGTGTAATTACTTATTTAAAAAATAAATATTATATCTTAAGGAGGATTTCATCGTGAAAACCGTTCGTATCTCACTTAATTCTATCGATAAAGTAAAATCATTCGTTAATGAGCTTGTAAAGTTCCCGGACGTTGATTTCGACCTTGTTTCAGGCCGTTATGTAATCGATGCAAAGTCCATCATGGGTATCTTCTCATTGGATCTTTCAAAGCCTATCGATCTTAACATCCACGCTGATGCCAATCGTATGGATGAGATCCTTTCAGCTCTGACACCTTACATCATTTCAGAGTAATCCATATCGTAGCATTGTAACGATGAATTAACAAGTGTCAAATGAGTGCGTGATTCTGCGCACTCATTTTTTACGCAATAAGGCACAGGAAAAAGGAGTTCTATGCAATACCAAAGCTTTCTTATCAAGTATGCTGAGATCGGTACAAAGGGAAAGAACCGTTATGTGTTCGAGGATGCCCTTGTCCATGATATCCGCAAAAAACTTGAGCGCGCGGATGGCGATTTCAAAGTATATCGTGAGCGCGGACGTATCTATGTAACTGTAAAATCAGAGACCTACGACTATGACGAGACCGTAGATGCTCTCCAGCATGTTTTCGGAATCGTTTCTATCTGTCCGATGATCCAGATGGAGTCAACTCACGAATACAGTGAGCTTTCCGCGAAGGTTCTCGAATATTTCTCTTCTGTTTACGGTGACCGTAAGCTTACCTTCAAGGTTACCACCAGACGTGCAGACAAAGAGTTCCCGATGCAGTCAAACGAGGTGGATGCAGAACTCGGACATGACATCCTCGAGAAGTTCCCTAACACTTCCGTTGATGTTCATAAGCCTGAAGTGACTGTCCATGTGGAGATCCGCCAGTTTATAAACATCTATTCAGAAATCATCCCAGGTGTAGGCGGCATGCCTCTCGGAACCAACGGCAAGGCCATGCTTCTTCTTTCCGGCGGCATAGACAGCCCTGTTGCCGGCTACATGATAGCCCGCAGAGGTGCCATCATTGAAGCCACATATTTCCACGCTCCGCCATACACTTCAGAGCGCGCAAAGCAGAAGGTAGTTGATCTCGCCAATGAAGTCGCCCTCTACTCAGGTGCTATCGCTCTTCACGTCGTTAACTTTACAGATATACAGCTTAAGATCTACGAGAAGTGCCCTCATGAAGAGCTCACCATCATCATGCGTCGATACATGATGCGTATCGCAGAAGCCATTGCAGAGAAGCGCGGCTGTATAGCGCTTATCACCGGAGAATCCATCGGTCAGGTCGCAAGCCAGACCATGCAGTCTCTTGTTTGTACCAACGAGGTCTGCAATCTCCCTGTATACCGTCCTGTGATCGCTTTCGACAAGCAGCAGATCGTCGAGGTATCTCAGAAGATCGGAACCTATGAGACTTCCATCGAGCCTTTCGAGGACTGCTGTACCATCTTCGTCGCGAAGCATCCTGTAACAAAGCCTCTTCCTGAGAAGATCAGAAAGTCCGAGGAGATCGTATTTGACGAGATGCTTCCACTTGTTGAGAAGGCCGTAAATGAAGCAGAGCTTATCTGGTGTGACGGAAGAAAGCACTGATCAGCAAATTAATATTACTTGATACAAAAAATGCAAGGGGAAATACCCTTGCATTTTCTTTACTGTCTTGATAATCAGAGGACATCCATTTAAAAATCTTATTTTTTACGGGCTGTCACATTGACCCACTCGCCCTGATGGTTCACTTCCAGAACTTCCCATACATCTTCATGTACCTTAAATTCCTCAAGCACTTCCTTCTCACGCTCGTTAAGTATACCTGAAGTAATAAAAAGCCCATCCTTACGAAGCAGCGGTCCTACTTCTCCTGTGAGAAGCACTATGACAGGCGCAAGAATATTCGCCACTACGAGGTCATACTTTCCGAGGCCCATCTTCGCCTTCACTTCCTCATCGCCGATAACATTGCCTACAACCATATCAAAGCTTTCCTCAGAAAGCCCGTTAGCCTTCAGATTGTCATGCACTGCCGGAACAGCCTCTTCATCAAGATCGGTTCCGTAGATATGACCGGCACCGAGCTTAAGAGCTGTGATTCCGAGAATTCCTGATCCGGTTCCGATATCAGCCACCTCCGAACCCTTCTTCATGTATTTCTGAAGCTGACGGATGCAAAGCTGTGTAGTTTCATGCATTCCCGTACCGAAGGCAGTTCCCGGATCTATCTCTATGAGAAGCTTGTCCTTGTGCTCTTCCGGAACCTCCTCCCATGTAGGCTTTATGAGAATATCTCCAACTGTAAACGGATGGAAGAAAGTCTTCCAGTTATTTATCCAGTCCTTATCCTCTGTCTCCGAGGTCTCGATGCTACCCGAACCCACATTGCAGTAGTTTCTCATGTCAGCGATCATTTCCTCCACCTCTTCAAGAAGCTTCTTAAGCTCCTGAGGAGTGTAGACATTGGAAGTATTAGGCATGTAGCTCGCATCCACTGAAGGATCCTCAAGATACTTTTTAGCTTTCTCCATACGATCCTGCTTAGCTTCAGGATCAAGAACCTCCACATAGAAACTTACGTCTGCAAGTCCGTCATCAGGTCCCATATCAGGAAGAATATCTATAAACATCCCCTTTGTATCTTCTTCCGAAAGAGGGATCTTGTCCTCTATCTGAACTCCGTCCAGACCGAGATCCGCAAGATTTGCGCTAAGAATGTCTTCCGCCTCAGTCGTTGTATGAATAGTGAACTTTCTCCAAACCATAAATCACCAATTGCCTTTCCATATATCTGTTTCCATCCGGCTATGATCGATATAAATAATTCTACATCGAACCATCCAGAGATCCATCAACCTCAGATCCTTAATATAGCCGTCATCTTATCCAAATAATATAACATCAGAATCTGGTAAATCTTCTAAGTACAGGAATCAGCTCCTTTAGAGCATCCATGCATATATCCACCTCTTCCTTCTCGTTAAACATTCCGAAGGAAAATCTGATCGTTGAATCCAAAAGCTCCTGCTTAACACCTATAGCCTTAAGGGTTCCTGAAATCCCCGGGTGGTTTGATGAGCATGCCGAACCCGAACTTACATAGATTCCCTTTTCTTCAAGTGCGTGAAGCAAAACCTCTGCTCTCACCTTTTCAAATGAAGCCGAAACTATATTAGGTGCTGACGCCTCTCCTGTTTCAGAGTTAACTGTAACGCCCTCAATTTTTGATATTTCAGAAATAAAGTAGTCCTTAATATACTGTATTCTCTTTATCTTCTCATCATGATCCCTGTATGCAAGCTCTGCGGCAAGTCCCATGCCTGCAATTCCCGGAACATTGTGGGTTCCCGATCGCATGTCCTCCTGCTGTCCCCCTCCATAGATCATCGGACGAAGCTTTATCTTCTCATCAACATAGAGGAAGCCCACGCCCTTAGGCCCGTGAATCTTATGTCCGGAAACAGAAAGCATGTCGATGTTCTGCTTCTTCGGGCGGATAGACAGTTTTCCGTAAGACTGGATGGCATCGGTATGGAACCATGTGTTAGGATTGCACTCCTTCACTATCCTTCCGATCTCCTCCACAGGCTCTATGGCACCGATCTCATTGTTAACATGCATGATGGAAACAAGGATGGTATCCGGACGGATGGCTGCTCTTAAATCATCCAGGCTTATATGTCCCTTGGAATCCACAGGAAGATATGTTATCTCATAGCCAAGCTCAGCAAGCACATCCAGAGGCTTGTAAATTGCAGCATGCTCCACCTGTGAGGAAATAATATGCTTTCCCTGCTTACGCTTTGCAAAGGCAGTTCCGAAGATAACAGTGTTGTTGGACTCTGTTCCACCGGATGTAAATATTATCTCCCTTGGCTTTACCTTCAGTGTATCTGCCACCTGCTGACGGGCTGTACGAAAAATCTTCTCCGCATCAAAGCCCTTTATATGCTTGGAAGATGGATTACCGTAATCCTCCTCCATAGTTTTCTTCATTAACTCCACCACCTCAGGATAAACCCTTGTGGTAGCTGAATTGTCAAAATATATTTCTCTCATTCTTTTCCCTGCTATCTGCTTATCTGTTAAATGTAGTTTTTCCTTTATATCCGGCACCACAGAGTAAAATCTGATTATCTGATTCATAGTCTGTGAATACGAAACACGGCAGCTTTTTCTAAATCGCGGAAAAATGCCTCTATCCCGTAAACTATTCCTCATCCCCCATTGCTTCCAATGTGAGCATCAGCATGCTCATGCTGGTGATGGCTGCAGTCTCTGTTCTGAGGATTCTCTTTCCGAGAGTTATGGGTTCAATTCCATGGGAAAGGGCATCCTCTATCTCAGCTTCCGAAAATCCACCCTCGGGTCCTATAAATACCGCTATCTTACCTTGTCTCGGAACCTTTTTTAGCTCCTCCATGGTATGCTTTATGTTCTTGGCATTCTCATAGGGGATAAGCTTAAGATCAAAGTCCTTAACATATTCCATAGCAGCCTTCCACTTCATCACCGGCATGACCTCAGGAATGATGGAACGCTTTGACTGTTTCGCCGCAGCCTCTGCTATAGCCTGCCAGCGTTCTGTTTTCTTCTGAGCTTTCTTATCATCCAGCTTCACAACAGTGTTTTTTGAATCAAGTGGAATCACTGCATGAGCCCCAAGCTCCACAGCCTTCTGGATGATAAGCTCCATCTTGTCCTGTTTAGGCAATCCCTGAAACAGATATATGTCAGCAGGAAGCTCATGTATCTCTTCTACGAAATTGATATGAAGCACCACCTCAGGATCACTAACACAGGCGCCGCCTGCATTGGCAAACTCTCTGATCCAATTCTCATCATGGATCTCTTCCACTTCACACTCATAATCCGTGCCTTCCCCATCTGAGATAAGAACCTTTTCTCCTGCTCTTACACGGAGCACATTCTTCAAATGATTATAATTGTCACCTGTAAGGCGGACCTTACGGGCATCTGTATCAATATCGGATCTTTCTACAAAAAAATGGTGCATATCTTACCTTCTTTTTATAAAGTCAATAAACCATCATTCATGTTTCAACGCATGAATGATGGTCTACATTATCAAATCTCTACTGTCTCACCACAGGCCTCAGCATAAGCCTTGAGTGCTTCCTTCTGCTTCTTATTGAGTGAAGAAGGAATGTTCACCACGATAGTAACATAGTGGTCACCGCGAACATTTGGATTGTTAAGGCTCGGAACTCCCTTGCCTCTAAGTCTTGTCTTTGTATCAGACTGTGTACCCGGCTTGATGGCAAGCTCTACATTTCCATCCACTGTACGAATGACCTTCTTGCCGCCGAGGGCAGCTGTCGCAAAGCTGATCTCCTCAGTTGAGTAGATGTTTGTTCCCTGACGCTTGAAGAAAGGATGCTGTGATACAGCGATATCAACAAGCAGATCTCCTCTCGGACCTCCGTTTGTTCCCGGATCTCCTCCGCCTGAACGACGAAGTGTCTGTCCGTCATCGATACCTGCAGGAATCGTGATCTCGATGTTCTTCTGAGTCGAAATATAACCCTCGCCTCGGCAGTCAGGACACTTCTCCTTAACGATCTTTCCGCTTCCCTGGCAGTCAGGACATGTTGCCACCTGCTGAATGGTTCCAAACATGCTCTGACGCTGCATAACAACCTGGCCGCGACCTCCGCATCTTGAACATGTTTCAGGCTGTGTTCCGGGTTTTGCTCCTGTACCGTTACACTTCGTACATTCATCCTTATAACGGATCTTAACGGTCTTCTTGCATCCCTTGATAGCCTCATCAAATGTTATGCGCACACCTGTACGTATAGACTGTCCGCGGGTTGCCTGATTTGCCGTACCGCCGTAGGAAGAAAAACCGCCTCTGCCGCCGCCGAAGCCGAAGATATCTCCGAAGATATCCGAGAAATCCATACCGCCGAAATCGAAGCCGCCGAAACCGCTGCTCTGACCTGCTGCAGAGTTCGGATCGAACGCAGCATGTCCGTAAGTATCATACGCCTTACGCTTCTGCTCATCTGAAAGAACCGCATATGCCTCATTCGCCTCACGGAACTTCTCTGCTGCGGCATTATCTCCCGGGTTGGCATCCGGATGATATTTTTTGGCAAGCTTACGGAAAGCTCGTTTAATGGTTGCGTCATCAGCATTTTTATCTACGCCGAGAACCTCATAATAGTCTCGCTTCTGTTCTGCCATCTTTATCTCCTAATAGACCTTAAAGGTCACTTCTAATCGACATATTGCCCCCGACGCAATGCGCCGGAGGCTTTATGAATGATACCCTACACTTTAAATTGTGTAAAGTCTAAATTAAACTTCCTTGAAATCACCGTCAACTACATTGTCATCGGAAGGATTTGCATTCTGCTGTGCTCCCTGTGATGCATCACCCTGTGGAGCTGCACCCTGAGCTGCCTGAGCCTGCTCGTAAACCTTTGAGAAGAGAGCCTGTGAAGACTTCATAAGTGTCTCCTGAGCTGCCTTGATCTTCTCTGCGCCATCCTTTGTGATGGACTCAAGAGGGTTAGCTGCAAGAACATCCTCAAGCGCCTTGAGATCTGCCTCAACCTGAGCCTTGTCAGAACCTGAGATCTTGTCGCCTACATCCTCAAGTGCCTTCTTTGTCTGGAATACGATAGAATCAGCACCGTTTCTTGTTTCGATAGCTTCCTTCTTCTCCTTATCGGCAGCCTCATACTGAGCAGCCTCCTTAACGGCCTTATCGATATCATCCTTGCTCATGTTTGAACCTGAAGTGATAGTGATGTGCTGCTCCTTGCCTGTGCCCTGATCCTTGGCAGAAACATTAACGATACCGTTTGCATCAATATCGAATGTTACCTCGATCTTAGGTACACCACGCTGTGCAGGAAGGATACCGTCAAGTCTGAACTGACCGAGAGTCTTGTTGTCACGTGCGAACTCACGCTCACCCTGTACTACATGGATATCTACAGCTGTCTGGTTGTTCTCAGCAGTTGAGAATACCTGTGAAGCTCTTGTAGGAATAGTTGTGTTTCTCTTGATAAGAGGTGTAGCAACACCGCCAAGTGTCTCGATAGAAAGTGTGAGCGGTGTAACATCAAGAAGAAGAACATCGCCGGCACCGGCATCACCTGCAAGCTTACCGCCCTGGATAGCTGCACCGATGGCTACGCACTCATCAGGGTTGAGAGACTTGTTTGGCTCCTTACCTGTAAGCTGCTTAACCTTCTCCTGAGCAACAGGCATACGTGTTGAACCACCAACAAGAAGAACCTTGTCAAGCTCGCCTGATGTAAGACCTGCATCACGAAGAGCGTTTGTTACAGGAACTGCTGTTCTCTCTGTAAGATCAGATGTGAGCTCCTCGAACTTTGCTCTTGTAAGAGTCATATCAAGGTGCTTAGGGCCCTCAGCTGTAGCTGTGATGAAAGGAAGGTTGATATCTGTTGTTGTAGAAGCTGAAAGCTCCTTCTTAGCCTTCTCGGCTGCTTCCTTAAGTCTCTGAAGAGCCATCTTGTCAGCGCTTAAATCTACGCCTTCTGCCTTCTTGAACTCCTCTACCATCCAGTTCTGAATACGGTTATCATAGTCATCACCGCCGAGACGTGTATCACCGTTTGTTGAAAGAACCTCGATTACACCGTCTCCGATATCGATGATGGAAACGTCGAATGTACCACCGCCGAGGTCATATACCATAACCTTCTGCTCGTTACCCTCATCAAGACCGTAAGCAAGAGCTGCTGCTGTTGGCTCGTTGATGATACGCTTAACATCAAGACCTGCGATCTTTCCGGCATCCTTTGTTGCCTGACGCTGAGCGTCGTTGAAGTATGCAGGAACTGTGATAACAGCCTCAGTTACCTTCTCGCCAAGATAAGCCTCGGCATCAGCCTTAAGCTTCTGAAGGATCATAGCTGAGATCTCCTGCGGAGTATAGTCCTTACCGTCAATGCTTACCTTATAGTCTGAACCCATATGTCTCTTGATTGAAGAGATGGTTCTGTCTGCGTTTGTTACAGCCTGACGCTTTGCAGGCTCACCAACAAGTCTCTCACCGTTCTTTGTGAATGCAACAATTGAAGGTGTAGTTCTGAGACCTTCAGCATTTGCGATAACAGTTGGCTTTCCACCTTCCATAACTGCTACACAGCTGTTTGTTGTACCTAAGTCAATACCGATTATCTTTCCCATATTATTTCTCCTTTTTTATTCAAAACAAACATGTAATCTATATTTACCTGTCCCACCGTCCACTTATGCATCCGGGGAACTTCATCGAAAAAGCCACTGCCATTTCGTTATGAACTATTTCTTCACCTTGACCATGCTGTGTCTTACAACCTGATCCTTGTAGGTATAACCCTTCTGAAGGTCCTGTGTGATGATATCCTCTTCCACGTCACTTTCAGTATCAGTCATCACTGCATTGTGAAGGTTTGGATCAAATTTCTCTCCCTCTGCCTTTATGGCCTTTACCTGGAGATCTTCGAACATCTTCTGGATCTGCTTGTAGATGCCCTGAACGCCCTTTGTAAAGGCATCCTCCTCATCCTCCTTTTCAACAGTCAAAAGTGCTCTTTCAAAGTTATCAACTACCGGAAGCAGCTTCTCGATAACATCTCTGGCACCAAAGTCAAAGTTCTGAACCTTCTCCTTCTCTGTACGTTTACGGAAGTTATCAAACTCTGCATACAGTCTTGTATACTTATCCTTCCACTCAGCGATCTCCGCCTCATACTTTTCCTTAAGCTTTACGGCTTCAGCATCATCTGTCGCTTCTGCTTCCTCCGAAGCCTCAGCCTCTGAATTTACATCCTTTTCATCTGCAGGCTGCTCATTAACTTCCTCTGTCTTACCTGCGGTAGTCTCTTCAGTACCCTGCTCTTCGGAAGACTGTTTCAATTCTTCGTCTTTCAAGATAACCTCCTGTTTCAAGTCCCTGAGGACCTAATATATTTAACTGTTCTAAAAACATTTTTGCTACTTAAATGCCTGATCCATCTCGCTCTGAAGCTTACTCAGGATCTCAAGCACCTTTTCATAATCCATCCGCTTCGGTCCTATGACTCCGATGGTTCCCTTCAGTCCGTTACCAAGCTCATAACTGGCCGTTACCACTGAACAATCCGCCATGTTCTGAAGCGGGGATTCATCACCTATATAAACCTGAATCGGTCTTTTGCCTTCTCCACGCTCTTCAGCCCCCTTGACAAGAGCCGCAAGCTCGTCCTTTGTCTCAAAGGCACTTATGAGTTTTGATGCATTGTCCGATTCTGTAAGCTCCGGATATTTAAAAATGTTTGTTGCTCCCGATGTATAGATCTGAGAATCTCCGAACTTGATATCCAGAACATCCACTATACTGGAAACTATAGCCTTTATGGTTTCCTTATGGTTTGTTCTCGCCAGAAGCTGTGCGAGACGTCCCTCTGTTATATCTTCAACAGAAAGTCCGCTGAGTTCATCATTGAGCAGCATGTTAATGCTAAGTACTCTGTTGAAATCAAGCTCCTCGGAACCATCGAGAAGAACTGTAGCTGTCTTTACGATGTTTCCCTGCATCATGATAACAAGCAGCAGTCTTTTTGAATCCACAAGGGATGTCTGAATAAACTTTATCTTGTTAGTCCTGATAGAAGGTCCGGTGACCACTGCAGCATAGTTGGTATTCTGTGCAAGATTCTTTACCAGAGTCTTCAAAGTAGTTTCAAGTCTGTCTACCTTCTCAAACATCTCCGTCTTTACATCATCGATCTCATGCTGATGGGATTCCATCAACTGATCCACGTAAAAGCGGTATCCCTTATCACTTGGAATGCGTCCTGCCGATGTGTGAGGCTGAAGGATATATCCCATCTCCTCAAGATCACTCATCTCATTTCTAATGGTGGCAGAACTAAGATTTAATCCTGAATACTTACTTATGGTACGCGAGCCCACCGGTTCCCCGGTCTCAAGATAATTTTTTATTATCGTTGTCAGGATAACGACCTTGCGTTGATCCAGTTCCATCTGTCCGCCTCCTTTATTTTTTCTGTTAGCACTCAAAATATTGGAGTGCTAACATCTGAAAGTTATAATACTCGCCTTGCTATTTTATGTCAAGAGATTTAGCTTATGGTAATTGTGAAATAATGATGAAAAAAGGAGCTGCCAACGCAGCTCCTTTTTTCTACTGATATCCCGGCTATATGGCTCACCATCCTCGCCGTTTATCTCAATATTCCGTTTTCGTTTTATAGTTACCCGGTATAGATCGCATCGTAAACCTCAGCATACTGCCATCCGTGTTCAGTTACACCGGCTGCCTCCTCATAGGTGTCATAATATACGTCTATCAGATGGCCTCTCACGTTGCCTCCTATGTCCTCTACCGTATATACAGTGTTATTTATAAACACCTTTTTACCCAATCCAAGAACTGACAAGTCAGCCGCGATGGTGTGATCCGCCACAGTAGGAGCTCCTGAATAAGTCAATCCACCTCCACTGTATCCAGTCAGCTTAAAAATACCATTAGACTGTCCTTTTATATAATGAGTAGACTCTTCTGTAACCTTGGCGCCAACCTGAGTCACGCCCTGTTGTTTAGCGGCCTGAGCCTCTGCAAGCTCCTTTAGATGAGCCTCCAGCACCTCCTCTGCGTAGGTTTCCGAATTTATTTCTGCATCAAGTTCAGCATCAGTGCTCTGTTCCAAAGAATAGCCATTTACAAGCGAAGTGTCACTCCATGCCGAGCCTGTAGGTCCGTACTCCTGGCTCTCCGCTGCAAGTGCAGAAGATGAAACAACAACAGCAATCACTAGAGTTGCCGCCATCGTTTTTAGTTCTTCTAATCTCATATAAATATTTCCTCCTGTATATACACGGTTCTCAAATTGCAGGAACCATGCTCCAAAGCATATCTATACTCATCTCCCATCAGTTTAACGCAATTACATTTAGACCTTAATACACATGTATATGCAGGTCAACTTACTTTTTTATAACCAAATTGTAAGATTCGCATTAATTTAATGGTTTTTATAAGAGGAAAATGTATATTTCACACAGTCAAAAGCAGTTCCACAGCCATACGGTCAGAGAGGTTTCCGCTCTTTATAGCTTCATCATAATCCAGACATCTGGACAGGTAATCTTCGATACCATCCAGCGAATAATGTTTTGCCTGATTCTGAAGCTTACTAAGTATCCATGGTGTCACACCTACATATTTAGCCGCTTCCTGAGCCGTCATTCCCTTCGTTACAGACTCCTTCGTCAAAAGCAGCTGGTTAAAATTACGTCTCATAAGACTAAGTATCTTCATAGGAGCTTCCTGAAGAGTCAGAAGATCGGCATAATACTTCATGGCTCTGTCCGTATTGCCGAGACTCATTTCAGTGATCATGTCAAAAACTCTGTCTTCCACATTCTGTGAGCAGATGATCTCCACATCCTCATCCTCGATTATTTCTCTCTCCCCTGTGTAGGCGATAAGCTTTTCAAGCTCCGAGGCGATATTATCCATACTGTCTCCGGACTTCGACAAAACCAGATCCATTGTAGAGCTTCTTATCTTCTTTCCTGCATTGGAAAGATATCTGGCCGCCCATCTGCTGAGCTGTCCGTGATCCTGCACTCCCATCTCGCAGGCAAAACCGTTCTTCTGTATGACCTTATACAGCTTCCCCCTCTTATCCACATCACTCTCAATGAACATAAGATGGGCAGTATCCGGGTAATGGTCAATATCCTCGAGGAATTTAACCAGCTTCTCAGGAGGTGTCTTTTTGAACCACTGGCTGTCACCAACTATCACAAGTCTCCCATTATTATCCCCGAAGGTAAATGGTATAGTATTTAAAAGGTCTATAAGCTCATCCACATCCGGCGCTCCGTCGAAGAAGGTATATGCCATACCATCCTCACCTCCAAAAGCCTTCCTGAATGCCTTCTTATACGAAAGCTTCAGATATTCCTCTGTCCCGTATACCAGGTAATAGGGCTTGAAATCTCCGCTTTTGAGATCATCTCCAAGCTTTAAATATTCATTATCATTTTCCTTTTTTCCGTAAGCCATATAGAACTCTCCATCAAGAAATTAACAGCATTATAGCAAAATGCCTGCAGATTTACGAGCATACAAAAATGCCGCGGGACAGGCACCACGGCATTTTCAATTCACCATCGTATTTTAAAATAATAAAATTATACAGGTTTAAATCTGCATCAATCCTGAATTGCAGGCTTAGCCAAAGCATCTACACCTTCATCCTGTACAGCAAAGCCGATTTTACCTTTGCTGAGCTCAGCCACCTCATCGAAGGTCTTCTGAACCTCTTTTGAGGGGGCGAATGTGAGCAGTGATACAACTACATTGACCAGAAGTGCAACTACAAATGCAGGAAGAAGCTCATAGATGGCAAATACTCCACCCATAGGAGCAACAAGGTACTTCCATACGAAAACCATAAGTCCGCCTGCGAACATTCCGGCTGTAGCTCCGCCTCTTGAGCTTCTCTTCCAGAAAAGTGCAAGTATCATAACAGGTCCGAAAGCTGCTCCGAAACCGGCCCATGCGAAGGATACTACTCTGAACACACTGCTGTTAGGATCCCATGCAAGGAAAACACCGATGACAGCTATGGCAACTACGGTAATGCGCGCAACAAGCATAGATGTTTTCTGCTCAAGCTTGATGTGAAGGAAATCTCTCAGAATGTCCTCTGACATACTGCTGGCTGCAGCAAGAAGCTGAGAATCAGCTGTCGACATGGTCGCCGCAAGGATACCCGCCATGATGATACCTGCAATTATCGAGAAAAATACACCATTCTGACTCATAAGATCTGAAAGGCGGATGATAATAGTCTCTGACTCTGAACTGGTTTCAAGGAATGGAACCTTACCTGCCACAGAAACACTGTAACCGATAAAACCAATAAGAACAGCCACCGCCATGGAAAGGAAAGCCCACACAGCAGCGATACGTCTTGAAATCTTGATCTCCTCAGGATCTCTGATAGCCATGAATCTGAGAAGGATATGAGGCATACCGAAGTAGCCGAGTCCCCACGCGAGTGTAGATACGATAGAGAGGCCTCCGAACACAGACGCTTTTCCTGTAGCCATATCGTAGCCCTGTGTAAGATTCAGATATCCCGGAAGAGCCTTTGAATTCTCAATAACTGTGCCGATGCCTCCTGCCTGGGAAATACCAAAAACGATGATAATGAGAAGTGCTACCGTCATGACAACAGACTGGATAAGATCAGTAGTTGATACAGCAAGGAAACCGCCGAGAACTGTATATCCGATTATAACTGCAGCGCCAAGGATCATCGCCACATGATAATCCCATCCGAAAAGACTGTTAAAGAGTGTTCCCACCGCCTTAAAGCCTGAAGCTGTGTAAGGAATAAAGAAAATAAGGATGATAACCGCTGCCATGCATGACAGTGTACGCTTTCTGTCATCATATCTTCTTGAAAAGAAATCAGGAACTGTATTGGCTCCAATTTTTTCTGAATATATACGAAGTCTTTTTGCAATGAGAAGGAAGTTAAGATAAGTTCCCACAGCCAGACCAATCACAGTCCAGCCTACCTCTGCAACGCCGGCCAGATATGCAAGTCCCGGAAGTCCCATCAAGAGATAAGAGCTCATATCCGAAGCCTCTGCACTCATGGCAGTCACTATAGGATTGAGACCGCGACCTCCAAGATAGAAATTCTCAGTATCGCTGGAACCGCCTTTTCGACTGTAGTAAACACCGATTCCGATGGTCAGTCCGAGATATGCTATTATTGCGATCAACACACACATGCTTGCACTTGACATACTTTTCTCCTTTTTGATGCCCACCCCTTTAGATTTTCGCTCAGCGAAAGGATGCCACTTCTGTAAAGCTATGATTTATGCTTCACTTATTTGTTTTTCCTATATATGGGATGTACTATATCACAACTCAAATTAGACTAAAATGCAGAACGGAGTATAGACTATAGTCTATACTCCGTTCTGCATTTCTCCCATTATTCCCTTTTATTTTCTTACTTTTTCACTAGACTAAATGCAATTCCTTTTAGAAGACATCAAATTATTTTTTTAAAGAACTTCTAAATCCGTCAAGAAACATCGGCATCAGCCTGTCCGCATTTCTCACCAGAGAATACTCTCCTTCCTCCAGACACCAGTCGTAAAGAAGCGCCCTTTCGAACATGGCGTAATCATTGACTATCTGATTAACGGTGACATCATCCCTCACCTCGCCTCTGTCCTGACCCTGCTTTACGATCTGCTTGATCAGCTTGAAGTAAGTCCTCTTCCTGTCCAGAAGATGCTTTTCGCCGTGGGTGATAAGCTGAGATGAAAACATCCTTGTGATAAGCTCTATAGATACAGATGAGTCTATCATCTCAAACAACTCATGATTAAAGTAGATCAGTTTGTCCACCGCATCCATATTAGGGTCTATGACCTTCATAAGCTCCTCATATTTCTCATCGAACAAAATATTGAGGGACCCCAAAAGCGCATCCTTACTTTCAAAATAATGGTAGAAGGACCCTTTGGATGTTCCCGACTCAAAAACGATATCGTCTACTGTCGTATCGTCATATCCCTGTTCATAGAAAAGCTTCCATGCAGCCGAAACTATCTTCTGTTTTGTATTTCTTCCACTCTTCTTTGCCATTTTGTCCTCCAAAGTCGAGAGTTCAGTCCAGCAGAAACTGGCTCAGAATAACATTGGATACATCCATACCTCTCTCCGAGAAACAGTATCTATATCCCTCATGGATCACCAGACCCTGTCTGAGAAACTTCTCCATCTGATCTCCGAATACACTCATTATATCAACCTGAAACCTCAGTTTGAACTCCGTTTCAGAAACTCCCTCTATGCGCCTCATACCAAGGAACATGAACTCTTCCATCTGCTCATTCCGGCTCAGGATCTGTCTGTCTGTATGAAGCCTGGGATAGCCGGATCTCATTTCGTCCCCGAATTCCAGCTCCATATAATCTCTGAAATCCCTGGTAACATTCCATCTCTCTCCACTGAAATAGGATGCAGCTCCCAGTCCAAACCCAAGGTATGGAACATTTGACCAGTATCCGTAATTATGTCTGCATTCGAATCCGGGCTTCGCAAAATTAGACACCTCGTATCTTTCATAACCGTATTTTGCTGTAAGACTTCTGGTTATCCCGTCTATTTTCGACGCAGTTTCCTCATCCGGAAGCTGAAGCCTTCCATCCTCATACATCTTCATGAAAGGAGTTCCCTCCTCCACTATGAGATTATAGATGGACACATGCTCCGGTTTAAGCATTAACACATGCTTAAGTGTATCGCTCCAGCTTTTCTCTGTCTGTCCCGGAATATCATTCATCAGGTCTATGTTAATGTTTTTGAACCCCACCATTCTGGCATTCTGATAGCATTTGAGAAAATCTTCGTATATATGTATTCTCCCAAGAGCACGAAGCTCCTGATCGTTGGCAGACTGAAGTCCAATAGACAGTCTGTTTACGCCAGCTTCCTTATAAGCTGTGAATTTATAACGTATGGTAGAAGCCGGATTACATTCGATAGTGATCTCAGCATCATCTCTTACAACATAGTTCTTCATTATGCTCGCCATGATAACCGCTATGTGCTTCGGATCCAGTATGGTAGGTGTTCCTCCGCCTATAAATATAGTAGATATCTCACGGTCTTCCCCTAAGGAAGCCCCAAGCTCTATCTCCCGGCAGAGCTTCTCAACATATTCCGCGTGGGCCTGCTCATTCATCGGATAGGACAAAAAATCACAATAATTACATTTTTTTGCGCAAAAGGGTATATGTATATAAAGTTCCAGTTGCTTCTCGTCAGCCGGATCTATAATTCTTCTGTCAGACATTTACACTCCTGTTGCCGTACTCTATTAAGTCTGTGACTTTGCGGCAATTTAATTTATCACAGTCATGATAAAACTTCAAATTTGTAAAAAAAGACCTGCCGCCATGCGACAGGTCCAAATCTTATACGTGATGTATTTCGTCAGCTCAATTTCATGATTCCTGTTCCGAATAGTAAAATGCATCATCAAAATTTTATAGCTATGATCAGCAAACGTGATGGATCCAGCCCTCCGGAGCCTCGATCTTTCCGCTCTGGATACCTGTGATGGTGCTGTAAAGCTCGCCGATAACTTCTCCGGCCTTTTCCATACCTGATGGAAGCAGGATCTCTTCACCTGCATTTACGATTCTGCCTACAGGTGAAATGACCGCAGCTGTTCCGCAGAGACCACACTCCTTGAAGCCCTTGATCTCCTCGAACTTAACAGGTCTCTCATCAACAGTAAGATGCAGATAATGCTCTGCGATATATACGATAGAGCGTCTTGTGATAGAAGGAAGAATAGACGGTGACTTAGGCACTACAAGCTTGCCTTCTGCATCTACGAAGATAGCATTGGAACCGCCTGTCTCTTCAACATATGTTCTGCTTGCAGGATCAAGATAAAGATTCTCGGCAAAACCTGCTGAATGTGCAAGCACTGATGAATGTAAGCTCATGGCATAGTTAAGTCCTGCCTTTACAGCGCCTGTTCCGCGAGGTGCTGCTCTGTCATAGTCGGATACCTGAATAGAGATAGGTGTAGCGCCACCCTTGTAGTATGGTCCTACCGGTGTTGCAAATACTCTGAATTGATACTCGTCAGCAGGCTTTACACCGATAACAACACCTGTTGCAAACTGATACGGTCTAATGTAAAGAGAAGCGCCTGATCCGAATGGAGGTACCCAGTCGAGATTGCCCTTAACGACCTGATCGATGGCATCGATGAACTGTTCCTTCGGGAATGGAGGCATCTCAAGCCTCTGTGCGGATGTGTAGATTCTCTCTGCATTAAGGTCCGGGCGGAAACATACTACAGAACCATCCTCCCATGTGTAGGCCTTCAATCCTTCAAATACCTGCTGGCAATACTGAAGAATACCTGCTGACTCGTTGAGTGTCACATTTGCATCATCGATAAGCGAGCCTGCGTCCCACTTTCCATCCTTATAGTTAGAAACATATCTCTTGTCAGTTGCGCGATAAACGAAACCTATATTTGCCCAATCAAGGTCCTTTTTAGCCATGTTAATTTTCTCCTTTCACGGCGCCCCTTAACGCCGTTCTTTTTCACAAGTATAGTCTCAAAAAAAACTGTTTTCAACGAAAGAAAATACATAATATTCTTATACAAGCTATAACCTATTGTGATTTTATCATTTTCCATCTTCACTGATAGTTATATCAGCCTTTAGGAACTTTTCTATTTACCACCGTATTTCATTCAGATCAATCAGCCTCTGATCAAGGGACAGGCATGAAGTATTGAATAAAAAGAGACCATACCGCACTGCGAAATGGTCTCAACAAAAAATCTTCTTATTCAGAATCCAGTTTAAGAACTGACATGAACGCACTCTGCGGAATCTCAACGTTTCCGAACTGACGCATCCTGCGCTTTCCTTCCTTCTGCTTTTCCAGAAGCTTCTTCTTACGGGATATATCACCACCGTAGCACTTTGCAAGAACGTCCTTGCGAAGTGCCTTGACAGTCTCTCTTGCCTGTACATGACCGCCGATAGCAGCCTGAATAGGGATCTCGAAGAGCTGGCGAGGAATCTCATTCTTGAGCTTCTCACACATCTTCTTTCCACGCTCATAAGCAGAATCCGCATGAACGATGAAGCTCAGCGCATCGATGATCTGCTTGTTTACGAGAATATCCAGCTTCACCATCTTACTGGTCTGATATCCCTTAAGCTCATAATCAAAGGAAGCGTATCCCTTTGAACGTGACTTGATAGCATCGAAGAAATCATAGATGATCTCATTAAGCGGCATATCATACTTAAGTATGGCACGGTTTGCCTCGATATATTCTGTTCCCTTATATACGCCTCGACGCTCCTGACAAAGGGTCATGATGGAACCCATGAACTCAGGTGTAACCATGATCTCCGCCTCTACGATAGGCTCCTCCATATGATCGATTTCCGAAGGATCCGGAAGATTTGCCGGATTGGAAAGCTCTATCATGGTTCCGTCAGTCTTGTATATGTGGTAAACAACAGATGGTGCTGTAGTTACGAGATCAAGATTGTATTCTCTTTCCAGACGTTCCTGAACTACATCAAGATGGAGAAGTCCCAGGAAACCGCAACGGAAACCGAAGCCAAGAGCCTGTGAAGTCTCCGGCTCATACTGAAGAGCCGCATCATTTAACTGAAGCTTTTCAAGAGCATCTCTGAGATCCGGATATCTCATGGTATCCGCAGGATAGATTCCACAGTAAACCATGGACTGAACCTTCTTGTATCCCGGAAGCGGTTTATCTGCCGGACGGTTTGCATCAGTAACTGTATCACCGACGCGGGTCTCTCTGATATCCTTTATGGAGGCTGTAATGTAACCTACCATTCCTGCTGACAGCTCCTCGCAAGGAATAAATCTGCCGGGAGCGAAATAACCGACCTCTGTAACATCAAACTCAGCCTTGCTTGCCATGAGTCTGATACGGGTGCCAACCTTGACAGTACCCTCCTTGACACGGCAGAAAATGATAACTCCGCGGTAATTGTCATAAAGAGAATCGAAAATAAGCGCCTGAAGCGGATTGTCAGGTGAGCCTTCCGGTGCCGGAAGCTTCTTAACCAGTGCTTCGAGAACCTCCTGAACGTTTTCACCCGTTTTTGCCGAAATCCTCGGAGCGTCCATCGCCTCGATACCGATGACATCCTCCACCTCTTCTGCAACGCGGTCAGGATCAGCAGACGGAAGGTCTATCTTGTTGATGACCGGGAGTATCTCCAGATCATGGTCAAGGGCAAGGTAAGTGTTTGCCAGAGTCTGTGCCTGGATTCCCTGTGTAGCATCAACTATAAGTATGGCTCCGTCACAGGCTGCAAGTGCACGGGATACCTCATAGTTAAAGTCTACATGTCCCGGTGTATCGATGAGGTTGAATATATACTCCTCGCCGTCCTTTGCAGTATAGATCACTCGTGTCGTCTGTGACTTGATGGTGATCCCTCGCTCTCTCTCGATATCCATGTTATCGAGAACCTGAGACTGCATCTCTCTTTCGGTAAGTGTACCAGTCATCTCGATGATACGGTCTGCCAATGTTGACTTACCGTGATCGATATGAGCTATGATACAGAAATTTCTGATTTTTGACTGATCAATATTTTTAATATCTGCCATCTTTTTTCCTATTTTAATTCTAATCCTTCGTTTTTGTGCAAATATACTATCATATTGTGACGCTTTTTGCCAACATAATCATTTTATTCTCTTGACAGGGATAGGGCTTTTATATATGATAGTTGAGCGTGTTTTCAAACTGTCCGTGTCCGGTATTTGAAAACAGCACACAAAAGATATTAATATCATATGAAAGGAGATATTTCCAATGGCAAACATTAAATCCGCTAAGAAGAGAATCCTTGTTGCAGCTACAAGATATGAGCGTAACAAGTCAATTCGTTCAGAAGTTAAGACATACATCAAGAGAGTATACGCAGCAGTTGAGGCTGGTGACAAGGCTAAGGCTCAGGATGCTCTTAAGATGGCACAGAAGAAGATCAGCATGGCTCACAGCAAGGGCGTTCTTAAGGCAAACAACGCTTCAAGAAAGGTTGCTAAGCTTTACAAGGCTGTTGATGCAATGAACTAATTTGCGCTTTGCGCCGGAAATCTTTGATCAGGATTTCTGCTTTTCAAGTCGTTCTTGAAATAAAAAACTTTGTAAGTAACGTTACTCACAAAGACCAGCGGTTAACCCACCGCTGGTTTTTTTAGTGCATAAGTCCCGTATCAGGCGGCTATGCAGACTGCAAGCTCGCTTGCAAGGATGCATAGACATCTGATACGACAACAGAAATGAGGAAGTAGGCCGACAGGCCGGATTCCGAATTTCTGTAGCATGACGAAAGCGTCAGCGAAGTCATGCGTGGGGCTTTATGCACTTTTTATTCAGCCCTCACTGGATAATATATTTCATACCCCTCCCCACTACTCACTATTCTTATTTCACCCGTCTTCGCCGTCTCAAGCGGCTCTATTCCGAATCTCTCCAGGATCTCCATGGTCTCCTTATGAGGATGACCGTAATCATTGTCCTTACCGTAGCTTATGATTCCATACTCCGGCCTCATTCTCTCAAGGAGCTCACCCGAAGTAGAAGTGGAACTTCCATGATGCCCCAGCTTAAGAACATCGATATCAAATCTGTCATTCTCATCATGCCCTTCTCCCGATGCCTCCTCTGACCACTCTCCTCCATTCATTTCAGCTTCAATATCCTCCATATGATCAAGCATCTTATATTCACACTCCTTATCCATATCCCCGGTGAACAGCATACTGAAATCCCCGTAGCTTAAAAGCATCCCTATGGAATGACTGTTTGCCTCCGGAATATAAGCATTGTCCATAGGATAAAGCCCCTGCAGTCTCAGACTTCCCGTTTCAAGAAGGCTGCCTGCACCAAAATACTTTAGCTGAGTCCCCGTCTTTGCCGCAGCATATCGAAGCTTGTCATATCGCTTGTCAGCCTCCGCTGAATACGGCAGAAAAAGCCGCTTCACAGACAGATCATCCTCTTCCTCAAGCATCTGCAGCATGCCGCTGTAATGATCAGAATCACAGTGGGTAACGAAAGCTGCATCTATGGTATCAATAGCCTGAGACTCGAGATATGGTACCAGTCTGTTCTCTGCAAGTTTCTTCTCAGAGCTTGAACCGCCATCTACCGTTATAACGAGGCCATCACATCTTATGACTGTACCATCTCCCTGTCCTACATCCAGCACAGTAACTTCAAGTCCCTCCGGAGCCTTTGGAATAAGCATATAAACAGCAAGAAGAATCACAAGACCTGAAACCTTCGGAAGCTCTCTGTAAAGCCTCTCCTTTCCTCCCTTTAGTCTGCCCTTCTTTTTTATATCCTTTAGATAGAGTGTAAGCACAAGCAGTGTCAAAAGAAACGTATAGTATATGATGATACCGGAATCCGACGGTCTTCCCAAAAGAAGCGAGGCGTAATGGATCTCCGAGATACGGCTGCAAAGTTCCGTATAAAATCCCAGCAGATAATGTCCTGAGCCCATGGCCGCTATCCCAAGAGTGATGGAGAAAACAGACAACACCACCGCCAGCAATCCACTGTATATCACATATCCCATGAATGGCAGCACTAAAAAATTCAGAAGCAGTCCATAAAGAGGAAATCTGAAAAAATGATACAGGACCAGAGGCAGCGTACAGATTTGCAGAATCATTGACATAAACACTCCATTCAGAACATCATGCCCCTGATGTGGCAGCTCCATACCTATTCCCAGTGCAAATACCGCCATAAAGCTAAGCTGAAATCCCGAACCAAATATGATATAGGGCTCTGCACCAACAAGAAGAATACAGGAAAGCGAAAGAGCAGTCAGCATATCATAACTTCTTCCCACTGCTTCACCAAGAAACTTCATAAGAAGCATGATAACCGCCCTCATTGCGGAACCCGAGCTTCCGGTAAATATACCGTAACTAAGTACCAGTACCGCAGCAAGGCTCCCGGCTGTCTTTTTATCGGCTCCGCATTTCCTCAAAAGCCCGTGAAAGCCTGCACCGATTATAGACAAATGCAGACCCGAAACCGCAAGTATATGTGCTATTCCGTTCCTCTGATAAAGTGCTCTCAGTTCCTTATCCATGGAGGACTTCTCCCCCGCAAGAAGCGCCTTATATATTCCGGAATCCTCTTCTTCCGCTATTTCATCCAGAAGACCGCATAACCCCATCCTCACTTTCTGTAATCCGGTTCTGAAGGGCTCAGGCTCTCCTCCTGTCACCTGCAGTCTATCCCCATACATGGAACCGCTTATGCCTACAGATCTGTAATATAGCCCGAAATCAAACTCGCCTTCGTTATGGGGCTCCTCAGGTAGGACCATTTTGCCGTAAACCTCCACCTCCTCACCCGGATATGGTCCGGTCACAGTGTAAGCATTGTCCATCTTTACAGATGCTTCCGCTGCCGCATGCCCGCCGGCTTCTTCCATCCACCCGGCACTTCTGTCCGGGCTCCCTGACGCAGCACCCCTTTTCAGATATACCATGATCTTCCCTACATCTCTGTCATATCGTCTCTTCATCTCCTCCGGTGCATCCGGTGCCAATGTCTCTCTACTGCCATAGGCGTTAGAGAGTTTTCCGTCTCTTATCACCAGCCTTTCGTTCTTCTCCGACAGGCTATAGCTCTCCACTACGCCCCTCAAAACCACATTAAGCTGAGAGAACTCTTCTATGCTGCTCTTTTGAGCCTCCATTTTGCCGTACTCCGACCTGTATCTGAGCACCCCGAAAAAGAACAGCGCAAAAAGAAGTGCAACCGCACCCCTACTCAACTTTTTACTTTTATATCCATGGAAAAGTATCCCGCAGAAAAGAACTCCCGCGGTCATTCTGAGATAAAGCCCAGCTTCAACTGCCGTTACACACACTCCAAGTACGAACACCATCGCAATCAGAAGCATAGGTCTTTTGTAATTCATGGGAATGATGATAACAGAAAAGACCGGTTCCCGCAAGAACCGGTCCTGATAAAAACTGTTTTCATTTTCTTATGACTTCATATAATTCTCACTTAAGCTCTGCCGGACGCTCTATAACAGCAGCTCCGAGACCGTTCTGACCTATATGACAGCTTATAAGAAGTGACAGCGGATTCACCACTATTTCAGCATTGAGACGATCAGGAAACTCTGCCTTCATCTCCTCTGCAAATGCCTCTGCCTGCTCAGGGTTGTCTGTATACGCAACACATACATAGCAGTTATTCATATCCTTATCACCGAGGCGCTCTGAAAGTTCATTCTTAAGCCCCCTTATGATAGCCTCTCTTACCTGCTTTGTAGTTCTCACCTTCGTGTAGGAATCGAGCTTTCCGCCATAAGTGATGCCAAGCACAGGCTTGATATGAAGCAGAGTTCCGATGGCAGCCGCAACCGGAGTTATACGTCCGCCCTTCTTGAGATACTTCAGGGTATCAACTCCTATATATATCTGGTTGCTCTCAGATTCACGATTGATGATATCGCAGATCGCCTGTCCGTCATAGCCCTTTGCTGCAAGCTCTGTAGCAAAGATACAATACTGTCTCTGAGTTACAGAAACACCCTTGTCATCCGGTACGAAAACCCTGCCCTCGTACTTGTCTTCATGACTCAACATCATAGCCGTCTGTGTCGAACCTGAAAGTCCGGAAGTAAGCGGAATATGTACCACCTGGTCACAGGTCTCCAAAAGTTCGTCCCATACCTTCATAACATCATCAGGACTTGGCTGAGACGTCGCAACATCACAGTCATCCTGAAGCTTCGTAAAGAACTCTTCTCTGGTAATGTTTACGTCCTCAAAAAATTCCTGTCCATCTATACGGAATGGCATCGGCACCACACGTATACCGAGCTTCTTGCCCTCTTCCTGTGTGATACCACTTCCGGAGTCTGTTGAAACCCCAATTCTCATAAACTACACCTCTTATCGTTCCTAATGTCAGTCCTCTTATGCTAAGTAACTCTTATTTTACGAAGAACTGCTATCCATGGCAAGCCCCCTAAAGACCGGCCACTTTCAAAATAGTATCTTTATAGGCTGAGCGGATGCCTCTCACGAAACACCCGCTCTTATATTTAGTATTATAAATACAGTTTATACCTTAAACGTAACCCTTGAATAATACTATAATATTCACTTTTCTGCAATAAGAGATTTTCCTGTCATTTCCTGAGGCTTTTCTATATCCATCATCTGAAGGAGTGTAGGAGCGAGGTCACAAAGGGCTCCTCCCTCACGAAGCTTCCAGTCAGGATTTGAATTTACAAGGATGAATGGAACAGGATTTGTTGTATGGGCTGTCCATGGTTCACCTGTCTCATAATTGATCATCATATCAGCATTACCATGATCCGCACAGATGATCATCTGTCCGCCCACTTCCTTGAGAGAATCAACAACCTTGCCTACAGCCTCATCAACTACCTCGATAGCCTTAACAGCTGATGGGATAACACCTGTATGTCCAACCATGTCAGGGTTTGCGAAGTTTGCAATGATCATATCATACTTACCTGACTTTATGGCATCACAAAGCTTCTCACAAACCTCAGGACATGACATCTGAGGCTTAAGATCATAAGTAGGAACATCCTTCGGTGATGGAACGAGAACTCTGTCCTCACCCTCATTCGGCTCCTCAACACCGCCGTTGAAGAAGAAGGTTACATGAGCATACTTCTCTGTTTCGGCGATACGAAGCTGCTTAAGTCCAAGAGATGAAACATATTCACCGAGTGTCTTCGTGATGGACTGCTTAGGGAATGCGATCTCCTTATTCGGAATAGTAGGATCATAATCTGTGAAACATACAAACTTTGTATCAAGTCTCTTTCCTCTATCGAAGAAATCAAATTCGTCATCACAGAAGCAGTGAGTCATCTCACGTGCACGATCCGGACGGAAATTATAGAAAATGCAGGAATCTCCATCCTCGATCACATGTACAGGCTTTCCGTCCTTCTCGATCACACATGGAACAACGAATTCATCGAGAACCCCGTTGTCATAGGACTGCTGTATAGCCTTAAATGCTGAAGGAGCCTTATCTCCCTCTCCCTTTGTCATGGCATCATATGCCTTAACAACTCTGTCATAGTTCTTGTCACGGTCCATAGCATAGTAACGTCCGGAAATCATAGCGATCTCTCCTACGCCAAGCTCAGCCATCTTCTCCTCAACCTGAGCGAGGAAGCTCTTTCCCGAATCAGGCGGTGTATCACGACCATCAAGGAAAGCATAGAGATAAACCTTCTTGAGCCCGTTTTTCTTGGCAAGCTCAAGAATTCCGTAGATGTGCTCGATGTGAGAATGCACACCTCCGTCAGAAACAAGACCGAACATGTTGAGGGCAGAATCATTCTTCTTACAGTTCTCAACCGCACCGAGAAGTGCAGGATTTGTGAAGAAATCACCGTCCTGAATAGACTTTGTTATCCTTGTGAGATCCTGATAAATGATACGGCCTGCGCCCATATTCATGTGTCCGACCTCTGAATTACCCATCTGTCCGTCCGGAAGACCTACATAAAGGCCTGATGCCTGTCCCTGAACAAAAGGATACTCAGCCTGAAGCTTATCCATCACAGGAGTTTTCGCCATAGCGATAGCATTTCCTTCAGGATTCGGATTAATTCCATAACCGTCAAGTATCAGCAGAACTACAGGTTTCTTATCTGTCATAGTAACCATCCTTCTATAAAAACATATACATAAAAATTATAAGTATGCTGTGAATGCCAATGTTTATCCCACTCACTCCGCATAATCAGGCTCTTTGCTCCATGTAATATATATGCCAGTTATGAAGCCCCGAACCTCACATCAGTTTATTACAAATGCTCCGGAGCGTCAATTGTCCGGAGCAAACTTTGTTAATAAATATACAATTTTGTTTTCATCATCAGTTTTACAGCATGTCAGGTTCCGTTTCTCGTTAAATCATTTTTTCCTGCCTTTGTATCTACCCCTTTGAATCTACCAGATACTCCTCAGGCATGATACTCTTCTCAACATATTTCAATACGTACTGTTTGAGTTTCATCTCGATACATTCATCAAGACTGTTCTCCTTGGGAATCTGACTTAAAATTTCCTTTATATCGTTCATCAGCATAGAGATATTTCTATTCTGCGTCACTATAACACCTGCCATGCTGCGCATGATTCCTACCATATTGCTTCTATTATCAACCAGAAACTGCTCCAGCTGATTTTCACCGACCTTCATAAGAAGTGCATCTTCGATAGCAACCGCCGTGTACACCTGCGGCTTACCCGTAAGCATGGAAACTTCACCGAAAAACTTGCCCTCCGAAAGGACTCCGAGGATATTTTCATGAGGCTCTTTATATCCTACATAAAGTGCCACCTTCCCCTGCAAGACCTTATACATATATGGATTTATTTCATTTTCATGAAATATGACATCCCCATCATTGTACTTTCTCATTACACCATCAACGAGCATACTATCCATATGTTTCCTACCTCCTAATTTAATAATTCTGCTTTATCACATCATAAGGATTTACCACTTCCCATGTGCCGTCAATATATCGAATCTTTATTCCTGCTATGGCATAGGTACTGATATTACCGCCGTGCCATGTCTTATCAAGCGCAACGCAATTATCAAAGGTCTTTGCATAATCCGTGACTGTGTAAGGATCCGCCTTGACAACTGTTCCATCGGAAGCAAGAATATACTTTCCGCAGACCCCGGCATCATCCGGATAAAACGGTCCTGACACCGTTTTTTCAGTTGTCGAACAGCCTGTCACATCACAGTACACCACATTATGCAAAGCATCATACGGCGTTACCGTAAAGCTGATACTGCTGATGATCTTCCCGGAAGAATTGATGAAGTATATATTAGGAGAGATCCAGCCGTCCTTAGTCATATGGGCTCTCATATATTTTATCTCGATCGGCTTGACCGGATTATACCTGTCCATACTCTTTCCGTCAGCTCCCACATATTGACCATCCTTAGTATAGGTATTTGTGAGCATCTTCCCGGAATAATCCACATATTTTGACTCTATCCACCGGTCTGTAGCCAGAGCTCCGTCCGGCTCAAAGTAGTACCAGCAGTCTCCTATGAGTGTCCACCCGGTAACCATATGCCCGGAAGAGTCCAGATAATATTGTTTCCCTCCCTCATAGAACCACTGGTCCGTACAATAAGATCCTTTATTATCAAGAAGTCTCCAGCCTTCTCCATCCTGCTGCCACTCAAGGGCATAGGATGTCATAGATAAACATGCAAAAAGCATTATGATAATACCAAATATGAATCTCTTCCCCATCGCATCCCCCTAAAACCTTTTCGGCAATCCTCAGGCAACATAACGAATCATACACAAATATACTTCGGCTTTCTGCTTGGGAAAAATAATACATTTCGGTAACAAAGAAAAAAAGAAGGTCCTCTCAGACCCTCTTTCATAGTTATCCTATATCTGATTCATTCAAATCCATGTACAGACAGCTTGATGATATATCCGTTGGCATCAAACTCTGTCGCACAGCCGATGGTACAAAGCGACGGAGTCTTGTATTCAAAAAGAGATCCATACATATGATAGATCTGCTCAGCCGTTTTCACAGAGCTTACCCCTGTATTGTAATCATAAAAATCCACAGTCGCACTCTTTCTGACAAACACAGGACCTGAAGCTATGGTCTCATAACCATGTTCATCATACTCGTCGAAAATCGCGCCTTTTACAACAGCATTGGGAATCTCATAGTAAGTACTGCAATCATGAATAATGCCATCCTTACTTTCGATTATCTGGACAGCTCTGCCATTATAGCTAAGCGTCTTTTCTCCCCAGTTTATTTCATCATCAACTACCGGAGAATTGAATATAGTAAGTCCTATAGAGCTTACCGGGTTTTCAACTTTAGACATATTTGCATCTCTGCCGTCCCAGCGTCCATCAGGTCCCACATAGTACCCGTCAGGTGTATAAGCATCGGTAAGCATGATTCCATCGCTTCCCAGAAAGTATGGTCCTACCCAGCGATTTCTAACGAAATCACCGTTATAATCTCTGTATCTCCACTTATCTCCATCCTTCTCCCACTGATCGGCGAGAGACGCCACTGTACATACTGTAGAGATCACCACTGCTGCAAGCAGCACCTTTACCATTTTCCCACTCATTGGACCCTCCTTACTACGCTGTCTGTTACTCACCACAGACGGCATATGTATTTTCTTCTCATTATATCCTACTTGAATCAGGCATCATAGCTGCTTTTTATGCCAATATTTCTGCCCGACTATCAGTAAAGGCGTCCGGAAAACCGGACGCCCTGACATTTAAAAGGTATTATTCTTCAAATTACTCTTCGATACCTGCCATTACCTTGATGGACTTCATTGCGAATGTAAGTGAACGTCCACAGGCGATACCAGCCATGAGGCATGGATAGTTGTTAGCGAAGAATGAACCTGACATATCACCACCGATGTAGAGACCAGGAATTACATTGTTCTCATCATCAAGTGCCTGTGTCTTCTCATTGATAGAGATACCCTGCTCTGTAGTGAGGAGGGAAGCTCCCAGCCAGCAACCATAGAAAGGAGCTGTCTTGATAGCGGAAAGACGAACCTTCATCTTACCGAAGTCCTCATCCTCCTGCTTGTCATAGAGTTCGTTGTAACGCTCAACTGTTGCAAGGAAGTTCTTCTTATCATCATCCTTGAAGCCGAGCTTGTCTGCAAGCTCTTCGATGGTGTCAGCCTTAAATACAAGTCCGTCGCCTGTCTCCTCGCTGTGGTCTGCAAGCTGCTTGTCAACATAGCCGGGGATATTTCTTGACTGTGCCGAGCATCCGATAGTGTGGAATCTCTTGATATCATCCATGTAGTTCGCATCCATAATCTGTGCATATACATGGCCAGGCTGATGAGCCGCTGCATAAACGATATCGTTGTATGGGCTTGACTCGTTTGCGAAACGAACGCCGTGACGGTTCACCTTAAGGAATGGCTGTGTTCCCGGATTGTACTGTCTGACTGTTCCAGGGAAAGCCTTTCCTCCGAAGGATGACGGGCTCTCAACATAACCTGAATCAACACCCGGGGCTACAAGTCCACGGTCGAAAAGCATAGGAGCTGACTCTGCATCAAGGTGAGCTCCTGCCCATACTGCTGCACGGATTCCATAACCCTTATCAGCAGGGCTGAAAGAACATGCTGTAGTTACAGATGTTCCAAGCGGATCAAGCTGCTGCATCATGTATGGATTTCCAGGATATCCGCCGCAGGCAAGAAGTACACCCTGCTTAGCATTGTAACGAACAAGGTCTCCTGACTCTGTTCTCTGTGCGATAACGCCTGTTACTCTTCCTGTGTCATCCTTCTCAAGCTTTACAAGAGCAGTCTTGAAGTCGACATCGTATCCTTCCTTCTGAATAACCTCAAGGAATACCTCGTTCCTCTGCATTCCGTACTCTGACTCTGATGCTCTGTAGTTGTGCTCCTGCTCAGGGAATACAAAAGTTGTATTCTCATCGCTCTCAGGCCAACGGGCTTCCTCACCGGCAGTAAAATCACACTTCCAGTTATATGGCTCGTTCTCAAGGATGCCTGCTACGAAATCATGCATTGCAGCTGACTCGTTCATCCATACATTTACTACTCTCTGATCGCACTTACCTGATGCATAGCGGCTGATCTCTGAAAGAAGCTTCTTCTTATCAACAGAAGATCCTGCTGCCTTTGCTGCAGAACTGTTGATTGCACCGTACCAGTGACGTGTATCCTGAACAACAGCGTTCTGCTCTATAACGCGGAAGTTAAGCCCCTGCTTTGCAGCATAAACTGCAGCCATCATACCTGCATTACCTGCACCAACGATAAGGATATCTGTATCTACAGTCTCCTTAACATCTGCATCGTCAACAATAGGCTCCTCACCAAGCCAGTCCTCATCAGAACCTGTCGGGATAAGCTCGCCAGTTGCTGCAACAGCCTCTCCCTTTGCCTGTGCGATACAGTTAGCAGCTGCCTTCTTTACAGCATCTGATGTGATAGTTGCACCTGATACACCGTCGAACTCTGCTGACTGTGCATCCATAAGTGCTTTCTGAAGATCCTCAGCTGCAACACCGCCGATAGATGGTGTCTCACCTGCTGCATCGATCTTTACATCTGTGATGGATGTCTCATCAAAAGTCATGGTAACAGTAACCTTTGAACTGATTCCATCTGCACCTGCTGTGTATGTACCAGGTGTGTAGACAGCACCTCCAGCAGCCTGAGTAGCAGCAGCTGTTGTCTCGGCAGCGGCGGCTGTAGTTCCTGCTGCGGCTGTAGTTGCCTGAGGAACCTCATTTCCTGAAGAACATGCTGTAAGGGAACCAAGACCTGCGATAACTGCGGTAGCACTGATTCCCTTAAGAAAATCTCTTCTTGTAAGTTTGTCTGACATAATGTAACCTCCCTTTAATAACTCATGATTAACTAGCAATAATCCCCTATGAATAACTTGTTATTTAACCCGATTCAGCTATTATAGCGAAGAAACATGCATTTTCATATATATTTTTGTCATTTTTAATCATTTTATATCAAACGTTTATCAATAGAATGAATTCGATATCAGAAGTCTTCTACTATCATAAATTAATAATAAAAAACGAGGGAAAAGATCTCTCCTTTCCCTCGTTTTACGAAGTCTATCAAACTGACTTGTGATCAACATACCAATGCCAGAAATGAATCAGCCGAAATATCTCTTAAGGAGACCTGCAAATGCCTTGCCGTGTCTCGCCTCGTCGCGAGCGATCTCATGAACTGTATCATGGATAGCATCGAGATTTAACTTCTTCGCTCTGGTTGCAATATCTACTCTGCCTGCTGTAGCACCGTTCTCAGCCTTCACACGAACTGTAAGGTTCTCCTTTGATGATGCGGAAACGCATTCTCCCAGAAGCTCTGCAAACTTTGCTGCATGATCAGCCTCTTCAAATGCTGCTGTCTTGAAGAATTCACCAATCTCAGGATAACCCTCACGGAACGCTGCTCTAGACATGGCAAGATACATACCAACCTCTGTACACTCACCCTCAAAGCAGGAACGAAGATCAGCCTTGATGTCTTCAGGAGCGTCGGATGCTACACCGATCACATGCTCTGCAGCCCATGTCATCTCACCAGTCTGCTCAACAAACTTAGATGCGGGAACTCCGCAAACCGGGCACTTCTCCGGTGGTGTGTCACCCTCATGAACGTATCCGCATACTGAACAAACCCATGTCTTCATACTTGAAATCTCCTTTTCTTTTTTTCACTCATAACGCATTTCGTCGTTAAAATCCGTCATCATTTCAGGCAGAATATTCACATGAATCGTTGCATCCATCACATATTCCATGAAATACCAGATCGTGTCCTGTGATCTTTCCGGAAATATATTTTGACGCAGCTTCATCCAGAGTCTCTGCCGCCTGCATAGGGACATCAAATACTTTACCGCAGCAATCGCACACAAAATGATAGTGCGGATTGATGTTCGGCTCGAATCGATCTGCCCCGGAAACGAAGGTGAGCCTCCTGATCACACCGTTCTGAGCAAGCAGCTTCAAATTACGATAAACTGTTGCAAGACTTATAGTTGGATCTTTTTCTCTCAGCTCCGAATAGATCACATCCGCTGAAGGATGATCGTGATGGAAACCAAGCTGTTCCTGAACCTCTTCTCTTTGCCTCGAATAATTCATCGATTAATTCTCCGTAAAAAATGATAACAATTATTAATTTATATCTACTGTAGACCTCATAACATGTTTAGTCAATAGATTTGAAATAAATTTTGTCAAATCTTTTTGTTTTTAGGAAGTTAGTTTCTTCTAACTCAAAATAGTCACTACACTTCACACAACTTACAAAGTTCTATTCCCACAAAATGCTCCTCTTTTTTATCAATTCCAACTCTGATATGGCATTTTTCAGCTTATCGTTCTATAATGATTCAGTCTGTTTGGCAGACACAGTTTGCACGTTTACGTTTTAAGGAGAAAATATGGGACAGATAAAAGTAACAAAGGCTCCTATCGAGGGTCTTTATGTTATCGAACCAACAGTTCACGGTGACAGCCGCGGATATTTCATGGAAACATATAATCAGAATGATATGCACGACGCAGGTCTTGATATGGTATTTGTTCAGGATAACCAGTCCATGTCTACAAAGGGTGTTCTTCGCGGACTTCACTTCCAGAAAGAGTTCCCACAGGGCAAGCTCGTTCGTGTCATCAAGGGTTCAGTCTATGATGTTGCTGTAGATCTTCGTCAGGGTTCAAAGACCTACGGTCAGTATTTCGGCGTTGAGCTTACAGAAGAGAACAAGAAGCAGTTCTATATTTCAGAGGGATTCGCACATGGTTTCCTCGTTCTTTCAGATGTTGCCGAGTTCTGCTATAAGGTAACAGATTTCTATCATCCGGGTGATGAGGGCGGCCTTGCATGGAACGATCCTGAGATCAACATCCAGTGGCCGGGTCTTACAGGTGAGTATAAGGGCAATGCTTCTGCCGAGGGATATGCGCTTTCAGACGGAACAGCTCTTAATCTCTCAGACAAGGATCAGAAGTGGCTCGGTCTCAAGGATACATTCCATTTTGAATAATTCCGATCAAATCGCAAAAAACTTTGCGTATCACCGACCATCCACGCTGGGATAACATTGATTTATGGCAAAAAATCTTAGAATCATCACATATAAGATTCCCGAAAGCTTCCGCGGCAAGACCGTGGAGGCTTTTCTTCGTTCCGAAGGCTTTTCAAAAAATGTGATCTGTCACCTGAGGAATACAGGCACAGATGTACTACCCGCAGACATTAACGGACTGCTTTTAAACGAAAAGAAGACCTGGCTCAGGCAGACTCTTTCTGAAGGGGACATTCTCCGCTGCAGCATTTTGGAAATAGAGGACAGCCCGAATGTGGCAGAATCCGAGATCCCTCTTTCCATAGTTTATGAGGATCAGGATCTGATGGTCATTAACAAGCCATCAGACATGCCTATTCATCCTTCCATAGGTCACCACGAGAACACTGTCGCCAACGCTTTATGCTGGTACACTCATCATAAGCTGGGCTTCGATACATACGTTAACCGGGTAATAAACCGTTTGGATAAAAACACCAGCGGACTTTTGATCTCAGCCAAAAATATGCTTTCAGCAGCGAAGCTGGGAGACATGGTGAGAGAACGTTCTATTCACAGAGAATATCTGGCGATCTGTCAGGGTGAGCCCGGAGACATCATTCCAAATCACCCCGCAGGAGCAGATGGGTTTGATTTTACTATAGATGCTCCGATTGCGAGAAAGGAAGAATCTGTGGTCGAGCGTATAGTTGACTACAAAAGAGGCGATGAAGCCATCACACATGTTAAGGTCATAGCATATGAACGTGAAAAGGACCTCTCTCTTCTTAGAATAAAGCTTGAGACCGGACGAACCCATCAGATCCGCGTCCACATGAGACATGTAGGGCATCCCCTTATCGGAGATTTTTTATATAACCCTGATTACAGATTCATGGAAAGGCAGGCTCTCCATTCATATAAGCTGAGCTTCAGGCATCCTATCACAGGAGCCCCCCTCAGCTTCACAGCACCACTGCCGGAGGATATGCAGCGATTGTTTCCTGGGTTCAGATGAATCTCGAACAACAAACGTCTAGAACAAAAAATCCACTTCTGATCACCTGCCAGCAGCCGGAAACCGACATAAATTCTTCAGGCGATAACTAAAAAAAGAGTATCTCTAATGAAATCATCAGAGAGATACTCTTTAACGACGCTTACATGTCTATTATTTATTTTTCAGTATAATTTCACAACTCCATCCCGCTCAATTCAGCCAGCCTCGTGAATACCTCTCCTATCTTGTCATTGATCACCAGCGTGTTCTGAGCGGGTCTCCTGAGAGTGAGCTCATCTCTGTTGATGATGACCAGATACTTTCCTTCAAAATAGTTGATGTAGGATGCCGCCGGATAGACCGTGAGAGATGTTCCTCCTATTATGAGCATGTCTGCCGAAGCTATGGCATTTACTGACTTTCTGACTTCCATCTCCGGAAGGCTTTCCTCATACAATGTTATGTCCGGACGAATGACTCCTCCACAGTCACAGTGAGGCACCGGTTCCCCGGAAGAAAAAATGTAATCAGTAGGATATTTCTTTCCGCAGCTCATGCAGTAATTTCTCAGAGCACTTCCATGGATCTCATATACCTCTTTACTTCCTGCCTTCTGATGGAGACCGTCTATGTTCTGCGTAACGACCGCCTTCAGCTTACCTGTTTTTTCAAGCGCGGCGAGATACTTGTGAGCATTATTCGGCTCGATGTCTCTGGTATCCATCTTCTGTCTGTGAAATTCAAAGTAAACCTCCGGTTCAAGCACGAGACAGCTATGACTCAGAAGATACTCAGGCTGGTACTTTTCAAACTGAACATCATGCTGGTTGTAAAGCCCATCCTTGCTTCGAAAATCAGGCACACCGCTCTCGGTGGATACTCCCGCCCCTCCGAAAAAGACAATATTATGAGATTTGTCTATCATTTCTTTTAATTCCAACACCTTTTTCTCGTCCATTTTTCCCTCCCTGTAAAAGCGGTTTTCATTCGTCATACAGATATCTCTGAACAGCTCGCATCAAAATTTAAAAAGTCCCTTAATCAGGCTGAAGATACTGATGTTTCCGGCTTCCTTCATGGCCTCCTGAATCGAATCGTCACTCTGCGCCCTCGGATTATAGATCTTTTCTTCAGTAAATATCCTGTCCATCTTTATGTCATACTGATCCATGGGAACTCTATCGGAAAGCAGTTCCTCATAGCAAAGACAATACTTATACATGCTCTGCCCCTTGAGCCATCTGTCGTAAAATCCTGCTCCATGCCCCAGTCTGCCGCCCCATCTGTCTGCGGTAACGCATGGTACCACTGCCAATGCTATCTTATATCCGTCGATGACAGGAAGTCCCTGCTTTGGCTCCGGTATGCCCATGGTGCCTGTCTGAAGATCGTCCCAGCTACTGATCTGTACCGCCTCCATCCTGCCGCCTTCAACAGATACACATCTCGGAACCGTGACCGTCTTTCCCATCTGCCATGCAGTTTCTATGATGGTCCTGGTATCAGGTTCATTTGCCATACTCACATAGCAGAAAATAGAATCCACCTGCTGAAATACCGGATAAAGCAGAAATCGTGTGGCTATGCCTGCATTGGCACGAGCTCTGTAGTCTTCTGTCAATGTTTTATTCTTTTCGCGGATAATCTTCCGCAGTTCTTTCTTTTCCATAATGGTATTATACCCCTTCTTTGCAGTATACGTCAGCCGGTTTTCCGATGTCCAAAAGTAAATACGACGGTTTCACCAACTTATTTACCCTGAAACATTTATAAAATGGCATATGACATAATTTTTATTAATTATTAATTATTTATTTCAAATAAAAATGATTTCTTACGTTTTTGATATTCACAAAGACTAACCCCAATGCTACTATAGATTCATAAGATAAACATAGTTAACTACATCATCTGACGAGAAAGGATGATAGAGTTAGCCCACAAACGATTATGATCGGTCGTGATCAAACATAATCGTAAAACTATATCGTAGAAAGCTGAGGTATGAAAATTATGACACCAGCACAGTTACTCGATGATATCTTGATTTCAGGCAGGTAATATAGAAAAATCGATAACAGCACTTCAAGTGGTCATGTTATTCAACTGAGGAGTGTTTCTCCAATCATTTAACCTTCCTGAATTTCAGATGTCATCAGGATACGATGTATTTAAGTATTAAGAATTAAATCTTAGATATCTATTTTTTTATAATTTCCAAGGTATATAAGTCTTGCGTAGCACAAAGCTTCGCCACGCAGCGTTTATGCCTAATACAGAGAAGGGAGATTACCCCGTTGTATTAGATAGTTTGAAAATAGAATATAGATTAGAAACTGTAGAAAATTCAAATACTTAGAAAAGGACCCTGAGGTAGGGTCCTTTGTTTTTTGCGATAAAGCCATCAAATCGATAAGGCTTATTTCACCATATCTGCAGCAAGATTGATGAGCACCTCAACCATCTTTCTCATAGAATTGATATTCAGATACTCATAGATTCCGTGATAATTCTCTCCGCCTGTTGAAAGATTAGGGCATGGAAGGCCCTTGAAACTCAGCTGTGCTCCGTCAGTTCCTCCTCTGATAGGTACAGTCACCGGAGTGACACCCGCCTTAACAAAGGCTTCCTTTGCCGCATCGATAAGATACATATTCTCAGGGTCTATCTTCTCTCTCATGTTGTAGTACTGATCCCTGAGTGTTACCTCTACATGTGCTTCTGTGTTCCCGTATTTCTCATTGAGCTTTTCAGCTGCCGCCTCGAAGATCTTCTTTCTTTCCTCGAATCTGTCTCTGTCATGATCACGGATGATATAGCTCATTTCTGTACAAGCCTCATCCCCGCTGATCCCTGTAAGATGGAAGAATCCCTCATAACCCTCTGTATTTGAAGGACGTTCGTCAGGAAGAAGAGCATTAAACTCCATGGCAACAAGTGCAGCATTCACCATTTTTCCCTTGGCGTCTCCGGGATGAACATTTACACCTGTGATGCTGACCTTTCCGGATGCAGCATTGAAATTCTCATACTCGATCTCACCGAGTGTTCCGCCGTCTACAGTATACGCAACATCGGCTCCGAAATCCGCAACATCAAAGAAGCATGGTCCCTCTCCGATCTCTTCATCAGGTGTAAAACCGATCATGATATCTCCATGCTTTACCTCCGGATGACTGAGAAGGTACTCGGCCATAGCCATTATTTCCGCTACACCGGCCTTATCGTCAGCACCAAGAAGAGTTGTTCCGTCAGTCACCAGAAGGTCAGAGCCTATCATAGAATCAAGCTTCGGGAAAGTCTTCGGTGAAAGAACTATGTGCTTCTCCTCATTTAATACTATTTCCCCGCCCTGATAATTCTTTATTTCTCTTGGTGATACACCTGCATCACTGGCAGAAGGTGAGGTATCCATATGTGCGATAAATCCAAGCTTAGGCGCCTTTTCTCCATCTCTGAGATTAGACGGTATATGCCCAAACACATAGCAATACTTACTGAGTCTTACATTCTGAACACCCATCTCATTTAACTGCTTCTCCAGTATCCTTGCAAGATCAAACTGCTTTTCTGTTGAAGGATGTGTACCGCTCGTCTCACTTGACTGTGTATCAACCTTTGCATATTCCAAAAATCTCTCTAAAACATCCATAATTCTCTCCTAACCATGTTGCAAAAATTTCCGTTCCTTTGATTCAGGAACTTTTTAACTCATACTTCTATATGTCTTTACACGATAGTCCAATATTCCCACTGCCATATCATCTAAAAAATAGTGATGAAAGAAATACATGATTTCTTTCATCACCAAAAAGTCACTATAATAAACCTTCATCCTGCTCTGACTCTGTTTCGTCCAATGTCTATGACCTTCTACAAACAGTTACACATATCAGCTCTTTTTAAAAGAAAGTGTGGTATCTCTCTCCAGGAAATGGTTTCCATCCTTTACATAACTGTCATACCACACCGGCTTAAGATCCCTAAGATCATAAGGTGTTTCCTGATATACGAAGTTAAGCCAGTTTGTATATGTACAGTTTGATGTGGATCTCCAGCTGAGTATAGGCTCCTTTTCCGGGTCGTCATCAGTGTAGTAATTTACGGGAATATCCGGATTCAGACCTTTAGCCAAATCCCTCTTATATTCTTTATCCAGATCATACTTATCATACTCTGAATGACCGGTAATGAATATCTGTCTGCTTGAGCAAGCCAGAATCATGTACGAACCGCCTTCTGCAGGATCAACGGATTCAGCCACGACATAAAGCTCGGGATTACTGCGAACAGCCCGCTCATCTATACCCGTATATCTGGATACAGGCACATAAAAGAAATCGTCCATTCCTCTCATGATCATCTTTTTTCTATGAAGCACCTTATGACGATATACACCTGACAGCTTCTTCGGAAGCATGACCTTCCTGATACCATAGTGATAGTAAAGTCCCGCCTGAGCTCCCCAGCAGATATGGAATGTTGAGAACACATGAGTCTCGGACCATTTCATGATCTCCGTCAGCTCATTCCAGTACTCCACTTCCTCAAAAGGCATCTTCTCCACAGGCGCACCTGTGATGATGAGTCCGTCAAAAAGCTCATCTTCTATCTGATCCAGGGTCACATAAAATTTATTAAGATGTGATGCATTGGTATGGGTGGACTCATGAGTGGCCACCTTCATCAATGTGATCTCTGTCTGAATAGGAAAATTTGACAGAACTCTAAGTATATCAAGCTCCGTGTCCTCCTTGAGAGGCATAAGATTGAGTATACATATGCGTAAAGGACGAATCTCCTGTGACTGGGCACGCTGCTCGTCCATCACGAAAATGTTTTCAGTCTCCAATATGTGTTTTGCCGGTAAATCATTCTGTACTTTAATTGGCATATGAACATCTCCTTTAACCGGGAAAATCCCTTGATCTTTGTACTGTTCTAACCTGTACAAATGCTATCCTTACCCGATAAAACCTGAGAAGATAGACAATTAAACTTAGTATACATTAAAAAAATAAGAAATTAAACATCATTAGTTCCATAAGTCCTCTTATATAGGATGATTTTTCTGCCGAAAATAATCAGTAAGAGATGTATTTTACACAATTAGATGGTAATGTATATATCATAGGTTGACATTCAGCTTATATCTGTTACAATAGCCATCGAATTGAATACTTATTCAGAGTCGGTGGAGCTACATAGGAGCTATGAAACCGCAGCAACCCCGTAAAAACGGAAGGTGCTAACCTGAGCGAACTAATTTTGTTTCGAACAATAAGAGGATGCTTGTTACAGCCGGTCGATTGTTCGACGGGCTTTTTCTTTTGTCTAAGGAGCTTTACATCGCATCTTTTGATTCGTTTGTTTTGCATCCCGTCATCCATATTTCTTTTTCGAAACGTCAGGGCGCTATGCGCCAGAAAGGATTTTTATATGTTATTTTCATCAGAGCAGGTATCTAACGGACACCCTGATAAGATCTGTGACCAGATTTCAGATGCTATCGTTACAGATATTCTTCAGCATGATAAGGCAGGACGAATTGCTGCCGAAACAACAATTAAGGATTATGAGATCACTATTCTCGGAGAAGTTACAACAAACTATGATCCTGATTACGAGACATTAACTCGTGATGTTCTCAAGAAGATCGGACTCACAGATGTAGATAAGTACAACATCCGCCTTCTTATTTCCAAGCAGTCACCTGATATCGCAATGGGCGTAGATAATGACGGTGCCGGAGATCAGGGTATGATGTTCGGATATGCAACAAACGAAACAGAAGAGCTTCTTCCTATCCCTTATGTTCTTTCCAACAGAGCTCTTCTCAAGCTCAGAGAGTTCAACATCAAGGATGGCTTCAAGCAGCTTCGTCCGGATGCCAAGGCACAGGTATCCTTCGACTACGACACACACCGTATCGATACCTTCCTTATTTCCACACAGCATGCAGAAGAGACTTCTCTTGACAAGGTTCGCGAGATCGTTTCCGCCATCATGAAGGAGACAGCCGAGGAGCTTTCACTCAATACTGACTTCAGAGTTCTCGTAAATCCTACAGGACGTTTTGTTATGGGTTCATCCTTTGCGGATTCAGGTCTTACAGGACGTAAGATCATTGCCGACACCTACGGCGGAGCAGCTCACCACGGCGGCGGAGCTTTCTCAGGAAAGGATCCAAGTAAGGTTGACCGCTCAGCAGCATATATGGCACGTAAGATAGCAAGAGATATCGTAAAGGCAGGAAAGGCTGACCGTTGCGAAGTTCAGCTTGCATACGCTATCGGTGTGGCAGAGCCTGTTTCTGTTTACGTTGACTGCTTCGGCACAGAGAAGGAAGACCGCAACAAGATCTGGGATGAGATCAAGCATGATTATGATCTCACACCAAAGGGAATCATCTCTTCCCTCAAGCTTAGAGATGTAGATTACAATCTCGTTTCAAGCTACGGTCACTTCGGTAAGTCAGAGCTTCCATGGGAGCAGTGATTTGACACTTTCTCATCATTAGATTAAATTAGATGCAGCTGCTTCGGCGGCTGCATTTTCTGTTATATCGTATTATACCGGATATCAGTGTCCGAAATATTCCGACACTGATATCACATTTTCCTCCCGGAGGTAAAAACAGTTGAGTAATCCTTCAGCAAATTCAAAAAAATATACATTATGGTATGATTGGCTGACCTATGACCTTATTTTCGGAATAGCACTTCAGATCGGCATTTTATTGATTTCTGTATTTGTATGGCATATGCGCTTCCCAAAGCTGACCTTTGAAAAAGCCGCTGTGTTGAATATGCTGTATCTCACTCTGTTCCTGCCCTTCTTTGTGGGTGTACTGGGACTGTGGGCAAGGACAAGTGATCTGCCGGTATGGGCAAAGTTCTTTACTTCTGTCTCGCTTCCTGTACTGATACTCGGGATCATATCCGCAACAGTTTTATGTATTGTGCCTCCCTACTGTTCCAGCACCACAAATCCTGGGCACTATATGTCAGTGGATAATGATGTAGATCAGAAAAGCTTCGACATATGCACGGAGCTTTTCCCTGACTATATAGCATCAGACTCTCAGAACACCTCATACCGCTACTACAAGTACAGCAGTATCCTTGAAAATGACTTTCATCTCAGTCTCGGCGAAACTATTTCTGAAGACAGTTTCAAGGAGGAAAGCGACCGTATCCTTTCCCTCGATATCTTAAAGGATGCCTCCATTTCATCTTCAAAGGATATCACCCTCATCGACACCACATTAAACGGAGATCTGATTATACACGTCACTCTCGACAACGCATATAACCGGATAATATATTCCGCCGGCTACAACAGACTGCACTGAACAGCATAATATTTTAAGTCTGAAAAAAAGCGCACTGTCATGAATGAATTTTACCGAGCACGGAGGACATCCCCGGCTTTATATCACGCAAAAGTTTTCCAGAAAGTAAAAGACCGGTCAGATTTTTCTGACCGGTCTTTTCAGGAAGATATTAATCAATCAGCTAAGCTGATGTGATCACTTATTGTAGTTTACGATGGTGCCGAAATCTGGCTTAAGTGAAGCACCACCGATAAGTCCGCCATCGATGTCGGGCTTGGATAAAAGCTCAGCGGCATTGCCTGCATTCATTGATCCGCCGTACTGGATGCGAACAGCCTCAGCAGTAGCTGCATCATACAGCTTTGCAATAAGATCACGGATAAGCTTACAAACTTCTTCTGCCTGATCTGAAGTAGCTGTCTCGCCTGTTCCGATAGCCCAGATAGGCTCGTATGCGATAACAAGCTCCTTAACCTGATCAGCGGTTACCCCGTCAAGATCCCATGTGATCTGTCTTTCGATCCACTCTTTGTAAGTACCTGCCTTACGAAGTGCTAATGACTCACCGCAGCAAAGGATAGGCTTAAGACCTGAAGCAAATGCCTTCTTAACCTTTGCATTGATAAGGATATCATTCTCACCAAAGATATCTCTTCTCTCGGAATGTCCGATGATGATGTATTCAACGCCTGCATCCTTAAGCATAGGAGCTGAAATCTCACCTGTGAAAGCACCCTTGTCTTCAATATAGAAGTTCTCGGCACCAACATGAACATTTGTGCCCTTAACAGCCTCAACTACAGGAATGATATCTATTGCAGGTACACAGTAAACCACGTCAACATCATCATTCTGTACCAGTGGCTTTAATGTCTCAACAAGCTTAACAGCCTCTGAAGGAACCATGTTCATCTTCCAGTTTCCGGCAATAATCTTCTTTCTCATATTAAGAAACCTCTTTTCATTAAATCAATTCTTATCATCAGCTGCAGCTACACCAGGAAGCTCCTTACCCTCAAGGAACTCAAGTGATGCTCCACCACCTGTTGAGATGTGTGACATCTTGTCGCCATATCCAAGCTGATTTACAGCAGCTGCAGAATCACCGCCACCGATGATAGTAGTAGCATCAGTATCTGCAAGTGCCTTGGCTACAGACTTTGTTCCTGCAGCAAGAGTAGGGTTCTCGAATACACCCATAGGTCCGTTCCATACTACTGTCTTAGCTGACTTAACAGCCTCTGCATAAAGCTCCTGAGTCTTAGGTCCGATATCCATACCCATTCTGTCAGCAGGAATCTTATCGATATCAACTACAACTGTATCGATCGGTCCATCGATAGGCTCCGGGAAATGATCTGTTGTTACAGCATCTACAGGAAGAAGGAGCTTCTTACCAAGCTTCTGTGCCTTCTCGATCATCTCCTTGCAGTAATCAAGCTTAGTCTCATCGCAAAGTGATGTACCGATCTCATAGCCCTGTGCTTTTGCAAATGTATATGCCATACCTCCACCGATGATAAGTGTATCGCACTTCTCAAGGAGATTTGAAATAACATTGAGCTTATCAGCAACCTTTGCACCGCCAAGGATAGCTACGAATGGACGTACAGGATTCTCTACAGCCTGACCAAGGAACTTGATCTCCTTCTGCATAAGGTATCCTACAGCATGAGGTCCGTTAAGGAACTGAGTAACACCTACATTTGAGCAGTGTGCTCTGTGAGCTGTACCGAATGCATCATTTACAAATACATCTGCGATAGACGCAAGATCCTTTGAGAAAGCCTCACCGTTCTTAGTCTCTTCTGCTCTGTAACGTGTATTCTCAAGGAGAATAACATCTCCATCCTTCATCTCAGCTACTGCGGCCTTAGCATTGGCACCAACCACCTCAGGATCTGCAGCAAACTTAACTTCCTGACCAAGAAGCTCTGAAAGTCTCTTCGCAACAGGCGCAAGTGTCTTTGAAGGCTTATCCTCTTCTGTCTTTACCTTGCCAAGGTGTGAGCAAAGGATAACCTTGCCGCCGTCAGCGATAAGCTTTTTGATTGTTGGAAGTGCAGCTACCAGTCTGTTCTCATCAGTGATCTTACCCTCCTTAAGAGGTACGTTAAAATCACATCTGCAAAGAACTCTCTTTCCTTTAACATCGATGTCATCGACTGTTAACTTGTTTAATCCTGCCATATGAATCTCCTTTTCGGGAGGCCCTTCCCTCCCTTATATTATTTTCACATTAAATTATAAAGAAATTTAACTTTTTTGTGTGTTTTTTCCTAAATCCAGTAGGGAAAAACCCTACTGGATTTCGCGTTGGCCGTCAAATGGTCAATCACGCTTTTGTGCAAGCACATCGCGTGCTTGCCCGCTTGACGGCCTTATCGCGAAAAAAAGAGGCCCAGGCCCATATAGGCCGGACCTCTTAAAAAGTCATGTTTTATTTATCTTCCAAGGATAATTACTTAAGAAGGCTTCCGAAGTGCTTGATAGTACGAACCATCTGGCTTGTGTATGAATTCTCGTTGTCATACCATGAAACAACCTGTACCTGTGTGGTTCCGTTGTCAAGAGGAAGAACCATTGTCTGGGTTGCATCAAATAATGAACCGAATCTCATTCCAACGATATCTGAAGAAACGATCTCGTCCTCGTTGTAACCGAAGCTCTCGTTGCTTGCTGCCTTCATAGCTGCATTGATCTGATCCTTTGTAACGTTTCCTTCAACTACTGCTGTAAGGATAGTTGTTGATCCTGTAGGAGTCGGAACACGCTGAGCAGCGCCGATAAGCTTTCCGTTAAGCTCAGGAATAACAAGTCCGATTGCCTTTGCTGCACCTGTTGAGTTAGGAACGATGTTGCATGCTGCTGCACGTGAACGTCTCTTGTCACCCTTTCTCTGAGGTCCGTCAAGTGTCATCTGATCGCCAGTGTAAGCATGAATTGTGCACATGATACCTGACTTGATAGTAGCAAGATCGTTAAGAGCCTTAGCCATAGGAGCTAAGCAGTTTGTTGTACAAGAAGCTGCAGAGATGATCTTGTCGTCCTTTGTAAGGTTCTGGTGGTTAACATTGTAAACGATAGTAGGAAGATCATTTCCTGCAGGAGCAGAAATGATAACGTGCTTAGCACCTGCATCGATGTGAGCCTGTGACTTATCCTTGCTTGTATAGAAACCTGTACACTCAAGAACAACGTCTACACCAAGCTGTCCCCAAGGAAGGTTCTTAGCGTCTGCTTCCTTGTAGATTGTGATCTTCTTTCCGTCAACAGTGATGGAATCCTCACCGAAAGAAACCTTATCACAGAGCTCGTAACGACCCTGTGTGCTGTCGTACTTAAGAAGATGTGCAAGCATCTCAGGGCTTGTAAGATCGTTGATTGCAACAATTTCAAATCCCTCTGCACCAAACATCTGTCTGAATGCAAGACGACCGATACGACCAAATCCATTAATAGCAACTTTTACTGCCATAGTAAATATCCTCCTGATATTTTCAAATGATATGTTAATTGGATGAAATTTCCATCAGCACAGCTATTGTATGTCATCAAATGTATTTTTGCAAGTGCAAAAAGCCAAATTTGTGAAATATTTCACACAAATTTTCGTGTTTTCGTAATTCTAACTTAAATTATCGTGGGTTTTTGATGTTTTTCCTATATTGTTAACATTGAGTCAATCAAAATTAATTTTTTCACAAACACCTTTTCTGTTATTATTTCGCATACAATCGCATTTGTCTTCAAGGATCCGTCTGCTGATCTTTCTTACCGCCTTACGATCTTCCAAATAAAAAAAGATACCGAAGCCTGATGGCTTCGATATCTTTTGAAATCACTATTGCATAAATTAGATAACTTATCGCAAGACCCATGAATGTCTGCTTTTAATATCATCCTTTATATCAACTGTTTAACATATCCGGCGATGTTATCTGCGTGATCCGAGATTCTCTCCAGATCACCGATTATATCCAGGAACACAACTCCCGCATCGGTTGTACACTCTCCCATGGACAGTCTCATCATATGATTCTGTCTCATTTCACGCTCCATGGCATCTACCTGATCCTCGGCCTTTGCCGTATCAACCATCTCATCGATGCTTCCGTCTTCAAAAGCATTGAGAGAAAGACTGAAGCTTTCCTGCGCCTTGGACGAAATACGGTCGAGATCTGCGAGACCGTAATCAGTGAACTCAGTCCTCTTATCATGGGCATACTTAGCCTTTTCAGCAATATTCTCTGCATGATCCCCTGCACGTTCTATGTCCGTAAGAGCATTTAACATGATTGTGACCTGAAGCTTCTGCTTGTCACTGAGGGAAAGCTTGTCAATCTTTATCAGATAGTCCGTAAGGAGATTTGTCATATGATCGATGATCTTCTCCCGGTCATAGACATTCTGTATCATATTCTCTCCATCATCGGTTATGGCATTGCATGCAGCGTTAATGTTTACCGCCACTACTCTTCCGAGATTCACCACCTCACTCTTTGCCGCCGCAAGAGCGATAGCCGGTGACTCAAGCATACGCTCATCAAGATGTCTTCTGAGTCGCTGAGCCTCCTGATTGAGCTTATCTTCAACAGTTTCATCTCCATCTTCCTTCTTCTCTTCAGGCACTATGGCACCGGAAAGATTAACCAGCAAGTCTCCAAGAGGGAAGAGAACCAGTGTACAGAGTGTATTGAAGATGGTATGAAATACTGATATCTCAACCGGTGATAGCTTTCCCATCATGAACTCAGGAACAAAGAAGGTTCCCATAAATATGATGGCTCCGAACAGCACCGCGCCTGAGACGTTGAACAAAAGATGGATAACTGCTGCCCTTCTTGCTGTTCTGGTGGTTCCAGCTGAGGAGATCATGGCAGTTATACAGGTTCCAATATTCTGTCCGAGGGTGATATAAAATCCGGATGCTCTTGGAACTGCCCCCGCAAGAGCAAGGGTCTGAAGTATGGAAACCGAAGCCGCTGAAGACTGGATGATGCCTGTAACCACGGCTCCCACGAGTATTCCGAGTATAGGATTTCCTCCGATAGCTCTGAAAGCCTGTGAGAAGATCGGCGAATCCGCATAGGGAGCAACCGCACCTGACATAAAACCGAGACCTATAAATATAAATCCCACACCTATACAGAAATCCCCAAGCAGATCATCCGTCCCTTTTTTACCGAACAATATACGGAAGGCACCGAAGCCGACCAGTACCGGCGCAAAGAAATCCGGTTTTAAAACCGTAAGCATATCGCTGGATATCTGGGTAAGCGATACCATCCAGGCTGTGATGGTGGTACCGATATTGGCACCCATGATGATACCTACAGCCTGTGACAGGTTCATGATGCCGGCATTTACGAAGCCTACTACCATGACTGTGGTGGCTGATGAGGACTGAATGAGGGCAGTGATTCCCGCACCCAGAATAACTGCCATAAAACGGTTGCCTGTAACCATATCAAGAAACTTTGACATACGTGATCCGGCAGCCTTTTGCATACCGTCGCTCATAACGGTCATGCCATAGAGAAACATCCCCAGTCCGCCGAACAGGCTAAAAATGCTCGATAAATGTTCTACTGTCATATAAACCTCTGCTTAATTCAAAAGTGTTTCATCGCAACAATCGGCGGGACCATATCATGTATTCATATGATTCCTGCCGTTTTCTGCCTCCTCAGTCCTGCATGTTATCCATCCTGAACAGGAAAGCAGGGCATTCAAATTATAACAGAGGGCATTTTTTCTGTAAACGACACGCCGTATTGTGTGTTTTTTTGAACTAAAAAGTCCATGGCATCACTGCCATGGACTTTGGTTCTTTTATAATGTCTTTTCAAACTATCCAGGAAATCAATCCGGTTTTCCTGTCAAAATCATATGATACCGATTTGATCTCAGGCAAAACCGTAGTATTTGTTTACTCCAAGGAGAAGTCCTGCTGCGAAGCTGTCACATGCTTCCTGAGAATGCTCTGTTGCCTTGTCCCCAAGCTCCACATCCACTGATGCGATGGTTGAGTATGCATTCTGAACAGTATCTGCATCTTTGCTTCCGCCTGAATATATCTTTATACCGCTTTCTCTGAGCCCCTCTATAAGATTCTCTCCCAGTCGCTCAGACTTCTTCCAGTAAGAGGCCACAGGTTCCATACCCTTAAGGGAGTCAGGCGCACTAAGATAAAATGCTCCTTTATCCTTGGAAGTGGAGTCAAAATGTATGGATATATGACAATCGGCCTTGTTGTTTGCGAGAACCGCTCTCGCCACATCATCAAGCTGCACATCTTCACCGGTCCTTATCATGAGCACATCGTATCCGTCTGCAAGAAGCCTGTCCGCAAAGCTCTCGGCAATCTGCAGATTTACAGCTGACTCTGATGCCTTATCTGAAAAGGTCATTCCATCCGGTACAGCAGCTTCGGTCGTTGTCCCGCTGTTATCCCTGGCAGAGCCGTCAGGATGGGCGAGCACCTTAACTGCTTCACCGCCCTGTGTTCCATGCCCCGCATCTACAGCGATAGTTATATCCTTCCTGTTTGCAGCATCGCTGGAATAGAGCACAGCTTTCCCTGTATTTATCTTTGAATTATCAGCATACTTCCAGTCAAGATTCAATCCTATCTCCGTGGAAGCGAGTGTTGTCATACTCATAATAAGCGACAGCGTCATGGCCGCAAGCGCAACTTTAAACCTCTTCATTTTTCCTCTCCCTCAGTTACATACAGCTTCCATGCTCTATGTTTATACCTCAAGCAGAATCTCAAAAGTGTCCGAATATACCCCCGATAACTCAAAAACAAACTCTAACCACACTCTGTTATCCAAACACTTATACTGTTGAAATCGACTATGATCTGCTTATTTATAAACCTGTATCGAGCATAGTTCAAAAAAAGAGGGACCGCAACCAACAATCGGTTACGTCCCTCTTAAGGATTTCTTACACCCTCAGGAAGCCGCAGAAACAGCGAACCAGATGAGAACTATCAGTCCAATCACTATACGGTAATATCCGAATATAACAAAGCTGTTCTTGCGGATATACTTCATCAGGAAATTGATGCAGTATATGCTGACTGCATAAGCAATGACCATTCCCAGCACCATATAGAACCATTGTACCCCATTAAATTCAGTGCCATGCTTAAGAAGCTTAAGAAAACTTGCCCCGAACATCACGGGTACTGAAAGGAAAAATGAGAATTCCGCAGCCGTTGTTCTGGAAACCCCCAGGATCATAGCTCCAATGATAGTTGAACCCGATCTCGAGGTTCCCGGTATAAGGGCGAGACATTGGAACAGACCTATGAAAAGAGCTGTTCTCATATCAAGCTCATTTAAATTGCGTACGGAAAAGTCTGTATGTTCATTTCTTTTCTCTACAAGTATGAAAATCACGCCATAAATGATCAGTGCCAGCGCCACAACAAAGCCATTATAGAGATAGGTATCCAGGAAATCATCCAAAAGAAGACCGAATACCGCAGCCGGAAGACATGCAACGATGATCTTTATCCATAACTCTACCTTTGAACCTATGAGAACGATGCCTCCGTTCTTCTTTCTGCGTCCAAAGGGCCAAAGCTGCTTAAAGAATGTAGTTACTACAGCCATGATGGCTCCAAGCTGTATAACGACCTCAAAGACCTCATAGTACTCAGCCGGCTGGCGAAGCCTGATTATGTCATTAACAAGTATCATATGCCCCGTTGATGAGACCGGAAGCCACTCAGTGAAGCCTTCCACAAGTCCAAACACAAGGACCTTTAAAATTTCAATAAAACTCATAATACACTCCTATTCCTAGAAGAAAACCATACTCGTACGATCAGCCGGAATACCTCAGGTCATACGGTCTTATAGTCCTCTTCGGTTTTCCATGATCCGAAACCGCTTTTCTTAACTTAAAGGTTCTCGATCTGCCAGTCAATAGGCTCTATGCCATGTTCCGTCAAAAATTCGTTAGTCCTTGAAAACGGCTTAGAACCGAAAAATCCGCGATAAGCACTTAAAGGGCTCGGGTGCGGCGCCTTTAGTATGAGATGCTTAGGATTTTTCAGCATGGATGCCTTCATCTGCGCCGGTCTTCCCCAAAGGATGAAAACAAGCGGTCGATCTACTTCATTAAGTACTTTTATGGCGGCATCCGTAAACTCTTCCCAGCCCATGCCTCTGTGACTGTTCGCCTGATGGGCTCTCACGGTAAGAACTGTATTCAGAAGCAGAACTCCCTGATCTGCCCACTTTTTCAGATAGCCGTTATTCGGAATATAGCATCCGAGATCACTGTTCAGTTCCTTATAAATATTCACAAGGGATGGTGGAATGTCTATCCCGGGCTTCACGGAAAAAGAGAGTCCATGAGCCTGCCCGGGCTCGTGATATGGATCCTGTCCAAGTATCACAGCCTTCACTCTGCTCAAAGGGGTGAACTCGAACGCATTGAATATATCCTCAGCCGGAGGATATATCTTCTCATTTCTGTACTCCTCGTTTACCCTGTCATACAGTTCCTTATAATACGTCTTGGCAAACTCAGGTTCAAGCGGTGTCTGCCAATCATTTGTTATCATCATCTTTCTTCTCCATAGCTGCCATGGTAAAGCTTTTGTCGCTTGCCCATGGACACATTTTTATATAGATCATAGAGGAAGGAGCCTGTCTTTCCCTCCTCGGGGTGATCACCTTTCTTCAGATCAATGCTGTATTTTCCGTAGGCGTTTATTATTGTGGTCCCGGAAGAATGGGTACGTACTCTTTCAAAATCGCCATAGGTCTTGTGCACATGCCCGTGAATCATATACTTCGGATGGTACTTTTCCAAAAGCTCATTGAAGCATTGGAATCCTCTGTGGGGAAGATCCTCCAGATCTCCGTAGCCCTTGGCCGGTGCATGTGTCAGGAGTATATCGAAACCGTTGTGGAGCTTTATACTGCCCCTCAGCCTGTCTATGCGCTTCTCCATCTCCCTTTCAGTGTACATATAGGCTCCATCCTTATACTTCATGGAGCCTCCCAGACCAAGTATACGAAGCCCGTGATAGTCAAAGATCCTGTCGTCGGCACAATCACATCCGAGGGGAGGATCTGTCACATAATTTGTATCATGATTACCGGGAACATAGATAACCGGTGCATGCCCCACTGTAACCAGGAATTCAAGATATCTGGAATTCAGATCACCTGCAGATATGATGAGGTCCACATCTTTAAGCTTCGAGTCATCATAGTAATCATATAGTGCTTTATCCTCTTCATCGGCCAACAGAAGAACCTTCATCCGCCTTCTCCCCTCTGTTCATCATAAATCCACTCATGCGCATCAGTTCTATGGAACGCTGGTCAAATGCCTCCATCGGTGGTATGGTTCCCAGTACGTTATCATTCAGCCAATGCATATTCACTATCTCTTCGCCTGTAAGTCTCGGCGCATCCGAATCCTTGATGATTCCTGTCTGACTGTACAGTTCACCGTCAAAAGGATTCAGTCTGTCCTCCATGACACCCTTTCTCAGTATCCTGAGCATCTTCTTTGTCGCATACCCGAGCTGTCTCGAAAGGATCACATCTATGACCCCTGACTTCATACCGAACCAGAAATTAAGAGCTTTATGATCTCTCGTCAGCATGGAACTTCCCCAGGTACCGCAAAGAATAGAGTCAATGATTATCTCATAGAACTTTCCCCAGTCAAAGATCGGCATGGCAATGTTTGAGACCACATCGCCGTCAGCCACCATGTAAACTCCGAATTCTCTGGATATACGCTTCGGAGGATTGATCTCCGGTCCTGAGATGGTCATTATATTTTCATCTCTCAGCTCCTGTTTCCAGTCACCATCCTTGAGTCCCGTCCACTTGAGATGGACCCTTGCATAAGGATTCACCATCTGGGCACCTATGGCAAAGGCATTGACATTGGCAAGGGTGCCGTACTGAGGGCAAAGCTCAGCATAGCCTATATCGTTTCCGTCAGTGACAGAAGCAGCCAGTGCCCCCATAAGATACTTTGCCTCATACATACGTCCATAATAGGTCCTTATGGTGTTGTAATTGGTATTGACCGAACAATTAAGTATGTATATATCAGGATGCTTTATCTGAGCCTTGACAGATGCCTCTATCATCATGGCCGTTGTAGTGAAGATGACATTGGCGCCTGTTTCGGAAGCTGCATCTATAGCCTCGGAAACAAGCTTCGGCGTCTCACAGTTTTCAAACTTTATGGTATCCAGGCGCTCACCGAATTTATCCTTGAGATACTGCCGTCCCAGCTCATGTGCATACGCCCAGCTAGAGGTCTCGGCACTCTTCTCGTAAACAAAGGCAACCTTAAGGGTGTCCCCCTTGAAGCCCTTGTCCTGAGTTGTGAAAATACTGAAGATGTTAGGCTTGTCCTGTTTTTCCAGAACTTCGGGGTCTTTCACCAGACTCACATCCAAAGCATTCTTTAAAAACTCGTTCCAGATCTGATCCAGATTACTTTCGATCTGAGCATTGGATACATCCTGAAGATTATACAGCCCGTAGATCGTGAGATAAAGCAGGAATGCATCGCCTCTTGTAACTTCCAGACGATTTCCTCCCTTTCGGTCGAAAACATCCGAAAATCTGTCAAAGGCCGACTTTACATTCTTCCTCATATCCATGTCCCAGGGCCTGGACATAGGAAGCCCCAGAACATCACAAAGCTTCTGATATCGTCCTTCCTCGGAAAAACGAATTCCGTAGAAGCCCGCCGCCTTAAAGAACTCCACGAACTCATAATATATATTGTTCTCTTTCGTTCCGTTTCTTTCAGGAAGCAGTCTTATGACATCCGCAACTATGGACACGGCACCATTGAATTTGGAAACGGATACTCTTTTATTTCCTTCCTGCACATAAAAACGGTTCATGTATTCATAAACCAGTATCGGATCCCTTATTCCCTGATTGACGGCAGCATCATAAAGGATTCCCCATTTCAGCGCAAACTCGGTCTTCGCACTGAGAATAGGCATAAAATTGGTGGCAAATGACTCCTGTCTGCCTCTGGTCTTCGTTCCGGCTATGGCTGAAATAGGTATCTCCATAAGCCCCATATGATTCTCTGCAGAGATAGAGCCTTGTGAAATTATATCATCAAGCGCCGTAAGATAAGGGTAACGTCCCGATGCCACATCCTTACGGTACTGCCCGTCGCCAAGATGCTTGGCCTTTACATAATCATCTAACATTTTTATTATCCACACATAAGAACGGGACCAGACTTTCTGCCTGATCCCGAATTTGTAATCACGTTCCTAAAGTATCACTTTGGTCCCACTGTAAGTCCCTCATTAAGAGACGGAGTGCTGCTGGTATATACCGAGCTCTGTGTTGAGCTGTTATTTGTACTTACATTAACAGGTGCCGTAGAGCTTGCGATAACACTATTACCGGAGGATGTACTGCCTGATGAAGTTATCACATTCCCCGTAGAAGATGCAGGACCTCCTGTCACTGTTCCGGATGCCTGCGCAGTTGTGGTACCTGAGCTTGTGTTTGTAGTAACTGTAGTTGTAGTGGTAGTTACTGTAGTGCTGCCGTTACTGCTTGTATTGGTAGCACTGGTTGAACTCGAAGAGCCCGGAGACGATATGGTGTCTGAAGACGAAGTCTGTGTACTTCCTGTAGTGGCATGAGTAACTGTTATCCCGCTGACATTGCTCGTACATGCTCCATCGTTGTTGAAGCTGTACTCTGTATTGTCTATGGTGAGAGTCTTGCCCTTCGCCATCTTGCCGCTTTCCTTGTCAAGATAGTAGTAGGAGCCGTTATACTCAAGCCATCCTGTGACCATCTTGCCGTTCTGGGCAAAATAGTAATAATTATTGTCTATGGACTTCCAGCCCTGAGCCATCTTTCCATTCTCAGAATCAAGATAATACTTATTTCCGGAAGTATCTGTCTTCCAGCCTGTCTGCATAACTCCCTTGTTATTGAGATAATAATATGCGCCGTTGTTGGAATACCAGCCGGTCTGCATGACTCCGTTTGACTCGAAGCGATACCACTTTCCGTCTATCTTTGCCCAGGAATCCATGATAAGTGTTCCGTCACCCGGCTGGAAATAATACCACTTATCGTTAAGCTGTACCCAACCTGTACTCATAGCTCCGTCAGCCTTCAGATAATACCACTTCGTGTTGTCGTTCTCAGTGAGCTTCAACCATCCGGTCTGCATAACGCCGTCATCCTTCAGATAATACCACTTATCATCTATCTGTCTCCAGCCTGTAGCCATGAGACCATTGTTTCTGAAGTAGTGCCAGTTGTCATTGATCTTCTTCCAACCGGTCACCATATAACTGTCGCTTCCGATATAATAATATCCCGATGAAGTATGTATCCACTTATTATGTATCTTCTCATTGGTTGAGTCGTCAACATAGTAATACTTACCGTCCTTCTGGCCCCAACCTGCAAATACAGCCGGCGCTATCGCCGTACATCCAATGGCAAGACTCAGACCAACGACACTCAGTTTAGCTTTCATATTCATAATCACAAGTCCTCCGCTAATTATCTAGATAAATATTAACACGCTGAATGTCGCACGTTCTTATCTTTTACATTAAATTTTTTCTAATTTTCGTAATATTTTATAGGAATCCTTGAAATACCTGTACATTTTTAATGTATAGTCTCCGAAAGATTCTCCAAGAGCCATTTTATACACTCCCCACAGAGACCAAAGAAGACCTCCTATTCCCATGTAGGCTGTAACTATAGCATAGGCATCGTCTTCACTCAGTCCCCTCATGGCTATGCCTCCATCATCACATACACCGGAGGAGACTTCGGCATAAACCCTGATAAGCTCTTTCACTTCATCAAAGCTCATATAGGAGTATATGGCAGCCATGGCGAGATCAACCAGCGGGTCTGCCATTCCCGCATATTCCCAGTCGATCATTTTAAGCCCTTCATCCGTAAAGATAAAGTTATCCTTAACAGAATCTATATGTGCTATGGTATGAGGTCTGTTAAGTGAAGAAACCCAATCCAGTACCTCTGATACCTCCATCCTTACCAGCGGGTAATCCTCAAACGGAATCTGGGCATTGACATCCTTTATATCCTTCTCATATCCCATAAGCTCTTTTCGGAAATCAAACTCGTGATCCAGCTTAAGCCCGGAATTGTGGAGCCTTTTCAGAAGTGACATACATGCCGAAAGCTCCTCCTGCTTTCCATAGTCAGCATTTCTTGCCCCATTATAGTATCTGGAGATCTTATAGCCGTTTTCAGCATTGAAATACATAAGCTCCTCGGTTATTCCAAGTCCTGTAACAGCCTTATATACATCTCCCTCCTGCTTTCTGTTTATGAGCTTTTCAGTACCGGGTCCCGGAATTCGGCAGATATATGCCTTTCCTCTGTACTGCTCCGGAGAATCCGCAGAATCGGAAACAGAGAAATACCATGACTTATTGGTCATGCCAGCCTTGAGGCATCTGATGTTAACTATCTCAGACTCAGGAATTCCGAAGACTCCTGACACAAGCTGCATAGCCTTAGAGCCGGAATCATTGACATACTTTTCATCAAAGCGTCGAAGCTCCTCCAGATTTTCGAACTCATAGACCTCTCCATCCGGGCGCTTATTCACATACATCTCAGGGAGATTTCTCAGATTTCTGATAAGCACATCCTCCCAGTAGAACTGCTCAGTTCCCGGCATCTTATAGTAAGCCTCTATAAGAGGCAGAAATTTCTCTGAGAACTCTCTTGTGAAATATACCGGACCGTACATGCACCATTTGTCAGTGCCTCCTACAGAAACACTCTTAATGGCACCGTTCTTGGCTGTTTCCATAGCCCACTCTCTTGTCTCCCCCTTCATGAAGGTGGCGGCATACCAGTTATCTGCTTCATAGGTATGATAAATATTATCTCTCATCCAGTTGTCCGAGGACAGGATGTAGCAATTCTTCCCCTTGAGAAAAGACCTGGCATGATGCATCGTAGCAAGAGTATTCTTTTCTGCAAATTCAGGATTATAAATTAGCTTCACATCGTACTTATCGATGAGATAATCGAACTTCTCCTTGAGATATCCCACCATGATGGTGATGTCCTTTATCCCCACCTCATGAAGCTGCCTTATCTGTCTCTCGATCATTCGCTCTCCGAAAACCTCCAGAAGTCCCTTCGGAGTCTCATAGGTAAGGGGAACGAATCTTGATCCGAAACCCGAAGCAAGTATAAGGGCTCCGTCCACACGGTACCTTTCAAGAAGTCTTCTTCCCTTCTCAGTCATCTCATATGACACATTACGTCCGCGCCCTTCGGCATTGTCAAGCTTTACAAGATAGCCTTCAGAAACTGTATCGGCTATCAACCTATTGGTCTTTCCCAGGGATACTCCCAGCTGAAGAGCTATATCCCTCTGGGTACTTTCTTTGTTTTCATGAAGTGTACGTAAAATAACAATTGATTCTTTCATCATATCCTTACCATCCACAGATCATTTATCCCCAAAATAATTCAAAGGAGATCTTTACTTGCTTTTATGTTCACATTTTAAATATTTTCTCATATTTTGAACATGATAACATTATTATTTCATGAATACAAGTTTAATATATAAAATGAGCACCTTCCTGCCGGAAGAGGCAGAAAAGTGCTCTGATGGTTTAATAAAATATGTTTTTTCGGCTTAGGGCTCGGAAACCTCGAAGATAAGATCGCCATAGCTCGGATATGGCCAAAGATCCTTATCTACTATCTGCTCAAGCTCATCTACAGGGGCACGTAAAGCCTTCATTGCAGGAACGATGACATCATGGTAGTCATGAGCCTTCTTCTCTGCATTCTTTTCCTTGCCGTACTTCTCAACATAATCAAAAAGCTCTGTACGTGCGCTGTCCATATCCGAAAGAAGCTTTGAAGCTCTTTCGAGGAGTCTCTGCTGAACGCTCACATCAGCCCCCGGACATGCAGTAAGCACCTTGTTGATAGAATCCGCAAGTCTGGTTGTGTAATGAATAACCGCTGGGATAATCTGCTTTCCTGAGATGTTGATCATGGCACGGGCTTCAATGTTTGTAACCTTAACGTAGTGCTCGTACTCAACCTCTGTACGACTCTCAAGCTCTGACTGAGTATAGATACCAAATTCCTTGAAAAGCTTTACAGCCTTTTCTGTTGTAAGAGCAGGGATTGCATCTACCATGGACGGAAGATTCGGAAGACCTCGTCTCTCAGCTTCCTTAACCCAATCCTCACTGTATCCGTTTCCATTGAAGATTATCCTCTGGTGCTCTGTAAGGAGTTTCTTTATGTAGTCATGACAGGCTGTCTTGAAATCCTCAGCCTTCTCAAGTACATCCGCAGCCTCTTTGAACTGTTCAGCCACTATTGAATCGAGAATGATATTGGCACTTGCTATGGAATCACTTGAACCGACCATACGGAACTCGAACTTGTTTCCTGTAAAGGCAAACGGTGATGTACGGTTACGATCCGTTACGTCCGCATAAAGATCCGGCATGGTGTTGACACCGGTAGGGAGTTTCTTGCCCTTCTTAGAGTTGGTAGCATATCCTGTACCGATAAGCTGCTGAACAACATCCTCAAGCTGTGTTCCTATAAATGCTGAAATAATGGCAGGTGGTGCCTCATCCGCTCCAAGTCTGTGCTCGTTTCCAACATCTGCCGCACTAAGTCTCAGAAGATCAGCGTGCTTGTCTATAGCCGCGAGAACACAGGCAAGAACCAGAAGGAACTGAATGTTGTCGTGAGGAGTATCTCCCGGGCTCATGAGGTTAATGCCATCGTCTGTCACAAGTGACCAGTTATTGTGCTTACCTGAACCGTTGATTCCCTCAAACGGCTTCTCATGGAGAAGACACTCGAGACCATGCTTTGGTGCGGTCTTCTTCATAACCTCCATAACAAGCTGGTTATGATCTACCGCAAGATTTGCCTCATCATAAACAGGAGCGAGCTCATGCTGAGCCGGAGCTACCTCATTGTGCTCTGTCTTGGCTGTTACACCCAGCTTCCAGAGCTGCACATCCACGTCTCTCATAAACTCAGCGATCCTGTGGCGGATGGAACCGAAATAATGATCGTCCAGTTCCTGTCCCTTTGCAGGCATAACACCGAACAGGGTACGACCGGTATATATGAGATCCTTACGCTTTAAATACTTGTTTCTGTCAACAAGGAAATACTCCTGCTCTGCACCTACAGACGGCTTTACAGACTTTGTGGTGGTATTTCCGAAAAGACGGAGAACTCTCAATGCCTGCTCATTTATGGCCTGCATTGAACGAAGAAGTGGTGTTTTTGTATCGAGAGCCTCACCTCCAAAGGAGCAGAAGGATGTGGGGATACACAGAGTCACGATATCATTATCGTCACCCTCATGACGGAGGAAAGCAGGGCTGGTACAATCCCAGATGGTATAGCCTCTTGCCTCAAATGTCGCACGAAGTCCTCCTGACGGGAAAGAGGAAGCGTCAGCTTCACTTCTTACAAGCTCTTTTCCGGAAAACTCCATGATAACCTTACCGTTCTGATCAGCGGCAGAAATGAAAGAGTCATGCTTCTCGGCAGTTATGCCTGTCAAAGGCTGGAACCAGTGAGTATAATGAGTCGCTCCATGCTCCAACGCCCACTCTTTCATCGCCTGTGCGACGGAATCAGCTATCGTTGGATCAAGTTCATAGCCCTCAGTGATAGTCTTCTTGAGCTTCTTATATACAGCCTTCGGAAGACGTTCCTGCATAACCTTGTCGTTGAAGACATCTTCGCCAAAGATCTCGGCGACGTTCAGAACACCATTCATTCGTTAATCTCCTTTTACTCCCTTATGAAAGGAAAAATTGCGTATTTAGTTTTACTTTGCAGATTGTAAACCACAGAATAAGTATGTGGCAAGGAAAAAATATTTTGCTTTCGCTTAAAGACATTGAGAAAATTGTACAATTTACGCTTTGGCACACTCGAAAACTTTATCGCGAAAAAAGGAGCCGCCTTTTGGCGACTCCTGAATAATTCACATTAAGCCTTATTAGCTGATCCGAATACTGCGATCTTGTTCTTGCACTCGTTGATGATAGCCTCTGTGCCCGGCTTAAGAAGCTTACGAGGGTCATAGCCCTTGCCTTCCTTATCCTTGCCAGCCTCAACATACTCTCTTGTTGCCTTGGCAAATACGAGCTGAAGCTCTGTATTAACATTGATCTTTGATACTCCGAGAGAAATAGCCTTCTTGATCTGATCCTCAGGAATACCTGAACCGCCGTGAAGAACCAGTGGAACCTCACCGATCTGCTCCTTGATAGCTGCAAGAACACTAAAGTCAAGGCCCTTCCAATCAGCAGGATATACACCGTGAATGTTACCGATACCTGCAGCAAGGAAATCAACACCGAGATCTGCTACCATCTTACACTCAGCAGGATCTGCCTTCTCGCCGTCAGATGCCACACCATCTTCAACGCCACCGATACCGCCAACTTCGGCCTCGATAGAAACTCCCTTATCATGTGCAAGCTTTACAAGCTCCTTTGTCTTTGCAACGTTCTCTTCGATATCATAGTGAGAACCGTCGAACATGATAGAAGTGAAACCAGCTTCGATACAAGCCTTTGAGCCTTCATATGTACCGTGATCAAGGTGAAGAGCTACAGGAACTGTGATTCCGAGTGTCTCGTCCATAGACTTAACCATAGCTGCAACTGTCTTGAATCCTGTCATGTACTTGCCTGCACCCTCAGATACACCGAGAATAACCGGAGACTTAACCTCTTCACAAGCGAGAAGAACTGACTTTGTCCACTCAAGATTGTTGATGTTGAACTGTGGAACTGCATAATGGCCTGCAAGAGCCTTATCCAGCATTTCCTTTGCGTTTACTAACATTTTATATCCTCCTAATGTGATAACTTATACGAAGTATGTGAATATATTAACATAGCTCGTATTGTATTTCTACAAGAACATGCAGAAACTGACGAATATTTCTCATGTCCCCATAAAATTCGAAGTTTAGAATGTCTATCTTGCAACATCCTCGTCTATCATAACATTTAAATAGCTGTAATGATACTTGGTTTGTAAAAAAATTCATTTAATACATCATATTAAGAGAAAGATTTCAAACGCAGCAGCAATCCGTCAGAAATATGTCCCCATTACAGTGTACGTATACGGATATCCACTCCTCAGAGCTCATAAAAAGCAAAAAAATCGGACTCCCTAAGGAATCCGATTAAATATGTATTATCCAAAAAGAAAACTTTCCACTGTCCTTTCCATCTCGGAAACTTCACATACAGTGTTGTGGCGGATCTCAGCACTGCGTACCTCTTTGATAGCCTTAGGCTCAGACACACCCGCTATCTTCTGGAGAGCATCGATGACCTTGAATACATCCTCGTCATCTCCGTTCTCGCCGAGAGCCTTCATAACATTAGGTGAGAACTTGAACGGGCTCGCTGTAGATGCGATAACTGTCTTTGTCTTATCCCCCGTCTTCTCAACATACTGCTCGTATACTGCCTTGGCAACGGCTGTATGGGGATCTATAACGTAACCTGTCTTATCCTTGAGCTCCCTGATGGTAGCAAAAACAGAGTCTTCATCAGCATAGCCGCCGAAGAAGTCAGTGATGAATGCTCTCATGTCATCAGTGATCTCATAAACACCGTTCTCCTTAAGCTCCTTCATAAGCTCAGCTGTCTTATCTGCGTTACAGCCTGTACTGAGATATATGAGTCTCTCAAGATTTGAGCTGATCAGGATATCCATGGAAGGACTTGATGTGAGAATGAACGGACGATTGCGATCGTACTTTCCGGTTCCGAAGAAATCAGTAAGTACACGATTCTCATTGGAAGCGCAGACAAGCTTTGCGATAGGAACGCCCATATGTTTTGCAAAATAAGCCGCAAGAATATTTCCGAAATTTCCTGTAGGAACACAGACATTGATCTTCTCGCCGTCCTTGATTTCCTTATTCGCGATGAGCTGGGCATAAGCGTAAACATAGTACGCAACCTGAGGAACCAGACGACCGATGTTGATGGAGTTGGCTGAACTTAAGATAACTCCCTTATTCTTAAGACCTGATGTGAACTCTCTGTCTCCAAAGATCTTCTTAACTCCGGTCTGAGCATCATCGAAGTTTCCGCGGATAGCTGCAGCATGAGTGTTCTTTCCGGGCTCTGTTCTCATCTGAAGCTCCTGGAATCTGGATACTCCACCGTATGGGTAGAACACTATGATCTCTGTTCCAGGTACATCCGCGAAGCCTGCCATGGCAGCCTTTCCTGTATCTCCGGATGTAGCTGTAAGGATAACGATCTTATCTGTAACAGCGTTCTTTCTTGCACTTGTCACCATAAAGTGAGGAAGGATAGAAAGTGCCATATCCTTGAACGCAATAGTCTTTCCATGGAAAAGCTCAAGGAAATATGCATCATCCTTCTTTACCAAAGGTGCTATGGCAGGAGTCTCAAACTTCTCGTCATAGGCAGAATTGATGCAGTGACGAAGCTCCTCCTCAGTGAAGTCTGTAAGGAATTCCTTTATTACTTCATAGCAGAGATCCTGATAGGACATCTTGCTAAGTTCTGTAAGTGAAGTCTTGAGAGTCGGAATAGACTCCGGCATAAAAAGACCACCATCATCCGCAAGTCCCTTGAGGATAGCTTCAGAAGCCTGTAAACCCTTTTCTCCGCCACGTGTGCTGTTATAAAGCATTGGTATTGTTTCCTCCGTTTTCTAAAAGACTTTTGATCTTCGTTTTCATAAGATCAAATGCTACATCATTCATTCCACTGTTGATAACGATATCAGCCTTGGCCTTTGTAGGTTCAACATAGAGATAATGCATAGGCTTTACGGTTGTAAGATACTGGGATGAAATATCCTCCACCTGTCTGCCTCTCTCCTTAACGTCACGGATGATTCGTCTGATGATACGCTCATCCGCATCTGCCTCAACATATATCTTGATATCAAAAAGTGAACGAAGTTCCGGATTCTCGAGGACCAGAATACCCTCGACTATAACGATCTTTGAAGGCTTAAGCTCTACTGTCTCAGTTGTGCGATTGTGCTGAGAGTAATCATATACAGGGCACTGTGCTGTCTCGCCTCTTCGGAGTGCCTTTAAATGAGTAATGAGAAGATCTGTCTCAAATGCATCAGGTGAGTCATAATTGCTCTTCTGGCGGATCTCAAATGGTACGCCATCATTGGACTTGTAGTAATTATCGTGATAAATAACAGTAACCTTATCACCAAACTCGTCCTTGAGTCGGTTGGTAAATGTAGACTTGCCGGAACCTGAACCGCCGGCGATACCAATCATAATACAGCTCATATTTCTTATACCTCTATTGAAAACGGGTCAAAATGACCCTTGAATTTACATTTACACCATTTAAGCATATTAACCTTGTGTTTTCAACCAAAGATAAAAGAAAAACCGGGTACAGCACCCGGTTTCATAAGTTGAGGTTATGCCACAGATAGTCTTTTCCGGCAGATCACCTTTTCTGTTATTTTTTTCAATACATAAACAGCAAGAACACCCGCAAGCACCCCTGCCGAGTCTATGAAAACATCCACAAGCATACAGGATCTTCCCGGAACGAACAACTGGTGTATCTCATCCGTTACCGCATAAAGAGTTCCCAGTATATAAGCCAGTCGATATCTCCTGAATTCCGGAAGTGTCAGAAACTCTCCCACCGTCATACATAAAAGAGCACCGAGTATAGCATATTCCGTTGCATGAGCAGTCTTTCTGACAACGAAATCTATGTCCTCAGCCATGACCCTTTTTTCTTCTGGCGAAAGATTCAAAAATCCGGGAACACATACAGCCTCCACCAGCTGTCCGATGAAAAGACTTGTTTCGGTTGACTTTTCGGCAGGCTGCGTCGAAAACAAAAATATCACCACCATCCAGATCACCGTCAGGATAAGTATACTTTTTCGTCCATCGGGCTTTATCATCTTAGATCTGAACATCCGCACATACTCCTTTAAAAAACATTATCCGGACCATTGTATCAGCTTATGCCGGATATTGGTAGCACTTTAGTCCATCGGCCCCCGGTACACTGCAGGCAAACACCACTATCAGCCCTCTCTCAATTTCCTTCTTCTATGTGGGGTAATATGCCTTTTACTGATATACAGTAAAAAGAATGAAAGTCCCCAGAAGGCAACAAAGATTCCCGGTATGATTCTGTCATCGGGTATTCCCAGCTGGGCTCTGAAGATCACAACCATGAACATAACTGTATAGCTGACGAAGATAATAACGTATGCCACAGCCGTTGCCGCTGCCGTTGTGTAAGAGAAGGAGCTCACCATGATCCCTATACTTGAACAGAAAACGGCTGAGGTCACGAGAAAAAAGATGAAAACCGTAAGCTGATACCATGTTATGCCACCGTATATGTAAACGGTTGCCAGTATAGGCGCCGAGGTAAATACAAGTAAAAGCAGGGATCCCAGAGCTCCCATCAGCTTTCCCGCCACTATATCCCATGGGTCCAGCTGTGTTGTGAGAAGCAGACCCAGGGTCTTTCGCTCCCTCTCACCGGAGATCGATGTGGCTGTAAGTGCAGGCGTTATGAGCAGGATGAGCAGTACCTCCGCTACTGCCGCAATATAATATATCCTCAAAAAATTCACATAAGATATTTCACCGGTCACTCTGGCGCTTCTGCTTACAAAAAAAAGATTGAACAGGACCAGCATGGACAGGCTTCCGTTCACCAGCGTCACAAGTGCCGGTAATGTAAAGCTTCTGGCACTGGTTATCTCATCCTTCCGAAAAATCGGATTCAGCCTCATAATAGGTCACTCTCCTTTCTTCTCTGGTTCCGGTCAGCTGAAGGAACAGAGCCTCCAGATTACCCTTCTCTCTGTGAAATCCCCTTACGGGCACTCCTGCCTCTACCAGCCTTTTCAAAAGATTGGATTCATCCTTTTTTGAACCGGTAAAGGTTATGAGAAGATCATTATTTCTGATACTTACAGAACGTACCATACGATCTGTTCTCAGGGCCTGCAATGCAGACCCCAGACTTCCGGCTATGGAGATAATGATGGGGTTTGAAGCATTGACATGATCGAGCACCTCATCTATCTTTCCCTCCATCACCATATTTCCATGATCTATGATGCCTATATCCGTACAGAGCTCGGATATTTCATTGAGCACATTAGATGATATGATTATGGTCTTACCTGAATCAGCCAGATTTGCTATCATCTGGCGAAATTCAAATCTCGTGTTTGGATCAAGTCCCGCTGTAGGCTCATCCATTATCAGTATCTTTGGATCATGTATCAGAGCTCTTGCCAGACTAAGCTTCTGCTGGGCTCCTGTGTTCAACGAATCCATAAACTGTGTCTGCCTTTCCTGAAGCCCCACCATATTCAGAAGATTCTGTATCCTCCTTTTGGTCTTCTGGTCATGCATATCATAGCATTCAGCAAAAAAATCCATGTACTCTATGATCCTGAGATTCGGGTAGCTTCCGGTATGATCGGGAACATAGCCTATCCTTTTTTTCAGTCGGCGTACATTGGAACCTGCCTCCATATCATCAACCATCACCGAGCCTTCATCAGGAAATTCCAGTCCGCACATCATCTGTATGGCAGTTGTCTTACCGGCTCCGTTTGGTCCGACAAAGCCGTAAATTGCTCCATCCTCAATATGCATCGTAAGACCGTCCAGAGCATTCACATGCCCATAGCTCTTTTTAACATTTTCAAGCGATATCATCCTGAGCCTCTCTTCCCTCTGCTTTTGATTCCGAAGTCACACTGCCCGCAGAAGGTGCCGTTTCTTCAACCACGACCGTTCCGTAGGATTCTGCGGAATATGGTCCCACCTCTTCCGAAGCGTCTGTTTCAGCCTGAGTTCCCTCATCATCCAGAAATCCAAGTATCTGATTTATGACCGCAACATTTTCCTTTACAGTGACTGTTATCATAGGAAGATATCTTCGCTCATCTATACCTGAGTTCTGCTCTGCCGGTGTGTACTTGACCACGAGAGTATTATCCTCACCAAGATAAGACGTAAGCTCCGTCCTGTTCAGCACACCGTCTCCTATATCTATAGCATCAAATCCTCCGGTCTGGTTGTTATAGAAACTTAGAGAACCTCTGAAGGCTCTGATGTTTCCTATCTTATCCTTTGAATCCGGCTCATCTGTGTTTATGCTTTCAATGCTTATGCTCTTTATGTTGTTGCCCTCTCCCAGATGATACTCCAGAACTGCAGGCACGACTCCCGACATGGTGTTGTCACTTACGCTATAATTGCCGGACTTCACTTCCGGATCCTTAGCCAGTGCACTGTAACTGTACTCATCCCCGACTCTGGTGTTCAGAAGAAGCGAGGAGACCACCATAGTTGCTCCGTAGTTCTCATAACCGGACTGATCTGTAAAGTCAAGTGAAGCTCCTGTTTCTTCATCCTGGACAAATCCCACAAGCTTCGCATCACTGTAGTAACCTGTCATATAATTTGAAATGTAATATTTAAGGAATCCCAGCTCTGAACCGGTAGTCACAGTTTCAGCTATCCTTTGACAATCTCCCACAGGAACATTGATCATTTCCTTACCCGAAAGATCCACAACTTCTCCGGCATCAAGCTTACCTATACGGATTACTTTTCCAAATATAAGGATTGCCGCATCCTTGAGAGAATACCGGGATGAATTTGTGAGGCTTCCCTTTATCTCCCCACCTGTATATACCATATCTGTGGTGAAATATCCTGAGGTATTGGGGGTTTTTGTGTTCAGCTCGAAATACCTCGCGGTAAAAGGAGAGGTGTTTGCTATAGTGATCTCTGTTTTATCGCGATAGTTACCAATGGTTGTATGTCCCTTTTCACCATCCATCGCGATCTCCTGTATATCACCGTTATAATCCGAGCCCTTGAGAACCGGATATACATAGTACTCCGACTTTACATCAAAGCTGTAGCTCTGGTTGTATGGGGAGCGGAGATTGATGTAATCCGTTTCGTTGATACTGTCTTCGGATACATCCATTATCCTTGCGTAAGTCAGGAACGGTCCTGTAAATCTGGTTCCTACTCCCATTACCCAGATAAGTAGTGTTGACAGGATGGTGATGACCATTACGGTTGAACGGTATACCCTGATCATCTCATGTGTTCTCAGGTAGAAATAGATCCCGGGTCCTATGAGAAGAACATATGCAAACAGGATGATCACATAGAACATGGGCTCGGGGATCTTTCTCACATCACTCATATTCATAAGAGACTGAATGTCCCAGTAAAGCCGCAGGCTTCTTTCCGACGCGGCTACAGATAATTTGTCCAGACGGCTCTGTCCCAATATGGCTGTAAAAAGTCTGTCCACATAGAACACCTGATCCGTGGCATATCTCTGTATATCACAGAAATCATAGCCGCATATGGCGATGATACCGGTTCCCTCCGTCACAGTTGACAGGATGGGAACATTGTTCGAGAACATCACCTCTCTTCCGCTGTTAAGGGAAATTGCTGAAGCGGTAAGCGTGATCTCATCTCCCTGTTTATCGTCGCCGTCAACCATCTTAACCTGCATAGATGAAGGTGACAGGGCATTTTTTAAATAGCTGTCAAAGTGTGGTGCCAGCGCCTGATTGCCTCTGGAGCCTGTGCCCAGTACCAGTACGCCTCCCTTTCTGACCCAGTCAAGTATGGTTCTCGCCTCACTGTTTTTCATAAACTCTGCAGGATAATCAGAGATCAGAAGAACGTCAAGCTGGTCAAGCTCGCTTTTGTCTCCCGGCAGATTCTTGATATCCAGTGCCACAGTTCTCGTACGGAGTATGCCGTTATTGATGCCGACACCACTGAGATATGAAAGTGCCTCCGGGCTTTGGGAAATGATGCCAACTATAAGCTCTGCATCAGAGCCTGCAACATCCAGTCCCACTCTTCTCGAGCCCATAACCGTCCCGTTATTGTCCTCAGCCGTTACCAGTATCTGATTGACTCCCGAACTCAGTGAAACGATAACCGAAAGATTGTCCTCGGATTCACCCTCCACAGTTTTCTTGTACTGATATTCATAAACGCTGTTCTCGGATTCCACCATATACACATGGATATAGCCCGAAAATGTCTGCTCACCGGTATTCTCTATATGCACGTTCAAAGGCAGATATCTTCCTGCCTTTGCGATATTCTGATAACCGTATGTGACCGACAGATCTATAGCATCTGCCCTTGCCGTCATGGAAAATCCTATGATGAAAAACAGACTCAGAAAAAGCATAAGGGCTTTCTCCGCCCTTATCCTGAAAAAAACACCTGATTTTTTTCCGTCATCCTCTTCTACCAGGATGCTTACGCTGTTCTTCATTTCTGGATTCAATATTTCTGGACTCAAAATTCTCTATTCCTTCCTCAAAATGAATCTTTAATTTCACTGAAAAAACAGTACCCGAAAGATCTGAAGATACTGAAACCACTCCATGATGCATGTCGGTAATGTTTTTAACTATAGCCAGTCCGAGTCCCGTTCCTCCAGGACCGTTCTGTGTGGTACGACTGTGATCCGTTCTGTAAAATCTGTCAAAAATAAGAGGCAGTTCCTTTTCAGGAATCACATAGCCGTAATTAACTATCTTTATTGTCACTATCTCCTTGTCAGCACGAAGGTTAACCTTGACCCTCTTACCTTCTTTGCCGTATTTGATGGCATTGTTTATCAGGTTGTCAAAAAGCCTTGCAAGAAGATCTCCGTCCGCATCTATGATCTGCGATTTTGTATTTGAAACATAGTCATAACTGAGCCCGTTGTTAACGAAGTTCGGATAGCTCTCCTCCAAAAGTTGCGCAAGGAGCTTGACGATATCAACCTTGGCGATGTTGAGATTTACCTTACCGTAGGAAAGCTTTGTGAACCCGAAAAGCTCCTCTATGAGCTTCTGAAGTCTTTCCGACTTGTTATATGCGATATCCAGATATTTCTGCTGCATCTCGGGTGACAGGTTTCGATTTTTCCTGAGAAGATCGAGATACCCGATAATAGACGTAAGTGGTGTTCTCAGGTCATGAGCGACATTAGTTATGAGATCAGTCTTTGACTGCTCCGAATTTCTCTCCTTTTCTATGAGCTCCTGGATGTCCTTCTCCATGCGGTTAATGTTTTCTGCGATCTCAGTCAGCTCACCTTCTCCAACTACATCAAGCTTTGTACTAAGGTCTCCCTCAGAGATCTGCTGAACTGCACTGGCGATGGTCTCTATATCTCTGGCTGTTTTTCTCTGGGTCATCAAAAAAATAAAAGAGAAAAGTATTATCCCCAGCAGAACAAAAAGAAGAACGCTTATGGTCGATCCAAAAGCAAATCTCTGGACAGCAGAGCTGTTATTACCGGTCTGATAGAGAAAGCTGGTGATCGCCGTAATGTTCGTGATCAGGAACACCTCCACCACCGAGGTAATGACCGCAGCTACAGCTATGTTTGCAATTAGCTGTAGCATATATCCGCGTCCGGTACTGTTTATCTGATTGTCATTCTGTTTCTTTTCGTTATCCAATGTTCTTAACCTTATATCAAAAATAGCCGGAAGAAACACTGCATTAACTGTAGCGCAACCTCCGGCATAATTTTATTTTTCAATCTTATATCCAACGCCCCAAACGGTTGTTATTATCTTGTTTTCTCTGCTGTCTTCCTTCATCTTTCCACGCAGACGACGTATGTGGACCATAACCGTGTTGTTGGCTTCGTACACCTTCTCGTTCCAGACCTTCTCGAAGATCTCATCTGTAGAGAATACCTTACCGGGATGTGAAGCCAAAAGGAACAGAATGTCAAACTCGATAGGTGTGAGCTTGATATCCTCACCATCTATAACGACCTTATGATTATCCTTGTTGATAGTCATGTTGCGGATGGTGATCTCATTGTTCGTAAACTGATTTGCAGCGTTCGGATTCAACTGTGTATAGCGGCGAAGCTGTGACTTCACACGTGCAGTAAGCTCCAAAGGATTAAACGGCTTTGTAACATAATCATCAGCTCCTCCGGTGAGGCCCACGATCTTATCGAGATCTGTGGACTTGGCAGAAAGCATGATCACAGGAATGTTAGACTTCTCACGGATCTTCTTACACATCTCAAGTCCGTTCATCCCGGGCATCATTATATCAAGGAGCACAAGATGGATCTCCTGCTCATCAAGGATCCTCAATCCATCCTCGGCATTGTAGGCTTTGAACACCTTATAGCCATCACTTACCAGATAGATCTCAACAAGCTCGGCAATCTCCTTTTCATCATCTACTACAAGAATATTAATCTGTGGCATAACTACTCCTTTTCACACTATTGTCTTTAACCCCGGAACGCTGAATGCTTCCTGAGCCCTTTGTTCAAACACGGAACAGGCTTTCAGTCACCTATATCCTTATGCCCCCTGGGTATGAACATCTTTTTTTCTGCATCCTTTGCCTTCGTAAGCTTTTTGGTCTGTTTCAATGCTTCTTCACACTGGATGATCTGAGAATTGATCTGCTTCCTGCCTCTCAGGTCAGCATGATGATACTCTCCGTTCTCATCCATCACAGAAGCCTTTACATTGTCCGCAAGCTCCAGATCCAGTATATGCTGGAGCCTCTTACGGATATCTGCATCATGTACCGGGAACACTATCTCTATACGGCGGTCCAGATTTCTGGGCATCCAGTCTGCACTTCCCAGATAATACTCCGGTTCTCCACCGTTTTCAAATCTGAATATGCGGGCATGCTCTAGGAAATATCCAACTATGGATCTCACCTGTATGTTCTCACTGAGCTTAGGTATGCCGGCTCTCAGACAGCATATACCTCTTACTATAAGATCGATCTGTACTCCAGCCTGACTGGCTTCATACAGGGTGCCTATGACCTCTGGATCGCATAATGAGTTCATCTTAGCTGTTATTTTAGCAGGTACGCCTTTCTTTGCGTTCTCTATTTCCTTACGGATTTTTTTCAAAACCCACTTTCTGAGCCATAACGGAGCCAGTATAAGCTCTTTCCAGTTCTCAGGCTCGGAATATCCGGAGATCATATTGAAGAAATTGGTCGCATCCTCACCGAACTCAGGTTCACAGGTAAAGATACCGAGATCGGTATACTGCTTGGCTGTGCTGTCATTGTAATTTCCGGTAGCGAGATGTACATATCTCCTGATACCGTCAGCCTCATTACGGATAACGAGCGCAATCTTACTGTGAGTCTTCAGACCCACAAGTCCGTATATCACATGGCAGCCCGCCTTCTCGAGACGCTCTGCCCACTGAATGTTGTTTTCCTCATCAAAACGCGCCTTCAGTTCCACAAGAACAGTAACGTCCTTACCGTTTATGGCCGCCTCCTCCAGCGCCTTTACTATAGGAGAATTACCGGAAACTCTATATAGAGTTATTTTTATGGCAAGAGTCTCAGGATCCCTCGAAGCGTCCTTTATCAGTCTCACAACCGGATCAAAGGTCTCATAAGGAACCGTTTCAAAGATATCCTTTCTGCGAATACATTCAAAGATGGAACCGCCATCATGAAGAGCCGGTACCGGCTGAGGCACATAATCAGGGGTTTTCAGATAATCAAAGCCCTCCATCTTATACATCTTCATGAGGAAGGTAAGATCCAAAGGACCGTTTATACGATAGACATCCTCCTTGTTCTCTATACCAAGCTCCTTACGAAGGACCTTCAGAAGCCGCTTATCCATGGTATCCTCAACCTCAAGTCTGACTACCTCTCCCCATCGGCGCTGTTTAAGCTGCTTCTTTATCTCTTCCAGAAGATCCGTTGCCTCTTCCTCATCTATACTAAGGTCAGCATTACGCATGATCCTGAAGATATGGGTGGAAACTATCTCATAGTTGGCAAACAGAAGCCCCATGTTCCGCTCTATGATCTCTTCAAGCAGAATGACCACTCTCTGGGTCTTTCCGCTTTCCAATGCTTCAGTCGGAAGCTCAACTATACGGGGAAGTGTGTTGGGAACCTGCACCATGGCAAATTCGATATTGCTCTGAGGCATATCCAGTCCGGCTGCCTTTTTATGTTTCTTGCTGACTATGCTTTTTCCCTTTATCTTTTTGGGTTTTACAAGCGCTGCTATGTTCAGCGTTCTGTTCAGAACCAGTGGAAACGGTCTTCCTGAATCGACCGCAAAGGGAGTGAGCACAGGATAAACATTGTTTTTGAAATACTCATCAACAAATTTCGCCTCTTCCTCTGTCAGCTTTTCATGTTCTGATATAACATATAATCCCTGATTCCTTAGGGATGGAAGTATTGATCTGTTGTAGGTGGAATACTGCAGATTCATGAAGCTGTGGGTCTTCTCCGATATGGCTGCAAGCTGCTGCTGAGGGGTCATGCCGGCTATATCCTTTTTCTGATATCCGGCATTTACCTGATCCTTCAGAGAGGCAACTCTTACGGTGAAAAACTCATCCAGGTTGGAGGCCGTAATACTCAGAAATTTAAGTCTCTCAAACAAGGGCTCGCTATGATCCCTCGCCTCGTAAAGGCAACGGGCATCAAAATCAAGCCAGCTGAGCTCCCGGTTTGTAAAATTCACCGGATCAAAAACATTCTTTATATTTACTGTCATAGCCTTCCTCCTGTAGAACGTCGTTCCATGCAAATCACGTGACATAAGAGATGACGCTACACGGTCATACCCTCACACGACCCAAGCAGTAAGATTTTTCTTCGACTATATAGTTCAATAATTCCCAAGGATTGAAAGTTCGGTCACCTGATCCCCCATGCCTGAAAGAGCATTGATGACATTTGGCATATCGAGTCTTCCCTCTATATCCACAAAGAAACGATACTCGAAGGGACGCTCCGGAACCGGCCGGGAAGAGATCATGGTCATATTTACATCATTAAAGATGAAGTTCCCCAGAATATTGTACAGAGCTCCGGGACGGTGGGCTGTTTCGAAGCAAAGACTTATCTTTTTTGCATTTTCCGTATAAGTCTTTTCCCTTCCGATGATGATGAATCTCGTGGTATTAGTCTTCTCCTTGTTCACAGATTTCTGAAGTATCTGAAGACCATACAGCTCTGCTGATTCCTCCGATGCAAGAGCCGCGATACTTCTGTCGCCTCTGTCCTTAACGAACTTAGCTGCAACTGCTGTGTTAGCCATGGCAACTGCTGTGATCTCAGGATGCTCCTCAAAGAAGCCACTGCACTGTCCAATGGCCTGAGGATGAGAGTAAACCGCTTTTATCCCATCAATTTCCGCACCCTCTACACTCATAAGTGCATGCTCCACCTTGAGATCCACTTCCTCTATTATAGCAAGTTCCGGATATTTTATCAGCAGGTCAAAGTTATCTGACACAACTCCATGGCTGGAATTCTCTATAGGAAGGACAGCGTAATCAGCCTTTCCCTCCTTCACCATATCTGCCGCATCCTTCCAGGTCTTTACATTGGTAAGATCTGCATCCTTTCCGAAGCACTGTCTGGCAGCAATATGAGCATAAGCCCCTTCCACGCCCTGATATACTGCACGTTTTCCAAGCTTGGTTCTCGCATCTATCTTCTCATAACCGGTATCATAGCTTTTTCCATGTTCTGACAGGATACGGAGCTGGAGTCTCCTGGAAATGGTCATCATCTGCCGGTACAGCTCTCTTATTGCCTTCTTGTCAAAGTCACTTTCAAGATATGATGCAACTGTATCCAGCTTCTCTTCTTCTCTTGCCGGATCGAAGACCGCCTTTCCGCTTTTGATCTTTGTTTCCGCAACCAAAGCACAAAGATCCATACGCTTCTTGTATAACGCGGTGATCTCCTTATCTATAACATCCAACTGGTCTCTTATTTCAAGTAAGGTCTGTGTGTTTTCCATCCTAAGGGGTCCTCTCTTTTAGGTTTATGCCTTCTTCTCTTCCTGCTCTTTTGCCTTGAGATCCTTGATATTTTCGATGACAATGTCTCTCACATAAGCGCCGACATGCTTCCTCATATCCTCCGGGATCTCACTTACTGTGATAGGCTTTCCGATCTTTACCTTTACATGCTGAGGCTTAACTATCGGGAAATGTGCCTCCAGGATATCTCTTGTATGAAGCATGGAAACAGGAACTATCTTACAGTTGCTCTTCTCGGCAATTTTAAAAGATCCCTCCTTGAATGGAAGCATATCCTCTTCAGATTCTCCATCGGAACGAGTTCCCTCCGGGTAGATCCACATGGAGATCCCCAGATTCACATACTTTATGGCAGTGATGATAACCTTAAGGGACTGCTTAAGATTATTACGCTCAATCATAAGGCAACTTACATACTCCATCCATCTTGCGAGAGGCTTTATCTTCCTCATCTCGCTCTTTGCGATGAAGCCTGTAGGACGGTCCACAAGAGAGTAGGCGATAAGTACGTCATAGTACGAACGGTGGTTTCCAACGAACATAACTCCCTCTTCCTTGGGAATAGAAGTGAGGTTCTCCATCCCCTCCACTTCATAGGTCACTCCGCTGACATTAAGTATCTTTCTCAGTATTCCCTGTACGAGAGGCACTGCAGCAGCAGATCTCTCCCTTCTGTCCTCGATCTTCTCTATCCTTCCGCGATACATCATATCGCCGATAGTTAAAAAGAAAATAATAAGTGAAATAACAGCTATTGTATGTAACATAAAAAATCTCCATTCAAATTAAAGTACATCCGAGAAATGCGGACGGAGGCGCTTGAAAAATCCAAGGCCAAGGAAGAATACCAGAAGAGTGAATACCCAGAAATAAATACTGAGCATAGGTCTCATCCAGAAAGGATCTCCGGTAAGCATCGAATCCCTGTATCCTGCAACTATGTAGTAAAACGGATTCAGCTTAAGGACTGTCGCTACCCATGGGGCTTTTCCTGTGAACAATGTTTCATCATACATGATAGGACACATCCATATGCCAAACTGAAGCATTATCCCGACGATCTGCTGCATGTCCTTAAAAAATACATTAACGGCACTTGTGAGATACCCGAGTCCAAGTGCAAGAACAGATGCTGCAAAGCTGTAATAAAAGATCTGTATCCAGCTCACTTCCGGCATCTTCCCGGAAACGAGATATGCTATGAGCATGATGAGGATAAAGCAGAGATGCACGAAAAAGCATGATGCAAGCTTTATGATAGGCAGCAGCTCCACCGGAAAAACCACCTTTTTGACGAGATAGTTATATTCATGAAGTATACCCGTTATGGTGTTCATTGCCTCACTGAAAAAAAACCAGGGAACCAGTCCCGGTATCAGCCAGATAACATAGCTTGTGTTGGGAACCGGAGGCGCAGACTTAAATCCGTAGGGTCCAAAGATAAACGCGTATATCACCACCGTAACGAGAGGCTGAACGAACATCCAGATGATCCCGAAATAGGATCCTACAAAACGTTTTCTGAAATCCGACTTAGCAAGATCGAAGATCATCCTCCTTCTCTCGATGATATCACTGAATAATTTCTTTAAATGTTTCATATCTATATAAAGGTCAGTCTCTGACCTGTATTTCACTCCTGTTGTTTTTACTTTGAAAATGTTTTATCCCGCAGCCTTAAGGACAATATATCCTGTTTACAGCACTGCGCGGTGAAAACACATTATATCATGTTCCTGCCTCATCCCACACGGGAAATAACCGTAAGATAACAGCCTGTAAGAACTGCGCCGTCCATCAGTATCTCCGCCGAAATCATAAGCCTCGTAAGAGCTTCTGTCCAGCTTATGCCTCTCATCTTTTTATCAAGTGTCCCTGATCGGAGTGCCATAAAAAGAACCGGCAGGTAAGGAAGGAAATATCGTCCCTGAATACCGAGGATATAGAAGGTATCATCAGGTGTATAGGAAAGCAGCATGCTGACCAGTAGTACGAATGTCAGCAGCACAGCTACAAACGCCATAAAGAACCTCTGCCAGAGCTTAGGAAGCGCTTCACCTTCATGTCCGAAAAGTGCTGTAAAGAAAGCGGCGCCCCAAAAACCATAGAGAAGAGGTGTAGCTGTGGACAGCCCTCTGTCGAAAGCTCCAAGCCACATCCCCACCGTTGTGCCGAGATACTCTGCTCCCAGGATCTGGAAAGTATTTCTGATTATACGGAACACAAGGGTCTTATCCTTTAAAAGCTCCTGCATATCGTGAAGCTTCACTGTGTTTATCTCTCCGGAGGATGTGAGTTCAGGTGCCTGTGTCACGCCGGAAGCATTGACATAACGGAGTACTTCACGGAGATTCACAAAGGCTATGGAGCCTGTGATGAGCATGCCTATGAAAAGCACAGTCGCAGTCCATCTAAGGGCACTTGGCTTCCTCCATCTTGCCACAGGTATCATGAGACACAGGGCAAAAAGTGTGGAATAGATCATCTTGCAGGGCGCAAGAAGTACAGCAAGAATCCCCATTTCCAGTATATCTCTCCAGCCTATCTTTTCCTCTGTTCCCTTGAATGCATGATCGAGGATGACTGCCAGCAGATAGAAGCTTAATGAAATGATGAAGCTGTCATAGCTGTAACTTCCCATAAGCTCCAGAGTCATGGGAAAAAGCGAAACAGAAAAGAACAGCTTCTTACCCACCGGAGTCCTTCTTACAGACATCGCTCCCAAAACACTGAAAAACAGAAGATTCATAAATCTTCCCAGAAACAGAAGTCCGAAAGCGCTCAGATCAAGCAACCGCGCGAGAGTTATGCCAAAAGCCGGCATAAAATACGCTGCCGGAGTAGTCGCAACAGGTTGCTGGAGCGTTATGCTCTCTCCCCTGTCTGCGCTTTCAAAAAGCGTGCTTCTGTGAATCTCTTCATATACCGGACGGCTAAGTACCTGACCAAGGACCGTAGCTTTATTCAGGTCATTGTCTCCCGGCCAGTTCACTATGAACTCATCTTCTTTTCTTATGATAATGTTTCCGTCCGCATCCCTAGGCGTCTTCAGCATCATTTTGTTGGAAAGCTCATACGCTCCGACGAAATGAAGCACCTCATCAGGGGCAGAAAGAGGCGGCAGTACAGCCATAAAAATGATCCCCATCCACAGAACTGCCACGAAATAAATCTGATATAGCCTCTGCCTTGACTTAAGCAAAAGAAAAGTTACCGCCAGAAAAACCACCGTAAGTGCTGCAATAAGCAAAAGGAACCATTGGATCAGGAACTGATCCTCCGTCCCTCGAAAGCTGTTTAAAATCTGAAGCATCACTAGCCTCACCTTCTGATATTATTCATGTCTAAATCTTTCCAATTTTACAATAGATTGATATGGGTGTCAAAATGATATGAGCGTTGCGCTTTACCTTCATATCTAGTAAAGTGTGAGGGTATATAACCAAACTATTTCAGGAGTATTTTTCATGTCACAAAACACAAAACCACGCCGGCTTCTATATCTTGATTCCCTCAAATATATATTCTGCCTCATCATTTTCTGGACCCACTTCACAGGCGTCTTCTGGACCATGTGTGAAATCAGACCCGACCTCCGCCCTGAGCTTCAGCTCCTGTTTTGTCCCCCTCTTTCCATACTGGTGGACTCGAACCTTGCGCTTTACGGCTTCTGCATCATATCCGGTTACCTCGCATCCTTTAAGAAGATAAGTTCCCTTAAGGAGCTTATTCTGCAGCTTGCAGGACGCTACATAAGGTTCGTCATACCTTTTTTCTTCATCAACACCATAGCCTTCCTGATCTACTACACCCTGGGCTTCCCCACTCTTATTTCCAGCGATCTGCTGCATAACAGCTGGGTAAGCACCTTCTATAACCATCCCTATGGTATAGACGAGCTCATAATGGCCTCACTCACCATGTCCGGCACACTTAACGGACCGCTCTGGATGATGAAATACATATTTGGCGGAACCTGTTTGATCTACATTTATAACTACATCAAACATATATGTACTTCAGGAAACATCGAAAAGACATCATTTGTCCTGGCTTTTGTCAATGCTTTTGCCGTGATTCTGATGGTCATAAGCTTTGTCTATCCGCCGGAACCTGATTTCTTCCACCTTGTACTGGTTCTCATTGGTGCAGTGATGATGTACATTGATAAGTTCATAAAAGGAAAGACAAAACCGGAGGAAAACGGTTCTCGGGTCTTTGACATCATTTTTCTGATAGTCGCTCTTATCCCCATCCTTCTGGATGCTGGAGGACTTGTGAAATTTATAAGCCCTTTTGTAAGCAAAAACTGCCCGGAATTGCTTCCATATTTCACCTGGAACATGTACTGGGTGATAGGCTTCAGTTTTTTCCTCATATTAGGCATCATGAACTGCCGGTTTTTACAAAAAATATTGGAGCTAAGCGTTATGAAACGCCTCGCTCCAACAAACTTCTCAGTATATCTTATTCATTTTCCTCTGATATGCTGTCTTTCCTTAAAGCTCTATGTTTTGATGGTAAACCGCATATCCTATACAAAGGAATTTATCATCATTACTGTAGTGACCTTCACTGCCCTTTTTATCGCAGCTTATATGTATGAGCTGACTGTAGGGAAGCTTCAGAACAGGATCATACGTTTTCTCGTCAATGCTTTAAACCGTATTTGACAACGGACTTTATCTTGTCTATCGCGAGCCCGACAACCAGAGGGATCAGAACCGCCACAAAAAGATACAATACCCACCACTCATTTGAAAGTGGTGAAGGATAAGCCGAAAGGCTCATTCCCGGGTCACGGTAATAAAATTTTCTGAGCATCATGTCAGTCATCTTAAATATGAAGATATGAAATGCCATGATATCAAAGCTGTATCGACCCGCAAGTGCCACAAGTCCTGCCAATGGATTTGTGGCATTTTTCATGAGGGGAATCTTCTTCATAACCTCTCCGAAAAACCTGATCTTCTCAAGTAATCCCGATATCAGGATCGTAAATATTATCCCCAGTATACCGCCCACATAGAACCACATTCCGAAGATAAGCTGACTGGCAAGATCAAACCATATTCCCGCTTCTATAAAGAGATTGAAAATATAAAAGATCACTGCCGCAAGAACCACCATCAGAGGAACCGGCAGCTTTTCATGAAAATCCGGAATATATCTTCTTACAAAGTATCCCAGTGCAAAGAAGGGCTCTATCACAAATGCCAGCTCCATATGATAAAGAACATTTATGCCTTCGTTCACAACATACTGCCCCACAACTATCGAAGCCACTGTCAGTATGATGATGAAAGCCGTCTTTACACGAGGTCTCGTCAAAAGCTCCGCAAGATTTCTCGACACATGTACAACCCCGGCAAAGAGAACCGCTCCCAGAAGCCATAACGGTACGAACCACATAGGACCTGAATACAGCTCCGGTCTTTCAAAGACCATACTGCCTATAACAGAATTAACGAATTGCGGAGTCTCATAGATCACAGAACCTTCCGTCATAAGTCCGTGCACAACTGCATAATTATGTGTCACGGCAAAGAACAAGCAGTAAAGAACGTATCTCGGCCATGCACCTGCAACGCGGTGCCCGAAATAGACAAAAGGTCTGTCTCCGTACTTGTCTTCATTGAAAAAGTACCCCGTCACAAAGAAGAAAAGAGCCAGATGAAAAAGATAGACTATAGCTCCACCCACCTTTCCGGTGTGACCAAATACTATGAAGATTATGCCAAAGCCCTTAAATATATCCCATAAAAGTGAACGCTGCCTGCCTTCTGCCATATCATTCACCCCGCCTCCCGGACTTATCCTGTGATATATCATCCCGACGGGAATCTTCTACCTTAGCTCTTCCGGAAACGGCTTTGCTCCTAACAGACTCCATCATTTCCCTGTCCCTGAGGGCAATCTCCTGCACCAGGCTTCTCACCTTATCCTCCAGTGAACTGATTCTCATGCTCATGGAAAAGAGCCTCATGATCAGTATGAATATCATAAAAAGGAAGAGGAAATTAGCCGTGCTGTAAATTCCGAGAAGACTTGCCAGAGTATCCGGCACTGAAGGAAATACAGCAAACACTACAAACATAAATACCAGCAGTATCCAGAAGATAGAATCCTCTATATTCAGTTTAGACTTACGTATCCTGCTGAGAACTATCCCCAGCGTTCCAACAGATGCTGCCACCAGAACAACTCTGAAAAGCGGTGTCATCATAATGATAAATCTCCTTCGATAAATATAAAAGCTCAGTCCCAGTAATGCTTATTCATGGTCAGTTTCATGACCATGCTTCGTGACAGCTTTTTATAGTCCTTTCCAAGACGATATCCTGTGTACTTACATGCTGATATCCATATAAGTCTTATGGTCGAGAATATCCTCCCCTCTTTCAAAAGCGAAAGAGCATTTCCCTTTACAAGCCGGATACCCTCTCCTTCAGATATTATGCCGCCGAATACATCGGGATTGTCCGCCTGCGACACACCAAGATCGAAATTACGGCGAAGCTGCTGGATCCCGTTATAATTGTGGGCATGATAGACCTCTGCCTCTGCACAGTAAGCACTTGCATATCCTGCTTTCAGCATTCTGGCGCAATAGATCATGTCCTCGTTAAAGATCGTATGAACCGGAAATCCCTTTAAACTGTCAAACACGTCTCTTCTGTAAAGACAGCATACATTTGACTCAAAATAGGTTTTTATACCCAACCTCGGAAGATCCTCTATGGTCTTTACAAAGGAGTGATCCGGATAGTTAAAGCTTCTTGAATACCTCTCATCCACAGAACTCTCATCTGTTGCGAGCTGTCTTCCGTAGACTGCGGCTATCTCGAATTTCTTTTTCTCCCCACCGTTCTCTTTACCTGCAGAACCGGTCTTTTCCTTCGAAGCTTCATCTAAACGCCCTGATGAGGGACCCACATTACAGTCATCACCTTCCATCATTCTGACGAGATTTTCCACCAGAAATTCATCCTTTGGCACCGCATCATCTGTCATAAGGAGGAAATAATCCGCAGTGGACATGGACACTCCCAGATTTCTGGTGGCGCCATGATCGAACTCGGAGGCAGAAATGTCTGTTACAGAAACATTGGCATAATCCTTAAATATATTCCTGTCGAGGAATGACGCTTCAGTGTTCACTATGATGATCCTGCTTATTGGATATGTCTGCTTCTGAAGCATACTCTGCTGTCTTATGAATTTTTTCCCGGGTTTATATGTGGGAATGATCACATCTACTGTTTTCATAAATCTTTGTCTCTTCCGAGAAACCTCTTCCTTTACTTCTTTTCTTCAAGCTCCATTTCCCGCACCGCCTGAAGGGCAAATACAGAAAAGAGGATGACCAGTATCCCCATGAGCATGAAATAGTTTATCGCTCCTCCGAGCATTCCCCTCATCTCCACCATACGCTCTGCGGAAAATACCGCCACCACCGCAGTCATGACGTACCCCGCGAAAATATGGAACTGCTTACGTACTGTAACCAGAATATAGTACATTACATTGGCGAAGGCATAAAGAGCTCCGCCTGCGATAAGCATAATAAAGGTCAGATACTCTGAAACAAGCTTTCCCTTCGCACCTGCTCCAAGGATAAGCTCGAAGATCCAGAGCCCCGGCCGTCCGAAGATAAGTGCCCCTAGGATAATGACTACACTGAGAACCAAAACCGCCTTCAGCATATAGACAGAAGTCTTTTTAAATGCCTCTGAATCCTTCACAGCGAACTGATCCGCAAGTCTGGTAAGCATGGGTCTGATAAGAAAATTCGCTATAAGATAGATAAAGGATGTCGGCATGAACAGTACATTGAAATATCCCGATACCGCATCGGTAAGCTTCGCATCTATAGCATATTTTGATGCGGAAAAAATGTAAAAATCCACGAATACGCTGAGGAACAGAAGTCCTGTGGAGCTCATCATGGTTTTTACGTTCTCTTTTCCGAAACTCCTGTCCACTCCGGGGACCCCGGACAGCACTCTTCCTGCAAAGAAATAGGTTCCTACCATCTGCATCACATCTGAAGCAGCCGCAGCCAGAAGAAGATTTTTTGTAAGCATCAGCACCAACAGAAGGGTGATAACCGAAATGCTCGTACGGAATGCCAGAGACTGCCCTGTTCTGTACAGAAGTCCCTGCCTCTGCAGCTCCGACTCATATACATCAGCATATCCGTCCACTATCTTGTACCCCGCAAGAAGCAACAGTATGATGGATTTATGGAGATCATAGCTTCCCATAAGCATCTGACCCCCTACAAACAAAAAGCTGGCAAATACTGCCAGTAATGATGTGAACTGTCTTACGCAAAGGTAATCGCCAAAGCTGAATTGCTTTTTCATATCAGTAATATGGAAGGGTCTGATACCAAAGTATGCGATGATGAACATCTGCTGCCCCAGTGTAGAAAATCCAAATCCAAATATACCGCCATCATCAGCTCCGACTATCCTGATGACTGCAAATGCCAGCACGATGGATGCCATGGCATAAATAAAGCTTCCTATGGCATTCCATAAAAAATCTCTTTTAGTATCTGTCACTTTATTCCTTCTTCCTGCTGCTCTGGATGACCAAAATGGATATGAGCATACGAGCCATATACTTCATGGCATTTATAGGACGGAGATATGACTCTCCCGATAGTCTTTCATCTATGGTCACAGGTGCCTCAACAACTTTTGCACCATTCTTCATAAGATATGAAACGGTATCCGGCTCGGGACCGTAGTTCATACGATTGGCAAATCCCGCTATTACCCTATGACTGTACATCCTGAGACCACAGGTAGGGTCAGTGATAGTCTTTCCGGTAGTGATCTTTATAGCGAGAGAAATAAGTCTCGAGCCTATCTCCCTCATGGATCCGCCCTTCTTTTTCTCGAGGAAACGTGAGCCGAGAACTATATCATAGTCCCCTTCTATCATCCTGTTATAAAGGACTTCCACATCCTCTGCTCTGTGCTGACCGTCTCCGTCAAACTGAACCGCGTAGCTGTATCCCCTTCTATGTGCATATTTCATACCTGTCTGAAAGCAGCCTGCAAGTCCCAGGTTCACCGGAAGCTCTATATAGTTATAATGCTCCTTCTCGCAAAGCTCATGAGTGCCGTCTGTTGATCCGTCTGAAACGATGACATAATCCATCGGGAAATCCTGAGAAAGGATGTCCGAAACCACCTTCGGAAGATTACCGGCTTCGTTGTAAGCAGGTATGATCAGTATCACTCTCCCCTTATTTGATTCTTTGTCAAAGCACTTTCTCATATCACATCCTGATTTCCTGATATTTTCTGGTCATGAATCCACACTTCTGTAAGGGCATATCCTCCATAGGCATGCCATCAAAAATATTCATATGGTTTTTTATCATAGGTACACCGGCAAGCTCCGTAAAGGCTATGCCACCGGAAAAACGCGGATTACATTCCACGAAATAATAAACTCCCGACCCCTCTCCATGTATGAATTCAAAGTTGACACATCCCTTTATCCCTGCAGCCTCAGCTATCTTACAGCAGGCTTCCTGAAGAAGCCTCTCCTCCATCACACGGATACTTAGTCCTGCACCGTTTGGAGTCCTTATAAGCTCCTCTCTCGGTACAGCCCTGCATCTGCCTTCACCATCTCTCAATATATCCACGGTAATGACATTGCCCTTTATCATAGGCTGAACTATATACTTCTCAAGAGCTGTATCATTAAGCTTGGTAGGATCCATGATACTCGAAAATGCAAAACCGAGCTGATCCTCCTGATAGATACGATAAAGCCCGTTGGAGCTTCGTCCGTCTACCGGCTTAATTATGACCGGAAATTCGATTTCCTCAAAGTCAACATCAGATGCCTTCTCGGAAGGTATGGTGCGTACTGCTGCCTTCAGCTCCTCATCATCCGAACTGTCGAGAACTCTCTTTACCAGCTCTGTCATACGGAGCTTGTCTCTCAGTATCTCTATGACCTCTTTGTCAGACATACATATCCTGACACCGTTTTTCTCGATCTCATCCCTGTGTCTGTTCAGGGCATCTACCTCGAGGTCTATGATCGGGAGTATACGTTCTACCTGCTCCTTCTCACATAAGTCCTTTATAAAAGAAATAAATGCCTCTTCATCACTCGCCAGTGGTGCCTGATAAAACACATCCACGTCGAGAGAATTGGCAACCCAGTTCTTATCATATATATCACTGCCGACCACTCTGTAGCCCATTTCACGAAGGCTCCTTATGACCGCATCTGCAGCAAAGGAACCTATAGCTGTGACCAGCGCCGTTCTTTTTTTCATTATTTCCACCTCTTAATTCAGTATCATCATAGAGATCCTGTCTACAGCCTCGAGGCTGAGATCCGGGAATATCGGAAGAGTCAGGATCTCAGTTGATGCAAGAAGCGCATTAGGAGTATCGTTGACATCATACTGATCTCTGTAACAGCTGTATGCATTGATACAAGGATAAAAATACTTTCTGGCATTCACATTGCCGGCCTTGAGAATAGCGAATATTTCATCTCTAGTTCTCTTATAATTATGGAAGCGAACCGGCATATAGGCATAGTTCGGCTTCACATCCGGATTAAGCTCCGGAAGGATGATCCCCTCGACTCCTCCGAGATTTTCCATGTAACGCTCAAACACCAGCTTACGTCTTTCTATGTAACTGTCCACATGGCGCAGATTACAAAGTCCCATAGCAGCGGCAAACTCATTCATCTTTCCGTTTCCGCCTACAGATGCCACCTCTTCCTGACCGAGGATTCCGAAGTTTTTAAGCTCATACAGCTTAGCCATAAGTTTTTCATCAGGTTCTCCGGTAGTTATGGCTCCACCCTCGATGGAATTGAACACCTTTGTGGCATGGAAAGAAAACATAGATGCATCACCAAAGCTTCCGACTCCTCTTCCCTTATACTCCTCTCCGAAAGTATGAGCCGCATCATAAAGCACCTTGAGATGGTGACGATCAGCGATCTCCTGTATCTTTTCCACATTGCAAATGTTTCCGTATACATGTACAGGAAGGATCGCAGAGGTCTTGTCTGTTATAAGTGACTCCAGCCTGTCAGGGTCCAGTGTATAGTCCTTCAGATTTATATCACAGAATACAGGCTTAAGTCCGTTCCTGACGATGGCATGGGTCGTAGACGAAAAAGAGAAAGGAGTGGTGATGACCTCTCCCGAAAGATCCATCGCCTGAATCAGGAACTCAAGTGCACTATGTCCGTTCACGAAAAGTTGAACGGATCCGACCTTCAGATAGTCTTTAAGCTTTGATCTTAATTCTTCATGGAACTTTCCCATATTGGTGAGCCATGCCGAATCCCATATCTCTCTGAGCATCTCTGTATACTCATCAAACGGGGGCAGACTCGCTTTTGTTACATTAATTATATTTCTATCTATATCTGACATTTTATCTCCAAAAATACGCAAAAATAGGCAGTTTATTGCCAATACTTTACGATTTTATAATATTGCCTATAAAAAGTAAATCCCGGGTGGAACTTTCAAATCCCATGTGATAAAGTGTATGCGTATATTTTTTGACAGATAAAGTCTTGGAGGATTAAAAAATGATAAGTATGAAACGTACTGTCGCACTCCTTGCAGCAGCCGCTATGATGGCTCAACCAGTAACTGCCTTTGCCGCTTCACCTGCCGATGCTATTCCGGGTCAGGCTACGGTAACTGAAGCTACAACCGGTTCTGCCCTTCAGACATCCGATGTTGTCATAGCCAACGATCCATCAGTAAGTTCTGATGCTACTGCAGGAAACGTTGCTGTAAACATAAACGATACAAATGCGCAGTCTTCTTCACAGGGTAATGTGTCCACATCAGATGTACCTGCATCTGCGACAGGCACAGAACAGAACACTGCTACAGGAACAACAGTATCAAAGGGAAGTCTGACTGCTTCAAGTTCAAAGACACTTCCAACTGTCGATCCGACAGATATCGATACTATCCGTTACAACTATATGACCACTCCTTCAGATGGAAATATGGAAGCCGATCCTGTTCTCGATATGGTACCGTTAGGTTCCTATTTCATTTATGATGGTGCCGGAAACAGCATCGACTGGGGTACAACTTCAAAGAATGATTCCTTTGCATATTCAGCTATGGGCTTCACAAGCTTCATGCTTGAGCATGCCAATGTCGGAAGATGGTACTACAGAACCTACTCCAACGGAACAGGCTGGGGTCCATGGGCTACCTCAAAGGAGTCCACTCCTAATCAGGGAATCGTTTCTGCCATGCAGATCCGAGTAAAGGGCTATACACATAATCTTGGTGATCTTTACTACAGAGCAGTTCTTAACGACGGTACAGTTACAGACTGGGCACCGGAAGGACAGGCTGTAGGTTCCATCGGAGATGACCGTTATATCATCGCCATTAAGCTCGCTCTCTGGAAGAAGGGCGTCGAGTTCTATGATTCAACAGAAAAGCCTATGGCTAACAGCAACAACGAAGGTGTTTTCTGGACAGAGAACGGTGCAAGCTACGTAACAGCCGATGGACGTTCATACACAGGCTGGGGCTTCGACGGCGACTCAAACCAGTACTACTTCAACAACGGTGTTGCAGTTACAGGCTGGAACGTCATCGACGGTTATAACATTTACTTTGACAACAGCGGTGTAGCTCTCAAGGATCTTTCAGGTGTAATGGGAACTCCGGGCGCATATGCCATAAAGGTAAACAAGGCAACAAGAACCATGTACATCCTCGCTCAGGATGCATCAGGAAACTTCACCATTCCATATAAGACCCTTATGGTAACAGTAGGTGATGACACTCCTATCGGTTCCTTCTCAATTTATGAGAAGTACAGATGGCACTTTATGCACACTGATTGCTACACTCAGTTCCTTTCAAGATTCAAGGGACACTTCCTGCTTCACTCACTGCTTTATACAAAACCTGATTACAACACCATGGATGCTATTTACTACAACTACATGGATGACTCTATGTCAGGCGGATGCGTAAGACTTCGCGCAGTTGACTGTGCATGGATCTACAACAACTGTCCTAACGGAACAACAGTTACAATCTACAACAACAAGTGGGACAAGGGACCTATAGAGAAGGATGCTATCCAGCAGGCCATCCCTAGAGACCAGACCTTCGATCCGACAGACCCTCTGGTTACAGCAGCCCAGGACGCAGCAGCTCAGCAGGCTGCGGCTCAGGCAGCAGCTCAGGCTGAATCAGCAGCAGCTGAAGGCGAGGGCGAGCCACAGTAATATCGATACCATTTAAACGGAACGGACTTATGTCTGTTCCGTTTTTTATTTGCCACAGAACAGCATCGTGATATAATGGTGCAGCATAATTTGTAAAAGGATGGCACTGTCCGGAGACCATCCTGTGATTTCCGCCAATGCAGTAAATAAATCATTTCAGGGAGGATGATCCAATATGCAGGTAGCCAAAAAGAAGCAGGACCTAAATGTTGAACTGCTCCGCATCATTGCCTGTCTCATGGTCATTATGATCCATGTTCGGCCTTTTCCTATTTCAGGTACAACACTCAGAGATGCAGTGGTACTTATCTATGTACTGAACGGTCCCGCCGTAGCCGCCTTCTTTATCATCAGCGGATTCTTCATAAATAAAAACCAGACTCTTTCCCACATACTTCGACGTTTCCTTACAGGGGTCATACTCCCTGCAGCAGCCTTCGTTTTTGTCCTTGGACTTATCCGTCTCTGGATAGACCATCCAGAAGTATCTATACTCGAAAGTATTTTAAGCTCTCACCCCGTAACCATTTTTACAGATATGCTTCAGGGCTTTCTCGCTTTCGACACAGTACGCTTCGGGCTTTACGCAGATCATCTCTGGTACATCTTCAGCTATGCAGGTGTGATGCTTTGGATGCCTGTGATGCTTGCTCTTATAAAGCACGATGAGCTTAAGGTTCTCAGGATAATGCTTCTGATCGCAGCCTTTCACTTCAGCCTTCAGAACCTGAGTGCCCTTGTCACTCTGCCTGTAGGAATATATATTCCCGAATCTGTCGGCAAGCCTGCCATGTACGCTATAGCCGGTTTCCTGTTCTATTCCCGGATAAAAAGAATCCGCATACACGGAAATCACACTTTAAAAGAAGCCTCTGAACCAGGTCGCGGTATTTACTTATATCAGCTTTCTTTTATAATACTTTTTGTCATTAGTTCGCTGATACTCTTCTTCCTTCAGAAGCATATATATCTTACCGGTATGCTCTCAGGGCGAACCGCTGTCGAACTAAGCACAGATTATTACTTTACAAGCTGGCACGGAATTTTCTGCGGTCTTCAGACTCTGGCTCTCAGCGGTTTCATACTCCTGATTCCGGCTGCATATTTCCCTGCTCCTGTATCGAAGCTCATTTCAACACTGGGAAGCTATACCTTCCCCATATATCTTCTGCACTACATTTTCACCAATCATTTCCGCGCTATAGGCGTGGAAGCATGGTTTAAAGCTCTGTTCGGCGAGAGTTCTGTAGGACTTATCCTCTACAGCCTTATCTATACGCTTTTTATATTTGCTGTAACAGCTGTACTTGTATTTTTCCTCACAGGTACTTGTAATGTGGTGAATAAGGGATCAAACATACTCAAAGCTAAAAGAAATAAATAATTATGAACATGAATACAACTTTAAACAAAACCCCGGCATCATTTGAGCCAAAGAAGTTCCATACAGAACAGAAGAGCAACTCTTCCTCCGTATTCAGGACCGTCATAGTCATACCTAATTACAACGGTCTCAGATTTTTAGACGACTGTATGGCTGCCATAGACACACAGACAGTCACCGATTTCATAACACTTGTGGTGGATAACGGATCGGGGGATGAAGATAAGAGCTGGCTTAAGCATTGGCAGGAAAAGGATCCTGCACGTAGACAGCTTATACTAAACCATGATAACCTCGGCTTCTCAGGAGCCGTAAATCAAGGCATAAACTGGGCTATCCGGCATGACATCCCTTACACTCTGCTTCTCAACAACGATACAAAGATAGCTGAAGACTTCGTGGAGTCTCTTGAGGATAAGATGGATGCGGATAAAGAGGAAATGATCTTTGCTCTTTCCAGTAAGATGGTAAAGATGCATGACAACTCCGTCATGGATGATGCAGGAGACCAGTACACCCTCCTCGGATGGCAATTCCAGAGGGGTCTGGATGAGCCTTCCTCACGTCCTCTTTGGAATCAGGAGTCTGCTGTCTTTTCTGCCTGCGCGGGTGCCGCCATGTACAGAACAAAAGCCTTTAAGGAAGTGGGGATATTTGATGAGAGCCATTTCGCTTACCTCGAGGACATAGATGTATGTTTCAGAGCCCAGCTGTACGGCTACAAAGTGCTTTACTTTCCAAAGGCTGTGGTTCAGCATGTGGGTTCGGGAACCAGCGGATCCAAGTACAACGAGTTCAAGGTGAGACTCAGCGCCAGAAATTCCGTGTATCTTATGTATAAAAATCTTCCCGCATTCATGGTGATACTGAACATCATCCCTATACTTGCAGGATATCTCATCAAGCAGCTTTTCTTCATTAAGAAAGGCTTCGGAAAAGCCTATTTCTCCGGTCTGATGGAGGGATTACGTAAGTCCGGAACCCTGAAAAGAGCAAAATTAAATGAGGTACCGCCTATGCGATACCTCACTCTGGAACTGAGACTTATTTCTGCTACCTTTGAGTACGCTTCGAAGCTAATGAGAAGATATACTGCAACGGCTCGCGGTTGAACAGCCAGGACAATACGGCATAAGAAACCGCACCGGTCATAACCTGTATTATTATAGTTATCAGTACTGACATACCGAGGAGCTGTATGCTCCAGACTCCTGCTCCCATAAGGACGGAGATAATAAGAGATGGAAATACTTCCTTCCACTGACTCATAGGCCCATAGCCTATGAGTTTTTTATTGGGCGCAGCATTGATGATGGTACAGAGATACTCATCAAAAACCTTCAGAATAAGCATAGGCCAGATACCGAGAGAAAGACTGAGCAGCAGTATCACTACACCTATAGCCTTTTTTATGATCTCCAGCTTCAGAAAAAGATCCGATCTTCCCATGGCATTCATGACCTGAAGGTTGATGATGTGAATAGGATATACGGCATAGCTCGCCGCCAAAAGAACCAGATATGGCGCTGCTACTATCCATTTTTCAGTCAAGAGCAGTATAACCAGAGGTTTAGCCACTGCCGCAAGCCCTGCCATCATCGGAAATATCACAAAGGAGCTGAGTCGTATGGATCTGCTTGCCATACGGCGAAGAGTCTCCGGATCATCCTGTTCCTTACTGTAGGCAGGAAGCATCACGGACTGGATAGCCGTGGAAAGATTCGTTGCGATTATCTTCGGGAACTGTTCACCTCGATTATAGGCACCAAGATCAGCGCTGGAATATTTTTTACCGATTATAAGTCCATATATGTTCTGCCACACCGCATCAATGAGTCCCGATACGAGTATCTTCCATCCAAAGGAAAACAGCTTCTTTAGCCTTCCTGTGCGAAAAACTATTCTCGGATACCACTTGAGATTTATGAGCATCACCACCATAAGAGAAAAGTAGTACACCATCTGCTGGGCTGCCATCGCCCAGACTCCGAAGCCTCTCATTGCCAGCACTATGGACACCAGACCGGAGATGATCACCGCTATCATGGTTGACTGAAACAACTGCCTGAACCTGAGATTTCTGGATACAAATGCAGTCTGTATGGAAACCACCGCTCCCGGAAAAAGCACCACTCCCATGACTCTCACGAGTGCCTTCAGTACCGGAGTACTGTAGTAATCCGCTATCCGGGGCGCCCCTATGAAAAGCACTCCATAGCAGAGAGCCGCAAGCAGCATGCTCACCCAGAACACTGAGCTGTAATCCTCTTCTTCAACATCCTTACCCTGTATAAGGGCTGTTGCGAAGCCTGACTGTACAAAGGTGTTGGCTATCGCGATAAATATGGTTATGAGGCTTATGGTTCCGTATTCAGCTGGAGTCATCAGTCTGGCAAGCACCAGCGCCACCACGAACTGTATTCCCTGTGAACCGCACTGCTCCAGTATCTTCCAGAACAGACCTTTGATCACCTTTAGTTTTAAATTATTATTTTCTGCCATTTTTTCTGTTTCGCAGCCAGCTATAAAGCCTCGGCATACGATATTCAAATCCTATAAAAAATCTGTCACGAAAATTGAGTTCATCATAAAACTCTTTATTCTCTGCCTTATATATCTCCTCAAAGTCTCTGATATTGACATTGGTGAGAAACTCATTTCGTTTTGCAGCTCTCATAGCCGCATCATGGAATCTTCCTCCCGTTTCCTCATCGAAGCTCCTGTACATCCTGAACAGATCTTCTGCGAACCTCTTCTGCTTTTTCACATAATCTCCGGTCATCTGGCTCTCCGTCCATGACCCTCCTATGGAGAATCTGTAAACGCTCATCGGCTCGTCGAAGTAATAGCTGTCACCGGCTGCTGCAGCCATGAGCTCCAGTGGCCTGTCGCCGACAGGACAATCCACATAGTAATCCGGCAGTTTTTCAACGATTTCACGTCTTAACAGGAAGCTCGCAAATGGTGAACCCACCGCTTTATCCACAAGCTCCTCCGGTTTAACCACACGAGACTGTTTATAAGGTCTCATGAGCTCTCCGTTGACTAAAGCTCCATCCTCTGTCACTACCTTTGCCGAATGAAAGGTAAAAACACAGCCGGGATTTGCTTCCATATATTCAACCTGTTTTTTCAGCTTGTCAGGGTCACACCAGAAATCATCTCCATCCGTAAGTGCCACATATTTTCCCTTTGCCCTGGGGAAATTGAAGGCACCGGAAATGTTGGTTATTCCCTTGCTGTACTGGTTCTCTGTTCTGAGAATCGGCTTTATGATATCCGGATATCTCTTCTGATAAGCTCTTATCACATCCTGGGCATCGTCAGTCGAAGCATCGTCATGGATCAGAACCTCTATCCTGAAATCCCTGTTCTGCTGAAGGATGTGGTCAAGACAGGCTCCGATGTACTTACCGTGATTATATGTAACCACACAGACGGACACCATGATATCCGTATCCCTGTCCTGGTCTATATTTATTTCATTCATATTTCACCTTTATGTTTCCTGTTTCGGTGTAATTAACTGATTTAAACGCCTTAACTCTTACTCAACTCTCTTACAGCTGTTTCAAATACCGTATCATGAAATGAACAGGCATTCACCAACGGTTCTGTGGAGCATATTGTAGGTAAATCCACCACTTAGTATAGTGATTATTTTACCCACTCTGTTCTTTTCCGGTATGCTTATAAAGCTGTCCAGCATCCTCTTCTGCTTATCTCCCAGTCTGTCACCGTACATTTCCCGGAAGCATTCAGCCTGCCGAAACAGCTCTGTGTATACCTTATGTGAATGTTCATCCATCTCCGCCCTGCTCTTACCGTCTTTTCTTCCGATACCGAATCTTCCCAGTACCTCCATGATGCGGGATCCCTTTTCGGCGCCGAGAACATTGTTGCCATGCTGCCTGTATTTATACAAAGATTCGGAAATGAATCTGATCTCACCGAAAGCTGCCGCCACAAGGGCTAACCACTGATCATGCATGACACAATGCTCAGGAACCTCTTTTATGAGCTCCGCAAGGGCACGGTTCACCATCATAGCTCCGCCAACAACATTGTTCTGTACCAGAAGCTGATTAAGTGCCTTTCTTTCCGGTGTCATCTTCTGATACTCCACATAGCTCGGGGAAATCGCCCTGAGCTCCTGATCCACCACCTCTGAATCGCAGTGAACGAGGAGAGGCTTCTCCTTACCGAAGATCACCTCCAGCGCCTGCATCTCACGAAGAGTTTTTTCCATCTTGTCAGGATTCCATACATCATCCTGATCTGAAAGCATGATGTAATCTCCGTCACCATACTGCCTGTCCGCGAAAAGCCTGAGAAAATGTCTCTCGGCACTTCCTGTTGGAGGCACCTGTTCTATGAGGCTTATCTTGCCGGGATGAGCCTCCATCAGCTCACGGACTATGTTCAATGTCTCGTCCTTTGATCCGTCATCCGACACAACTATGGAAAAATCCCTATAGCTCTGATCAAGTATTGACCTGATCTGCTCCCTCACATATTTTTCACCGTTATATGTGCATAAAAGTACAGTTACCATCACGCCTCTCTCTTTTCCATAACCTTACGTATCACTGAGTCATCACCCCATACAGCCTTACTGTCATAAGGTCTGTCAGGAAAGGCCCCATACTTAAGCACTATACTGTAGCCGTTTTCCTTTATGAAGTTCTCAACTCTTGTGGCAAGCTTCTCAGGATATCCTGAGCAGGCATTGATGATCCCTCTGTATTCCTTCTGCTCTATAACAGCCGCAAGCATCTCACAGAATCTGTCATAATCTATGAAATCCCACTGATTCTGCCCCATGGTAAAGGGGAATTCTCTGTCTCCACGCTTCTCTGCTGCGGTTATCTTTGAAAAAATGGAAGAACCGTACTCTGAGTGGCCAACTATATAGTAGCCTCTTACCCATTGAAAAATCGTGTCCCTGTTTTTGCACAAAAGCTCAACAGCCTGACGTAGAGCGTTCTTCGAAATGCCGTAAAGCGACTGTGGATTACATGGCGTATCAGGCTTTATGGAGCCCTCAAAGAATCCGATCTCATGCATGGAACCCATGACCGCAAGCTGCGGTATACCGGCTGTTATCAGCTTCTCGAGAAAAGCAAAATGTTTCGGCAGGTCCTCGATATGGGAAGCATCGTTATGCACAAAACCGTTTCTCCATGCAAGATGGAAGCAGGCGTCAGGCTTTCCGAAAAAAGCATATGGATCTTCCGGTGTAAAAAGATCCTGAGCCATCTTCTCTGCACGGGGATCAATGTTCTCTGTTCTGAAATCAGTGGCAACAACCTCATGACCATCCTCCAGAAGCTGTTTAACAAGCCCCTGTCCGATGTATCCGTTGGCGCCGGTTACAAGTACTTTCATGTATATAAAAATCTCCAATTAAAATTGACTTTAACCAAATATAAAGATGTCTCAGCTGAACCGGACTTTTCAGCTAATGTCTCAGCTGTGCATCATTTTGTCAGAATGAACATCCATTCAACAACTATATGTAAAAATGAATGCTCATCCCAATAATATATCACTCAGGAATCCCTCCAGGCTGTATCTCTCATATACAGATTCATCTATATCCCTGTAGGGCTCCTCTATAAATTCCACCGGAACAGAAAAGTTGTCCGGGTCGTAAATGTAGACATTGGCAGGATCATAAAAATTCGTATCCATCACATGCCGGTTGTTAGTTATGAGCTTGCATCTATGGCCTACAGACTCTATAGTCCTCATGCTGAGACCATTCTGCTGAGGGAAGGTATAATCCACAAAGCATCGGGTGTGATTATAGATATCATTTGTTTTATCCATGGAAAGGGAGTCAAAATGCAGTGATTTTGCCGCACCTCTATAGAGCGGATTTCTCTTCAGCACAGCTTCCTTTATATACTGAAGCCTGGGAACATAGATATATCCGAAAAGGCTTTTTCCGTACCTTTCGGCAAGTGCCTTCAGCGCTATGAGGATCTGCATCCTTCTGGTATGCATGGAGCAAAGGAAGATAAGATCATATCTCTTGTCCTCTGATCTCACACACTCCTCTTTCTTGAAAAACAGAGGTCTGTAAATCCACTTACGATTCTCAGAGTCCACAGGATCGAAGGTAAATATCCTGTCAAAATGAGGATTTATCCTCTCCTGATCCGGGAAGGTCGCTATACTGTCCCACTGATAAATTCTGAATTCAGCCCTGCTGAAGCTTTTCCTGAGCTTCTGAAGAACCTCATCCGTCATCCACTGTCCCTTGATGACAAATACCATATCTATGTCACCCGGAACTGCTGAGATCATTTTCTCATAATACTCCAGCACCAGCCTGTCTCTCAGCTTTTTTGTATAGAACATCAGAAGCTTGTTAAACAGGCTATGGGCATGAAGGTTCGTATCGAAAAGAAAAACCTCGGCGCCTGCTCTTTCCAGACAGGCCTTTATATCTTTCTCATAATTATAGAAATAGGGCATTATGAGAAGTATCTTTTTATTTCTTAATCTTGTCATTGTAATACTTATCCGAAATGAACTGACGTACCCTCGGGGCTACAAATGTAGCCACATTCATGAGATGGTAAGCCGCCATGTAGCATTCCTTTCCCTTTATCTTTTCTGCCTCCGCAAAAGGAGTGAGCCTCAGATATTTATCATAGGCACGTCTGTAATGGTTAATGTTTCCCCTGTTCCAAGGTCGCTCATCCGATGCAAAATGAACTATATGCGGATGGTGCTTCGCCAGATGGAAGCTTTCTCTGGATTCGCCCGCTGCATATGCAGAGGATTTCTCCACCAGGGTCGAATATCTGAAATAATAGTAGTTGGTTATGAAATCGTAGGTCTGACCCACTCTCTTTATCCTGTCCTTCAGAACATAATTCAGTACATCCTGATCGTTAAACGGAAGCTTACCGCCCATGGAGTTATAGTAGGCAAGACAATTCTCCTCCATATTCTCCAGTCTCCACGCCGAGAGATTGAACAGGATAACTCCGGCATTATAGTAATTATCCTCTTCTGTCAATCCTACCAACTCCTTTACCTCAGGATATATGGTGGGCTCCGCAGCCATGGCAGCTATGCAATCGTTAAGTCTTAAATTGTAGAACCCTTTCAGGTTTCGAAGGACCACTGTATCACAGTCAAGATAAAGAGCCTTGGTGACTGTCTCCGGAAGTATGGAACCCATCAGAAGTCGCGCCAGAGTTGTGATCCTGAATCTGCCGGTATCGAGACCGTAAATCCTGTCCTTAAGCTCCTTCATGAGATGATCTATGGGATAAAACGTGATCCTTCTTCCATACAGCTTCACCATCTCTGTGACCTTCCTCTTATTCTCCTCAGAGATAGCATCGGAAAGTATGTGGAAGTTAAGCTGTTCTTCCCTGTTATGTTCAATTAATGAAATAATGGAGACTGCCATATGCTGACAGTATCCATCATCCGAAGCATATACTATATTCATATCTAAACATTTATCCTCAAATTTTTAAAGGGCCCCATCCCCATAGCGGGGTGAGCCCTTTTAGATTATAAAACATTATCTGTATAAGTCCAGTGTATGCTGAGTTCTACACCTTCTCTGTCATGAATTTCCGAACAGTGCCTTGGGCTTCTCTGTGCCTCTCTGCATCTCCACACGCTTTGCTCCTGCAGCTTCAGCTTCTTCCTTGAAATAGAGTCTGTTGACAGCGCTGAATACAGCCCTGATGGAGGAACGGGTGATATTGGATGAAACACCTACGCCATAGCTTGTGTTTCCTGTTTCCACATCCAGAAGATGAATGTAGGAAATCGCCTTCACACCTGATCCCGAGCCAAGAGCGTGCTCCTGATAATCGATGACCTTTGACTTGATGCCGAGCTCCTGATTGAGGCCGGAAACAACAGAATCGATAGGTCCGTTACCCACACCGCCGAAGGTCTTCAGCTCTCCGCGGTTCATATAGGTAACATTTGCAAGAGTCGTGAAGCTGTCCTCTCCGTTCTCCGTATCTGTTGTACGAAGATTCTTGAAGTGCATAGGCTCCTTGGTCTGTATATATCTCGCATCGAAGATGTCGAAGATCTCCTGTGGTGATACCTCGCCTTCCTTCTCAGAAACAGCCTGAATATAGTCCGCGAACTCTCTCTGCATTCCCTTAGGAAGCTTGTAGCCGAACTGAGAATCCATAACGAAAGCGACTCCGCCCTTTCCGGACTGGGAATTGATACGTACGATAGGCTCATACATCCTTCCGATATCCGCAGGATCGATAGGAAGATAGGGCACCTCCCAGATCTTTGAATGACGATCCTTCATAGCCTGAACACCCTTGTTGATGGCATCCTGATGTGATCCGGAAAATGCGGTAAATACAAGCGCCCCGGCATATGGTGCTCTCGGAGGAATGGTCATCTTCGTGCATCTCTCATACACCTCCTTGATGGAGTTGATATCAGAAATGTCAAGCTTCGGATCCACTCCGTGGGAGAACATGTTGTAGGCAACTGTGAGAATGTCTACATTACCGGTTCTCTCTCCGTTTCCGAAAAGAGTACCCTCTACTCTGTCAGCTCCTGCCAGCATGGCAAGCTCTGTAGAAGCCACACCCTCACCACGATCGTTGTGAGGATGTACCGAAACTATAACATGCTCACGATGCTTTAAGTGGTTGCACATATACTCGATCTGATCTGCGTAAACATTAGGAGTGTTCATCTCCACAGTGGACGGAAGATTGATGATAACCTCCCTGCCCTCTCTGCAGTCCCAGGCATCGAGAACCGCGTTACAGATATCTGCAGCATAGTCCATCTCTGTTCCGGTAAAAGACTCCGGTGAGTACTCAAGACGGATCTTTCCCGGGAATTCCTGAGCATACTTCTTTACAAGGGCTGTACCTGTAAGGGCGATGTCGATGATCTCTTCTTTTGACTTGTTGAAGACAACATCTCTCTGTAGAACAGAAGTTGAATTATAAATATGAACGATAGCCTTGTCCAGACCCTCGAGACACTCAAAGGTCTTCTCAAGCTGCTCCGCACGGCACTGAACAAGAACCTGAACAGTAACATCAGAAGGAATCATCTTTCTTTCGATAAGCTGACGAAGAAAATCATACTCGATCTGTGATGCCGCCGGAAAACCAACCTCGATCTCCTTGAAGCCAAGCTTCACCAGCATCTGGAAAAACTCTATCTTCTCTTCAACACTCATAGGGTCTATGAGTGCCTGATTACCGTCACGAAGGTCAACAGAACACCAGACAGGCGCCTCTGTAATCTCATTGTCCACCCATGTTCTCTCCGGATACTTAAATGCCGGAAATCTCTTGTAACGCTTGTAATTCAACATATGCTATCTCCCTTCCCGGATCGCCGGCCTTTATGTTTTTATCAACGGCCGGACGACGCCACGTGCCAGATTCAAAAGCACTGACACTGACCATGTGAAGTCTCTGTATAAATTACCACCCTTAGGCTCCCCACATTCTTTTATTATATTATCATTGTACGCCGAGGACTAGTCCCCTCTCTTTCATAACATCTATAACCTGATCCACATACTTGTCACACTTTTCAACAGTGTCCGCCTCAACCATCACTCTCACAAGAGGCTCTGTACCGGAGGCTCTGAGAAGTATCCTTCCGTCAGCTCCAAGCTCTTCTGTGACCTTTTCAACGGCAGCAAGTACCGCCTCATCCTTCTGGGCATTCTCCTTGTCAAGAACCTTTACATTCTTGAGTACCTGAGGGAATACCGTGAATGGTGAAGCAAGCTCCTTGAGGGACTTCTTCTTAGCAAGCATAGTCTCCATTACCTTGATCGAAGTCAGGATTCCGTCACCTGTTGTGGCGTGGTTAAGAAAGATAATATGGCCTGACTGCTCCCCACCGAGAGAGAAGCCGTTCTGGGACATGTTCTCATAAACAAATCTGTCGCCAACCTTGGTCTTCTCATACTTTATGCCCACCTCGTCGAGAGCCTTGTAAAGACCGAAATTGGACATGACAGTAGTCACTATAGTGTCATCCTGAAGCTGCCCCTTTTCCTTCATGTAGCATCCGCAGACGTACATGATCTGGTCACCGTCGATCAGATTTCCGTCCTCGTCGATGGCGAGACATCTGTCAGCATCTCCATCGTAGGCAAAGCCCACATCGCATCCCTCTTCCTTAACGAACTTCTGAAGAGACTCGATATGTGTTGAACCGCACTTATCGTTAATGTTTAAGCCGTTTGGCTCGTTGTGAATAACATGTGTGTCTGCACCTAGAGCATCAAAAACAGACTTTGCTATGGATGAAGCCGAACCGTTTGAACAGTCAAGCGCCACCTTTTTGCCCTTAAAGCTCTTTGTCGCAAGAGAAATAAGATAACCGATATAGCGGTTTCTTCCTGCGGCAAAGTCAACTGTGCGTCCGATAGCATCTCTTGTTGCAAGAGGAACCTCAGGTGTCACACCATCGAGGTAAGCTTCGATCTTCTCGATAACATCCTCTCCGAGCTTCTCACCGTTTCCATTGATTACTTTAAGACCGTTATCATAGAAAGGATTATGAGATGCGGAGATCATGACACCACAATCAAAATCTTCAGATCTCGCAACATAAGCAACTGAAGGAGTTGTTGTAACATGAAGGAGATATGCATCTGCCCCCGTAGCAGTGATACCTGCGGCTATGGCATACTCAAACATGTAGCTTGAACGACGGGTATCCTTACCGATAACGATACGGCATCTCTCCCCTTCCTTCTTGCCCTGTCCATAATACCAGCCTAAAAATTTACCCACACGGAAAGCACTGTCTGCTGTGAGGTTTACATTAGCCTCACCACGGTATCCGTCTGTACCAAAATATTTACCCATAATTACACCTCTAATCCATAAATTTCCTTTTACAAAAAGGGACTGTCCTAAGACAGTCCCTGCTTTACTTTATCTCAGGCCTCAATGTCCTTTAAGGCATCAAGATATCTTGAAAGCGCGTCCTGCCATGTTGGAAGTGGCTTGAAGCCATTCTCTACAAGCTTCGACTTATCGAGTCTTGAATTGAACGGACGAGCCGCCTTACTGAGACCGTACTCTTCAGTTGTTACAGGCTGAACCTCTGTTGTGTAACCAGCCTGACGGTAGATCTCCTTTGTGAAATCATACCAGCTGATATATCCGCCTTCGTTTGTAGCGTGATAATATCCGTATTTCTCAGTCTCCAGCATATCAACAAGGAGCACTGAAAGATCAAGTGTATATGTAGGTGTTCCGATCTGATCGTTTACCACTCTAACTGTATCGTGAGTCTTTCCTACATTGAGCATGGTCTTTATGAAGTTCTTTCCGTTAAGACCGAATACCCATGCGATACGTACAATGAAATACTTCTCCAGAGTGTTGGCTACCGCGAGCTCACCGCCGAGCTTTGTCTCACCGTAATAGTTAAGCGGTGCATAATCCTTACAGTCCGGCTGCCATGGCTCTTCGCCCTGACCGTCAAATACGTAATCTGTTGAGATGTAGATCATCTTGGCATCAAGCTTTTTAGACACATCTGCGATATTCTGTACTCCATCGGTGTTGATAGACTTAACCTTTGCCTTCTTATCCTCATCCTCTGCGAGATCTACAGCAGTCCATGCTGCACAATGAACGATAACATCAGGAGCCGCCTCAGAAATAACCTTTTCCACCTGCTCACGATCTGTGATATCCATGGAAACATAAGGCATCTTTGTAACTGCGCTTTCATCCTGAATACCGCTGTAAACAGGAGCAAGATCAGAACCGATTCCCTCATAGCCTCTCTTTGCAAGTTCATTCATAACGTCATGGCCCAGCTGACCACCGACACCTGTAACAAATACTTTCACTTTATTCTCTCTTTCTGTTAAAAGATATGAGGAGCAAAATATCTACTCCTCACTCTGTCTGCGTCCCTGAAGTGGAGCGCATCTTCATATAATGATAAGGTGTTAAAACAACACCGGATCGTTCCGCTCTGCAGCCCCGAAAGGCATCATAGCGAAGTAAAGAACCAGCATCAGTCGCTGAGTCCCTTGCCCTTTACATACATCTTCTCGAAGTAGCTCTCATACTCACCTGAAATGATGTGCTCCCACCACTCCTTGTTGTTGAGATACCAGTCGATGGTAACAGGGATTCCTGTATCAAATGTGTACTCAGGCTTCCATCCGAGCTCTGTCTCCATCTTTGTAGGATCCATAGCATATCTCTGGTCATGACCAGGTCTGTCCTTAACGTACTCGATAAGTGACTCAGGCTTTCCGAGAGCCTTAAGGATGGTCTTTACTACCTCAAGGTTTGTTCTCTCATTGTGACCACCGATATTGTAAACCTCTCCTACCTTTCCGTTGCGAACGATAAGGTCGATGGCCTTACAATGATCTGTTACATAGAGCCAATCTCGAACATTGGCACCGTTTCCGTATACAGGGATCTTCTCATCGTTGAGAGCTCTTGAAATAACCAGCGGAATAAGCTTCTCCGGGAAATGGTATGGTCCGTAGTTGTTTGAGCATCTTGAAATAGTTGTAGGGATACCGAAGGTTCTGTGGTATGCCATAACGAAAAGATCAGCTGATGCCTTTGAAGCTGAATACGGTGAAGATGCCTTGATCTTGTTGTCTTCAGTAAAGAAAAGATCCGGGCGGTCAAGAGGAAGATCTCCGTAAACCTCATCAGTTGATACCTGATGATATCTCTTGATGCCGTACTCCTTACATGCATCAAGAAGAGCTACTGTTCCGCCGACGTTAGTCTTTAAGAAGATTCCCGGGTCTGATACAGAACGGTCTACGTGAGATTCTGCTGCGAAGTTAATGATGACATCCGGCTTCTCTGTTTCGAAAAGCTTGAATACGAACTCGCGGTCTGCGATGTCGCCCTTTACGAACTTGTAGTTTGGCTTGCCCTCAAGTGGTGCAAGTGTCTCGAGATTTCCTGCATATGTAAGTGCATCGAGGCAGATCCACTGATCATCAGGATATGTGTTTACTGCAAAATGCATGAAGTTGCCGCCGATGAATCCGGCGCCGCCTGTTACTATGTATTTCATGTTTAATTACCTTCCAATGTAAAGATTCAAAATCACTCAGTAAGCTTATCAACGTACTTTCCGTCCAGAATATCCTTCAGATATCTGCCGTACTCGTTCTTCTTGTACATCTCGTAGGCTTCCTTCACCTTATCTTCGTCGATCCATCCGTTAAGATATGCGATCTCCTCAAGGCAGGCGATCTTACGATGCTCATGAGTCTCGATAGTATATACGAAGTTGGTCGCGTCCACAAGAGAATCATGGGTTCCTGTATCAAGCCATGTGAAGCCCTGTCCAAGCAGCGTTACATCTAATTCACCGTTCTCAAGATAGATACGGTTGAGATCTGTGATCTCAAGCTCGCCTCTTGCTGATGGCTTAAGATTCTTTGCATACTCAACTACCTTGTTGTCATAGAAATAAAGACCTGTTACACAGTAGTTGGACTTAGGATGCTCCGGCTTCTCCTCGATGGATATAGCCTTTCCTGTCTTGTCGAACTCAACGATACCGAAACGCTCAGGATCGTCAACATAATATCCGAAAACTGTAGCGCCTGACTTCTTTGAAGCCGCGTTGCGAAGAAGCTTTTTGAATCCATGTCCTGAGAAAATGTTGTCTCCGAGGATCATGGCAACAGAATCATCACCTATGAAATCCGCTCCAAGGATAAATGCCTGAGCAAGTCCGTCCGGTGATGGCTGAACCTTGTATTCGAGATTTATACCGAACTGACTTCCGTCTCCCAGAAGCTCCTGGAATCTCGGTGTATCACTCGGTGTAGAAATAAGCAGGATGTCTCTGATTCCGGCATTCATAAGAACGCTCAACGGATAATAGATCATCGGTTTGTCATAAATAGGAAGTAACTGTTTGGAGGTTACTCTTGTAAGCGGATATAATCTTGTACCGGATCCACCGGCAAGTATAATTCCCTTCATAAATTCTCCTTTAGTTATCAGGCAATAATTTAAAACCTCACTCAAACGGGCATACTACACCTGATATGTCTACATACTTTCCAAATTCTAACACAATCACCTATCATATACAAATTGAAATATCCTTAATTTACGCATAAAAAGCATTAAAAATCGTACAAATTGCCAATTTTTGTCCACTTGCTAAGGCTGTCCGGTAATGTTATAGTCACATAAATCAAAAATAAATTATGCTTTCCGTTTCCCGTACTTCATACATTTCTGCAGTTCGCTATAGCGGGAGCATTGGTAATCAGTATAAGAATCAGGAAGAAAAAAATGAAAAATAAGAAAGCATTGATCGCCATGAGCGGCGGTGTAGACAGCTCCGTAGCGGCTGCACTTATGAATGAAGCGGGCTACGACTGCATCGGCGTCACCATGAAACTATACAACAACGAATCGGTGGGCTATTGCCGTGCCAACACCTGCTGCACATTGGAAGACACCGAGGATGCCCGTCAGGTAGCCACCAGTCTCGGTATGCCATACTACGTTTTCAACTTTACAGAAGATTTTGACAAACAGGTCATCGAACGTTTTATAAGTACCTATGAAAACGGCGGAACCCCGAACCCATGCATAGACTGCAACCGCTACATGAAGCACGAAAAACTGTATCACAGGGCGGAAGCCCTAGGCTGCGACCTCATAGTAACAGGGCACTACGCAAGGATAGAGCAGGATCCGGAAACCGGAAGATGGCTTCTTAAGAAGTCACGCAACCTGGCAAAGGATCAGAGCTATGTCCTCTACTTCATGAATCAGGACCAGCTCGCCCACACCATGTTCCCTCTGGGAAGCTTTGCCTCCAAGGACGAGGTGCGTGAAGAAGCCGAAAAGCACGGTTTTATCAACGCACACAAGCACGATTCTCAGGACATCTGTTTCGTTGTGAACGGGGATTACGGTGATTTCATCGAGCGATACACCGGGCATACCTTTGCACCGGGAAACTTCATCGACACAGAGGGCAATGTTTTGGGAACCCACAAGGGCATCATACGCTACACCGTCGGGCAAAGAAAGGGTCTCGGACTCGCCCTTAAGCAACCTATGTATGTCTGCGGCAAGGATATGGAAAAGAACGAGGTAATCCTAACCACAGGTCCCGAGCTCTACTCAAAGGCTCTTATTGCGGATCGCTTCAACTGGATCCCATTCGATGAACCGGATGGACCTGTACGTGTGACCGTAAAGACCCGATATAAGGCAAAGGAAGTTCCAGCTACTGCAGAAACTCTCAGGGATGAAAACGGTAAGCTCACCGGTCAGGTGAGAGTGACCTTTGATGAACCTGAGCGTGCCGTAGCCACCGGTCAGGCTGTGGTTCTCTATGACGGAGACCTGGTTGTGGGCGGAGGAACCATAGTGAAAGCCCTGAAGGAGCTTTGAGCCGTTTTCGGTCAGGAAAAGATATGTACACAAAGTGTGTCTGCACACGAACTTATTTCACAAAAAAGCCTGTGTGTCTTATGTACGCTGAGAAAGCGCCATAAGACACACAGGCTTTTTAAATTATCTTTACTCTTCCACCTTCACCGGTTTCAGGTTTTGCCTTATCTTTATTCCATTCACCTCGATATCATCCGCGATAGGTATGAGAAGATACTCTCTTCCGTCTATGACGCGGGTCTCCACAAGGTCAGCATTTTCAGATTTAACATCGAGCTTCATGGTAAGCGACTTAACCACCAGATGCTTCTGATCCTGGATGTTTTCAGCCACAAGAGGTGAATTATCATCTCCAACAGCCTCATCATATATCCTCTCAAACTGGGTGAGCTGCTCCTCTGTAGCTCCGTTTGAAGCGAGGAGCCTTCTCACATCTCCCTTTCCGAGCTCCACATGATCATCAGTTTCCTTATCGTTGCTGTTCTCCCTGATCATCTCATTTATCTCTTCGGAAATATTTCTGACTTTCTCAAAGGTACAGTCTCCAGAAAGAGTAGTCTCGATTATCTCTCTGAAAACATGCTGCTGATCCTTCTCTGTTCTGGAAAGCTCTGTTCCAAGCACATCAAGAGCTATCTCCTCATGGCGTTCCTCAGGATGTCTCGTAAAGTAGAGAGAACTGTGTATGTCCATGTTACGGAAATTGTAGGCCGGGAACAGGAACGCTGTCTCCGGGTTCTTTACAGCCCAGTCATCGGTACGGCTCATGAAGGTCTGAGCATTGACATCATAGCAGAGTCCCTCTCTGAGAAGCTCCACAGGGCAGATGGTACAGAGGATGAAGCTGTAGACATATTCACTCGCATCATCAAGTATGGTCTGATCCTTAAGCTTCATGGGGATATCGTAAACTCCATGGGTAAGGATGATGAGATACTTTCCGGGATAACTGTAGGAGCCTATGATCCTGTCGAATAGCTGCTCCACAAGAGCATCATCCTTGAGCTCGGACTTCTGAAGACGGTACAGGAACTCCTGATGGCCCCCCTCCATCTCCTCGGGAACAGGGAACTCAACATTGAATAGGTTCCTTCCGAACTTTCCCGACATGGAACGCTTGAAAAGCTCACAGTACTTGGCGCGCTCCTGCTCCTCAAGCTGCAGGAACATATCATGGAAAGTGGAGATCTTCTCCTTTTCCTCATTTACATAGCAGGCGCGCATACGATCGATGCGGCAGTCATTTTTATTAAAACACTTTGACTTTATCTCGCTGACTGACTTCTTATCCATTTATAAAATTCTCCTTTAGTCCTCGTTTCCACAGGACTTTGCCAATGTCTCCATCTCGTCCTCTGTGAGGCTTCTGTACTCTCCAGGTGCCAGACTCTCATCAAGCTCGATGTCTCCCATGGACATTCGCTTAAGATAAAGTACATCCTTATCTCCCGGAAGGGCTCTGATCATCTTCTTTATCTGATGGAACTTGCCCTCCTGTATGACCACCTTCACCTCAGAGCATACAGTCTCATCAGTTATATCCGCAGGTCCTTCCGCACCCACAAATCCGGCTCCCGAAAGTCTGACTCTCTCAAATCTTTCAGGATCAAAAGAAAGCTGAAGCTTATCCGCAAGCTCCTTTACAGTCTTCCCGGTGCTGAGGATCTCAAGCTTCGCCGGCATAGCTGTCAGGTGCTCATCAAAGCGGATACCTCTCTTAAACTTCTCTGCATCCTCTTCCAAAACCGTTCCAGTCACCACTGCATAGTATACCTTATCTATGTGATGTTTAGGTGCCAGAAGCCTGTGTGCCATCTGACCGTCATTTGTTATGAGGAGAAGCCCCTCTGTATCCTTATCGAGACGTCCCACAGGGAAAAGATCCCTTCTGGTCTGTCCCCCGAAAGCATCATCTCTTATTAGGTCCACCACTGTTTCCTGATGTCTGTCCTCGCTGGCGGATATGACCCCGGCAGGCTTGTTCATCATATAGTACTGATATTTCTGATAAACTATCTCTTCATCAAAGAAGGTGATGACAGCCCCTTCAGGAACATTCTCACCCGCATCACGTACAACCTCTCCGTTCACAGTGACCTTGCACTTACGGATAGCCTTTTTTATATCACTTCTGCTGCCGACTCCCATGTCGGCAAGATACTTGTCTAAACGCATACTTTCTCCTAATCAAAAAATCTCAGGTCCAGATGGGTACATTATCACATATTATATCCTCTTCCAAGTCCCATGTTCGTATTTCACGAATAAATAATTTTTTGATAAAATAGTATTCATATAGGGCATGATGCCTTATAATTCAAGCTTAGAAAATAAAAAATATTACTATTATAAAGAGTTTACATAATGGCAAGAAACTATTATTCAGATCAAAATAACAGAAATCGCGGTAGTTCCGGTCGCCAGTATTCTTCCCATGCCTCAGGCTCGAGATATTCATCCAACAGCAACTCCTCTAACGGCAGAAGTCATACCGGCAGAAATCATGTCATGACTAACGCCGAAAAGCAGGAAAGAGCAGAAAGGCATAGAAGAGCCATGCGCAAAAAGAAGGCTCGCCAGCGTGCCTACACCTATCGCATGATAGCCCTCTGCAGCGTCCTCGCTGCGGTATTTATCGTATGGAAGGTTGTCACGGGAATCACCGGATATATAACAGACAGCAGGCAGCAGAAGGTCGATGCCATGCAGGATATCGAGATAAACAAGGGCAATGACTCCATAGACGTAGCGGGTCAGACATTTGCAGCTGAGACCTACTCCGTGGAAACTACGGTTTCTCCTGTTGAGACAACAGCCGCCAACGATCCAACCCACGTTTTTTCCAACGGAAGATATGTCGATACCACAAAGCCTATGATAGCTCTCACCTGGGATGACGGTCCAAACGGAACGACCGGTGAGAAGATCATGGATGCCCTGGAGGCCAACAACGGCAGAGGTACCTTCTTCCTGGTAGGAAACCGCATAGACAATTACGCTTCAGAAGTAAAACGTATGGCCGAAAATGGACATGAGGTGGCAAATCACAGCTGGGATCATGACACATCTCTTTCCAAGAAGTCAGCAGACTATATAAGAGAGGAGTTTGAAAAGACCAATGCCAAGATCCTCGAAGTCACCGGCGTATCGCCTGCCCTTGTACGTCTGCCGGGAGGCATCATTACAGACGCAGTAAGGTCAGCTGTCACACAGCCCATGATCTTCTGGTCCATCGACACAGTAGACTGGAAAACAAAGGACGCGCAGAAAACCATCGATTCAATAGAATCTCAGGTCAAGGACGGAGACATCGTTCTCATGCATGAGCTCTATACTTCTACACAGGCAGCCTCAGAGGCAGTTATACCATGGCTCGCTCAGCAGGGTTATCAGCTCGTAACAGTATCTGAGCTTATCGCCTTTAGAAATGCAGATGTGGCAGGAGGAAACGGAAAGCAGTACTCTTCATTCCCTTACGTCGCTCCGCCTGAAACAACTGTCGAGGAGACCGCCGCCGTCTCTAGCACGACCTCTGAAAAAGCGTCAGAAACAAGCGAAAAGCTTCAGTCAAAGGGAAACACCTCTGAAACAAAGAAGGCTGAAAAGAGCACAGAAAATGCCACAACCGCTTCTGAGACCTCCGCTACAGAATCTGCTGCCGCTTCAACGGAGGCAAACGCAGATAATGATGTGATAGAAGCACCTGTTCAGGATGACGACACCTATGTTCCTACCAGCGCTCAGGAGGCACAAAAGGTTTCAGAGACCGCCGCATGGATGGCAGTAGGACAGAACCCGGTATCATCGGATGATATCCAGACAGACGCCATACAGGCTGCCGCGCCGAATTGATATCTGCATCTGTTCTTATAGCCTCAGGAATGTGTTGCACACAACATAAAAACATATATAATATTCTTATTGATTGCCTCGCCCTATGGACGAGGCAATATTGTTCTTAAATAAAGGACCGAAAGGAGATACCCTATGAAATTTTCAGAAATGCCTTATGAGCGTATAGATTTCACCAAGTTATCAAAAGACTTTAAAGAGCTTGAGGAACGCTTCGAGAAAGCAGCTTCCGGCGAAGAGCAGTATGCTGTTCATGAAGATTTTTACAAAATATATAACCATGTGATGACTGAATCACAGATCGCCATGATACGTTCAGACATAGATATGTCTGATGAAGCGCTTCTGGAGGAACAGCAGTATTTCGACGAGAACATGCCTGTTTTCCAGAATCTGGTGGTTTCCTACAGAAAGAAGCTTTTTAACTCTAAGTTCAGACCTTATCTTGAAGAGAGGATCGGAAAGGTTGCCTTCAGGAACATCGAGCTCGCCATGAAGTCGGTTGATGAAAAGCTGATTCCCCTTATGCAGGAGGAAAACAAGCTTCAGACTGAATACAACAAGCTTCTTGCAAGCGCGCGCATCCCATGGAACGGTGAGGAACTGAACCTCAGTCTCATGAATCCATACCTCCACAATCAGGACAGAACTATCCGTAAGGAGGCATGGGAAAAATACAGTGCCTTTTTCGTTGCCCATCAGGAAGAGCTGGATGATTTCTATGATAAGCTGGTAAAGAATCGCACAAAGCAGGGTGAGCTCATGGGGCATGAGAACTATCTGCCTCTCGGCTACGCAAGGATGAACCGAAACAGCTTCGGGCGTTCCGATGTCGAAGAGTTCCGAAAGCAGGTAAAAAAGGATTTTGTTCCTTTCGCAGAGAAGCTACACGATATACGTCGTCAGCAGCTCGGATTAAGCCGCCTAAGCTACATAGACGAGGGCGTTTATTTCACAAACGGAAACCCTGCTCCTACAGGCACACCTGAGGAGATCCTCGCAGCCGGTCGTAAGATGTATAATGAGCTCTCACCTGAAACCGGTCGCTTTATCAACTTCATGTGCGACTCCGAGCTCTTCGATGTCCTCGGGAGAAAAAACAAGAAGACCGGCGGCTATATGACCATGATCCCTGACTATCAGGCACCTTTTGTCTTCGCCAACTTCAACGGAACATCGGGAGATGCGGATGTCATCACCCACGAGTGCGGTCACGCTTTCCAGGGCTATATCACTGCAGGCGATCCTGTCATCGAGCATAACGACATCACCATGGAAGTCGCAGAGACCCATTCCATGTCCATGGAGTTCTTCACTGAGCCATGGATGCCGCTTATCTTCGGAAACCGTGCAGAGGATTATGTAAAGATGCATTTCATGGATTCTGTTATCTTCATCCCTTACGGAACCATGGTGGACGAGTATCAGGATATCGTATATTCAAACCCTGGTCTGACACCAAAGGCACGAAACGAGGTATGGCGTGATTTGGAGCGTCAGTACAAGCCTCACCTTGACTATACAGGAAACGAGTACTTCGAAAAGGGCGGCTACTGGCAGCGCCAGCACCATATCTATGACAGCCCTCTCTACTACATCGACTACTGTATAGCGGGTGCCAATGCTCTCCAGTACAAGGTCTGGATGGACCAAGACTATAAGGCTGCCTGGAAGAGCTATCTCGAGCTATGCAGGCTCTCTGCTTCCGATTTCTTCGATGGTCTGGTAAAGAAATCCGGTCTCAACAACGTCTTCGAAGACGGATGCCTGAGATATGTCGTAAAGCAGCTTGAGGAGAAAATGTAATATAACTTCCGGCTTGTCAGGTTTTGAAAAGACATTCACGGAAATTAACTTATTTGTAATAGAACAAAAAAGCGGAATCCCGAGACAACGTCTCAGGAATTCCGCTTTTTTTAGCATCCAACAGAAATCGAATCCGCTGAATGAAATTTATTCTTTAATTCTTATCGCCGGATCTCGAAATCAGAATATACCACCTATACCGAGATCTGTATCTATGGTGTTCATATTATAAAGAATCAGAACATCCGTCACCTCAGGGTGCTGATTGATAAATGAAGCAGGTCCGAAACGGTAGTAACGGGTATCGAACACATAGATCTTTTTGTAGTGATTTACAAGGAACGGAACTATAGAGTTTGCATAGCTGTCCTTTACAAGCACCATGACCTTGTCTGAATCCGCTGTCTCATTAGTTATCTCGATGAGGGGATGCAGATTATTCAGGAACATGGAATATTTATCCTTCCTGGAAAGATAATCCTTGTTGTAAAGACTGTCTGTTACTTCCTCAGAATCCTGATAGTTCACTGTGAGCCTGTTTTCAGGATTCTCATAAATCGTGATCTCTTCCCCCGGAACCGTTGTGTCATTGAGCTTTGAGTAAACGGTTCCTCTGAAGCTGTCTGTAACTACTGTTTTTGTAAATGCAGACTCTTCAAGGGGAGTGATACCCATTGCTTCACAATACTGACGGTATGCTATGTATGCACCGAAGGTAGTCCAGTGATGGTCAGTGTGGTAGTAGAGGGGAGAAACATTGGCATCCTCCTTCTCTGTCTGAGCCTGAGCCAAAAGCCCAGGGTAGCAGTCGATACGTTTTATTTCCGGCAATGCTTTATAAATCGCATCCATAGTTTCAAGCTGCTTCAAATCTCCCTTGTCAGGAGCCGCCGCAGGAAGTTTGTCGTTATAGACAGTCACTGCTGTAGGCACCAGCATGAGGGACATGTTGTTCTTCGCATCGGTCGTGATGTCCTGATAGAGCTTCCCGAACTGGTTAATGATCTTCGCTGTCTGCCTGGGTTGTTTGTAAGCTTCAATGAGATAGCCGTCCTTCGCTATGTAGATATCGTTTATCTCCTCTTTTCCGGCAAGTATCTCTGTTTTCGTCTTGAAAGTCATGAACTCATCACGTATAGGAAAGTGGTCCGAAAGATACTTCTGTATGGCTGTCATATACGAGCCATCCTTAAGCGCCTGGAAGGTATATACCGGGGCGAGCGCCAGCTGTCGGTTCTCACTCTCACTGAATTCTTTTTTGGGCGAAATCAGGAACCAGATTCCGAAAACGATGATCATTATTGTTATCATCACGACGGTGATGATGCTTCTTAACTTCATCAGTTCTGATCCGAAGGAAGCATCGTATCTGTTTAATTCTCTGTTTTGCATATCTCCCTCCTTAGAAACGGAAATAAAGGAACGGGTTGTAGGTGTCATTTACAAGGTAAGCTGTGGCAAGGAAGAAAAGTCCCATGTAGCCGAAGATGAGCATAACCGAAAGGACGAACGCTGATGTCCTTGATCTCATCAGTCCTGAACATGTTGCGGTCCAGTGCTCGAGCTTTCCTTTTATCCATGGATAAACAGGGAATGCGATGACACATCCAAGTATAAGCAGGAGGAAGTTGTTCCTTAAGTACCAGATGAGGTTCTCGTTCATGAGAGGAACGCCTCCAAATCCAAACATTATCTGAAGATAATGCTTAAGTTCAGCCATATCATCAAAAACAAAGATAACGAAACCGACAACATAGATGAACATGGCGTAAATGTGCTGAAGTATCCTTGGGAGCTTTTGGAGAGCCTTTCCCCAAATATGCTTTTCCATGGCAAGCAGCACTCCGTAGAAAACACCCCAGAGAATGAAATTCCATGCCGCGCCGTGCCAGAGACCTGTAAGGAACCAAACGATGAACATATTCCTGAGCTGCATCAGAGTACCCTGTCGGTTTCCTCCAAGAGGAATATATACGTAATCTCTGAACCAGGTACTGAGGGAGATGTGCCAACGTCTCCAGAAATCGGTTACTGAAACTGAACTCAGAGGATAGTTAAAGTTCTCAAGATAGTGGAAACCAAGCATTCTGCCCATACCGATTGCCATGTCACTGTATGCACTGAAATCATAGTAAAGCTGGAGAGTGAAGCACACAGCCCCAAGCCATGCGCTTGCAACTGATATCCCTGAATCTCCCGCAAAGGCACTTGCCTTTATGATCTCCCACAAAGAACCTATGGTATTGGCAAGCAGCACCTTTTTGAAAAGTCCCTTAAGGAAGCGAAGTCCTCCTGTTATGAAACCGTCGAAGTCGATATTACGTTCATGAAGCTCCTCGTTAACGGTGGAAAATCTTACGATAGGACCCGCGATCAGCTGAGGGAACATGGAAACGTATGTAAGATAATAGAAGTAGTTCTTCTCTACAGAAACCTCTTTCTTGTAGAGATCGATGGTGTAGCTCATGGTCTGGAAGGTAAAAAAGCTTATTCCTATAGGAAGTCCGAGACCAAAAGGTGTGATGGCTGTGCCAAAAGCGGCATTGACAGACTCGATGATGAAATCTGCATATTTGAAAAATCCGAGAACCGAAAGGTCGATGATCACAGACATCGCGAGAAAAAGCCTGCGAAGGCCCTTTTTATCCCCGGCCTTATCCATAAATCTTCCGAGTGTATAGTCAGACAATGTCTCGAAAAGCATAAGCAGGATGTAGATCGGCTCCCCCCATGCATAGAAAACCAGCGAAAAGGCCAGAAGCACATAGTTCTTCACTTTGAATGGCACCAGATAATATAGTATCAGGCACAGCGGAAGGAAAAAAAACAAAAATGGAATACTACTGAAAACCATAAATAAACTCCGTTTGTGTAGACTTGCTGCGGAACAGAAAACCTCATCATTTGTAGGATAATGTCACTGCCCGCAACTCTCATATATTACAATTAAATGCCTTTAAATAGCAATATGTATAGGGGAAATATAGGTATTCCTGAACTTATACGGGTCAAAAAAGAAAAACGGCAGGTGCCGTCATCACACCTGCCGTTAAAAACACTTATTTTATTGTTCCGCATCCGGATTGTTCAGAAAATCGAATCCGGAAGATCCATAACATCAGCCTACGCTTGATGCGATTGTCTGCTCAATTGCTGCCCCGTTTGATGACATTACAAGGTATACATAATTACCGATAGTCTTTACGGTGCTTGCTGCAACGATCTGATACTGCTCAGGCATATAGTCCTGAAGCTCCTGAGCCTTCTGCTGCTGAACGGCACTGAGCTGTCCTGCAAGTGCTGCAACAGAAGCTGCATCCTTTGCCTTAAGGATAGCTACTGTATCAGCCTTTGTTACATCCTCAGCCATGGCAAATACATAGCCCTCAAGCTGTGAAGCATCGATTCCGTAGTAGTTAGAGATGTAGTTTGCATCAACTGTGATCATACCCGGAAGAAGTCCTGTAACCTTGCTGTAAATAGCACTTGGGTCAGCACCTGTTGACTGGGCTGCAGTGGTCTCCGCAACAGTTGTTTCCTCAGCAGTTGTAGTCTCTTCCTTAGACTCCTTTGTAGTCTCCTCTTCCTTGGTTGTCTCTTCCTCTGTAGTCTCTTCTGCAGCTGCAGTGGTCTCCTCAGCAGCAGTTGTAGTCTCTTCAGTGGCTGTAGTGGTTTCTACTTCAGTTGTTTCAGCGGCTGTTGTTTCAGGTGCAGCTGTTGTTTCCACTGCGGCTGTAGTAACGATCTCTGCTGTAGAAGTGCTTCCACAACCGTTAAGGATCAAAGCGGATGCTGCAAGTACAGCTGCTGTTGTTGCGATAATGTTCTTTCTCATAACCATTCTCCCTCTAGTTTATGTTTTGCACGACCCTTTAAGGGTATAACTTTGTTTGAACTCTTGCATCATTATATAGATTTATTACCGTTTTCTCAATTAAAACTTTAAATGCTCCTCAGCATACTGCTCAAATGTCTGCTGCCATACCGCATAGGCAGAGTTCGTCTGATGAACATACTTGTCACTGCAATACTTAGGTGCCAGGCATCCGGTAGCATCAGTCAGTGGAGTGGCGACATCTATGTATCCCCAGCCGTTTTCCTCTGCCAACGCCTTCATCCTTTCGTTAAGTGCTCTGATGTTGGCATTGTTCAGGTTTTTCTTCTCGGAGCCTTTGTACATAGGTGTGGTGCTTATGATGGTGAAATCCACATCGGGATTTTCGATTTTGATCCTGTCTATAAGCTGCAGGTATTTCTGAACTGTATAGTCCACCCCGTCATAAAGATCGTTTAATCCAAAGAAGGAGTATATATGCTTTGCATTTACAAGCTTTATGGAATCCCAGATATAATGCTGCTGGCCTCCATAAATCGGGTGGGTTGACTTACTGGTGATCTTGGAAAATGCATTGTGAACAGAGTAGCTTCCTCTGGTGAGGAACTTAAGATTCTGGAATATGGGTGCCGTGGAATTTCTTGCAGCATAAAGTGAAAAGCCCATAGCCACAGAATCTCCGATCAGCACAGAATCCTTGTAGTAGTTCCCGATATCTGCAGCATGCTGTGCGATAGCGGCAAGACGGGCCAGCTCCTGTGCCTGCTGCTCCATAAGGATCTCTTCATAAGATTTTGTTTCAGGGACAGCTTCTGTTTCTCCGGGAATCACAGGTGAATATGTGCCGGGAATAGATGTCTCATTGGAATCCGCCCCCACAGTAGGTCCTATGGATTGTGCTAATGCTGTTGTATCCACACCCTGCCCCAAAGGATCCGCATAAACCAAAAACAAAGAGGACACGGATACAGAGATAGTCAGAATTGCAGTAACGATCCGATGTTTTCTCATATTTTCCCTCCTAAATCTGAGAACGTCAGTCTAAAATAATCTTACGACCCAAAATAAGCGATGTCCACTTAAGTATTTATATCGATAATCTGTTAATTTGCTTGACGTGAGTAGGCTTCAAGTTTAGATTAATCTTGATTCAGAAAATATATTTTATTTGGAAGAAATATGGCAAAGATAGCATTTAAGAAACCGGGTAATTTTATCTACCCAGTACCGGCTGTTATGGTCAGTCTAAAAGATAAATCAGGAAAAACAAATATCCTCACCGTTGCATGGACAGGAACCATTTGTTCCGATCCTCCGATGGCATATATATCAGTGCGTAAGAACAGAGGCAGCTACCCGATGCTCGTGGAATCCGGAGAATTTGTGATCAACCTTCCGGACGAAAAACTGGTGAAAGCTTTGGACTACTGCGGAGTCAGAAGTATTACCAAGGTTGACAAATGGAAGGAGATGGGGCTCCATGAAGGAACGGCGACAGTTGTTTCTGCACCGACCATCGAAGAAGCTCCCGTATCCATAGAGTGTAAGGTCACTCAGGTACTCCCTCTCGGGACCCATGATATGTTCCTTGCAGAGGTAGTGGCAGTTCAGGTAGACGATCAGTATATAGACGAAAAAGATGCTTTCCACATGGATCAGGTGGGGCTTGTGGCATATTCTCATGGTGATTACATGTCTCTGGGAGAAAAGCTCGGCAGCTTCGGATATTCTGTCCGCAAAAAGCCTCTTCCCAAAAAGAAGAAAAAAGCATCAGACAGCAAAACCGCACCACAGAAAAAAGCCGTTTCCAAAAATCCGGTTGGCAGATCCGTGAAGAGATCCGGGGACTGGAAAAAAACTGGAAGCCGTAAGAAAGGAGATAAATGATGGATCTTCGGAAAATCAGGAACTTTCTTAACAGAAATCGTAATGTCTTCATCATAATTACCTGTATCCTTATAGCAACTCTCATATACAGATATACAGACAACTTCTATATCAACCTCGTGATATGTGTGATTGCGGTATATTCATATCTTCACTTTTTTAATACTAAGTGGAAGAACAAAAAGTAACGCTTGTTACAGCTAAATATATGAAAAGTATTATTAATCCATGTTGACTTGATTAAAATTAAGAGTAAAATCTAAGACATGTGATTGTTGCAGCTATAGTACATCGGTAGTACATCGGCTTCCCAAGCCGAGGAGGCGGGTTCGACTCCCGTTGGCTGCTTAAATAAAGCGGAATCCTTGAGACGTTGTCTCGGGATTTCGCTTTTTCTTTTTTCGCCTTATTCATCCTTACTCCCTCTATCCTCACTTCATTAATTTGTAATTGATGTGACAGTTGATTTTATAATCCGTATACTTTTCTTGTGCTAAAATGATGCTTGTAAAATTATTGAAAGAATAAAGAGGTCTTTTTTATGAGACGTATGAAAAAAATCGCTACACTTGCTTTAAGTGCCGCTCTTGCCACAGGTACAGGCGCTTTCGGAGCGTTTGCCGCAGCAACCGCACAGGGCATTGACTTAAGCAGCTACTATTCCACCTTCGGTCCCATGTCGGGAGCTCAGGAGGGTTCCACTACTGCCGAAACCTCGGAGACTGCAGTAAGTGCTTCCGCCGAATCCTTAGACTCCATGCATGTATACCAGAACGCTCTCGGAACCTATACAGCTGCAAACGGTGCCATCGTCATCGGACCTTCAGCTTCCATTGATACATCAGCACTTACCGATACACAGAACGCCGCTCTCGACGGACTTTTCCAGAACTCTGTAATCATAGGTAATTCCATCGGTAACGGATTTGCACTTTACACTAAAAAACATTCTGAGGATCCTGTCCTCAAGAATTTCCAGTCTCTTACAGCCAACGGTTACTACATAGAAGGTGCCTTCGAAGAGATCAGCTCCTCAAGCCGTCATCCTTTCTATAGAGGACAGCAGCGCTTCGTATGGGATTCTGTTCAGCTCATGGGCGCAAAGCACGTCTTCCTATCCTTCGGTACTACAGAGGTTCAGTATCCAAGCGTTGTCGAAGATTATAAGAAGCTCATAAATCAGATCCTTGCCGTTAATCCCGGTGTTGACATCACTGTGATCAGTGCAACCTATATTTATCCGGGTAAGTATTACGGAACCATGACCAGTCCTAATGTTAAAACCTTCAACACTACCATGGAGCAGGTATGTATCACCAACGGATGGAACTTCATCAATGTTGCCGACCGTCTCTCTGATGCAAACGGAGATCTCGATCCCGTTTACAGCTCAGACGAGTACATTCACCAGAATGATCTGGCTTACGACATCTGGACCGCTGCTCTCAAGGAATACGGACTTAAGAAACTCGGAATGGCATAAATATTAAAAGACCATGGCATATTCTCACACTTTTCCCGTGGTCTAAAGGAGATTAGATATGAAAAAAACTTTAAGGAGAGCAGCCATCATAGCCGCTGCATCATCCATCATCATTACTTCCGGCATAGTATCACTTGCTGATGGTCCTTCGATCCCGTCAGAAACTGCAGCCGCAACAGCAGAGACCACTGCTGTTACTTCAAGCACGGAAGAGACCGCAGCCACTGATGCTTCAGCTGCATCTTCAAGCAGCTCCGCTTCTGCAGATCTTTCTGCTGACCCTGTACTTACTGCCACAGAGGATCAGCGTGTGGTTGATTTCTATAAGGATTCCATCCTCATCGGAGATTCAGTTGCAGACGGATTCAAGCGATACAGTATCGCCCGAAATCAGAACCCTTTACTTGCAAATATCAATTTTCAGACTCAGGCCCGCTACAGTATCCATGATGAGATTCAGCCCATCGGTACAGAAGGCGTGAACCATCTCTGGTATGGCGGAGCTCAGCATTATGCTTATGAGCTTGTTTCTTTAGTCGGAGCAAAGCATGTTTATCTCTCACTCGGTCTTAATGACATAAAGGGCCGTCCAAGCGAGGTTCTTGCCAACTACAAGTCACTTATAAGCAGCATCGCCGCTGCAAATCCTGCTGCGGACATCACCATCATCAGCACCACCTACATCTATCCTGATGCACAGACCAAGCTCTCCGGCATCAAGAGCTGGGCTTTTGATAACGATACAGTACGTAAGCTCAATGCTTCCCTTCAGGAGCTTTGCACAGCAAACGGCTACGGCTACATAGATATAGCCAACCGTCTTGCAGACGCAAACGGAAATCTGGATCCAAAGTACTGCACAGACAAGTACATCCACCAGAATGCAGACGCTTATGTTATCTGGGTTCAGGCCCTTCGTGAGTATGCGGCAAGTCAGAATTATGCTCATGCAAATGACGTAACTGAGACTGCAACAAAAACATCGGCTGAGACAGTTGCCGAGAATACTGCAACCGCTTAAAACTTTATTTGTATTAAAAATGACGTATGAAACAAGAGTTTCATACGTCATTTTTTCACTTAGATCCACAACACCTTCCTTGGATCAATACCCCTTTTTTGTGTCTATCCTGTTTTTCATTCCGGCTATATCTCCGGAAAGATATTTCTGTAGATTTTCTCCGGTGATCTTCACTATATTCCTGAAGGTCTTTGCAAGGAAAAACTGTCCGGCTATATGAGGAGTGATGATACACCTCGGAGCATCCCAAAGAGGATGATCCACCGGAAGCGGCTCCGGCGATGTGACATCAAGAGCTGCCCCGCCTATCCTGCCTTCACATAAAGCCTCGTTCAGTGCCATGTTATCTACCGCATTACCGCGCCCTGCATTGATAAGAAAAGCAGTTTCTTTCATAAGTCCAAGTCGCTTCGCATCAATGATATCAACATTTTCAGCCGTTCCCGGAAGAACCATGGCGACATAGTCTGCTCTCGGAATAAGCTCATCAAGATGCTCCACCGTTGTAAGCTCATCAACAAAATCAGGTTTTTCATCATGCTGAGTTCTGGTCACACCGATCACATAGCTTCCAAGTGCATGCATTTTCCTTGCATAATGCTTACCTATGGATCCAAGTCCCAGAACGAGGGTTGTGGAGTCCTCTACGGAAAGCACCTTGCCCTCCAGCTGCCATGTTCTCTCCACCTGATGTCTCATGTAGAGATCGCTCTTTCTTGCAAGCATGAAAGAGACTGTCACCATCCACTCCGAGACCGAGGTATCATAAGCACCTGATGCGCTTGTCAGAATAGTCCCTTCTGAAAGCACTCCTTCTTTACAATAGGGATCCACACCTGCGGAATTGGTCTGGAGCCACTTAAGTCCGGGCGCCACGGAAACCACCGCCGGAGAGACATTGCCAAGGATAATATCTATATCCTTTACATCATTTTCATCCACTGATTTCATATCCTTATACAGGAACTCACATCCCCTGGCGATGCCTTCAAGATATTTTTTGTCATCCTCTGTGAAGGGCATCGTAGCTAAAATCTTCATCATGCCAACCTCCTTACAATAAGATCTCCCTTAATTCTTCAGTTATTGTAGCATAAAATAAGGGACGGACTGACGTCCGCCCCAAAGTATCACATGTTATTTTTTCAACATCACTCTACAATAGCTCCTGTATCGGCAGAATGAACCAGCTTCGCATACTTTCTAAGATAACCTGTGAGATTGCGCTGCTCACGCACCTGCATGGTCTTCTTACGCTCTTCCATCTCCTCATCGGAAACCAGAAGCTCGATGGAGTAGTTAGGGATATCGATCTTGATCTTGTCTCCATCCTTTACGTAAGCGATAGGTCCGCCGGCCTGAGCCTCAGGTGAAACATGTCCGATGGCAGCACCGCGGGATGCGCCTGAGAAACGTCCGTCTGTTACAAGGGCAACTGTGGTATCCAGCTTCATGCCTGCGATTGCAGATGTAGGACTCAGCATCTCTCTCATTCCCGGACCTCCTGCAGGTCCCTCGTAACGGATCACAACGCAGTCTCCTGCCTTGATCTTTCCGCCATAGATAGCGCCGATCGCTTCCTCCTCCGAGTTAAATACTCTTGCAGTACACTCATTCACCATCATTTCAGGCGCTACGGCTGAACGCTTAACGATGGAGCCGTGAGGTGCCAGATTACCGTAAAGGACTGCAAGTCCACCCTCCTTAAGATAAGGGTTGTCAAACGGACGGATGACCTCAGGATTTCTATTAACTGCTCCCTGAGTAGCCTCTCCTATGGTCTTTCCGAGAACAGTCATACAGTCTCTGTTTATGAGTCCGTGCTCATCCAGCTCATGTATAACTGCATAGATTCCTCCAGCCTCCATGAGATCCTGCATGTGGTGGTGACCAGCTGGAGCAAGGTGGCAGAGATTAGGAGTTCTATCGGAAATCTCATTGATCTTGTGAAGATCGAACGGGAAACCTGCCTCATGAGCCACAGCCATAAGGTGAAGCGCTGTATTTGTCGAGCATCCGAGAGCCATATCTACTGTGATGGCATTCTCGATGGTCTCCGCCTTGATGATATCTCTCGGACGGAGATCCTGCTCCAGAACCTTCATTACCTGCATACCGGCAGTCTTTGCCAGACGGATTCTCTCCGAATATACAGCCGGAATGGTTCCGTTTCCCGGAAGAGCCATACCGAGGACCTCACAGAGTGAATTCATGGAATTGGCTGTAAACATACCAGAGCATGAACCGCAGGTCGGACAGCAGCTGTTCTCAACATCCATAACTCCTGCCTCATCCATAAGACCTGCCTTGTAGGCGCCGACTGCCTCAAATGCCGTGTTCAGGTCGCGCTGATGGAGTGAGAGCATAGGTCCGCCGGAAACAAATACGCATGGAAGATTGAGACGAAGTGCAGCCAGAAGCATTCCCGGAACGATCTTGTCACAGTTAGGGATAAATACAAGAGCATCAAGAGCATGTCCTGTAGCCATACATTCGATGGTGTCAGTGATGAGCTCACGTGATGAAAGCGAGAAGTGCATACCGTCATGTCCCATGGCGATACCGTCACATACTGCGATGGTGTTGAACTCAAGGGGTGTTCCTCCTGCCATGAGTACGCCATCCTTTACAGCTCTTGCGATCTGCTGAAGATGCTCATGTCCAGGAACCACCTCGGTAAAGGAGTTTACGATACCTATAAGGGGACGTCTCATCTGCTCATCTGTGAGTCCGTCTGCCTTTAAAAGTGAGCGGTGTGGGGTATGCTCTATTCCCTTCTTAACTAAATCACTACGCATAATTATTTCCTCCTGAATTATGAACGCCTGTCTCAATGTCTATCCCCTGAGTCAACGGCTATTTTCATGCTCTTTCATCCATAAAAGAAGCTGCAACAAAAACTCTTTTTCTATTATATCCTTACTGCAATTTCATTGTCACACTTTTTTAACCCACTATAAGAGCCGGTATGAAAAGCGGAAGATACAGTATAAGGAAGAATATCAGTATAAGTCCCAGAAGATAAGGCACGATTGCCTTTGATATCCTGGTTATGGGCAGACCCGTTATTCCCGACGCCACGAATAGATTTATGGCTACCGGCGGTGTGATCATTCCTATTCCCAGGCCCACAACGAAGACTATTCCGAAATGTACCAGATCCACCCCCATCGCCTTGATAAGAGGCAGGAATACAGGAGTAAGAAGTATGATGGCAGAGGATGTCTCCATAAAGACTCCGGCTATAAGGATGATGACTCCTATGAGAAACAGTATGATGAACTTGTTATCAGAAACCGAAAGCACTGCCTTGGAAATCGCCTCCGGGATCTTCCAGTTGGCAAGTACCCATCCAAAGGGACCTGAGAAACCTATGATAAGCATGATGACCGAAGAGGTCTTTGCCGAATTCATCATTATCTTCATAAGATCCTTAGGTTTCAGATCACGATAAACGAAGAATCCGATGACTATGGCATAGATAACGGCAACATCCGCAGCCTCTGAAGGTGTGAAGTATCCGGAGAAGATACCTCCGAGAATGATGAGAGGCATAAGTATGCCCCATACCGCATGGATAAATGTCTTAAGAACTGTCTTTATCTCAAATTTAGTACCCTTTGGATATCCAAGCTTTCTCGCCTCTGTGAGGGCTATGATAATGAGTATGGCACCCATGGCAAAGCCCGGACCGAAACCGTTTCGGAAAAGAACATTGACAGACTGTTCTGCGATAACCGCATAAAGCACCATGGGAACAGACGGCGGGATAACTACGCCGATGGTTCCAGCTGCTGCGATGAGGGCTGCTGATTTATCAACATGATAGCCTCTCTTTTCAAGCTCCGGTATGAGGGTTGCTCCGACAGCCGCTGTAGTTGCTGCACCCGAACCTGAAATAGCCGCAAAAAACATACCTGTAAGTACAGATACTATGGTGAGTCCTCCTCTTATCCATCCAAGTAGCGACTCTGCAAACTCCACCAGAACCTTGGAGACCGCTCCCTTTGACATCAGATCACCTGCAAGGATAAAGAAGGGAACCGCAATGAGAGAAAAGGAATCCTGTGCTGTGAAGATACGCTGCACCATCATAAGTGCCGGAACTCCCCCAGCAAGAAGGGTTATGAAGGCTGCGATGGCGATGGTAAAACCGACAGGAACCCCCAGAAGCAAAAGTACCGCAAAGGATATAAAAAGTATCGCTGCCATCAGCTTTCCACCTCCGTATCATTAGTCAAACGGAAAAACAGCTGGAGAAAAGCATCCAGCGCATGTACCGCCATAAAGCCACAGCCGAAATCGATACCCAGATAGATAAATCTCATAGGCCAGCGAAGTGAAGGTGAAAGCTGAGTTCCCTGCTTTCCGAAATATTTTACGCCATAAAATACCACAGCCACACAGAGAACGAAGCATAGAGCGTGAACCAGCAGCTGCATACCTCTTTTTACGCCTGCGGGAACAGCATCCTGAAGCACAGTTACAGCTATATGTCCTCCATGCTTATAAACGCATCCTGCTCCCAGCATCGAACACCATATAAGCAGATATCTCGTTGCCTCCTCAGACCACTGAAGGGACTGGAAGAACATACGGCACACTATCTGTGCACCTGTGATTATTACCATCAGAAGCAGCATGACAAAAATGATATATTCCATCACCTTATCAAGAGTCTCTGATAATTTGTGAACAGATTTGACAAATCCCACTTCGATTGCCTCCTTTATCCGAAAACATCAGCCCATGTTAAATATGGGCTGATGCTGTACCACCTGTTTCCATGGGCTTTTTACTATTAACCTACAGTTGCGATAACCTCGTTGATCTTCTTAACGTACTCATCGTACTGAGGATAAGCATCATAAACTGACTTTACAGCCTCCTTGAAGGAATCAACATCAGGATTTTCAACGATCTCCATACCGTTATCCTTCATAGCCTGAAGCTGTCCTGCCTCCTGATCTGCCACCCATGCTCTCTCATACTCTGCAGCCTGCTGCGCGGCATCAAGGAATACCTTCTGTGTGTCTGCATCGAGAGAATTGAACTTGTCGAGTGACATGGTGATAATGGCTGTTGAGTAGCTGTGTCCGTCGAGAGTCACATACTTCTGTGACTCCCAGAGCTTATAGGAATTGATTACGTTGATAGGATTTTCCTCACCGTCAACAGTTCCCTGCTGAAGAGCTGTAAGACAGTCTGCCCATGCCATCGGTGTAGCATTGACACCCAGTGCCTCAAAAGCCTTCTGATATACTTCATTCTCCATTACACGGATCTTAAGTCCCTTGAGATCCTCAGCCTTTTCGATAGGACGGACATTGTTTGTGAGATTACGGAAGCCTCTCTCTGCATATGCAAGACCCTTGAGACCTGAACTCTCCAGTGTGTCAAGAAGCTCACGGCCTACCTCACCGTCAAATACAGCATATGCCTGCTCCTTGTTGGCGAAAAGATAAGGCATGTCGAGAACTCCCATGTCCTGTGAGAAGTTTACGAATGGACCTGATGTTACGATACCCATATCAAGGGTTCCCATCTGCATGGACTCAAGCATATCTCTCTCGCCGCCCAGATCTCCGTTAGGGTGGATCTCGATGGCATAGGCACCATTTGTGTTCTCCTGTACGAGTTCTGCGAACTTAACGGCTGCGATCTGGAATGAATCCTGCTCATTTACTGTTGTACCGAGCTTGATGACTGTTGCACCATCAGGAATCTCAGGAGCTACGTTTGATGCATTTGATACATCCGATGTGTCAGCTGCAGCCTTTGTCTCAGTTGAAGCGCCATCCTTGGCTGCCTCTGTAGCTGCTGCTGTTTCCTTTGCCGCTTCTGTGGCTGCCTTTTCAGGTGCAGCGCTGGAACCGCATGCCGCCATAGACATTACCATTGCTCCTGCCATAGCCATCGCCATAAATCTGTTCTTCTTCATTGTTGCCTCCCTAACTTTGATTCTTTTTTTACATTTCCCCAACAGATATTTCCCTATCCGAGACCGCTGATTGAATTACATAAATCCTACGCATGACTTCGTGCTTCGCACTCTCGTCATGCTACAGAAATCTCGAATCCGCGCTATCGCGCTACTTCTCGATTTCTGTTGTCGTATCAGATGTCTGTGCATTTTTGCAAGCAAGCTTGCAATCTGCACAGCCGCCTGATACAGGATTTATGCACTAAAAAAGCCCCTGCCTCTTCTTTTGAAGAGACAAAGGCTTAAATTACCTCTGCGGTACCACTCTCATTGCCGTAAAACGACCACTCTGTCGCATCTATCAATGCTTAGTCCTGTAACGGAGACCACACCGTCGATGCCTAATTACGAGAGCTTTCAGCACGAAACTCGGAGATGATATTCACAACCTTACCTGCACCGTTTCACACCTCACAACGGCTCTCTGAAGCATATCAGACTGCTACTTTTTCTCGTCAACGTCTTTTTCATTTATCTGTTGCTAGTAAATTACTCCTATTGAAAATCAAAGTCAACGATTCCCCCATACCCATTTATACGTAGCAGCTATAACTCTGAGTAATTTCTGTATTTTTAGTCATTCCAAGCAACAGGCATCTGCATCTCAGAGTCCCGTATCCTCAGGAATTCCCAGCATGATGTTCATGTTCTGTACGGCTGCACCGCTGGCTCCCTTTCCGAGATTGTCAAAGAGGGCGGTAACTGATGTCTGATCCTCATATCCGCACACTATGATCTCAAGCTTATTTGTTCCCGCAAGCCTGTTGGCATAGAGCTTACTGTCATTTTCACCGAAAGGAACCACCTTAACGAAATGCTCATCACTATAATATTCCTGAAGCTTCTCACAGATGTTCTCTGCTGTCGGCTTACCCGTAAGAAACCTGTTCTGAAGCATGATTGTGGTTGCCATTCCCTTATAATAATCATCGACCACCGGCATAAACACAGGTGCATGGTTAAGTCCTGTCATCTTCTGCATCTCGGGAATATGCTTATGCTTAAGATTGAGACCATATATTCCCGGAGCACTGAGAAGTTCAGATCTTCCCTCAGCCTCATAATCCTGTATCATTTTCTTTCCGCCGCCTGAATATCCTGTAAGTGAATAGCATGTAACGGGATAATCCACTGGAAGTATACCCATGCGTACAAGAGGAGCTGTTACAGAAATAAAGCCGGTGGCATGACATCCGGGATTTGCAATTCGTTTTCCTGTTCGGATAGCCTCGCGCTGTTCCTTTGATATCTCAGGGAACCCATAAACCCAGTCGTCGTTCGTTCTATGAGCGGTAGAAGCATCAATGACTCTGACGGAAGCATTGTCGATGAGAGAAACTGCCTCTCTCGCACCGTCATCAGGCAGGCAAAGGAATACTATGTCTGCAGAATTGAGGTACTTCTTACGCTCCTCTGTATCGTGGCGTTTGTCCTCAGGAATACGGAGCAGTTCCAGATCATCTCTTTTTCCGATTCGATCATAGATCTGAAGTCCTGTTGTTCCACTCTGTCCGTCGATGTAAATCTTTGTTTTCATGGCCATCTCCTCTTAGATGCATAATTATCAAAAAATACCCGTATTCAAGCATCTTTATGCAAGAATACGGGTATTATAGCATATTTATTTCAAAATATCGCAAATGATGTCTACACATCTGTCCATTCCGATCTTTCCTACATCGAGACAAAGGCTGTAGTCCTTTGCCATCCCCATAGGATGTCCTGTATAGAGCTTGTAGTAATCGCTTCGCTCACTGTCCTTTTTCGTTATGTACTGCTCTGTGACCTGTTCCTTCTTTACCCTATGGTTAAGAGCATTATCCATACGCCATGCTGTATCTGCAGTAAGATAAATATCAAACGAAGGGATGCCTGCCTCTCTCAGAATATAGTTGGAACATCTTCCGACTATGATACATGGCGATGCAGACAGCTCCAGTACTACTCTGCTCTGTGCCTTAAATATCTCATCGTGGCTTGAATTAAGAGATGCCGGTGACAACATCTCGATAAGCTTGGTGCCTATCTTTATCTTTTCGCCGTCTTCATCTATAAGCTCCTGAGAAAAACCGCTCTCAGCTGCTGTCTTCCGTACAAAATCTCTGTCATAATACGGGATGCCCAGCCTTTCACTGAGTTTCTGTGCAAGCTCATGTCCATGACTTCCATAATTGCGGCTAATCGTAATAACTTTATATTCCATACTCTGCCTCTCCTTTTGAACGCAAACCATCCATCACGCCCAAGTAATTATATACATATACTATAGCAGAAATCCGTCCAAATTAGACATTTTAAATATAAAAAGTGCGGATGCCGGTCTCATAAACTGACATCCGCAAATGTAAACTGTATTCAGCTTAATTTTTTATCAGGCAATTCCTGCACTTCATATCCGAGCTTTCTCAAAAGGAATCTGTGAAGCTGTCCTGCCACATAAAAAGCGCCCAATATAAGCACCAGCTGAGGCATCATGAAAAGACTCAGGAATCCTATGAGCCCCACCACAATCTTCACTTTAGTCATATAAGCCTGCACAAAAAGTGTAACAGCTATAACTCCGAAACACATAAGATACATAACTCCGACGATACCTGTTACCTGTGCTACGCTCTGCACCACTTCATTCTCAAATGGCTTCGCAAATGTGTAGTTATAGAGCATGAAGGCCACAATTCCTATATACGCGGTCCATGAAGGAGGAGTATACAGGGCAACAGGCTTTGGTTTAGGAACCGCGATGTGGAGACGCCTGAGTATGAGAAGACTCACTTCATATATGATGAATCCCTGAATCGCACCACCAACCGCCATGGATACAAGAAGTATCCTTGCCAGAAATGCATCAGACATCATTGACTTCATAAGCCCGATCTGAGCCTCCATTCGAGGATCTCCTCCCATATATCTGCTCATCATCTCCATGGACTCGTTCATAGCTGCCTGCATCTCTCTGACGTACATGGAAAGGCTCTGTCCGGACAATGCAGTAATGATGACAGCATTGAACAGCTCCGAAATAACGCACAAAAGCATCATCAGGAGAAGAGCTTTGGTCATATCCTTTTTATGGTATATACAGGTTCCCAGCACCATACCGAGAAAAGCTTCACATGCTGCATAAATAATAGTAGTAGGTGTGCTCACGAATATGCTTATAAAGGTAGCAGCCGCCCATGCAGCTATGCTGGCCTTCCATCCATACCTCGCGGCATAAGCCACCATGGGAATGGGCAGAATGTACATCAGTATCCCCTGAAACATGCCTCCGGTCTGTCTGTTGATCAGGAGCAGTACGCCAAACAACGCCACTATCATGGCACCGTAGGTGATTTTTATTGTTTTCTTATCCATAATTATTCCTTTACTTTTTCAGATTGTAGGTATTCTTATCGTAGTCGAGGATCCCTTCCTCCTTCATGGCTGCCAGTTCTCTGGTCATAGCACTTCTGTTGGCGCACAGATACTCTGCAAGCTCTGTTCTCGTAAGTGGTGATTCGATATAACGGGAATTCTGTTTCTGTGACATAAGCGAAAGATAAGCAAGTATCTTATCTCTGAGTGAGGCTTTCGAGGACACCTCTATCTTTTCCATGAGCTGAACCGTTTTCTCCCCCATAAGCTGAAACATATTCTGTGTTATCTGGGCATGAAAGCCACATTGTCTCGGACAGTTATGTATGATGCTTGAAGCCGCAAGGAATATGATCTCCGAATCCTTCACAGCCTGAAATCTGACATAGGACTCTGTTGTTCTTCGCACAGCAAAGCTCTCTCCTATCAGCTCTCCGGGTTCCATAAACCCGAGTAAAGTCTGGTTACCCCAGATATCATCCTTCAGCATATGAACCATTCCGGAAAGAACAACTCCTATGTACTGAACACTGTCCTGCTCCATGATGATGTTCTCACCTCGCTTATATTTCTGCCTGTAACTTCGAAGACATGTAAAGAGCTGGTTCAGATCCATCTCCTTGATATTTGAAAATAGTGGTATTTCTTTATATGTGATTTCTTTTTTCATAACCTTAATATTTTATTTTATTCCCGTTGCACACGCAACGCCTTTTTCAAAAAAGTCTTTCTGATCAATGCGAAAATTTTCTACCTGCAACTTATATTGCCAGATTTTTTCTTTCTTTAACTCTTAATTCGTAGCATTGATTTTATGAAGATGATAAAATAGTCGATGAACTATTAAAGAAACAAATAACCTGATTGCATTTTTTTAGGATGTGCCGGTTCTTGATCCGTTTGTTCTGAAGCCGGCATATCAAAGATCGGAAAAACATATGAAAGATACTACAAAAGTCAGACTTTATCTGTTTATCGGCTCTGTAATCACTATCTTTATAGTCGCGGCATTTCTCGTTATATTAAACATAAACGAACCCGCTGAGTACACCGCTTTTCCTTTCAGTGTGCTCGCCATACTTACTCTAATCGCATGTGTAGCCCTTGCTCTTTTCTATTGGAAGGGTCCTGTTTTTGATGTGTTCGGAAATATGGAAAGCGTAAACATTAACGCTATGCTGCTTACCGTCATTATCATCATACAGATTTCTTTTTTCTTCGAAATCATCTCCGTACGAAATCAGATCATAAATTATAAGCTTTTCGAGAGCATACGAAATGACATCACCACCGCTGCCCAATGCTCCGAAGAAAATCTGAACACCGTCCTTTCAGGTCTGTGCACCGAAGAAATTCCTGAAATTTCCGTACTCGATCCTCAGGGCACTGTTATTTTTTCATCTGACAGCTCGAAGCTCGGTGTAACAATTTCTGATTCATCATATACTTACAGTTTCAATAAACCGAACAGAATACGATTCTATGTGAATCAAAACCATATAACAGGTCAGCTCAAATCCGTCGTGATGAATCTTCTGACCGTTCTCGTCACGTCTGTATTTTTTGCCGTGGAGATAGTCCTTCTCCTCATGCGCAGGATCTCCAGATCTCTGGTTAAGCCAAAAGAAGACTCTATACCTGACGAGAGCTCCGAGCTTGATACAGTTCTGGATGACGATATTTCTTCAAAAGATGCATTGGCACAGCCCCATGTACCATCCGCCCTCTACTATATCAGGCAGATCGCCTTTCTATTCTATTTTGCTTCCAGACTTTCTTCAGCCTTCATTCCTATAGTGGCTAAGTCCCTTTACACTGAGGGCTCATGGATTTCCGCCCATACTGCAGCGGGTCTCCCACAGTCAGCAGAAACACTTTTGACCTGTTCAGCTATTTTCATCACAACTCTTATTCTCGAAAAGAAGGGTTGGAAGATGCCTTTTATTGCCGGCCTTCTTATGGTAGCTCTGGGAACCTTTTGCTCTGCGATTTCAGGCAATCTCGCCATGTTCGTCTCATCAAGAGCCATCGTAGGTCTCGGCTATGGTTTCTGCTGGATGACACTCAGAAACCTGTCACTTTTTGGTAAGTCTGCCCGTGAACAGCTTCTTGGCTTTGCTCTATTAAATGCCGGAATATATGCAGGCATGAATTGCGGTGCTTCTCTCGGGGCTATCATCGCAGATATTTTCGGATATAAAACAGTATTTATCATATCCGCTGCATTCACACTACTCACCTCTGTCTTTATCATAAACCTGGAAAATGCCATGCTGCCGAAGGTACAGCAGGCTGAAACGGAAGCCAATACAGGAAGAAAGATCAATCCTTCGGATGCTCTCACAGCCTTTCTTTTTGTGATACTTATGATAGCGCCCGCCAGTATAGCAGCGTCCTTCCTCAGCTACTATCTGCCGCTTTACTTTGAAAACATAGGCGGAAGCATCACTGACGTCGGACGAGCCCAGATGCTTTACGGTATTCTCCTCGTTTATGTTGGACCTACACTATCACTCATCATATCGACTCTAAAAGGAAAGACCCTTAAGAGTATCAATTATTCCTACAATGTACTTATAGCAGTAAGCCTGCTTCTTCCGGGCATAGGAACCGGTCTGCTGCTCCCGTTTTTAAGTGCTTCCCTTTTGGGTGTGGCCGACAGTTTCGGTTTCGGCGTTCAGAATAATTATTTCCTGGCTCTTCCGGCAGTAAGATCACTGGGTGCTTCGAAATCCTTGTCACTGCTTTCTTTCATAAAGAAACTTTTGGAAATGACAGGACCTTTCGTTTTTGCGGCTGTACTGGCATTTGGTTATCAGGCAGGAATAAAGTATCTGGCAATTGCCTTTGTGATAATGACTGTAATTTTCATAGTCTACTCATCTGTTATGGGTAACTCAAAAACAAACGAATGATATACTATAGTTAAGCCGTCAAAGGGTCTGAGCGTTAACTGCTCAGGATTTTTGCCGATATAAAAAGGATAGTATCAGGTATTAAAAGGTATTTTGAAATACGAATACATCTTATTCAACATCAGGAGATTTTATAAATGGTAGTAAGTGTAGTATACGGCGGTACCCCGGAGGAACGGGGGCCATCCGAAAAAAATGCAAAGGACATCGCTGAAGCATTAAAAGAAAGAGGATATTCGGTCCAGTTTCTTCAATTTGACAAGGATATCATAAAAACTCTGAGAGCCGTCTCTACTGATATAGTTTATCTCTGTGTTCAGGGACGCGGATACGGCGACGGTACCTTTCAGGGTATGCTGGAAGTAGAAGGTATACCTTTCACAGGGAGCGGCATGAGAGCGGCTACTCTCATAAACGACAAGATACTTTGCAAATTCCTTTTTGATCACTACAGAATAAACACTCCCAAATGGGACATTCTGACCAAAGAACAGTACGAATCCGGAGAATATGATTACCATGGTTTTGGATTTCCTTTTGTGGCTAAAGCTCCCACTCAGGGAGGCAGCTTTGGTATCGAACTCATAAAAGGTCCCGAAGACCTTCCTCTCATAGAAAAAGTATTTGGTTTTGACGATCCCATACTCCTTGAAAGTTATATTAAAGGTCGTTTCTATACAGTCGGTATCTACGAAAGCGGAGACGGGATAGTTGCCTTGCCTGTCGTGGAGGGGCTTGATCTTGATCATCAGGATGAGGCTTCCCTGAAAGAAGACCGTCTTATAACCTTCACCGGAACCTACGGGATCAAAGAAAGTAACCTGGATACAGAATTGGCCTCGCAGATCCGTCAAATGGCTCTTCAGGTATTTAAGATAACCGGAGCCAGAGATCTCTGTAGAGTGGACTTTATGCTTTCCGATGACAATATTCCATATGTCCTGGAGATAAATGCTGTTCCGGGACTAAAAAAATACAGTCTCATGCCTCTTGCGGCTATGCAGTCCGGTATACGGTACGAAGACATGATAGAAGATATACTTCTTTCGGCAGTAAAAAGGAGATAGTACTATGTTCAAGAACATGAAGATCAGCATTAAGATCCTATTGGTCATTCTCATCATGGCGTTAGGATCACTAATCGTCGTTTTCAGTGCCTCCTACTATTTCATGAATTCCATGGTAAATGAGTTCCAGCAGACCAACATCACTCTGGGGCTCAATTCCTCAGAAATAACCAAGAATTCTCTTATGGTTCTGACTGAGGACTACCTGACAAAGCTCATTCAGGAACAGGCACAAACAGCAAACAACTCTCTTCACGAAGTTAACAAGATAGTTGTCGAATCTGCGAATTATACCCATAGCCTATATGAAAACCATTCTAATTTCATAGGAAAGGACATGCCGAGACCTGATGAAACAGAAGCAGGTGTAGCATGTTCAAAGTACTTTCTGGCGAAAGGCGTAAGGGCTTCAGATGAGGTTATGGATGAAGTCAACATCCTTTCAAACTGTGAATACATGTTTGCGCCTCTTCTCGAGCACAACAGGATACTTGACAATATCTACATCGGAACCACAAGCGGTATTTCCTACAGATATTCAAGAGCCAACCTTTTCAACCCGGATTACGATCCCAGGGAACGCGGATGGTATAAAACTGCTTTGACCGCCCCGGATACTCTGGTGTGGCTCCCTACCTATAAGGACTCCTACGGAAATACCTGTATAACCGCCGCCATGTCCTACAGAAATGCTGAAGGTGATACCGTCGGAGTTGTCGCTTCTGACGTTCTCCTTACAAGTATCATCAATGAAGTTATGAATCTGAAGATCGGAGAAACCGGTACCTGTTTCATACTGGACTCTGACCTGAATTTCATCGCTCATCCCGACATGGGTAAAGAAGACTTCAACACTGACATCAGTAGTCATTTTTCAAACAATGTCTTTATACGTTCCATCCGATCTTCCAATGACGGAATCATAGAGACCAAATACGATGGAAAAGACTGTTATATCGCCTATTCAAGGATGAAGGAGACCGGATGGACATTCTGTGCCAGCATCGAGACTTCAGAAGTCACTGCTCCCGCCGTTCAGGCGAAGACGGAAAGCGATCTTCTGACAGACGAATCTCAGAAGGGGATGCAGGATAAGATCTTCAGTATACTCCGACTTTTCATGATCTATTTTGCCATCATCGGCATAATCGTTGTTATGATCTCCTTTGCAGTGTCCGGTACCATCACTCGTCCTATTCAGAGACTTGCTGACAATGTAAAGAAAATCGGTAAAGGTGATTTCAAACAGAAGATACTGGTTACTTCCAAGGATGAGGTAGGACAGCTTGCAGAGCGTTTCAACAACATGCAGAACGACCTCAAAAACTACATGGAGAACATCAAAACTGTTACCGCCGAAAAGGAGAGGATAAGCACTGAGCTTTCCGTAGCAACACAAATACAGGCGGATATGCTCCCCAGAGTTTTCCCTCCTTTCCCGGAGCGCAGAGAATTCGATATCAACGCTTCAATGAATCCTGCCAAGGAAGTCGGCGGAGATTTCTATGATTTCTTCTTTGCCGACGAAAACCATTTTGCCATGGTAATAGCTGACGTATCCGGTAAGGGAGTTCCTGCAGCCCTCTTCATGGTCATCGCAAAAACACTGATAAAGGATCACATTCAGGGCATGAAGGGAAGTTCTCTTGTTGATATCCTTACTGCTGTAAATGATCAGCTGTGTGAAGGTAATGATGCAGAAATGTTCGTTACTGTCTGGATAGGAATCGTTGATGTTTCAACTGGAAAAGGCATCGCGACCAATGCCGGTCATGAGCATCCTGTACTTTGCAGAGCGGGCGGTCAGTTCGAGCTTGTCAAGTACAGACATACAGTTGCACTTGGCACCATGCCTGGAGTCAGATTCCAGCAGCATGAATTCGAGATGCACCCCGGCGATACTCTTTTCGTTTATACTGACGGTGTACCTGAAGCTACCAACAAGAACAATGAGCTTTACGGAACAGACAGAATGCTTGATACTCTCAATGCGGATCCTACTGCACCAACCGATGTGCTTCTGAAAAACATAAAATCCAATGTTGACGAATTCGTCGGCGAAGCACCTCAGTTCGATGATCTCACGATGCTTGCGATGAGATATAACGGGCCTGTAAAGTGAGCTCTGATTCATATTCCTGACAGCAGCTGTTCACACTGGCGCCTGAGGGCAGCGAAAAAACAGAAATCTAAAATCAACAAAGCCCCTTTTGGAAAGACACTCCACAAAGTCTCTTATCCAAAAGGGGTTTTTATATTTGATCTATATCATATGACACTCAAATCCATTTCAGGATAAATGCTGTCACTTTTCACCCGGCATCTTCCATGCATGATGATCCGTATGAAGGAGGTGGTGTGCCCTCTCCGAAAGAGGTGCTTCAAAATACTTCTCATAAATCTCATTTACAGATGGATTTTCATGAGAGAATCTAAGCTTCATACTCTTGTCCTGTGAGTAAAGGATCGGAGCTCTTTCCGGTGCCATCTCGACACCGTCGTGAATCGGCTGTCCACCGCCGCCAACGCAGCCTCCGGGGCATGCCATGACCTCAACGAAATCATACTTTACACGTCCCTGCTTAAGATATGTAAGCAGCTTGTTTGCATTTCCGAGACCGTTAGTAACCGCAACTCTCAGGGTCTTTCCTGCAAGCTCGAATTCCGCTTCTTTCCAGCCATCCATACCACGAACACTCTTGAATGCATCAGGATCAGGATTCTCCTTATTCACGAGATAGTAAGCACTTCGAAGTGCTGCCTCCATAACGCCGCCTGTGGCGCCAAAGATATTGCCTGCACCTGATCCGATTCCAAAAGGCATATCCAGCTCCTCTTCCGGAAGATCCTTAACTATGATCTGCTCAGAACGAATGAGACGGTTTACTTCACGGGTCGTAAGTGAGCAATCAACCTCAGGATCACCCTGCTCGTCCAGCATGGACGGATATGCGCATTCTGCCTTCTTGGCAAGACACGGCATGATGGATACACAGAATATCTTTGAAGGGTCGACCTCCAGCTTCTCTGCAAAATAGCTCTTTGCCACAGCTCCAAACATCTGCTGCGGAGACTTGGCACTGGAAAGCTGATCCACAAACTCAGGATAATGAGCCTTCACATATCTTACCCAGCCGGGACAACAGGAAGTGAACATCGGGAATTTGTTATGCTCTGGATGAGAGATCTTCTCAAGAAACTCAGAGCCTTCCTCCATGATAGTAAGATCTGCTGTAAAGTTCGTATCAAAGACATAATCAACTCCCACTCTCCTGAGTGCTGCCGCAAGACGCTTCACTGTCGCAAATTCAGGATCCAGTCCAAAAGGCTCTCCCCAGGCTGCGCGAATGGATGGTGCTATCTGTACTACTGTTATCTTTTCAGGATCTTCTATAGCCTCAAGTACACGGTCAACATCATCTCTTTCACGAAGAGCACCTACAGGGCAGTGAGTGATACACTGTCCGCAAAGTGCGCACTGCGAATCCTCCAGATCATATGCTCCGGTAACATCCACAGTAACTCTGGATCCTGTATTAACCACATCCCAGATATTTGCATTCTGTATCTTGTCACATACCTGAATACAACGCATACACTTAATGCACTTATCATAATCTCTGATAAGCGGGAACTTCAAGCTTCCACGGTTCTCAGGAAGCTGTTTCTCATAAGGAATGCTGTGAACATTCAGATCGTTTGCCACCTTCTGAAGTGTACAGTTACCGCTTCTGACGCAGACTGCACAGTTTGTATTATGCTGAGAAAGTATGAGCTTTACATTGACCTTTCTCGCATCTCTGGCCTTCTTGGAGTTGGTTTTGATCACCATACCTTCCGCAACCGTGTTGTTGCAGGCTGTAAACAGTCTGTCATACCCTTCTACTTCAACAACGCATACACGACAGGCACCTATCTCGTTAAGCTCCTTCATGAAACAGAGTGTAGGAATATGGACTCCCGCCTGAGAAGCCGCATCCAGTATAGTTGTCTTTTCAGGAACCTGTATCTTAATTCCGTCTATCGTAACATTTACCATTTTGCTTCTCTGCCTCCTTTGAAGATTCCGTATCCGAAGTGGTCACAATGCAGACATCTGCCGGACTCCTGGCATGCCTCCTCATGAGACATTCCACACTCCATAAGCTTGAAGTCATGCTTTCTTTCCTCAGGAGAGCGCTCCTTCATGTTGACTCTTCCGCATGGCTTATGATCATCGAAACGAACAGGAGGAAGGTCAATGTCTACCTTGATCTCATGGAAGAATCCGAGATATTCGTCTATATTCGCAGCTGCCACCTTACCCGCAGCTATTGCACGAATAACAGTTGCAGGTCCTGTTACACAGTCTCCGCCTGCAAAAACGCCTTCCTTATCACGTATATCACTGGTATCAAAGGCATCTATATGTCCTCTCTCAACAGGAATACCATACTCACCGAACTTCATGGAATCTATGCCCTGACCGATTGCGACCAGAACTCTGTCACACGGAATACGCACTTCCTCCGTATCTGCAGGAACCGGCTTAGGTCTACCGTCCTTTATAGGACCTACTATCTGAGGCTGGACCCATATAGCCGCCACACTGCCATCTTTCTTTTTCTCTATGCGTAACGGAGCATTAAGTTCAACTACCTCACAGCCGTCAGCGATAGCTCCCTCTATTTCCTCGGGAAGAGCTGTCATATCACTTACTCTACGTCTGTAGAGGATCTTAACCGACTTTGCATTGCATCTGATAGCTGAACGGGCTACGTCCATTGCCACATTTCCGCCGCCTACAACTGTTATATCCATACCGGTGAAATCCGGATAATCATCATCACCAATTGCTCTAAGCATCTCAACCGCAGATATAACTCCCTTGGCATCCTCTCCATCGATACCTATCTTCTTATCAGTATGAGCGCCTATAGCCACGAACATGGCGTCATACTGATCTCTGAGCTCTGCGATGGATATATCCTTTCCAATGCTTACATCTGTCTTTATACTGAAACCGCTCTTCTTAAGGCATTCTATTTCAGCATCAAGAGCCTCTCTGGGAAGACGATAAGCAGGAATACCGTAACGGAGCATGCCCCCTGCTTTTTTTCTCTGCTCATACACTACGACCTCATGTCCCATAAGTGACAGATAGTATGCTGCAGAAAGCCCTGCAGGACCGCCGCCGATAACGGCAACTTTCTTGCCTGTTACAGGCTGCTTCTCACCGATCCTGAATTCATCTTCATGTTCAACCGCAAACTTCTTTAATCCCCGGATATTTATAGGATCATCTACCATGGTTCTTCGGCAGCGAACCTCACAAGGGTGCTCGCAGATCATACCGCATACTGCCGGAAGAGGGTTATCCTTTCTGATCAGTGCAACCGCATCATTGTACCTGCCCTCATGGATAAGTGATATGTATCCCGGTACATCTACATGGGCAGGGCACTGTGATACACAAGGAACCGGCTGATCCTGATGTCCGGAACATCTTCCATGAAGTATATGCTCTTCATAATCATCCCTGAAGCCTCTTATGCCCTTAAGTACCATTCTGGCTGCTTCTGAGCCTATAGCACAGTCCGCCGAAAAATATATGCTCTGTGCAGTCTGCTCTATAACTTTCAATGTCTCCATGGTGGCAGTACCATCAAGAACGGACTCGATCAGCAGCTCTAACTGTCCTAATCCTATGCGGCACGGAACACACTTTCCACAAGACTGAGCGTGGCAAAGATGCAAAAAAGATGCAGCTAAGTCTACCGGGCAAAGACCGGGCTGACTTGCTGTGATCCTTCGTTCAAGATCCTTATAAAGATCTTCCACCGTTTTCATAGCATTGTTTTGTGTTACAATGCTCAATCTACTCATGGTGTCTCCTCCTTACTTCCATTAAACTTAGTGTCTATGTAAAATTGAACCACCAAAAAAACAATTTGTAAACAAAGTTGCACAAATCGTAGTGTATTTTTTCTGTATTTGTTGTTAATAATATAACATTATTATATTTTTCATAGATAAATTCTATTTGACATGGCATTCTACATCTCTGCTGTTTGATAATTAATTATCAATCCTGCATAAAAATACCCTCTTCATCCGAAAATCCATGAAATTCAGATGAAGAGGGTATGTAAAGTAATATCCTTTTTCGATTTTCAGTTAAACATATAAAAGTTAAGGGCATTACCCTCCTGCTTCTTGCTTTCATACATTCCCTTATCCGCCCTCTGGTATAAGGCATCAAAGGAATCACCCGGATCCGACAGATAGAAGGTAGCTCCCACACTTATGGAGATCCTGCGTCCCTTCATCTCGGGTATATTGATCATGTTTATGTTGTCGTACAGTCGATTGACTATTCGTCTTCCGATCTCCTCTTTTTCAACTGTAGGCGCAAAAGCCGCAAACTCATCTCCTCCCAGTCTGAATACCACATCGGAATCTCTGAAGGTTCTCCTCATGCATCCTGCTATGGCGATGATGACCTTATCACCTACATCGTGTCCATAATCGTCATTGATGGATTTGAAATGATCCGCATCCACAAGTATGAACATCCCTCTTGTTTCATTTGCCATCTCTTCTCTTATCCTGGCTTCACCGCTGTTTCTGTTACGTATTCCCGTCATAGAATCAGTTTCCGCCATAAGCTTGAGACTTTCTCTTTGCTTCCTGTCTTCATCTATAGACTCAAATGTCCAGATGACATGTATAAGTCTGCCGGATTCGTCTCTGTCAACCTCTATAAGCTGAACACGTATCCATCTTCCATACTTATCGATAAATTCATGTGACAGCGAATGGCTTTCCTTCAGTCGTTCTTCATAAGAACCTTTATCCAGGAAATTGAGAAGCGTATCACATGACTGTTCAGAAGCAAACATTTTCACCAGTTCAGGGAGAGGACCTCTGTAGTCCGTCATACCTCCCTCCATAAGGGGATCGAACTTCTTGGCACTTCTCAGAAGTCTCGCATGATTGGTTTTAATGTTTATCCTGTACACAGCAGCATAAATATTGACAACCGCTTCGATATCTTTAGTAAGCTCTTTGGACTCAACATATTTTGTGTAAGCCACATGAAACAGCTTACGAAGAACCACGACCACCGTAAGCAGTACCGCACCGAAAACAATATGGATAAGCTGCAGTGATCCGGATAAGCTGAGGAAAAACGCCATAAAAACTGCCAGAATAAGACCGAATATATTCAGATGTATATGACGTATCGATCCGTCTTTAGCCATACTATAGCCTTTCTTTCAACAATAAGTTATAAAGAAACTCCATCGTTATAATATCGGTCCAAATTCTTCCAATCATAAACATCTCAGATCACTATAAATAATATTTATACGTCATACCCATTCAGGAGTCTTTTGAAGGTTTTTTTCATTAAGGATCTTTCCTGCAATGACTGTGAGCACCGTAGTAAAGAGGATATCAGGAAGTGTATACCCTATAGGAAGATCCCACTGCATGAGATATCTGTACAGCACAAAACCCACCAGCCAGATAACGAGATTCACCGGATCAAAAGACTTCTGAGATGAATCCGTCTTAAGTACAAACCATGTTCCTATCATAACCGCTGCCATCGGTGCAAAAACCGAACCAATGAGATACAAAAATCCCGTGATATCGTCCATTGGATAAAATACAGCTCCGGCGATTCCCACAACTGTAGCGGCAATCGCCATAGACTTTCCGCTCAGCTTCTTTGTAAGAGATTCTCCTGATATTCCCGCAGAGAACGCATCAAGGAAGGTTGTGGTAACTGTTGAGAAAACAATAATGAGAAGACCTGCCACTCCCAGTCCGGCTTTAAGCATTATCTCTGCTATATCTGATGTACCGGTAAGCATGGCAGCTCCCATTCCGATGAGGAACATCCAGCAGCTTACCAGATTATAGACTACTGTACTTGCCAATGTTGACTTATGGGCATCTCCTGCTTCTCTCGTATAGTCCCCGACTACCGGAAGCCATGATAACGGCATGGAAACAGAAAGTTCAAGCGCTGCCCCAAAGGAAATACTCTCTACTGCCGCAGGGCTTCCACCCTGTCTTACGATAACTACGCAGAGGACCACTGACAGAATAAACAGTGCAGTCATGGCTATGCGGTTCAGCCTGCCCAGATTGGTCACTCCCACCATTATCCACAGGATGATGAGTCCTCCAATGACCAGACACCAGATATTTTTATCAGTATTCCATATTCCGGCTGCGGAAAGAGCTCCGTCATATATCATTATGGCTGTCCAACCCACAAGCTGCAGAACATTCAAAGCGGCAAAGAGCATTCCGCCACGGCTTCCAAAAGTCATTTTAACGGTTTCCATGGCACTCTTTCCGGTTTGTCCGCTTATCATACCCGCAAGGTAAAACAGAACTCCGCCTATCAGATGCCCCAGAACTATAGCGAGGATCCCCTTTTGAAATCCAAGCGGCGCGAGATATGTACCCGTCAATATTTCCGCGATGGATACCCCCGCTCCGAACCAGATCAATGAATTGTCCAAAACCGTTGTCTTCTTTTCCATATCATCCCTCCAAGAATAAAATGGATATTGCCATCAGCATCCCGACGGCTGCGTTTTGTCCATAGCTGTAACATATCGTAGCTGTAACATCTCGCATCTCGATGCTCGATGATTGGCTGTCGCCAAGGTACCATCATTTCGTGCAAGCACGATGGTGGTACTTTGGCTCGTAGCTGTTCCATCTCGCATCTCGATGCTCGATGATTAGCTGTCGCCAAGGTTCCACCATTTCGTGCGAGCACGATGGTGGTACTTTGGCTCGTAGCTGTAACAAAAAAGCGTTGCCCATCGGGACAACGCTTCCACTGATAAAACTCAAATTACAGTATTTACCTACGTTGGCATTATCCAAATCAGGTCATGGGTCGGAATTGATCATTCCCTCTCAGCCCGTCTACGAGCTCCCCTTTAAATTTTCAGAAAAATTATACTTTTTATCCTGAAAAAGTGTCAAGCTTTCTTTTCATCAAATATAAGCGATTCAAAATTATTAAATTTTAAGTAATCGTCGAAGAAATAATTAATATTATGTGGCGATTTGTTCGGAGGACCTGGCAGTATGACTATTGATAATTTTGAAAATATCGTATCTCTTTTATGTACGATAACCGGTCTGTTATACTGCGTCTTCAAGTATGTCGAATCCCCGAAATTCGGCTACAGACTTCTTTTGATATACTTCCTTGCTTCTTTTTTAAGTGAGTATTACTGGACTATCTACAGCCTTACCATGGGCTCATATCCCAATGTATCTGAATTTACAGCCTATCTCGGATGGAACATCGGATATCTCATTCTGCTTATTGCTTCGTATTACATACGACCCGATGAGGCAAAAAATACACTTCACCCTCTGGTATTTCTTCCGGCCCTTGTCAATGTCCCTCAGTTTTTACTGTACATACAGTACGGAGGGATCTTAAACAATATCTGGCAGGTGGGAACAACCACTCTTACTATGATTTTTTGTCTACAGAGTATCATATACTTCTACAAAGGCAAAACAACCACCACTGAATTCCCTCTTTTTTCCGTCCTTGTTTTAATCTACCTTGTACTCCAATACATAATGTGGACAGTTTCCTGCTACTCGTGGGATGGGGAATTATCAAATCCATATCTATACTGTTCCATCCTTGGAGCGGTAACAAGCATCTTCTTCACATACGGCGTTTTAAGATTCTATAAAATCAAGGACCATGGAATCCTGACAGGCAGTGCATCAGAGCTCAGATTTCAGGTCCTGGTACAGACCATAATCTCCCTTGTCATCATAGGCATCTGCATCATTGGACTTTTTATAGCCTTCTGGGTTAAAAAATCTCTTACAAACCAGAATGGTGTTTTCAAAAACGAAGAGCAGCTCATAGTCTGTCTTTTCGTTATATCAGCAGTACTTATATTCCTGGTGCTGCTTTTACTTAATTATTTCACTACGCGATATCACTCCATGATCCGCAGTAAAAAAATCATAAACGATCTGAAGCGCAGTAAATTCAGCTTTTACTTTACCATCATAGTCACCCTCACTTTGATGGCATTTGCGGTGGTCTACAACAATATAGGGCTCTATAGCGCATCAGTCATCAGTGTTTACGAAGACGGTGACGAAGCCATCAAGTCCACAGCTACTGAGCTTGAAAACTATATGACTGTAGCAAGCACCACCATGAGAGTGGCAGCCGACAGTGTAAGTCTCATGGATAAGAACGGCAGCTCTCTTGAGGACATCAGAAATTATCTGGTGGATCAGACAAAGATCCAGGCAGAACAATTCGACGAAAATTTCACCGGCTTATATGCCTATATGAACGGAGAATATCTGGATGGTCTCATGTGGGTTCCGCCCGAGGGATACGATCCCACTTCAAGAGACTGGTACAAGGCGGTCGTTGAAGGTCAGGGCGAAACAGTCATCGTCCCTCCTTATGTGGATGCCCAGACAGGTGCAGTTGTCATAACCATAGGCAAAAACATTTCTTACGGGGAAAGCCTTCCCGAAGGTCAGCTTCCAAATGTTGTCTGCCTTGATGTTATGGTAAACCATATCGAGGAAATAGCAAAAAGTGTTTCTATAGCCGGAAAGGGCTATGGCATGGTTGTGAATACCGATGGTTTCATCGTTGCGCACCAGGATGTGAGCATTAACGGCAGGAACCTGAAGGAGCTGTACGATCACGAATTGCTGGACACTGTTTTAGCTACCCGTCAGGGACGAACCACAGCGAAGATCGACGGTAAAGAATGCACGCTTTTCATCTACCCGGTTATGAATCAGTGGTACACCATCATAGTCATCAGCAACGATGAGCTTTGGGATAATACCTACTCACAGCTTGCAGTGAACATCATGGTATCAGTCATAACCTTCTGTCTCATAACCTTTTTCTACTATATAGGCTATAAAAACGAGATTCTTTACGGAAAAAAAGTGGAAGAGATGAACATCCAGGTTGTCAGCGCTCTGGCAACAGCCATCGATGCAAAGGATACCTACACCAACGGACATTCCTCAAGAGTCGCGGAATACGCAAAAATGATTGCAGAACGTGCCGGTCTTTCACAGGCGGAGCAGGATGACATTTACATGATGGGACTTCTGCATGATGTAGGAAAAATCGGAATACCTGATGAGGTCATAAATAAACCTTCCAGACTTACTGCCGAAGAATATAAGGTGATTCAGCGACATCCCGTCATCGGAAGTGGCATCTTGAAGAGTATAAAAGAGAATCCAAAGCTTGCTACCGGAGCAAGGTGGCATCACGAAAGATACGGAGGAGGCGGTTATCCGGACGGAATTTCCGGAGAGGACATACCTGTAGAGGCGAGGATCATAGCCGTTGCAGACGCCTACGATGCCATGACCAGCAGAAGAAGCTACCGTGGCATCATGCCTCAGGAAAAGGTACGCTCGGAGATAAAGCTTGGTATGGGTACTCAGTTCGACCCGAGATTTGCCAGAGTGATGCTTCAGATGATAGACGAAGATAAAAGCTATACTATGCGCGAAAAATAGCCGACTCATGGAGGGATATAAAATGAAAAATACTCAAAACAACACCGAAATCATTAATGGACAAAAGGTCACCGAAAATATCTATCTGTGCCCCGATGGCAAATACCGCTGGATATATGAGTTTCCCATGTTGAAAAATCCTTTACTATTATTTACCGTGTTCAAAGTTCTGGGTATGTCTGCAGCGATAATTGCCGGCTTTGCACTGCTTATTGATCTCATCGAGAACGGGAGCATAACTCCCGCCGCAGACCCCGATGACTGGATAATAGGCTTTTGGGTCATACTGTTCTTTATGGGAGTTGTTATTCTTTCCTACGTCATTCTTGCCGCCATGTACGGATGGAAGTATATGGTCCTGTTTGAGATGGATGAAGAAAAGGTAGTTCATATCCAGATGCCGAAGCAATTCAAACATGCCGAAGCCCTTGGCTGGCTCACTGTAATGGCAGGAATAGCATCCGGAAGAGCCGGAACCATGGGAACAGGTATGCTGGCTGCCACACGCAACACTTCAACTTCAGACTATATCAATGTCAGAAAAGTAATAGGAAACAGATTGATGCGTGTCATAAAGGTAAACAAGCTGCTGGATCATAATCAGGTCTATGTAGAACCCTCTGACTATGATTTCGTTTTCAACTACATAGCAGAGCGATGTGTCAATGCCAAAGTGCGAAAGGGCTGAAAAATAAACGGGTATATAAAGAGGAAGGTTCTCATCTTCAAGAACCTTCCCCTTTATATACTCTATAGGCCCCATCACCCAAGAAGGCTCAAACCTTCCTGTTTCCTTTCAGAACTTCTCTATAATCCTCAAGATTTTTTCTCAGAAGCTTCGGTATCTGAAGCTCATACGGACATTTGCTTATACACTTTCCGCAATTTACACACTGTTCGATCTTTTCCATTTCTTTCTGCCAATGCTCGCTGAGCCAGGCCTTACTGGGGGCACGCCTCAGCATAAGAGACATCCTGTTGCAGCTGTTTATCTCTATTCCCACCGTACATGGCATACAGTAACCGCAGCCACGGCAGAATTCACCCATCAGCTCATCTCTCTCAGCCTTAATGAAGTCAAATATCTCATCATCCATAACAGGTGTCTCATCCATATAGGAGAGCCACTCATCGAGTTCCGATTCTCTTTGAATTCCCCAGATGGGCACTGCACCATCAAACTGGGATATGAATGCCATGGCAGCCTTTGAATCAGTGATCAGTCCGCCCGCCAGACCCTTCATACCGATAAAGCCCACGTTATGCTGATTTGCCAGTTCGATAAGCTCGATTTCCTTTTCCGAAGCAAGGTAACTCATGGGATACTGAACAGTGTCATAGAGCTCAGATTCTATAAGCTCCTTTGCAATTCCCAGTTTATGAGCTGTCCCGGAAATAAACCGGATCTTTCCCTGCCTTCTTGCCTCCTCCATGCATTCATACATTCCGCTTCCGTCTCCAGGTCTGTAGCAGGTATTCATCATGTGGAACTGGTAGATGTCCAGATAATCGGTCTTCAGGTTGGTTAATGTTGTTTCGAGATCCTTCCAAAAATCATCCGGTGTAGTCGCCTTCGTTTTAGACGCAATGAATATGTCTTTACGATCTACATATCCCGTCCCGAATGCTTCTCCCAGCTTCACTTCACTGTCGCTGTAAGCCCTTGCGGTATCAAAAAAGCGAATGCCTCCGTCATAAGCCTTTCTCAATATCTTTACAGCTTCTTCCAAAGGTACTCTCTGGATCGGCAAAGCTCCGAATCCATTCTGCGGCACCTCAATTCCGGTACGTCCTAAAACAACATTTTTCATAGCAGAACCTCCATCTGTAACAGTTTTCCATTTAATATCCGACCAAAACTCAACTGGTTTGTGTTTTTTTGATTATACCATGCTGTAAGCCTGTACCTTATAATACGCCCAAAATATTATATGGAAAAACCTGCGTACAGATTAAATCATTCAGAAAAAGTACCATAACCGGCGGTTGCCTCGTCTATAGTCATTACGCCTGTGCCGACTCCATAAACAGCCTGTCTTAACTGTTTGACCGCATCATCCGTCAAGCCGAATTCTTCCGGCGACAAAATGCGGGATTCAGGAACATTTCCGAATGCGGCATACATATTGTCAAAGGACAGATCCCTGGTCGGTGACATAAGTCCCTTACTTTGCGCCATTCTGTTCAACTCACGTGATGTTATCAGGAAGCGCATGAATTCATTGACCATATGAATATTCGGACTATTCTTGTTGACAGAGAACTGCAGGTTAGGTATGTCAAGAAAATAAGCGCCTTCCTCCGACATGGGAACCGGAACAAATGTATATGTAAAGGGCTTTGAAATAAATGCCTCAGAGCGGCTCTCACGCTTTTTTGTTCCGGAAACGGTATCTCCCGAGCAAGTCATCATCGGCACATCACCTTCAAAAAACCTAAGTATCACTGCATCATAATTGTTCTCTATCTCTGAGCAGGCCTCAAGATCCACACAGCCGTCCTTCAGAAACTGTACGATCTTCTCAAGAGAGGGTCTCAAATACTCTCCTGCTGAAGACTCCAGAGCATTGAGCTTTCTGACTGCCTCCGCATCATTCGCTACTGTTCCACAGAAGTATGGATAGATCGTCACTGTGAAAAGTGAAGTTTTCTCTGCTTTTGAGAAACCCATCATAGGATTTTTATATCCCTTTTCACGAAAAGCTTCACATACTTCCACCAATTCCGTATAGGTAGTGGGAACCTTCAGACCTTCCTTTTCAAAAAGATCATTGTTCACAAGCATACCGTAGGTGTTAGAGAAAACAGGAACCATAGGAAGAGTACCGTCATTCGTATTAAGGATAATATTGCTGCGAATGCAGTTCAGGTCAAGTCCCAGTGCAGGATCTGACAGATCCTCGGCATGATCTATAGACGCTTTATACTGTTCCCGGCCATACATCCAGGAATTGTTGACATATATATCCGGAGCATCCTTTCCATTCAGGACTGTGCCGATCATGTTGTTATAATCATCGACCTTCGTAAATTTCAGTTCCACATTCGGATAATACTCATTGAAGCGGTCAAATTCGGCTTCCAGAGCCTCGAAATTGTCATAACCTCCGGCAACGTTTATATTACAGCTCAGAGAAGTATCCAGAGATGGCTTAAAACCCTCCTCAGTCTCCGCTTCCTTCTTTTCTGAACCGCATGCCGACAGAACCATTACCATCAGCACAATTAAAGATATATACATAGACTTCTTCATCTTTACCTCCAAGTGACATGCACGAATCAGGTTAACTTGAATTCGTATTTGTACCGCCAAATAAGTGTGAAAGTTCACTTTTATTCTTTTTCATTCATCTCCTTGATTTTTCGAATCTCTCTGATGACCATTTTCATATCCACCGGCTTTGAGATATGTCCGTTCATACCTGCATTCAGACACTCTGTTATGTTTTCGGAGAATGCATCTGCTGTCATAGCGATGATCGGAATGGTTGAAGCACGGGAATTCTCTAACTTCCGGATCTCTCTGGTCGCATCGAGTCCGTTCATCTCCGGCATCTGCACATCCATGAATATAAGATCATATCTGCCATCCCCGGCTGTGCGCATCCTTTCCACGCAGATACGTCCGTTTTCCGCACGTTCACAGTTGATACCCAACATGTTAAGCATACATGATATGATTTCCCAGTTAACATCGATATCTTCCGCAATAAGGATGTTCATTCCTTTCAGATCCGAATCGTCTTCTTCAGCTTCGACAGATTTTATTTCCGTACCAAGAAACTCTTTAAGCTTATTATCGAATGTGGACCGGAATACCGGCTTAGTGACAAATCCATCCGCCCCTGCCTCTTTTGCATTATCCTCGATATCTGACCAGTCATAGGCAGAAACAATTACTATAGGTTTATCTGCATCAACCTGACTCCTTATCCTGCAGATCATTTCGACCACATCCATATCCGGCATTTTACTGTCAATGATTACAATTCTGTAATCCCTTCCGGACTCATGCCTGCGGACAATCATTTCAAGTGCTTCTGTCCCGCTGTGCGCCTGCTCAGCCACAGCACCCATAGATTCAAGCTCCTCTGCCGCCGTTCTCAGGAAAATCTCATCTTCATCCGCAATGAGTACATCGATCCCGTCAAAACGGCTTTCATCCGGCTGTCTTTCAGCTACAGGTATATCCAACACGACAGTGAAGGTCGTCCCCCTGCCCTGCTCGCTCTTACATTCGATCCTTCCACCCATGAGATCCACCATCTGCTTCGTAATAGCCAGACCTAGACCTGTTCCCTGAATACTACTGACGCGACTGTCTGTCTGCCGTGAGAAAGGCTCATACATGGTTTCCATAAATTCCGGACTCATACCGATGCCAGAATCCGCAACTATATAAGTCAGCCGAGCAGATCCCTGTACAGTGCTATATTCCTCTCGCATATCTACGCTTACACTTCCGCCGGGTTCCGTATACTTTATAGCATTGGAAAGTATGTTGATATAAATCTGATTCAGACGAAGCTGATCCGTATAAAGATTTTCCTTTTCCATATGATGAATGTGAAAACTGAATTTCATCTCCTTTTCTCTGACCATGGGCTGTGAAATGTTCACAAGATTCTCTACTGTTTCCACAATAGAAAAGGTCAGTGGGTTCAATTTCAGTTTGCCACTTTCCACCTTTGAGATATCCAGAATATCATTTATCAGTGTCAGCAGATGATTGCTGGCAAGACTGATCTTACGAAGGTTCTCCTCTGTTGACTTCGCATCTCCGAGATTCTTTCTGGCTATGGTCGTAAGACCTATTATGGCATTCATGGGGGTACGAATATCATGGGACATGGCAGAGAGAAAATCTGTCTTTGCCTTATTTGCAGATTCCGCTTCCATGACCGCTACCTGAAGGCGCCGGTTCAATTGCATCATATAAAACTGGTCAAAGAGGAACAGTATCAGTAAGCCGGTGGAAATAACTCCGGGCAGCAGCCAGTTTTCCATATCTGCCTCCAGATCCTCCGCAGGCACGAAACCAAGAAGTGTCCACCCGGTCGTGGCAACGACGGGAGTAAATGCAAGTATGCATTCCTTTCCATGAGAGTTCAGCATCGAGATAGATCCTGTCGAAGAAGTGATCCTGTCGAACAGTTCCTTCGACGAAGTGGGATCTGTAGAATTATAGGATTTATAAAACTCAAAAAAACTCGAGTTTTTAAAGCTGTAGCCTTTAAGAATGTAATCGCCGTCGGCATCGATCATGGAGAGCTCAGCATTTGCAAACTCTTCCTGCGGAAAGACCCATTTCTGTTCAAGCTCCGAGATCGGAATCACTCTCATAAGGACTGCATCTTTGTATGTTCCGCTCTCCGGGTCTTGCAATGTGACTCTGTTGCAGAAAGCCAGTGACTGCTCACCGTTCATCGGATTCGTATAAGTGCGGGTAATGTTTATCGACTCTCCGATATCAGAAATCCAGCTCGCATCCTCCAGGAGATCAACCCGTTCATAGGAAACAGAATAGTCATCGGTCGTTCCCTGTTTCGGCTGGTTGGAAAGACCTCTAAGCGTATCTAAAAAAATCAGATGTGTTGAACTATCCTCTATAACATGTGAAGCACGAAGATAATCCATCGCCTCTTTTATCGTCATGTTCCCTCTGTTGATGTATTGTGCCCATGCATCGCAGATACGCTGCTCTCCCTCCAGATAATTCTCCGTCACCCGTTCCATGGTAACTGTCGTCTTTTCAAAGTGCTCTATCTGTCTGCGGTAGGAATCTCTGTTTTCAAATCTGGAGTAGAGTACAACAAAGGTCAATATGGCCGCCATTATAATCACATTGACAATGATAACAAAAGATTTTTTCATGCTCTGTCTCCAAAATAAGTTCTTCTACTTCATCCGTCTGTTCTCTACGTCAGGCATGCTGCCTTTCGAATCCTATCCCTTTTCTAAATAATTTCGTCAAATATGCTATTTTCCATAACATCATGTAAATACATCAAAAAACGCTTAACTCACAGTAATACTGTAAGCTAAGCGCACTTCTACGATCTTTATTTTGTTTTATATGACAGCTTATGACATCACATCTTTTGCAGTAACACTACAGTCTCATCTGTTGTTTCGTTGAGCAACCGAATTTCATAATATCATATGCTACCTCAGGCGTTACGCCTATTCTGTATAAACGTCTTTCGTTATTGTTTTTGAATAAGCAAAATCAATGTCGCCGTCTATAAGCACAACATCTCTATACATATTAGGATTAAGAAGCTTTATCACTTCAGTCTGAGAAATATAGAAGCTTATCCCAGGAGCATCACAACACATAAGATCTACCCCAGCATCCTCAACATTTTTATTAGTGATCAGATATAAAATGTTCTCCAAGCAGCTATACTTTCTGTAGTCTCTCATGCCCGGATCATGTCCATAATTCTTATCAGAGTTATCCTTATCATAATCATATGTTGGAACAATCAAGTCGTTGTTCTCAACCCTTAATTCATCAAAGGCATATCCGTCATCATATACTGAAAAAAACACACCCCGGCCAACAATAAAACTTTCAAGATACGGCGTACATTCTTTAATGTGAATGTATTGCTGAATTTGAAGGTCGTTCTTTTTGAGAACATCGGTATTAATCAATTCAAAAAGTTGCCTTCTACTGTGATTGATACATTCAATCAAATCCCTTTTCGAAACCAACTTGTCTTTTTCATTTTCAATTTCCTTTACAAAATCAACCTCTTCAATATACTCACTAACGCTCTGAAAGCCTGTATTCTTTGCTTTATCCTCAAACATTTTTCCGGCCATCATAAGTTTGAGTGGATAAAGACTCTTTATCGCCTCAGTATTATTACGTAAGGTCTCAACTCGCGTTATCTCGATGTGCTTAAACTTCTTCATTACATCTATATCAGACAATAGGATAGTATTAAAATCAGTTTCCGAAACCAGCGCAGGCAGATCCTTAAAATGTTTAACGGCACCAGAGTGTTCCATCTGCAACTGTTCGATACTCTTGCATCCGAATACCATCCTAACATCCTTTGCCAACAAGTACACTTTGTCTCCAATGATTATTCTGGTTTTAAATACATCAATCTTATTCATGAAGTTTTCCTGATTTCTCAGCCAGCTGTTTATCTTCCTTTTGTACCCTCCGCTCCAGTTTTCTTATGTCCTCAGAAGGCGGTAGATTTTCAGGTTTGATTCCTCTCTGTCCAAGCATATCTCTAACCGAAGTATTATTGTCAACGTGTTCTTCCGTAATGGCCGACTCTCCCTGTAAATCCTTTTCTTCAACATTATAGTTTGTCATCTCTGTTGCAAGGTTTTTTGCTGCAATTGTAAGCGTTGGTAAGAAATCGGCAAGCGGTCGTGAATCCTTAACGCCCAGCCTTTCTTTCATTTCTTTGGTAGTAAACCCTCCGAATAAAGCTTGATCACCTTTAGAACGTATTCTTGCGAAACCGGCATCGTCCACTCCTCGCTCATAGATATTCTGAGACAGCCGCTTTTCCGATTCACGAAGCTTACCACGAGCCTCCGTTCTTTCTATGTAGGCAATTCTTTCTTCTATAAGTTCCTGCTTTCTTGTTTGCACCGCAAAATAACTCTGTGCAAATGCAATCTGCTCCTTTCGCGGATCTCCATTTTCAGCAATAAGATAGCATGCATATCGGGTAAGCATATAGTCATCAACTTCTCGATTACCACCCTTACCTATTTTTATCATTTTGCTGACGTCAGCAAAATGATCTGATACGGCTATCCCATTGTTTTCACATGAGATTTTTGCTTTTTCTATAGTTTTCTCAAAGTTCCTCCACTGAACATAATCAAGAAGTTCCATTAACTCACGAGCATACCAAAACTCTACATCATTTTGTTCATGCCTGATATCATCAAATCTTTTCTTATAATCTGCTATGGCTTTCTTTTCCATACGAATCCCCCTATAGTTCAGGCTTTTCTATTACACGGACCTTCATAAGCGGTTCCGTTCCCCCCTGATATGGTTCTGACGCCCTCACATCATAAAGATTCTTGTCAATATTGTCTGAAATATTATATTGAAGATGCCTAAGAACGTGCCAGATATCAATAAGATTCTGACATGTGTCACTTTTATAAGAATCACGGAACATAGTATTCAAGGCCGCGCGTAGTTTTTCTGTCAGTTCATCCCTTGCCTTAATCCATTCGTGAAATTTCCTGTCATTATCAGGATCTTCCTTGTCATAGAAGAAGCGATCTTCCGCTATGATATCAACAACCAGATCCGGTTGATTCATTAGAATTCGCCCATATACTTCTGCTGATAAAATCAACAAATTAAGCTGTTCTTCTGTCATCTCCACTTCCAATTTCATAATCCAACACCTTCCTTGACATTCAATGTCTTGATTTATATAATATTACCAATGGTAATATTATAACGTTACCATTGGTAATTGTCAAGGAGAGCTACCTATGAATGAATTAACCTACACTCTTATTCCTGAACGCCTTAAATCCGCGAGGGAACATCTTAACCTTTCCAAAGCAGAAGCCGCAAGACGAATTGGATTAACTGCCGCATCCTACGTCAGATATGAAGCGGGTGATCGTAGTCCTTCTCCGCAGGTCTTAATGTCCATAGCAGAAAAATTGGAGACGTCCGTTGCCTACTTATCAGGAGAAACTAATGATATTTCTTCTGATATTGTTAGCATTCATAAGGATAGCGATCCTCTCTTATTTGAACTTATAAAAAATACGCAAAACGCAGATGAAGCAACTATACAGCGATTAATTACCTATTACCAGCAACTGACAAAAAATGATTAGTTATTCTTATCGTTTTTCTTATCTTCCTCTGCGTCCTTAATCTTATAATAATCTTCCATATCCAACTTAAGCGGAATATAATCCTTTGCATTTCGCAGTCGCTCGAGCAGACAACAGGTCTCCACATGTACCGTCTGTGGGAAATTATCTACCGGTCGTACATGTTTAATCTCATATCCGCTGGATCTCAGATACTTTACGTCTCTTGCCAGTGTTGCCGAATCGCAGCTCACATACACAAGCTTTTCCGGCGCCATCTGTACTATAGTTGCAAGTGCTTTCTCATCGCAGCCCTTCCTCGGTGGATCTACACACACCACATCTATACGCTCCTTCGGATGCTTCTCATACCATTCCGGAAGAACCTCCTCAGCTGCTCCGACATAAAACTCGGCATTCTCTATGCCGTTTATCTCTGCATTCTGCCTTGCATCCCTGATAGCTTCAGGGATGATCTCAACACCATATACATGCTTCGCCTTACGAGACATGAACAGAGAAATAGTGCCGATTCCGCAGTAAAGATCCCAGACATTTTCCGTACCCTTCAGCTCCGCAAATTCAAGAGCAGCACCATACATCTTCTCCGTCTGAACCGGATTTACCTGATAGAAGCTGAGAGGTGAGATTCGGAACTTAACATCCCCTATGAAATCCTCGATGAAACCGGGACCGTAAAGATCAACTATCTTCGTTCCCATGATAACATTGGTCCTCTCCATGTTCACACTAAAGCTGAGAGAATCAACTTTCACATCGCATAAATCAGAGCATTCATTTCCTCCGCACAGTGAGCCCACCAGCTCTTCTCCATGTGGAAGCTCGGTTCCGTTTATAACGAGACACACCATCCTCTGTCCTGTGGTAAAGCCCTTTCTGATGAGCACATGCCTTACCAGTCCCTTGCCGGTCTTCTCATCATACGGGTCAATGTTAAAGGCCTCCATCCATGTGATGATACGGTCAAGTATCACCTTGTTGTCAGTAACTCCCAGAAGACAATCCTCACACTCTATGACATCATGTGTACGTCCCGCATAAAATCCCGCTATGATCTTCCCCTCTTTATCTCTTGAAATCGGGAATTGGGCTTTGTTTCTGTAACGGAAAGGCTCAGCCATACCGACTATAGGTTCAAACACCTCATGAAGCAATCCATCTTCCACCTCGCCGATACGACGAAGATTGTTGTATACCTTTTCCTGTTTAAATTTAAGCTGAGCCTCGTAACTCATCTGCTGAAGCTGACAGCCTCCGCAGCGTCTCGCTATGACGCACTCCGGCTCCTGACGATCATCACTTTTTTCCAAAACCTTTACAAGTCTCGCAAAGCCGTAATTCTTCTTGACTTTTGTAGCTGCTGCCAGAACTGTATCACCGATAACAGTATCCTTTATGAACCATACAAACCCTTCTCCGGTCTTGCCGATTCCCAGACCTTCGCTGGAAAAATCCTCTATTTTTACTGTAAACTGCTCATTTTTAGTCATTTTTACCTCTGCTTAAATTATCAATTATATTCGTTTCTGCCATAGGGCAAGAAATGAGGGTCACTGTTATGACCCTCATAAAAATAAATCTTATATTACATCTTCAAATACCTTACCGGCTACATTAAGAGTGATACTGTGGACGGTATTCAACTCGCCGATACTGTGAACCAGGACAGCCTGTCCCGTTCCGATCTTCATTGCCTTGACCAGAGCAAGGTCTGCACAAGAAGTGTAATCCCATATCTTGTTCAGCTTCTCGGGTTTATGGATACATATTCCCTGCGAAAGCGTAATCTCGGGAAGTCCCTGGATCCTGATCGCCTTAAGAACATCATCGTTGATATTTCTTAGTCTGTCAATGACCACATCATCCGAAAAATCCTCAAAGAGGAGAACAAACTCTGCACCGTCATAGCGAGCCACAAACAGGTGATCCGAAACATATCTCTTCAAAACATTGGAAACCTCAACCAGACAACGATCTCCTATAGTATAGCCGTACATATCATTGATACGCTTAACATTATCGATCGTAAGCATAGCTATGCCGAAATTGAGATCCTTTGCCGAACATCTCTCGAAAAACTGATCAGCATTATCATTGAAGGATCTGCGATTCGGCAGTCCGGTCAGATCATCCTCAATTGCACGCTTTTCAAGTGCAACCCTAACATCATAATCCAAGATGTTCATTGTTTCAACTTCGATCAGGAGACTCATGGCACTATTCTGTGCTTGAATGACAGCATTGGTATACTCACGGAACCTTACAAGCTCCTTCACCTTCATCTCTTTATTCTTTGTTGCTCCATAGAAATCGATCTTGATATTGCTGAGTTCCTGCTTAAATCCATAAATATCAGTAAAGTTCAGAAAATTCTCCATCTTTGCAACAAGGTTGTTGAAGAAATCCACATAGTCATCATTGGTAGCGAGGAGATTCAAAACAAAGAAAAATTCAAGTATGAACTGCCCCTGGAACTCTCTTAAGGAATAAAATGATCTGAGCTTCTCTATATATCTTCCATCCCATTTATGCTCGCCTGTAAACTCATTCCAGATAAGATGTGAAACTGATACATACGGCTCAAGACTCAGATTTTTATTCTCCTGAACGTAGTTATCGATCTGAGTGATGATGTCACCGGCATTGGTGGTATCTCCCAGAAGGGCATAGCAGCGTACCAGCGCACTCAGATGACGCATAAAGTACATCGGATAAAATCCCTCTCGATTGATAAGATATAGGAATCTCTCAACGGCAAGCTGGTACTTGAGTCCCTCCTGATAATTACCTATGGTGTAGCAAATGTCCGAAAGATCCTCATAAGCCTTGATCAGAATATGCCCGAACTCTTTGTGCTCCGCTACGTTTGCTTCAGCGATACGAATCACCGTAGACAGGGTCTGCATGGCATTGGTCTTGTTTCCCTGTCTCATAAAGGTACTGGAGAGCAATGTCAAAGCCCGGCACATCTCCAGATTGGAACCTGATTCATCCGCCTCATTAATTGACTTTCTGAGATACCTCACACACTCACCGCAATTTTTCAGGTTATAATAATATCTCGCGATATAGTAATTGCAGATACTCGACAAAGCCTTGTCTCTTCTGCGTCTCGCTACATTTAAAAGCTCATTGCTGACACGTATGGTTATTTCAAACGAATCTGTCTTGTATTCTTCCAAGCTCTCAAGTTTATTGATTATATCCTGGCTGTAATTTGATGTGTCCATAAAAAACCCCGCTAAATATAAAAACCCCATTTCTGAGGGACGTACTCATTCTAGTGGGTACATCGACAGAAACGGGATAAGTTATTATAAAAATTTAAGATTTTTATGTTTCGATCAATAATTTACAAGAGCCTCATAAGCCCGGAAACATGCCGTCATCGGGACTCATCACTTGTCTTACGAAGGTTTGAATCGATCAGGCGATTAAAACCGATCCAGCCATTGCCCTCAGCCGCTTTTCCATTCTTATCCGCCGCATCCAGAGCCTCTCTCATGGTCTGAAGCTTTGCGTCAACATTGTCCGCAAAGGAAAGCGCCATAGCCTCCATAAGAGCCGGCTTCTTAGGTGAACCGTACTCCAGCTCTCCGTGATGTGAAAGTATGCAGTGTCCGAGCTCAGCAGCCAGTGTATCAGGGAATCCTGCAATCTTTCCGGCCACTTCCATAACCTTCTGATATCCGATGATTATATGTCCGATGAGCTGTCCTTCATCGCTGTAATCATTTCTCGGGAAGGCTGTAAGCTCTCTTACCTTTCCTATGTCATGACAAAGCGCCGCAGTTATGAGCAGATCCCTGTGAAGATCAGGATAATGCTTAGCAAAATAGTCACATACTGCTGCAACTGACAATGTATGCTCCGCAAGTCCTCCTACATAGCCATGATGTACTGACTTTGCAGCGCTGTGCTGCATAAATTCCTTATGAAATGCTTCATCTTCAACAAAGATAGAATTGAGAAGCTTGTTGAGATAAGGATTCTTCACAGACTTGATCATCTGATCAAGCTCAGCCTCCATCTCCTCTTTTGAACGTGATGAAACCGGAAGATAATTCTTCGGCTCATATGAACCTTCAGCCGCCACACGAAGTCTCTGTATGCTCAGCTGATTGGTTCCGTTATAAACTGTAACATTACCCTCAACATGAACGTAATCAAGAACATCGAAGTCACTTATTCCGGGAGAATTCGGCTCCCAGACCTTTGCATCCACCTGACCTGTACGGTCCTGCAGAGTAACATTGAGATATTCCTTTCCGTTCTTTGTAAGCGCCGCATTCTTCGTCTTTACAAGATATACATCCGAAACCCTGAGGCCATCATAAAATGATTCTATGAATCTCATGCCGGCTCCGGCTGCCTCACTATTTCTCTCTTTAAAAAACTCGTTAATTTCCATTAAATAATCTTTCTAATCCAAAGTAAAAATTCAATCGTATCAACCTGCGCTGCCAGATCTTTGGATACCTCGGCAAGTTCACGCCGCCCATACTACCATGTTTTTTATCGTCCTGCAACGGTAACGCTGAAATGAACGCTGACATAATCCGCTCCGTTCTGTCTCATTATCGTCACATCAGCTTCATCACCGGCATGCAACGCTTTAAGCACCTCACGATAATCGATCATCTTGCGGATTTCCCTGTCATTAATGCCCACAAGGATATCTCCGTTCTGTATACCTGCATCATAAGCCGGTGAATCCTGTATGCTCTCCCGTATATAAAGACCTTCCGGAAGCCTTGCTTCAGTCATCTCCTGAGTCATTTCCTGAGCCTTGAGTCCAAGATATGCAAACTCTGTTCCGTTGGAGATGGTCTCTATCACATCAAGATAATCCGAGATTCCCACGATATGCTCATATCCGTACTTATCTCCCTTATCCTGAGACTTCACCCATCCCACCAGCTCACCTTCAGTGTTTATAATGAAGCTTCCGTATGAGGGATCAATGTCTATGTCTGCTATCATATCCTTGATATTGCAGTCTGCACTTATGGTGTTATAGGAAACAGACGCAATCGAACCTACAGAAGATGAGTTGTATACTCCCGCAGGCGCCCCTACAGCGATTATCATATCTCCTCTATACACTTCAGCGGAATCTCCCATGGTAATGGTCCTTATGGCCTGCGCATCTCTGTATGTCAGACTTGCTATAGGCACAGATACTACAGCTATTCCATCGATCTCATCCACCGATTTCACATTGGCGTTGTAGCTCCTGTCTCCGTAAAACACAGCTTCTATACTGCCTGAATCACTGGCTACTGTATCGGAAGTCAGTATCAGTATCTCACCTGAAGTTCTGGCAATGACTACACCTGCCGAGCTCTTTCCCGACTTCACAAGCTGACCGAAGAGATCATTGGCAGTCTCCCTGCTCCTTACCTCCACCAGAGAATGGTCGGCACTTGTGGCGACCTTCTGAAGTGCACTGTTCATACGCTCATAATCAGCCACGCTGTAATGATATTTCCGGATCTCATCTCGCACCACATTTTCTACGGAAACGGTCTCCTTAGGCGTCTCTTCCGTCTCAGGTTCCGGTTTTGAAGTCTCCGGTTCTGTCACTTCCTCAGTCTCTGACTCCGCAGTCTCAGGCTCCGTTTCAAATTTCACAGTCTCCGGCTCATCATTATAAAAATGCCCGGCGAACTTCGGCTCCAGCGCAGCGAAGACACCGGCACTCAGTGCGCCGAACAAAACAGCAGATACTGTGACTCTCGCATAATGCCTGACTTTCTTTTTCCACTTATCCTGCCGACCTACTATATTTTCTTTAATAAAGTCATTATCGTCCATAAGAAATATTATATACAACTCACCATGGACAAGCAAGAAAGTGGCAAAAACTTGATGCATTTGCTATACTGAGATGCATGAATGATAAAGCTTTAATTACATTGGAATTTAACAAAATAAAGGAACGTTTAGAGGGCTATGCCAACTCTCCGAAGGGCAAGCAGCTCATCCGCGAGCTTCTGCCCTCCACTGACATAGAGGAGATCGAAACCGGTCTTCTGGAAACAGATGCTGCCATGACAAGGATAGGTCTTTACGGCAACATCTCTTTTTCCGGTGTCAGGGATGTGAACAACAGTTTGAAGAGACTGGACATAGCAGCATCTCTTTCCATCTCAGAGCTTCTGCAGATAAGCGGTGTGCTTACTGCCGCAGGCCGTGCCAAGGCATACGCAAGAGACAGCGAGAAATCGCAGGAACCTAAAAAGCCGGTTCCGAGAGCAGTAAGACTTCAGGCTCATTACACAAAGAACAAGCCTGATCCTGAGAAGCTTAAAGAGTTAACCGAAGATGACAGTCTTTCAGGATATTTTCGTGACATTGAACCTCTTACACAGATAAACAAAGAGATCACGAGATGTATTATTTCCGAGGATACTGTAGCAGACGATGCCAGTGCGGGTCTTTTTGCGGTACGTAAAAAGAAGCACGTTTTCGAGGAACGTATACATACATCACTTAACAGCATTCTGAACAGCTCGAGAGCTCTTCTTCAGGACGCAGTCATAACCATGCGAGACGGAAGATACTGTCTACCTGTAAAGGCAGAATACAAGTCCAGCTTCCCGGGTATGGTTCACGATCAGAGCTCAACAGGTTCCACCCTTTTCATAGAGCCTATGAGCATCGTAAAGCTGAACAACGATATCAGGGAGCTGGAAGCTGAGGAAAAGAAAGAGATCGAAAAGGTTCTGGAAACTCTTTCCGGTTCTCTCATGCCGCACACTGAGACTATCCATAACGATATAGAGATTCTTGCTCATCTCGATTTTGTTTTTGCAAAGGCCAAGTTCGCAGAATCCATGCATGCCACCATGCCTGTCCTCAATGATAAGTACTACATTTCCATCATCGAAGGAAGACATCCTTTGATAGATCCGAAGAAGGTGGTACCTACCACTGTTTATCTCGGAAAGGATTTTGACATGCTTGTCATCACCGGTCCGAACACAGGTGGTAAGACAGTCTGCTTAAAGACCATCGGACTTTTCCAGCTTATGGGGCAGTCAGGTCTTTTCATCCCGGCAAAGGAAGGCTCCGAGCTTTCAGTATTCGAGGAGATCTTCGCGGACATCGGAGATGAACAGTCAATCGAGCAGAGTCTTTCAACCTTCTCTGCCCACATGACAAATACTGTAAAGATCCTTGAAAAGGCAGACAGTCATAGCCTGTGTCTCTTCGATGAGCTGGGTGCAGGAACAGACCCTACAGAGGGTGCGGCTCTCGCCATGGCTATACTGAATTTCCTTCACAACATGAAAACAAGGACAGTAGCTACTACCCACTATGCGGAGATAAAGGTATATGCCCTTTCTACTCCCGGCGTTGAAAATGCAAGCTGCGAGTTCGATGTTACAACATTGAGCCCGACCTACAGACTCCTCATCGGTGTTCCGGGTAAGTCCAATGCTTTCGCCATATCTCAGAAGCTGGGGCTTCCATCTTACATCATCGATGATGCAAAGAGCCGCCTCGAGCAGGAGGATGTCAAGTTCGAGGACGTAATCGCAAGTCTCGAAGAAAGCCGCGTCACTATAGAACGTGAAAAGCAGGAGATAGAGCGTTACAAGGCAGAGATAGAGGAGTATAAACGCAGAGCCCGCGAGAATTCCAAGGGTGTCGAGAAAGGCCGTGACAAGATACTCCAAAAGGCCCGTGAGGAAGCCGCACAGATACTCGCTGATGCCAAGGAAACCGCAGACGGAATCGTCAAGGAACTCCGAAAGCAGGAACAAAACGGTGCAGCCACTCTCGATGCGGAAAAAACCAGATCCACCCTTAATAAAAAGCTCAGAGAAACTCAGGCAAGTCTTTCCAGTGCCCAGAAGGTCAAGGGTCCTTCCAAGCCGGTATCCGCAAAGAGCCTTCACCTCGGAGATACCGTTCATGTTGCTTCCATGAATCTGAATGCTACGGTATCCACTCTTCCTGATCACAAGGGCGAGCTTTATGTTACAGCCGGCATTATCCGCACAAAGGTTTCCGTCAGAGACATTGAACTGGTGGATACAGGCAAGGTTTCAGGTCCGAGCATCGAAGCCGGCGGAAAACACAAAAAGGGAAGCACCTCAGGCGGAGGCATCCGCATGCAGAAGACCATGGGAATTTCTCCGGAGATCAATCTCATCGGCATGACGACCTTTGAAGCCATTCCCGAACTCCAGAAATATCTGGATGACGCTTATCTCGCACATCTGCCTCAGGCCCGTGTAGTTCACGGCAGAGGCACCGGCGCCCTCAGAAAGGCTGTTCATCAACAGCTGAAGAAGCTGAAATATGTTGAATCCTTCAGACTTGGTGAATTCGGCGAAGGACAGGACGGCGTCACCATCGTATTTTTTAAGAATAAATAGGTAAAACCGGGAGAAAGATATGGCTGAAAAGCAAAAAATATTAATTGTTGATGATGACACTTCTATATCTGAACTTATCTCTCTATATCTCGAAAAAGAGATGTTTGATACCATGTGTGCAGAAGACGGCGAAGAAGCTCTGAAGCTCTTCCCTGAATACAAACCGAATCTTGTCATCCTTGATCTCATGCTTCCTGGAATAGACGGCTACGAGGTCTGCAGAAGACTTCGTGCCATCAGCCCTATACCTGTTATCATGCTCTCTGCAAAGGGTGAGACCTTTGACAAGGTTCTTGGTCTGGAGCTGGGGGCTGACGACTACATGATCAAACCCTTTGAATCAAAGGAGCTTGTAGCACGGGTAAAGGCTGTACTCAGACGATATACTCATGAACAGTCCTTTGAAGCAGCTCAGGAAACAGCCAGAGCCCATTCACAGAACGAAGGGGAAGAAACGCTCAGAAGCGGCAGCTTCATAGAGTATACAGACCTCATCATAAACAAAACGAACTACTCCGTATTTTATAAGGGTCATGCCGTGGAAATGCCCCCAAAGGAGCTTGAGCTTCTGTTCTTCCTTGCATCATCTCCCAATCAGGTATTCACCAGAGAACAGCTTCTGGACCATATATGGGGTTATGAGTTCGCAGGAGACAGCAGAACCGTTGACGTACATATAAAGCGTCTTCGTGAAAAGATTTCCGGAAATACAGAGTGGGAGATCTCCACAGTCTGGGGAATAGGATATAAATTCAGAGTCGGATGATCGATAAAAAGGGCGAGCGGAATTTACCGCTCGCCCTTTTTCAGCCTTCACCATTTTGCTCCGGATAATACGCCGGAGGCAAAGTGAATATAAATTCTGTTCCAACCCCTTCTGTCGAGATGCAGTCAATGTTCTCGCCGTGAGCATTGATGATGGACTTGACTATACTAAGCCCGAGTCCTGTACCGTGCTTATCCTTGCCTCTGGACTGGTCAGCCTTATAAAATCTGTCCCAGATCTTACCGAGGTCAGCCTTAGGTATACCTATTCCGGTATCTTTTACAGAGATAAACACTCTGTTTCCCCTTATACCCGTCCTGATGGCTATGGAGGATTTGGGATTACTGAATTTCAAAGCATTGTCTATTAGATTGTAAAGAACCTGCTGTATCTTCGAATAATCCGCATATACCATTTCCTTCTTTTCCGCAAAGGTAAGCTCAAACACTATTCCCTTTTTCTGACAGGTCATCTCAAAGCTGGCACAGACATCCCTTATGACTCTGTTAATGTCAAAATTCACTCTGCTTAAAAAGCCCTTTTTGTCCAGAGTTCCCAGATTCAGCATGGACTTTGTAAGCTTGGTCAGTCTTTCCGTCTCGGAGATAAGCCTCCTGAGATACTTTTCCTCCAGCTCCTTAGGAACAGTGCCATCCAGTATAGCCTCAAGATATCCTTTTATGGAAGTCAGGGGCGATCTGAAATCGTGACTGACATTGGCTATGAACTGTCTCTGATAGTCATCCGCCTTTGAGATCTCATCAGACATGAAATTAAGCGTCTCTGCGAGATATCCCATTTCATCTCTTGATTTCGTCTCTATCTTATAGGCATAATCTCCTGCCGCATACTTTGTGGCACCTATGGTTATCTTATTCAGCGGTCTGTATACGATGACATAAAAGACCACAAGGATACCCATGGAAAGGATGAATATGATGAGAGCCGTCACATATACTATATTGAGTATCTCATATTGCGAAGAAAGAATATTCTGCACCGAATTGTGAATGATCACATATCCGCTTGTGGTATATTCCCTCGTCACAGGAGCCATGACTGTCAGAACCTCTGAAGGGAACATATCATGGTAATTTCCCACTTCGAATCTTCCGCCGGTACGTGTCGTATCGAAATTTTCTATCTGTTGGCCCTTATACCCCTTTTGATTCGAGTCACTGAGTATCTTTCCGTTTCTGTCCACTATCCATATATCTACATGAAGGAAGGTGGAGACCGCGTTCATCTGCTCATTGACCACATCCTCACTGAGGCTCGTATCCTTGGTCTCGGAATAGGTGGTAGCTATCAGAGTAGCCTCACTATACAGACTGTTGGCCTGCTCGTGAAGTAGATACCCGTAGGTAAGTCTCGAAGAAAACAAGGCTACCACCGTAAATCCAAGCACACCGAAAATAATGTACGCGACTATAAATTTGATAAATAATGATTTTTTCAATGTTTATCTGTCCACTAAATCTTTATCCGGTCACTCGTTAGAAAGTACCATTCTTGCACTTCCATATATACCTGCATCATTTCCAAGGGTCGCAAGAGTGATATCAGCCTTCTCTTTCAAAAGCGGTGTAAGTTCATCATAATGCTTCTTTATTCCATCTATGAGATACTCTCCTGCCTTTGAAACTCCTCCGCCTATAACATAAAGCTCAGGATCTGCCACCATTGATACCTGAGAAAGTACCAATGCCAGATATCTGAGGCTGGTTCCGAGACTCTTCTCAGCAAGGGCATCTCCTGCCTTCGCGCAGTCACAAACATCCTTGGCTGTCAAATCATCCCCGAAATCCCTCATAGAAGAAGCTTCCTCTGAAGCAGCAAGAACTCGCTTTGCCTCACGAACTATACCTGTAGCACTGGCTACCTGCTCGAGACAGCCATGACCGCCACAGTTACACTGCTCCTTCTCATTCTCTCTTACATGGATGTGTCCTATCTCTGCTCCCGCACCGTGAACGCCTGCAACTATATGTCCGTTCATGATGAGTCCGCCTCCCACACCTGTTCCGAGGGTGACCATAAGGATGTTGTCGTGACCCTTTCCGCCTCCCTGCCACATTTCACCAAGTGCTGCAACATTGGCATCATTTCCTGCTGCACATCTGATATTTCCGCCCATAAGCTCCTGCATCTCCTTTGCAGGCCAGTGATCATGCCATCCGAGGTTAACACATACATGCACATAACCGTTTGGTTCAACAGGTCCCGGAACACCGATTCCTATTCCTTCCACATCATTAAGCTCGATCTTCTTTTCCGCAAGATGTGCCTTAAGTGAATCAGCCACGTCAGGTAAGATATATCTTCCCTCTTCTTCCTTTCTTGTAGGAACCTCCCACTTGTCCATAAGAACACCCGTGATAGTAAAGATACCGCACTTTACAGTGGTTCCTCCAACGTCAATGCCCACAACATACTGATTCATAACTGCCCCTCCATTTTTAGTAATTAATGATGTTAATATCAAAAATCCACGCCGGTCCGCTATGCGCTCTTGACTTGTCCGGAACGTCATATACCGCGGATTCCGACATGGATTTAAGTCTTCCTGCCATGCTTATTATTTCAATTTGATAGACTCTATATATCCTGAGCTTCCTATCAGCACATCCATTCCCAGAGGGCCTGCCGCCTTGGATATGGCTCCGACCTTGGATATGGACTTATCTATGCTTCCATCAAATTTGATGTTTCCTCCAATATCGTAAACCCTGAGGTTCTTGTCATTATAGAGAAACACCACGCCCTCATCTATGTCAAATCCCGACGCATTGAAGGAAACCGGAACTGTAAAGACCTTCTGTCCGTTCACACGGTAGATGGTCAGATTGTAAGCCTCAGACACATCGGCGTCAGAATTCAGTGTCAATGTACCGACATACTCGCCGGAATATGAGATAGCCTTAATATTATCCTCTATCTTCACATTGGCGATAAGCTCAGGACTAGTCAGCACCTTTGTACTGAAGAATGCTATACCACCGTCATAAAATGCCTGGGCATGAGTATTATCCGAAAAATGCACCCTTCCGGCAAGGTGTCCGGCAAAATCATCCGTAAAGCCTCCTACAACTCGATTGCTTCCTGCATTCTGTCCTATCTCATCAAGATTGTAAAAGATGACCTTGTTTCCTATAGAACCGTTGTCAATGTAGGCAAAGGAAGTAATGAGCTCTGTTCCATCGGGAGAAACCGACATATCGACAGGATAGCCGTCTCCATCGAGAATAGACTTTATGGAGATATCAAGAGCAGCTCCTTCTCTGGTAAATACAGTGATGTAGCTCGCTGAACTGTCCTCCAGAAGTGCATATACAACTCCGGTCTCGGATACAGACAGCTTGTTTATAGGAAGATTTGTTTCCGCCTGTCCCGTGGTGCCTGAAGTGTTCATGATAAAGATGGATGTCTTTCCCTGATCTCCGATGGCACAATAATCACCATTTACGGTAGCATAAGGATTGTTCATCTCGAAAGACTGATTCCATATGGTCTTTCCTGCAGAGTTAATGTAGGTAGCTCCGTCTCGTGTGACCTTCAGGAAACCATCCGCATAATTCTGATAATCTTCATAATCCGACTCTACAGCTCCCTCTTCAGCAGTCAGATCCACTGACCAGTTCACACTGAACCCCTGATAGCGCCTGTGAAGAAGATAATATCCCCCTGCCATAAGCAGCATCACCATGACAACCAGAATCAGAAGAAACACTATACGCCTGGTTCTTCTGATCTTTCGCCCTTCATACTCTCTTACGTTATCCTGCTGCTTGAGACGGTCTGTATCAACTATCCTCTTTCTCAGCTCATTTTTTCTATTTTCTCTGTATGTATCAGCCATTAAAAACTATAATTCCATTCTGCCTAAATAAATCTTTAGAAAGTTCCTGAAAAGACCTTTCTCAATATAAGCTGGCAGGATAAACTCCCTTATCGACCAGCTCAAGCAGAGACTTCTGGACCGCTTCCTTATCCTCTGCATATGTTACTCCGAACCACTTGTCATGATCCTTGAGAACCTTAACTGTCGCTTTTCCTGCAAGCATAAGCTGACTCACCTCCCTCGGAAGAAGATACTCTGACTTCATCTCCTCACCATAGGAATCAAGCCATGCCGGGAAATTCTCAATGAGAGTATCGAGGAACTTTTCAGGGAACCCGAACATATTCATTGAAACGATGGCATCTCCATCTACTCTCACTTCTCTTCCACGGCAATCAGCACCTACCAGACTTCCGTCAGGATGTTTCGATATATCATAGGTTTCATTTATTTCCTTGAGATAATCATCCTCTCCCATCTTGCAGACACCGCGGTTAACTGTACCATTGTCAGAAAGAGTATTACCAACGATATAACCGGCCATGCACATATCAAAAACCGGTGAAGCCTCATCCATTTCATTCACGAGATAATCATGAATGAGCTTGAATCCTTCCTTTCCATAGAAGTCATCGGCATTAATAACAGCGAACGGACAATCTATAAGATCCCTTACCTGAATAAGCGCATGTGCGGTTCCCCACGGCTTTGTTCTTCCATCAGGAACACTGTAGCCCTCCGGAAGCTTATCAAGCTCCTGAAAAGCATACTCACACTTTGCGATCTTCTCGATACGATCACCTATTACCTCTCGAAAATCCTTCTCGATCTCCTTACGGATAATGAATACGATCTCATCAAATCCTGCATCCAATGCATCATGGATAGAATAGTCCATGATGATCTCTCCGCTTGGGCCAAGCTTGGCAAGCTGCTTGATTCCTCCTCCGAAGCGTGAACCAAGACCTGCTGCCATAATTACGAGTGCTGTCTTTTTCATTGCTAATACTCCTCACCAATATGTTTTTTTATCAATATCCAAGCCATGCTCCATCAGTCCCTACGTGAAGTCCGTCGGGAGTTGTAGTATTTGTAAGCATAGCTCCATATGTACCATCATGCTGTTGATTGAAATAGTACCATTTGTCATTTATCTTCCACCATCCGGAAAGCACTGCTCCATATGTGGAACCCTGAGTTGTGTTCAAAAGATACCATCTTCCGTTCACTCTCTGCAGTCCTGTCAGCATAGCTCCGTTTGAACCCAGCAGATACCAGTTTACTCCATCAGGACATATCCATCCAGTAAGAAATTGACCATTCTGGAGATAATACCACTCATTCATGTACTGCATCCATGCTCCCTCTGATGATCCTGTGGTTCCCGGCGTATTCTTAATGTTAAATCCGGGACCAAAGATCTTTTCGGCACTGTTCTTCACAGTAGTCGTAGAGGTTGATGTGGTCAGTGAATTGGACCTCGCCAAAGGAACATTGAAGGTATATCCGTTAGAGCTCTTATCGTCATCTATAGCCCCGTCACTCGTCACATACTGCGAGTTGGCTACAAATCTTCCTCCCTCTCCGCTCGCCTGCGCCTGTACGGAGATATACTTCAAGCTTCTCGAGCCACTGTTGTAGCTGGAAACATTGATCTTGTGTTTTGAATTGGATACGGTCGTGTGGGTCTCATGATCTTCGCCATTGTTGTCTTCCCAATAGATATATACCGAATACTTATCAGCATATTCCACCTTGTTCCAGCTTATTTCATTGCCGCTCTCACTGAAACCTGTAGGATTCTTTAAAACATAAAACGGAAAGGTAGTCGCCTTTACACGTATACGGTTTTCAGTTCTTGACTGTATGCTCACAGAGCTGGCCGCATTGACCTCTACGGAGCAATTATTCGAAAAAGTATAACCATTTACCGGTTGTATATCCATGGTATATGTATACGATGTTTTCGGTGTTTTTCTGTCCCCCGAAATACTGAAATCATACACAAAATACGTGGCATCATAGGTACCGGGTTCTTCGCCCGCTGCCAGGTCTCCTGCTCCCATACTGGTCTCACTGTCCGGCGAAAGGTCGAGCCTCACTGTGCTGATCTCGGCCGCAAAGGAGGTTAGTGCAAATGTCGTCATGATCGCCGCTGTGGCAAAAATAACTTTACGTAACTTCAAATTTAGTCCACCCCTTTCATGCAAAATGATATGAATGATTTTCTATGGAAATCTTTTCGCCTGATACATTATATTAATATCCCTTAAAAGCTCCTTTTATTGTATCATATTTTATTATTTCTTCAATTTATAAAGGGCGTGCCTTTCCTTAAAAATAAAGAAAGACACGCCCTTAAATTCATATTACATACTTATAAGTCCGAACACGCTGGCAACTGATGAGAACAGAATGATCACAACGAAGAACGGGCAGAGATACTTGATCATGAAATCAAATACCGGCTTACGGCGGAAACGCTTGCCTTCAAGCATTACCTCCTCTGCGATCTTGTCAATGTTTACAACACGCACGATGAGAAGACATGTACACATAGCAGCAACCGGCATCATTACTGAGTTGGTAAGGAAATCAAAGAAATCCAGGAACTGCATTCCGATGATGGTAACTGTATCAAGAGGACCATAGCCAAGTGCAGAAAGTGTTCCAAGAACGATCATGATAACACCTGTGAACACTGTAGATCTTCTTCTGCTCCAATGGAGCTCATCCTCAAATGTGGAAACTGCAGACTCACTGAGCGCGATAGCTGAAGTAAGCGCTGCAAAAAGCACAAGTACAAAGAAAAGGATACCCATAGGTGCTCCGAGACCCATACTTGCAAAGATCTTCGGCATAGTGATGAACATAAGTGAAGGTCCTGCCTGAAGATTCTCTGCAGCCGCATCACCTGAGAAAGCAAATACCGCAGGAATGATCATAAGTCCTGCCATGATAGCGATGGCTGTATCAAATATCTCTACCTGCTCTGTAGCCTCTTCTATAGAAACCTCCTTCTTCATATAGGAACCGAAGGTAACAAGGATACCCATTGCTATAGACAGAGAATAGAACATCTGACCCATTGCTGAAACCACTGTCATCCATGAGAAATTCTTCGGATTCGGGATGAGGAAATACTTTATTCCGGCTACAGCTCCCGGTCTTGTCATGGAGTAGCCTGCGATGATTATAGCCAGAATGACAAGTATAGGCATCATGAACTTGGATACTCTCTCGATACCGTTCTGCACGCCAAGATAAATGATGGTAAGAACAGCAAGAGAAAAGATAAGGAAACATACCTCAACCTGGAAGCCATCGGTGATGAAGCTTGTAAAATATCCGTCAGTAGCGAGATTCTCGACACCACCGCCTACAAAATACTCTGCAAGATATCTGACTACCCATCCGCCGATAACACTGTAGTAAGGAACGATGAGGATAGGAATTATAGCATTGATCCAACCGCTCAGGCTGAACTGCCAGCCATGGCCGAAGTGGTTGAATGCTCCTACAGGAGACTTCTTTGTCATTCTTCCGAGAGCTGTCTCTGCGATTATCATAGTGTATCCGAATGTCACGGCCAAAAGGATATAGATGATAAGGAATATTCCTCCGCCGTACTTTGCGGCAAGATAAGGGAATCTCCAGATATTACCCAGACCAACTGATGCTCCGGCAGCTGAAAGTACATAGCCAAGCTTACCGGAAAATTTGCTTCTTTTCTTTTTGTTCATTTTGAACCTCCAAAAATATCCTGCCGGGACGAAAAAATCCCGGGAGCTTTTATACTCCCGGGACGCAAAATCATATCACGCGGTACCACCCGACTTCAGGACTATGTCCTGCACTCATGGATCTAACAATCCTTATCCCTGTAACGTAGGATCTACGTCAGCCTTTACTGAGATAACCATCGACAAAAGATACGTTACCGTTCAAAGCTGCAGCTCGGGAGTGATAAGCCATTCACCATCCTCGCGATGATCACACCATCCATCGCTCTCTGAAGAGAACATCTGTAAACGCTCTTCTCCTTCAACGCTTTTACGCTTTAAATTATTCAATTACTTAATATAGTCATTATAAAAAATGTTTCAAATGGCAATTTTTTATGATTATTTAACGGTATAATAACCTGTGGTAATAATATTAATAATTATAAAATATTCTATCTTATAGCTCGACATAGTGATATACTAACAATGTAAGCGATTACATTGCGCTTTATAAACACCGGATTCCCATCAATCCGGTCATATTTTTTCAGTCATTTTGATAGTAAGACAAATGAACTGATATCACTATTCGGAGGTATTTTATGTCACAGGATATGGCAAAAGAACATCCTGATTGCGCATACTGCGCAAAGGGCGAACTTGTAAAAAAATTCGGATACGAGATCTGTGAGCTTCCAGCATCCACAGTCTATCTTTTCAAAGAGCAGAGTCATCCGGGAAGATGTATAGTTGCATCAAAGCATCATGTTTCGGAGATGCTTGAACTCTCTCCGGAAGAAAGAAATGCTTTCATAGCCGATGTTACAACTGTAGCTGAAGCCATCCATAAGGTATGTGATCCTGACAAGCTCAACTACGGAATGTACGGAGATACAGGTCATCATCTCCATATGCATCTCGTACCCAAGTACAGAGATCAGTTTGAATGGGGCGGAACCTTTGCCATGGATCCAGACAAGACAAAGATCACAGACGAGACAGAGCTTGAGAAGATCGCAGCTCCGATCAGAACAGCCATCCTCGGAAAATAACATCTATATGTCTGCATAAAGAACCCGTAAGTTTTATAAGCAACAGCAAGCTCCGGCTTTTGTTCATCCATACGTCACGAAACGTAAAGTTGAACCTAAGCCGGAGCTTCTTGTTAAGGTCATATCTCATTTTTGATATACTTTGCGAGCTTCTTCAGAGCCTTCTGATTTCGCCTGAAGTAGCTGTACCTACCCACATACTTCACTTCCAGAAAACCTGCTTTGACAAGCAGATCCAGATCGTGTGATGTAGTAGACTGCGCCTTTCCCGCTTTTTTCTGAATGTCAGTGACTGAGACCCCTCCCATAAAGTCAATGTCATTTAAACTATCTTCTTTTCGCCCCGGAAAGTACTTTTCCGGATCCGCCAGCCATTTCAGAATATCGATTCGGGTCTGATTTGCGATAGCCTTAAGCATCATCAGTTTGTTGTCTTTGTTGTCCTTATTGTCTTTTTTCTCACCCATATATCTAATTATAAATAACTAATAAAAAAAGTCAAAAATAAATAATTTTTTTGCACAATTCCCCAAAGTTATCAACACGCTTTTCTGCGTTTTTAATGATTTTTATACTTTTACACAGACTTATCCATATAATGTGGACAAAAAAAGGAGCCGAAGCCCCTTTTTAGTAATTTTCATAGAAATAGTCTTAAAATTATCCACATTTTTTGACTTTCTTTCACTCTTCGTCCCGGCAAAAGAAAATCTTTTCCTGTTTTACAGCGGTTCTAAAAAGCACTCTGCCGTAACTCTTATTACGTCCTATGATACGACGTAAACATGGACTCTCAGACTACTCTTCTGATTGCCAGTATTCTTTTGTATGTTGCGCTGTTTATAGCAATTCCTTCTCTCGAGTTAAGTGCGGATAACAGTCTGCCGTCTCCAAGATATAAGCCCACATGACCGGAATAACAAACGATATCTCCGGGCTGTGCCTCGGCAAGGCTTCCAACCGGTACTCCTGCAGAGCGGAGCCCGGATGAAGAATGCGGTAAAGAAATACCGAAATTTCTGTATATGCTCATAACAAATCCCGAGCAATCCGTTCCCGATGTAAGACTGCTTCCACCGTATCTGTACGGTCTTCCAAGGAACTGAGTAGCAAACTCTATAACTTTTTCTCCTGATGATTTCTGTTCTACCGCAAGCTCAAGTGCCTCCTCGGCTGCTTCAGCTTCAGAATCACCAGGTATTAAAGTCATGATCTCTGCGGCAGAGCCCTCCTCAGATGCTACGCCTTCCTCTATAGATGAATTTGCAGCCGCTTTTATTTTTTTCTCATATTCTGCATTTACAGTTTCTTCCAAAAATGTGTTGTCTATGGTTTTATTCGCCGCAAAAGAAGGTACTGCAAATGCTGTCATAACCAACATAGTTACTATAACAGAAGCACTCAGCTTTTTAACACTTCTTGATAATGGTGCAGAGATGTTGTTATCTCTCTTAATCTCTTTAGCTTTAACTTCTGTACTGTCAAATAATATCTCTCTTGTAATCAAAAATAACCTCCATTGTCACACAACAGAGGCTATTTTAAATCTTAAATATGAACTTGTACTAAAGATAATATAAACATTCCTTACTGTTTCTTAAGCAAATTCTTAGGAAAAACAGTCAATCTTTATAAAATAACTATAAAATTGACGGACAATGTCCTTTAAATCCGTAGCATTTTAGGCATTTTTAAAGCCTAAAGGCCAAATTATGAACAAATCTTAAGGCAGTTCTGTCTATTTTTATTCACAGACAACAACCACAGTTCCCTTGTTTATCAAACCGTAAAGTGCCTGTGCTCTGTCATGAGGAAGATTGATACAGCCATGGCTTCCGTTATTTATATAGATATCTCCACCGAAAGATGATCTCCAGTTTGCATCATGAAGACCTATGCCTCCATTGAAAGGCATCCAGAAGTCAACATGCGACTCATATGTAGGCTTTCCGTTCTTTCCTATAGGTCCTCTCAGAACTCTGTCTGTAGTTTTGTAGCTTACTGTAAAAAGCCCTGTAGGTGTTGCTCTCTCAGGATCTGTTGCCGTACCGGACACAACAGGACTCTCCCAGACACACATTCCGTCCTGATAGTAGTATGCATGTTGTGATGAAAGATCTACTTCAACAAATGTATTGCCCCACTGAGGCATGGCGCCCTGAGCAGCCGCAACTGCATATACAGGCTGTCTCACCACCGCCTGAAGAGCCTGTATATTGGCCGTAAGAGCTGCAGTCTCGCCTGCAAGATCAATATAATAGCCATAGCTTGTCGTAAGGGATTTTTCTGTTCCGTCTGCGCTAATCCATGTCTGCAGACCCTTGGTATCATACATGTCCTTCAAACTCTGAACATATGCTGCCACCTGATTCTGGTCAACAGTCAGGATATTTCCTTCATTTCCTGTTATCCACGAAGCTATAGTCATGCTGTCAAGGACAACCGTTTCTCCGGTAGCCATCTGATATGTAACTGACATACCGTTAACAGATGACATTTTTTGACCTGCAGCCATAGCCTCTCCGGGTGACTGAGCTACTGCATTGATGGACGACATATCCATATTGGTATTGACGCCGTTTATCGCAGCCACCTGAGCCAGCCTTTCTTCATAGGACAACTCTTCACCGGATCCCGACTGTCCATTTGCCGGCATCCCCCCTATACCAATGTTACCACCCGAGACATTATCTGCAAAAGCAGTGATATTCACCATGGCGCTTACAGATAATGCAATAATGATTGAACGAAAAACTGATTTCTTCATTCCTGCCCCCTCTTATCGACATTACAAAACAAGCCTAGCATAACTCTTTTAAATCTCACTTGTCTATGGCTTTTAAGTATTCTTCTGTGGTCATAAACTCAACGTGCAGAGGCGAAAGTCCCTCCAGCACCTTTACCACTGCAGTTTCCGTCTCATCATCAAGTCCGGCACAGGCATCTGTGAGATAGATAAAATGATATCCCAGATCCGTTCCCTGGAAAAATGTCGAAAGCACACAGCATTCAGCCACCACACCTGTAAGCACTATAGCACCGCCGTGCACCATGGCCTTGTCCGCCGCAGCCCTTACATAAGGCTGTGAAAAGCAACTGTAAGTACACTTATCGTAATAAGGAAACTCTTCCACGTATCTGGCGATCTCAGGTATGAACTCGTTCATAACCGGATCCTCGTTTATTTCCCTGTTAATCTCATTGTAGTGAGACCATACTCCCACTGCATCCTCCTGATCTGCCGCAATGAACCGGGTCAGCATGGCTGATGGAGCATTATTCTCCATCTCTATCACTTTATCCAGCAATTTTGATATGTTCCAGACCGCTCCGGTCACATTTCCACACGCCCACGGCTGCCCCGACTCATAAACCTTCTGCATGTCTATAACAAGAATCAGATCCTCTTTCTTCACGCTATCCCCTCCAAATCATTTATTCTATCCCAAAATAATGTTAGCTCGTCCAAACATAAATATGCGCCTTTACACTGTTCTCTCACTAAAAAACACTCATATGACTATATGTCTTTACTTCAGTAAGCTTATTTACCCATATCCAGCTCTTCCATCAGAGCAACGAGATGCGGCGGTGTCAGTGCAGCCTTTTCGAGAACCTGATGATTTCTGAATATCTCATCAGGGGTTCCGTCGGCAAGTATCTCTCCATGCGCCATGGCGATAACCCTTTCAAACGACTTCGAAACAAAATCCATATCATGGAGAATGGCTATTACAAGCTTACCCCTTGAAGACAGGTCTCTGATGATCTCACGGATCTTTTCACGGCCCTTATAGTCCTGAGCGATGGTAGGCTCATCAAGTATGATAACATCAGTATCCATGGCAAGAACCGAAGCGATAGCCACCATTTTTCTATCCGAAAGCTCGAGATCATACGGATTCTTCCTTGATACCTCGTCAAGCCCCACTGTCTTCAGCGCTTCATGAGCTCGCGTCTCAGCCTCTTCTCTGGTCATGCCAATGTTTAAAGGTCCGAACATAACCTCATCCAAAACATTGTATTTAAATATCTGATCATCAGGATTCTGAAAAACATAGCCGACTTTTCCTGCCAGCTCGGCAACAGTTTTGGATGCAATATCCTGATCTTCAAAGCTTAGTCTGCCGCTGTCAGGCTTTAGCAGTCCCTTCAGGATACGGACAAGTGTGGTCTTTCCGGCGCCATTCTGACCTATTATCACAGTAGGTCTTCTGTCCAGTGAAAGATTTATTCCCTTAAATATTTCCCGTCCCTCGATATATGAAAAATGCAGGTCCTCTACGATAAAAGTCCGGTCTGATGATTCCGGACTAACGGCAGCCTCTGAAACCGCCCCCTCTATCAAATTCTGCTTTTCACCTGTGCCTTCCTCTAAATCACAAAACTCAGGTCCGGTGATTTTCCCGAGTGACGTCATAAGCTTTTTACAATCAAAATTACCGGTCTTTATCAGGTCCAATAGCTTCTTTATAGTCACAGGATAATTTCCGTCAGGAAGTCTCAGATCATTTTTTCTCGCAAATTCAGTATAGACCGGCGGCACTACTCCGTACTCCATAAGGTCTTCTCTTGAAAAGATCTTTTCAGGAGTATCGAAATCAATCAGCTTTCCATGATGCATAAGCATTATCTTGTCACAGTACTCCGCAAGCTTCTCCATTTTCTGCTCTATCATGATGATAGTAATGCCTGTTTCAGCAAGTTCATCAACTGTATGGAATACTTCCTCGGATCCTGCCGGATCAAGCTGGGATGTGGGCTCATCAAGGATAAGGATATCAGGATTCATGGCCAGGACTGAAGCTATGGCTACCCTCTGGAGCTGCCCTCCGGAAAGATCAAAGGGATTTCTGTCACGAAATTCCCATATTCCAAATCTTTTAAGAACATCTTCAACACGGGAGTGAATTTCAGATGGTTCGATACCCAGATTCTGTAGACCGAAGCCCACCTCATCATAAACAGTATCCTTTGCACCGCTAAGCTGATTAAACGGATTCTGGAATACAAGTCCGGCTTTACTGCAAAGCTCTGCCACCGGCGCAGTCTTTGCTGTAAGACCATCAACAACTACCGAACCTCCGTAAGCCCCCTTATAAAACTGCGGTATAAGCCCAAGAAGAGCCTGAGAAAGTGTGCTCTTTCCGGCACCGTTCTCCCCGGCTATTCCTATGAACTGACCCTTTTCTATGTTCAGACTGATATCATCCAGCGCAAGTTCCGTTGTTCCTGGATAACGATATTTAAGGTTATTTATTTCAATCAGAGACATTACAAGCTCCTTGATATTATGATATAAGTGTCATAAGTCTTCCTCCACTTGTGATTACACAAAAGTGGAGGATAGACTTCAGCATCCCCTTACAGAATACCGGTCACTCTAAGTGTGATGACCAGAAAAAGACAAAGTATACTCACCCACTTCATGATCTGATCTGCAGTGCTGTATGGATGGCTGTAAAGATATGTCTTTTGCATCTTTGACCCAAAGCCTCTTACTTCAAGAGCTATTGCCCTTTCCCGGGTTGATGTAAGAGCGGACATGACTACAGGGGAGATGAGCGGCAGAAATGCCTTGATTCGAGTCATCAGCCTGCCCTCGGTTTCCATTCCACGGCTCCTCTGGGCATCTGAAATGGTATGCATGGTCCCCATCATTTCCGGCACTATCTGAAAGACCGAATTAATGATATATCCAAGTTTCGGACTGAAGCCCTTCTTTTCCAACTCTTCAACCAGTTCAGACGGACTGGTCGACAGTACCAGTATCGAAAAGCTGAGCAGCATATTCAGGATATTGAGACCTATATGGGATGAGTATAAAAGTCCCTCCCTGTAAAAGCTCACAGGACCGAGAGAAAGCAGGAGGGAGTCATTGTCCTTATAGAAAATTCCCTGAATGATAAAAACAGTTAATATGATAGTGAAAGAAAATGCTATGAGCGGAAGTGCCTTTTTCAGCATACGGGCACTTCCAAGCATACAAATGCTTGCGAATACCGTAATCGCAAACATAAATATACGACCGGCGATAAGGGGAATAAGTATTGCCGCCACAAGATAGAACATCTTTGAAAATGGGTGAAGTTTTACAAGCCAGGAGCCATTGTCGGCATACAGTGATATAGATTTCATATTTCAGACAGATCCTTTATAAAAAAGCGGTCATGCTACACATGACCGCTTAAGTTTCAATGTTCGGTTATTATTTTAACAAAAACAATTCATTAATCAAGTGACTCAACCACTGCATTTGCATCATAAAGTAATGTGAGCTTCTCAGGAAGCTTGCTGACAATAAGGTATACGATAACGCCTGTGATGAGCTTATCAGGTACGTCAACCACCAGCTCGTCGAGGAGTGAACCTAACCATACAGGTAAGCCGCTGGCCTGAGTTGCCGCAAAAACCGCATCTCCCCACACATTTCCGGTCTGACCGCCCCAGTATATGATGTTGAGCGGTGTTGAAACTATAACTGCCGCAAGACCACCGACACAGGCTGTGATCATGGCCTTTGGAAAAGTCTCCATGAATCCGAGTCTCGCCATAACTCCAACAGACACTCCTATGAAAAGTGATGTAAGAGCATAAACCAGAGTGATGTTATCCCCTGTTGTGAATCCGTAGATCAGATTGTTGGCTGCACCGCAGATACCGCCGATGATAGGCCCGCCAAGGATAGCACCGATGCAAGTTCCGATACAATCAAGCCAGAGCGGAAGCTTAAGTACCTGTGCAAAAAGCTTGCCGATGTAGTTGATACCGATGCAGGCAGGAATCAGAACGATCACTGCAGTTGAGAAGTTAGTTTTGAAAAGCTTACCCATATTTTATCTCCCCTTCGTTTTAAATGATTTTCATTTTGAACATGGATAAATGAATAAAAACTGCCATTATTATATACTAATTTTAATAAAATGGGAGTCCTGTTTTCACTAATTACAGCATCGGATACAAAAAATCCGGAACGCAACTGGCGCTCCGGATTTGCTCTTCTTTTTTCAGGCTGACTGTTTCTGATACAGATCATCATTCACCATCTCAGTCTTTCGAAAACTCAATTGTTATGTCGCATCTTTTCTGGACACCCATTCTTTCTATATAGATATCCGTCTTCGGTATCCACTTATCGATATAATCATCAAGCTCAGAGGTTCCCTCCCTCTCGATGACATTCTCGATCTGCTGATCATACTCAACATCCATGAATATACGAAGATCATAGGGATCTCCGAAATAAGGATTAAGACAATATGTACCCTCTATAATATTCAGCCTCTTGGGCGGAATATCTCTGGCAAACTCGGCATCAAAATCCATCGTATGGTAGTTAAAAGGACGGTAGTGAACCACCTCTCCCCTTTCTATCACATCCAGAACTTCCCGTTTGAAACGCTCATAATCAACGTTTCCGCCAACTTCCAGCAAGCGTTCTTTTGTTCTCTGATGACTTTGAAGATAAAAATCATCCATGTGAAACAGGTTGCCGCCAAATTTCTCATGAAGATACTTGGAAATAGTCGTCTTGCCTGCTCCGGTTCGCCCATCGATAGCAATGATGATCCTGTCGTCACTTCTTCTGATAAGCTCCTCTATAGCTAACACTGCAGGCAAAAAACGTTTCCGGTTCTGCACCTGCTTCTGTCTCATATTATTCATTGGTTTACCTTGAAAAGCCGGCACACTCAATCTTCGTTTTTCCATGAATCCAAAGACTCATTCCTTATTTCCGAATACCTGCGCCGTTCTGACAAAACAGAGGTGTCCCTCATTTTGTACTTATTTTTGCACAATATGTGTTAAATCATAGAGGTTTGTCACAAAGATGTCAAGCTCACTTAAAACGTCTATATTCTGTTCTTCTTCATAATGCAATTTAATCCGATTATGATCATTCTCAAAACAGCTGTCCGGTAAGCTTAAGCTTTTCTTTATATGGGAATGAAGCTTCATATGATGCAAAACCTTCAGGATCCTTTTCACAGCAAAAATATCCCTCAGGATCAGCCCAGGTGCCGTGGACACCATCCAGATATCCCTTCTTTAATTCAAGAACGAGAAGGTAGTCTGCTTCGGGATCGTCAGCATATAAAATCCCTTTCGACTTTGCCTGAACAAATCCTGACTTACCGTAAAAATCGATGTTTCCTTCATTTATTATGGCACCGAATCCTAAACTCTTTGCCTTTTCGATGGTGGCATCCAGCAGTATCTTGCCATATCCCGTTCGTTTCTTATCATTGGCTATGCAGATAGGTCCCAATGTTATAGCCGGAAGTGTCTCGCCGCTATCCAGCTTTATCTCTGAACGGCAATACATGGCCTGTCCTATCAAAACTCCGTCTTCCTCCATAACGAAACCAAGTTCTTTTATATATGCCGGATCATTTCTGAAGCAGTGTACTACATAGTGCTCCATGCACCCCGGTCTGTAAACATTCCAAAATGATTCCCTTATCAGATTTTCAACGTTCCTGTAATCTCTTTCTTCTTCAATTCTAATTTCTATACTCAAGGCTTTATCCTCCTGCTTTAATGTATCTTAGGCCTTCCCTTAAACCTGTATTCCATTGTCTCCCGACAAAACACTTCCATATTTCTCTCCTATCCTTTCAAGCCGAGTATCTGTTTCTGAATTCTTCGACGATCACTTTCAGGTCTTCTCTTATCCTCTCTCTGTCTTCACCTCCGTCATCCAGCTGCAAAGCCAGAGAAAGTGCAGAAAAAAGCTCCATGGCAAGTCTTCTTGCCCCGATCCCCCTCGCCTTACTGTTAAGCATATTTTTTCTTATCATCTCTCCAAAAAGATTCTCTGAATACTTTACGGGTCCCTTAACTATCATATCCTGATAAAGCTGCATCTTTTCCGGGCTCTTAAACTGCTCAAGGATAAGCATCCTTCTGAATGAGGCCGCAAATTCGTCCCCACTCCAGAAGTCAAACTGATTGATCGTGAACTCACAAAACGCCTTAAAGTCAGTGCTTTCATACTCTTCAGGAGACTCTTCATAATCACTGACGGGGACGCTGTCTGTTTCAGCTCTTTCTCTGTCCAGCTCATACATCCTTTCGATGATACTGTCAAAAATATCCTGCTTGTCCTTAAAATGCCTGTACAGAGCGCCCTTCGTTATCCCAAGCTGTTCAGCTATCATACTCGTTGATACAGCGTCAAATCCTCTCTCTGAAAACAGCTTGAGCGCCACAATCAAAATATCCTCCTTAGAAGTCTTCATAAACACTTTCCTCCAACAAAATAAACGATCGTTTACCATAATTGTAAACGGTCGTTTATTTTTGTCAATATTTTTTTACAGCTCCATGGCCTTCAGCACCTCTTCTCTCAGCTTTGCGCGCTGATCCTTCAATAAAAGGTACTCATTGTACTTGTAGTATGCCTCATTTCCGCACTCGGATATGAACTTCAGACTGTAGAAGCCTGCATTGATGTCACTGAGGAAGATAACCAGCTCCTGCCCCTCACCGAAGGCACTATTTATAAAGGCAAAAGCATTGGTAAGATGTTCCCCTGTCTTCTTTATGGAAAGGGCTCTTGCAGCTTCCCTCTCTGTGAACCACTGCTTTGCGGTTCCGTAAAGGGCATCGTTACCGCCGCCCGTAAGAGCCATCTTGCTTTCAAGCTCTTCAAGTGCCAGAAGGGTCTTTTTCTGTATCCTTGCCTGATAACGACTGAGCATGTGAGCCTTTATGCTCTTCTCCATATGAAGCTTTATGGCATCATGATTTGTACGAAGCGCATCAAGCAGGTCGCAGGTTCCGCCAGTTTTTTCAGACAGCTCCTTCAGCTTCTTTACCTCCGAGAAAACTGTTCTCTGTATGTCAAGCTGCTCAGCATAATGTCTAAACTCGTGATTCAGCGTATCCACCATAAGTCCGAGAAGCGACAGCTTTTCATCGAAGGAAGCTGAAATGATCGCAGACAGATCCTTCGGGAAACTGCCCTCAAGTATAGCCGGAACCTGATATGTAACGCGATACTTGTTGTAAAGCTCATAGTAGGTGGCAAAGTCTCTTGCGATCTCCGGATCCCCTATATACTGCCCCACCAGATCCCTCGTCACAGGAAGTCCCATGTCCTCATAGACCTTAACTATACGGCTCAGGTCCTCCCAGCCTCTCGCGGTAACGAAATGCTTACCCTCGATGCCGGCCTTGACGGAATAGAAATTTTCCTTCTTTATCTCAAGGTATGCAAGGATAGCTCCGATGACATCCATCTTGTAGGCATATTCCTTCCATACCGAATAGTCCTCGGCTATATCGATACGCTTCACTCTGTCGAGAGTCACTATATCGAAATCCCTTACGGACTTGTTGTATTCAGGCGGATTTCCCGCAGTCACGATGACAAATCCCTCAGGAACCCTGTGGGAACCGAAGGTCTTGTACTGAAGGAACTGCAGCATGGTAGGTGCCAATGTCTCTGAAACGCAGTTTATCTCATCCAGGAACAGAATACCTTCGTTTACTCCTGATTTCTCAATCTGATCATAGATAGCCGCTATGATCTCTGACATCGTATACTCTGTAACGGAATACTCCTCTTCACCGTAATTTTTCTTACTTATATACGGAAGTCCGATGGCTGACTGTCTCGTATGGTGAGTTATGGTGTAGGACACCAGATTAATGTTAAGCTCCTCCGCTATCTGCTCCATAATCGCAGTTTTACCGATTCCGGGAGGTCCCATGAGAAGCACCGGTCTCTGCTTCTCTACAGGTATCCTGTAGGCACCGGTCTCATCCTTCATAAGATAAGCTTTGACTGTATTAACTACTTCCTGCTTTGCTTCTTTTATATTCATATTTTCTCCGCCTGTTATCTTTCAAGTCCGCTTTCCTGAACGGACTCTCTCATTTTAAATTAAAACTCTTCATTTATCCCGGAACTCAATTCCGGTTAATCAGAACTTAAATATTTATTCTTTCAAATACAGCTTCATGGCCCAGTCAGGCACATCCTTGTCATTGATATCAGAAAGAGGATCAAAGACAAATGCCGTATCATAGTCCGTCTGCTTCTCCGGATACTGACCGTATCCGTCTGTAAAATAGAGCATACCTTTCATCTCCGGAAGCTCTCTCTTTTTCCGAAGCTCCTCAACAAACTCAAATACCGGACGAAAATCCGTGCCGTAACCTCCCCGCATCTGGAAATTCCCGGCATACTCTTCAATCTCTTCAGGCTTATAGAGAGTCACATCACTCTGAATCTGATCATCACACTCAACTATGTGAACCCTTATCTGCTTGAAAAAGGTTGTCCTGTTCCTGAGAAGAGCCGCAGTTTCATTTAGAAACTTCTGAACCTGCTCCTGCTTGGTGGACGCCGAAGTATCTATGGCTATAACCAGATCCGAGATCCTTCTGTCCTCACAAAATTCATTCTCCTCTATAAGGGGCATGTTCCCGTAAAACTCCATACCATAATTGTAGTAGCCATAGTCGAAGCTGTCAGGATCCACCCTTGTTTCTTCTCTTACAACCGTAATCTTTCTGAGGAACTCCCTGAAGTCTGTTTCCTTGCGATACTGTGCCGACAGGACCCATCCGAGACTCCCCGTCTCATCCGATGCATCCTTTGAAAAAGTCTCAAGCTCTGTCTTTAATCTCTCTGCCGTATCCTTCCAGTTCTCGTCAAGCTCATCGGGAGAAATATTTTGAAGCGGAGGTCTCCTTCCACTATCCTCTTTCCGGTTTTCTCCGGAATTACCGGCAGCTTCAGGTGCATCACCTGAGGATTCTCTTCCATCATCTCCATGAGATCTTCCGGAAGCATCTCTGTCATCCTTCCGGTCATCGGATCTTCCATCGGAACCCATGGATGATTCATCGGAATCATCTCCATCAGAAGCATCTCTGTCATCCCTGTTTTCCGGTGAATTATTCTCCGGTGGGTTCACATCACCTTCCGGAGAAGCATTGGCATCCTTATCCTCATCCTCCAGTCTCTTCCAGAACTGATGGTCACATCTGTAGAATTCTTCGTGAAGCCTGAGCCTCGTGTCCAGATCTATGTTGTTAAGCTTAAAATAATTATATATCCTCTCAGCCGTCAGAACCTTGCATTCAGCCTTTAGCTTTTCGTACCACTGCTCCCTGAAGGGGTATGCCGGACGATTTATAATGTCATAATCCATGGAATCCAGCACCGACTCCACCTGTATATCCGCTGCAAGGTCCCAGAGCTCCTTGTCCTCGTACTGGTCCGACGTGAACATATGTCTGAATATACAGTGAAGTATGATGTGAAGATACAGCCTGTCCAGTTTCTGTGGACTCTCCACAAAAAGATGAAACACAAAGGTCGGATTATAATGTATAGTCCTCGCATCAGTTCCCATCCTCTGAGTGCTGAGATCCAGTGTATATCCCAGACTGTCCAGAGCTCTCCCCATAAAACGCATGGCGAGGTACAGCTCCGTACGGGCCTCCGTCAGTATTCTGTTTCCAAAATCGCTAAGGTCCTGATGGGCCTTCATCAGTTTTTTCTCTGCCATAATTTTTCTTAAAAAGTTGATCTAAATATAGTCAGATCACAGTCCGACCAAAATCAAAATTGCATAATGGTTATCAATGAATATTTTATTACAGCTCGAACAATTCCGGTCCAAAAGAAACATTGCCCGAATCTGCATTTCTGAAATGCCTGTTCTGGTAGTCCATCAGCAGCGCTGAGGTGGTCACCATACCTTCCTTTGCCGCTGTTTCAAGGGCAGGTGCCAATGCCTCTTCGGAGATCAGCTCCTGCTCCACCATAAACCTTATCCTCTCCTCAGTTCTGGTTCTATCCTGAGGAATCCATATGAGCTCTCCTTCACGTCCGAATCGGGGTGCATTGTATCCTTCTATGAGCTTCGGAAGTATCTCGGGACTCTTTTCTCTCAGATAATCCTCATACTGCTTCCTGAACTCTTCACCGAGTCTGTAGGGATACATAAGTCTTCCGAAGGCAGCATTGACAGCACTGGCAGGCTCATCATAGGTGAATCTCGGAAACAATCTGTCGTAACCCGTGAAATCAATATCCGTTCTGGTCACAAGCTGCCTCGTAACATAGCCGGAACCCTCTATATGTTCATGAAATGCTCTGCTGAAGGTATCCTCCTCATAATTATCCGCGTAGGACGGGAATGTCAGTGCCGCTGTGATTATCTCTTCATCCACCGGAAAATGAATCAGTACAGGAATCATGGCATCACCGTCGCCTATCAGCTCTTTCAAAAGTCTGAAGCTGTCCTTCTTACTAAAGCTTATTTCCACTTCCTGAAGCTCCTGACACTGACGAAGTGCACCATCGTAATAATCCACCACGCTGTCAGTCAGGCTCAGATAGTGAAGATGGTGACAGCTGTGAAAAGCATATGGTCGAATCTTTCTTATTTTGTCCGTAAGCGTTACTGCCTCTATATCGTTTCTTGATGCGAATGCTCTGTTATCTATCTCAGTGACCGGAATCTCTGATTCTTCATTGACCGTATATTCCGGGATGGTAAGGTTCTTTATACTTCCTTCATATCCCGTCACACATGCTATGGTATTTCCTTTATCATTTCTTATTTCGTAAGTTAAACTCATTTATATTTCACTGCCCTAAGATGAGCAGAAATCCTCTCGTATTTATAAAATATGATGTCGGAGAAGGACAAAATTCCAAATAAAGCCTCTTCATGTCCCCCTCATATAACGTAATACAATATTACATTTTGCGCAATTTAAATCTTTATAAATTATACATTATGCAGTTCTTCATATAATACCACCATATTTATTCTACCTGAACACGCATATAAACAAAATGAAGGAGGCCCCTGATGAACCTGATCATCAAAGTCCTCCTTCACTGTATTATTTTGAGATATTCTAACAATTCCTGTTCTGCAAGCCATATCTGACTTGTCGTAAATTATCGAAAGTTGCCTTCCTGCCGGAACTCAGTCCCAAAGTCCTGTGGTCTCGTAATCAGGATGTGCTGCAAGCAATGCCTTCAGCGCCCCGGCATTGGCTTCATCCCTCATAGCCTTTGCCTTCTCAGCTGCTGTAAAAAGTTGATTGTTCTCATTTATCACTTCCGCAGTTATGGTCTCCTCAGCTGCCTCGATAAATCTGACTCCTCCTATCTCAGTTCCCTGAGTCTGTCCCTTTACAGCAGATGCCACAAGGTCAGCAAGCTTTCCATAGAAGTTTCCATAGAAGTGTACCTTATCAGGCATGTAGTACTCCGGATGTCCTATAGCGAGATTATAGCTGTCTATGACAGTCGCACCAAATCTTCCGGCTAACTTAAGCGTTGCCTCAACAGCATTTCTCTGAAGTCCGAAATACTCATCTCTCGCCTCGGGTGGAATTATGAAATAAATCTTTCTTGCCTTATTGCTCCTTAAATAAGTCTCAACAACCTCAGCGTACTGGTTCTCGAAGTACTTGGGGGTCCAGTTATAGGCGCGGATATCATTGGCACCGAACATGAACACAAGTATGTCCGCATCATAGGCAACGCTCTTCGGATACATCTCAGTGTCCACATACTCGAGAGTTCCGTCATCGATAACATATGATGCAGTCTGTCCGAAATTCTTCACCTCATAGTCACTTCCCAGTGCCTTCTGAAGCTGTGCCGGATAGGAATCAGCTTCATTTTCGAGAAGATATCCTCTCGTCAGTGAATCTCCTATGCATGCCACTTTTGTGGATGCGAACGCTGTTGTCGCACAACCGGCTGCAACAGTGAGAACCGTTGCAATTACCACTGTCAGCTTCGCCATATTCTTTATCTTTTCCAAAAATGATCTCTTCATGCTATGCCTCATCAACACTTCATTCTGAACTATTACAGTCATTCTAGATTCATCTTCTTTTCATATCAAGTATTGATTCGCTGACACTGTCTTACGATTAAATGAATTACCTTTCCGTAGATTGAAGCTTTAGATTACATACACCCCAAAACTTCGTCTCCGAATTTTATCTTCATGGTTTCCTTAATGATCTGAACACACTTCTCCAACCCGAATCTCTCGCTGTTCAGCGTTATATCGTAATTCACCGGATTAGTCCAGTAGTTTCCATGAGTATAGTACTTGTAATAATCCGCCCTGTACCTGTCGGTTTTGGTGATGATCTGATCCGCTTTGTTCCCGTCGACATTCATGCGATTCATGACCATCTTCCTGGTAAAGCGTCTGGGAGCCTCTATGTATACCGAAAGCACATTATCCCTGTCCCTGAGCACATAGTCCGCAGCCTTTCCAACGATTATACAGCTCTCCGTATCCGCAAGACGGCGAATGATCTCAGCCTCAAACTCATAGAGCCTGTCGTTAGACTTAAAATGTCTCATTTCAGGATTGGGAAGCAGACGCTTCTCAAGTCTCCTGAGCTCATTTTGAAGATAGGAACCATCCAGCCTTTCGTCCAGCTTTTCAAAATCACACTCATCACGACCCGCGAGGTTCGCTGCCAATGTCATGATCCGGTTCTCATAACTGTGTATTCCCAGTTCATCTGCCAGCATACCCGCGATCTGCCGTCCACCTGTCCCAAAGCCTCTTGCTATGGTAATGACATAATTTTTCATTCAGCACCCCTTTCAATACAGTGACGAAAGTGCCACAGGCTCTATTTCCTCCGGTATAGGTATGTACTTCTGTCCGGCAGTCTGTTCCCTAAAGACTTCTTTCGCCTTCATAAGAAGTTCCGGATCCTCCATAAGACGCATCCCGGCAAGTGCCATGCTCTTTCCGGCGAACAGCATACCTTTATGGGCTACCGAAGATTTGCCCTGTGAAACTATCTGCCAGGAATGCCCAGGCGACATGGGTGCAAATGTTCCTGTCCTTATCTGGGCCGTCGGAGTCTGCCAGCTGCAGTCACCCACATCAGTAGAACCCGCCTCGGTTTTTACAGGATGTTTTTTCTCATACGGAATGATGAAATCCCATAACGGATCCGTCTTATGCTCCGCCATGAATTTACGGTTTTCAGGCTCAAGGCAGGCCGCTGTCAATGCCTCGTACTCTCTGTCCGAGCCCTCCGGTACAGTTTCTGTATATTTCTTTGCTAGATCACGCTCTTCGTCTGTATACTCAGGAACTCCTACATCCTGCATTGCCTGATATAAGACTTCCTCCATTACATTATTCAATACCGTATTGGCACAGGACTTTATGAACTGCCTGCTATGCTTACATCCCGTCATAAGCGCCGCACCCTTTGCTATATCGTCCACACGCGCCAGAAGCTCGAATGCCTGTTGCTGTTTCGGAGCACGCACAAGATAAAGGACCTTTGCATTGCTCTGAACCACATTTGGAGAAAATCCGCCGGCATTAACTATGGCATAATGCACCCTTGCCTCGTCAATCATATGCTCTCTGAGAAAATTGCAGCCCACATTCATGAGCTCCACAGCATCCAGAGCACTTCTTCCAAGCTCCGGACATCCCGCCGCATGGGCACTGATTCCCTCAAAACTGTAAAGCACCTGAAAGTTTGCAAGAGAACTCTGGGTAACTACGCGATTTCCTGTTCCCGGATGCCACGTCAAAGCGCAGTCCAGATCCTTAAAGGCACCGTTTTTAGCCATAAAAGCCTTTCCACTGCCGCCCTCTTCCGCCGGGCATCCATAGAAAATAACAGTACCCTTATGTCCATCCTGAAGATATGCTTTTATGGAAAGTGCCGCTGAAACTGAACCGACACCCAAAAGATTATGTCCGCAGCCATGACCGCTCTCACCGGGAATAAGCGCATCCTTTTCAAGAACACCCGATTTCTGACTTAGCCCTGCCAGGGCATCATATTCTCCAAGTATTCCTATGCGAGGGGAGCCCTCTCCGAACCTGGCTGTAAATGCTGTCTCGATTCCATAGGCCGGTCTCGTCACTGTGAAACCCTCTTTTTTGAGAAATTCTGTCATGGCTTCTACCGACTTTGTTTCGTTGTATGCCGTCTCCGCAAATCCCCAGATACTGTCTGCAAGTCCGCATAATTCTTCCTTTTTGTTATCTATCTCCTCTAAATACTTTTCAAAATCCATAGCCCATTCTCCTTTGTTTTTTCCCCATTTTAATCTCATTTGTAGCTATAGCTTTCTCTGTTCCATGTCAGCTTTACAGACGCAAGCCTGATTAGCTTTAAAACAATTACTCATCTTCAAAAAACTTCAGTATGCTGTCCATGGCAACTTTTAGCCCTTTTTCAAGAGAAGACCTGAGTACATACTCCTCTCGTGTGTGTGCAAGTCCCCCGGATACGACACCATAGCAGACACTCGGTATACCGAGGGATAGCGGTATGTTGCAGTCCGTTGAGGAAGGCTGACGTTTGGGCAGCTTTCCGTTATATTTGGATATCACTCCGGCAGCTGCCGAAATAAGCTCTTCTCGTATTCTTTCCGCCTCTTCCGAAAGGCTTTCACATGGTCTCTCACCGACCTGAGTCACTGTGACCTCTACACTTCCTCTGTGATACCTTTCAAAGATCTCCTGAAACTGTTCTTTCATGTAGTTAAGGGAATGTCTTGAATCAGATCTGTATTCACACAGCATCTCAGCATCCTGCGCTATGGTATTAACTGAAGTTCCTCCGGAAACGATACCTACATTGACGGTAGTCTTGCCCTCTTCCGGTATTCTTATTTCGTATATGTCCCGGATCATCAGAGACAAGATATGAATCGCGTTATTGTTCCCGAAGTTCGCATAGGAATGTCCCCCCTCGGTCTTAACATTCACCCTGAATCTGCTGGATCCTACAGCACGTTCCACTATCCCGTCCATGGTTCCGTCGAAGCTTGTAAATGTCAGAATCCTGTCTCTGTAGTCATCACATATCTTTCTGGACCCCTTCAGATTACCGAGACCTTCCTCTCCCGAATTAAGAACAAACAGTATGCCCGCATCCTTTGTGTGAAGCCTATGCTCAAGAAGGTACTTTATCACCATCAGTATGGCGACAACATTGGCAGTATCATCCCCGATTCCCGGACACATCATTCTATCCCCTGCCTCTTCATAGGGAAGCTCCGTCATGTCGGGAAACACCACATCTGTATGTGCCATGAACACATGGATTTTCTCATGCCTGTCCAGATCATAAGGATATACGACATTAAGTGCCGAATCGATATATACCCCTTCAGCTCCCATATCTTCGAGATAAGCCTTGATAAATTCAGCTCTCTTTTCTTCATGATTTGAAGGAGCCGGTATCTTTGATAGTGTCTTCAGGAGCCTGTATTCTTCCTCCTGATGGTTCGTTATATAGTTCAATATTTCACCTGATAACAATTTTTGCCTCCTCATCCTGTGTCTTCGGCTTTGAAGCCCTTCTGTCTCCGCCCATACCTGAGACCTACTGCCCCTGTCCAGCTCTGTGTTTCCGAACTGAACACTGACCATCAGTTTTCATACCTGAGACATGCCACCCTGTGTCCCTTTTTGACTTCTTTCAAGGTCGGCGTAACTTCCGAGCACCTTTCAACAGCGTATGGGCATCTCGTGTGGAACACGCAGCCCTTAGGAGGATTCATGGGCGACGGAAGGTCCCCCTCCAGCATTATCCTCTCTTTATGAACATGGGGGTTCACCTCCGGTACTGCAGAAAGCAGCGCCTGTGAATACGGGTGCAGAGTATCTGCGAACAACGCCTCTCCCTCTGCTTCCTCCATGAGATGTCCGAGGTACATGACCCCGATACGATCTGAAATATATTTTACAACACTCATATCATGGGCGATAAACAGCAGGGATATATCCTCTTTCTCTCTCAGATCCTGCAGAAGATTGATTATCTGTGCCTGTATTGAAACATCCAGTGCAGAAACAGGCTCATCACATACTATGATCTCAGGGTTCAATATGAGCGCTCTGGCGAGACCCACTCTCTGTCTCTGACCTCCTGAAAACTCATGAGGATAGCGGTAAAAATGCTCTGTCCTGAGCCCCATCTTGTGCATGATATCCATGGCGATCTCAAGTCTCTCTTCCCTTGTACCTATTCCGTGGATCTCCAGAGCCTCCATCAGGATGTCCCCTACCTTCTGTTTAGGGTCCAGTGAAGTGTACGGATCCTGAAAGACCATCTGTATCTTTCGTCTCATGTCCTTAAGTTCCCTGCCCCTGAGCTCAGCGACATTCTGCCCAAGTATCTCTATATCTCCTGCTGTGGGCTCCGTCAGCATCATAAGCGTCCTTCCCAGAGTACTCTTTCCGCATCCGGTCTCTCCCACAAGCCCGTATATCTCCCCTTTATGTAATTCTATATCAACTCCGTCTACGGCTTTAACGTATTTCTTTTTGCCAAGTCCTGCATTAGCCGCAAAATATTTTTTCACTCCTGTAGCCTTCAGCACTACCGGTGCCTCTGTGACATGACTCATACAGTACCTCCCTTTACTTTACCTTCTCCTGATTCACTGATCTGTCTGATTCCGATTCCATATCCTGTGATGTGAATGTCATGAAGTCTATCCTTCACTTTTGTGCAAGCACAAGTGGAGGAAGACTTATGACACTTATATCATCCTGTGACAGCGTGTCTTCTGTGTATCACTCACTTCATGGAACTCCGGCATTTTTTTCCTGCAAAGCTCTGTGGCATAGGGGCATCTGGGGGCGAATCTGCATCCTTCCGGAATCTGATTGAGAAGCGGAACTGTACCCTTTATCTGATGGAGTCTTTCTCCTGTCTTTGAATCAATCCTCGGCACCGATTCCATAAGACCTACAGTATAGGGATGCATGGGATGATCAAATATATCCGTTACCAGTCCTTCCTCAACTATCTGCCCGAGATACATAACTATCACTTTGGAGCAGGTCTCTGCCACGACACCGAGATCGTGGGTTATGAGCATTACCCCCATTCCGCGGCGTCTGTTCATTTCCACTATCAGATCCATGATCTGTGCCTGTATGGTCACATCCAGTGCCGTTGTGGGTTCATCCGCTATGAGAAGTTCCGGCTCACAGGCCAGGGCAACAGCTATCATTACACGCTGCCTCATTCCTCCCGACAACTCGAAAGGATACTGATAGAACCTTCTCACAGGATCCGGTATTCCCACATCCTTTAGAAGCTGTATAGCCTTCTCCTTGGCTTCTTTCTTTGTGATGGATTTATGGATGAGCAGGGACTCCATTATCTGGTTTCCTACTGTAAATACCGGATTCAGTGAAGATAATGCATCCTGAAAGATCATACTGATCTTTTCCCCCCTTACATGACGCATTTCCTTTTCCGGGAGATCCAGAAGACTTGAATCATGAAATCTTACTTCTCCCGTATACTTCGCCAGGGATTTTTCATCATAAAGCCGTAAGATCGACTGGGAGGTGACACTTTTTCCGCAGCCTGACTCACCTACGATCCCCAGCATTTCCCCCTTGTGAACTTCAAAGCTCACGCCGTCTATAGCTTTTAATCTGCCCCGTTCAGTGTTGAAGGAGGTACACAGATCTTTGACTTTTAAAATGCTTTCTGCCATAACTATCTCCTGTTTTCATTTTCACTTCGATGAGGGATCGATGAAGTCTCTGATCCCGTCTCCCAAAAGATTCAGACCGAGAACTGTAAGTGCTGTAAACAGTCCGGGGAAAAGCACGATCCACCATGCCTGATATATGACCCCCTTACCTTCATTCAGGATATTTCCCCATGACGGCAATGGAACAGGAACTCCCGCACCGAGGAAACTGAGTGCGGCCTCTGTAATGATGGATGACGCAAACACAAAGGTCACCTGAACGATGATAGGCGAGATAATATTCGGAGCTATATGTCTCCAGACTATTCTGAGCCTTCCGGCCCCAAGACACCTGAGGGCTTCTATATAGGTCTGCTCCCGTATAACGAGAGCTCTGGATCTGGCAAGCCTCGCCATATTCGGAATATTGACAACTGTCAGGGCAATGATGACATTTTTGAGATCTGCCCCCAGGACCGCCATAAGAGTGATCGCCAAAAGCGTACTCGGTATAGCCTTAAGTCCGTCACAGATCCTCATGAGAATGTTGTCTGCATAAGCATTGGCACTTGCATACAGCCCTATGCCCATACCAAAAAATCCTGACAGGATACCCACTGTAAATCCAACTGTTAATGAGATCCTTGCTCCGTACATAACCCTTGAGAACACATCTCTACCCATTGTGTCCGTTCCGAACAAATGCTCAGTGCTCATGGATTTAAGACGATTTACCGTGTCAAGCTCCAACGGATCATAGGGGCTTATTACAGGTGCGAAAAGTGCAAGAAAAATCACGGTACAAACGATTATCAGTCCAAAAACAGCTGCTTTATTTCCGAAAAATCTCCTGTACTTTATTTCCTGCTGCTCTTTCGAAAGCCTCTTCCTCAGCTGCTTTAACTCCTCACTTTTCATTTCTGTCCTGTCATCCGCATATACATTTTCAAAGCTTGAATCTATAGTCTTTGTCATGTTAATGTCTCCTTTCTCCGGTATCATCCGACCCTTACTCTCGGATCAACAACACCGTATAAGAGGTCCGCAAACATATTGATAACGACATTGAACACTGCTATCAGAAGTACTATCGCCTGTATGACATAATAGTCTCTTCTTCCGATGGAATTCACCATAAGCTGTCCGAGACCCGGAATAGCAAACAGGCTTTCGATAACAGCTGCACCTGATAAGGACTGGATCAATGCCTGACTGATGACAGTTATCACTGTGACCAGTGTGTTCTTGAAGGCATGTCTGGTTATGACTGAAAAGCCGCTCACTCCCTTCGCTCTGGCCATACGAATGTAGTCACTGTTCAGTACTTCCAGCATAGAGGCTCTCGTCATACGCATCATAAGTGCTGCATTCATGAACCCAAGGGCTATTGCGGGAAGCAGAATGGATTTAATATGAGCTGCAAATCCTGCATTCATTCCGGCATATCCCGATGAGGGGAGCAGCTTAAGCTTCACTGCGAAAATAAGTATCAGGAACAACCCGAGCAAAAAGCCGGGCAGCGATATTCCCAGAAGGGAAATGACTGTGACCGAATGATCTGCAGCCGTGCCCTTATTTGTGGCTCCTATCATTCCGAGAGGGATCGCCACCATAACCGCTATCAAAAGCGCCAGTAAGGTAAGATGTATGGTCGGTTCCAGATGACTTAGGATCATCCCGGTAACCGGCTGATGATTGGCTACACTTTCACCGAAATACCCGGTAAGTACGTTTTTAAGCCATATTCCATACTGTACAGGTAAAGGTCTGTCCAGTCCCAGTCGCGCATGAAGTGCTGCTATATCCTCCTGGGATGCCATATCTCCGAGCATAGATGCCGCAGGATCTCCAGGTACAAGATGCACTAGCATAAAGACTACTATAGAAACTATAAACAGTACTGGAATAATTGACAGCATTCTTTTAACTATAAAGCGTTTCATAATTACCTCCCCGGAATGTCCTTAATATCAAATCTCTTCGTTTCTTAATCCTCGAAATGCAGTTCTGTATCTTCAGGTTCCTTCACTCCTTTTGCTATCCCTGATATCTGTTCATGACCTCCCTGAGATGCACGCTTAGTTTCTCATTCTCGCTGTAATCAACAGGGCAGTCGATAACCGCAGGGCCCTCACAGCTGAACGCCTCTTCCAGCGTCTCTATGAGATGCTCGGTACTTTCTATCCTGAATCCCTTTGCATGCATGGATTCAGCCAGCATTACAAAATCGGGATTTGTGAAATCAACACAGAAGCTTTCATTGAAGCGGTCATTCTGCTTCCATTTGATGAGTCCGTAGCTGCTGTCATTAAGTATCAGAACAACTATGTTAAGTTTCAGGCGCACAGCTGTTTCCAGCTCCTGAGAATTCATCATAAATCCGCCGTCTCCGGTTATGGCTATGACCCTGTTTTCCGGATGTACCAGCTTAGCGGCGATTGCCCCGGGAAGAGATATACCCATGGTGGCAAAGCCGTTTGATATAATGCAGGTGTTAGGCTTATAACATTCATAATGTCTCGAAATCCACATCTTATGGGCTCCCACATCCGATAAAACTATGTCATCGGGACCGAGGATCTTTCTGATATCACTTAAAAGCCGCTGTGGCTTCACAGGGAAGGAATCGTCTGTCTTATACACGGCATTTTCTGCTTCAAAGGACTTTTTTATATCGAAGAAGGCTTCCGGTTTTTTCTTCGCATCCACATAGAGAAGCAGCTCCTCCAGTGAATTCTCTATGTCTCCAACTACCTCCACCTCTGGCTGATACAATTTGTTTACATGAGCAGGTCTTGAATCCATATGAATGATGGTATGCTTCCCATCCACGTTCCACTTTGAGGGCGCAAGCTCAACTATGTCATAGCCTACACATATAACGAGATCCGCCATGTCGAGACAGATGTTGGGGTAGTCTCTCTGGGGAATTCCAATAGTTGAAAGAAAGTACTCACTTGTATATGAAATGATTCCCTTTGCCATCATGGTATTTATGACAGGTATATGAAGTTTTTCCGCAAATGCCGTCAGAGCCTTCTCGGCATGGGAACGTACCGCCGAATGTCCCACAAGGATAACAGGTCTCTGAGATCTGTTAATTATGGCTGCGGCCTCTTCCAGCTCATTTTTATCCGCATACTCCTTTCCCTTCACGGGTCTGTGGAGAAGCTTCTGTGAAACGCCCTCAGGAACCTCTTCCTCCGCCACATCCTGAGGTATACAGATATGGGAAGCTCCCGGCTTCTCTCCTTCTGCATATTTAAAAGCAAGACGGACGATCTCATTTACAGAGTTTCTGGACATTATCATTTTGGTTCTCTTGGTAATAGGCTGGAACAGCGCCTCCAGATCCAGATACTGATGAGAAGTAAGGGGAATCTTGTCCGTTGATACCTGTGCTGTTATGGCAACCAATGGTGCACCGTCGCCGTTTGCATCTGCCACACCTGTAATCAGGTTGGTGGCTCCGGGGCCAAGGGTAGAAAAACATACTCCTGCCTTTCCTGTAAGTCTTCCGTACACATCAGCCATGAAAGCAGCTCCCTGTTCATGACGGACTATGATGGTCTCTATTTTTTCAGACTTATCCAGCGCCCTGACGAGATCCAGATTTTCCTCTCCCGGAATACCAAAGGCATATTCAACCTGTTCATGTTCAAGGGCTTTTACTACCATCTCTGCCACGTTCATATCTATCCTCCAAATTACTCTAATTTTTTTCTATTCATCGCAAAAAAGGAGCAAATGATCAGATCATTTGCTCCTTTGCATTCATTATCAATATATATTTTTAACTCTCTCTGAGTGATGATCCGCCTGAACTCTTTAATTGCCTTTGCCATATCTCTTTATTTCCGAGCTACCGGATCAACAGCTTGTCTTCTAACACCGTATCACCCTGTTTTTCAATTCACAACTGCCTGTTTTTAATGTCAGCTATAACAGAAATTCATTTGTAAGCTTCAAATAATCGAGTTATGTTATGGCAAACAAATCTATTTGCAACGAAGCAGATTCCTTAAGGAGTCTGCTTTTTTTGTTTTCATGACAATCAGCTCTTTATCCTTTCGTCATTAACTGTTGTTGCAAAATATTATCGGTCCTTATATAAAAATTCGGACCGCCAAAAGGAGGTTATTATGAAAAAGAAGAAACTGATCACTATGCTTTTAATGCTGGGGATGCTTTCAAACCTGGCTGCCTGCGGTTCCGGCAGTGCACCGGAAACACCGTCCCCTGCCACATCGGCATCTGAATCCGCATCTGCAGAAGCAGATGCCCCCTCAGCCACAGCTTATCAGGACACGCTCCATATAGCTGTCACACAGCAGGCTCCTTCTCTTGATCTCCATAAGAACAGTTCTCTTATCGCAAGGCAGATAATGGATGGTTCTGTATTTGAGAAACTGGTGACTCTTGATAAGAACGGTGAAGCCGTTCCGGAATTATGCGAAAGCTTCTCACTTAGTGATGACGCAAAGGAACTGACCTTCACACTGAGATCAGATGTAAAATTCCATGATGGCAGTATCATGACAGCGGATGATGTTGTTGTATCCATGAACAGATGGATAGAAGGCTTCAGCACGGCAAAGACCATGCTGGGAGACGCAAGATTCGAGAAAGTTGATGACAGCACTGTGAAAATCAGCTCAGACAGCTCACTTTTGCTTCTTCCCGAAATGATAGCGGGATCTGCTCAGCCTGCCGCCGTCACCACAGCCGCCGCCTGTGAAAGCGAGGATGAGAACGGTTTCCTGAAGGAATACATCGGAACAGGTCCATATGTATTCACGGAATGGGTACAGGATCAGTACATAAAACTTGATCGTTTCGACGACTACTCCTCCTATGGTGATGAGACGAAGCCTCTGGACGGTACAGCAGGCTATAAAGCCGCTTTAACAAAGACACTGGAGTATGACATCGTTCCCGATCAGTCCACATCAACTGCCGGTCTTGAATCCGGTCAGTACGATCTTTGCTTCAATATTACATCCGATGACCTCCCGAGACTGGAATCAAATCCATCCCTTTCCGTTACCTCCTCACAGCAGGGTCAGGTGGCTCTGGTATTTAACCATAAGCAGGGACTGGGTGCTGAACAATATTTCCGTACTGCCGTAAACACTGCCCTCGACTGCGATGAGATCCTTACTGCAGCCTATGGCGCAGGTTATGAACTCGGAAGCTGCTACATGGATGCCGGACAGGACGCATGGCTCACTGACGCAGGAGCCGAAAACTATAACCTGAAGGATCCTGATAAGGCAAAGCAGCTGCTTTCCGAAGGCGGCTACAGCGGTGAAAAATTCACCATACTGGCAGCAACTCTTAACCACATGGATCAGATGGCCGTAGCTATGAAATCCGAGCTTGAATCCATCGGCATAAATGTCGAGCTCAGTATCGTTGATTGGGCGACCCTCACGGACTATAGAAAAGATCCAGACAAATTCGATCTCTATATCACTTCCTTCGCAACCGTTCCGACACCATCTCTCAAGTTATACTATGGCAAGGAATATCCGGGCTGGTCAGACGATGCTAAGCTTACTGAGCTTTTTGATTCCATGACAGGAGCCGTTACAAAAAAAGATGCACAGGATGCATGGGTAGAGCTTCAGAAATACAGCTGGGATTACCTTCCTATCATTTGTCCGGGACATTATCTTGGAAACTACGCATGGAAGAAGGAGCTTACAGGAATCGAAATGGTAGGCACCGGTCCAAAGTTCTGGAATGCAGGAATACCTGTTACCTGATACCGATTATTCATTTAAAAAAACTTTTAAAAAAAAACAACAGGCGGAACACGTACCCCGGGTTCTCGCCTGTTATTTTTATGTTTCACATATGATTATTCCATTTTTTGCCTGACTTTTATTCAACAGGTCTAAAATAATCACTTATCTTCCTCTGTAACAATTCCTGCAGCCTTGAGTACTTCCTCAACGTACTCTACAGGTATTATCTCCAGCTTGTCCTTTACCTCTGATGCCACATCTCGAAGATCTTCAACATTATCCTTCGGGATAAATACCTTGGTGACTCCGGCGCGTTCTGCCGCCATGAGCTTCTCCGGAAGTCCGCCTATGGCATTGACGGTTCCCTCAAGGGAGATCTCTCCTGTCATGGCGATGTGCGGAGAAACCGGACGTCCTGTCACAAGAGATGCAAGCGCAGTCGTCATTGTGATTCCAGCTGAAGGACCATCCTTCGGAGTTGATCCGTCAGGTACATGAATGTGAAGATCGTTCTCCTTGAACTTTGAAGCAAGCTCAGGAAATTTCGACTTCACCAGTGACAGAGCTATCTGAACAGACTCCTTCATCACATCTCCAAGCTGTCCTGTGATCATGGTCTTTCCTTCACCCTTTGTGAACAGTGACTCGATGTAAAGAATCTCTCCTCCCACCTGAGTCCATGCAAGACCTGTCACAACACCGGGACGAGCCTCATCCTTCACCTTGTTGTGAGTGAGGGCATGCATATCGAGATAATCTCTCAGTTCATCCTTTGTTACCACTATCTTCGGCTCTGCTTCGCTGCACAGAGATGCGTCTTTCCTTGATTCAACTGAAGCAGTTTCTCTTGAATCAGAACCGGTCTTTACCTCTTCGGAAGCTTCTGAAGGAACTCCTTCAGTTAATTCCTCCTTAACTTGCGGCTTCACACCGTTCTCTCTCACAAACTTCACTGCAGCGATACGGCAAAGGGTATCCAATCTCTTTTTGAGTCCACGGACGCCACCTTCACGGGTGTAGTCTGAGATAATGGTCTCCATGGCTTCCTCTGTGACCTTTATATCGCCCTTGCGAAGACCTACGGCATCAAGAGCCTTCGGAAGCAGATGCTTCTCTGCGATCTGGAACTTCTCAGTCGGTGTGTATCCCTGGAACTGGATCACCTCCATACGGTTGAGAAGCGGTCCCGGAATAGTATCCAGAGTATTTGCCGTACAAATAAACAGTACGTCACTGAGATCATACGGCACATTCATGTAATGATCGGTGAAAGTGTTGTTCTGCTCAGGATCCAGCACCTCAAGAAGTGCGCTGGCAGGATCTCCGTTGTAGGAGCTGGAGAGCTTATCGATCTCATCCAGCACCATAACAGGATTCGATACTCCTGCCTTACTGATTCCGTCCATGATACGTCCCGGCATGGCACCGATATATGTACGTCTGTGACCTCTGATATCAGCCTCATCCTTGACACCGCCAAGAGAAACTCTCACATACTTTCTGTGAAGCGCCTTGGCGATGGACTTTCCTATAGATGTCTTTCCGGTTCCCGGTGCTCCCACGAAAACAAGTATGGAACCTGACTGTTTTCTTCGGAGATTCATGACCGCGATCTGCTGAATGATTCTCTCCTTCACCTTCTTCATACCGAAGTGATCCTCGTCCAGAATCTTCTGCGCCTCATCGAGGTCAATCTGCTCAGGTTCTTCTTTCTTCCATGAAAGTCCTGTAACGAAATCGAGGTAATCGTAAAGCATACCTGATTCGGCTGAATTATCACCATCATTCTTGAGACGATTGAGGACCTTGCCGGCCTCCCTTCTCGCCTCTTCGTTCATTTCCGATTCCTGGATCTTCAGTTCGAACTTACGGACCTCAGAGACCTGCTCAGGATGCATCTCATCCAGTTCCTTCTGGAGGTAGTCGATCTGCTTCTTAAGGGCATTCTCCTTGTAAAGCTTCTGATAGTCCTCCTGCTGGGATAATTGTGCATCTGTAGTGACTCTGGTCACCTCCGCGTACTCATAGATTATCTTCTCGAGGGCCTCAAACCTCTCCTTCTCGGAATCCATCTCCAGTACGGCATATCTTTCCTCGTTGGTGATAGATATCCATGAGCTGAGAACAGCTGCAGCTTCCTCGATGGAGGTATACTGATCTATGTGGCTCTCCATGATGGAACCCCATCGGAATCTGGATACCAGTTCCTTCAGATCCACCTTGATCTTCAAAAGTCTCTGGCGTGCTTCATTGACATCCAGATCCATGATGCTCTCTCTCTTTACAGTCTCAACAAATATCTCATGCTGATCATTTACAGCAACCTCTTTAACATCCACACGGTCCTCAGTCTTTATGATCACATAACCTTCACCGCTTATTTCTTCTATCTTTCCCTCGACTCCGATAGGATAAAAACTATTCTCAGTTACCTGCTCCCGGGTCTGCTGCTCCTTCATAACGAGAAGGGTCACAGAATCTCCCTGATAAACATTGTTCCCCGCTATAGCACGAAATGCCTGAGTCTGAAAATAAATATTTGAATTTGGTAAGACCAACACGTTATAGAGTGGTAATACTTTCATTTATACTCCTGTCTGTTCCTCTCAGGAACTGCGCCTTTTCAGGCTAATGCTTACATCTGTTAGCAATCAATTAAATTGAGTGCTAACGAATAAAAAAAGAATAACACCGGCCTAAACCGGTGTCAATCCATATAGTCTGAGTTCACAAAAAGTTTAGAAAAAATTTTTCAGAATCCAAGCTCCTTTACCAGCTCCGGAACCGTGGTCATACCTGTCAGCTTTTCGACATTGGAACCTGTGAAGAAAAGCCCCTCTTCATAGTTACCCTTTACCGCCTCGATCAGCGCCTTGGTAATACAATACGGCACCTGACCCGGATTACAGGTCTTGATACAGCGCGAACAGTGCGTCGGCGGGATCCTTCCGGACTCTTCAAGCCTTTTTATAAGCGGCGTGAACAGTGCCCTTCCTGGCATCCCTACAGGACTGTGAATGATTCTTACATCCTGAGAAGATGCATTAATGAGAGTATCCTTGTATTCCTGTGAGGCATCACACTCCTCGGTAGCTATAAACCTTGTGGCCATCTGTACACCGGAAGCTCCTAAGTCTCTTGCCTCATCTATGTCCGCCTTATCCCAGATTCCACCTGCTGCAAAAATAGGTATCTTTCTTCCTATAGCTTCCTCATAGGGTTTAACCGCCTCAACAAGCTTTTTCAGAATGTCAGTTACATTTCCGCAGCTTCCCTCCAGAAGCTCCTTTTCCTTAAATCCCAGATGTCCTCCGGCCTCAGGTCCCTCGAGAACAACGAAATCCGGATAACGATTATAGTTCCTCTCCCATGATTTCGCTATGACCTTGAAAGCCCTGTCGCTTGAAACTATAGGTGCGATAAGAGCCTCTCCCAGAGGTACATGTTCAGGCAGATCCAGCGGAAGTCCAGCACCGGAAATGACTGCATCCACACCATTCTTTACTGCTGTCTTAACAGCTTCGGCATACTGCTGTGTCGCTACCATGGCATTGATGGCGATGAGTCCCATTCCCTCGGAAATTTCCTTTGCCTTCTGTATCTCCTTCCTGAGAGCTCTCAGGTTGGCCTCCTCGGGAGCCTTCATAAAATCCTCTTCCCTGTAGCCGCAGTCTGCTGTACTGATGCAGCCGATTCCTCCGCACTTCGCAACAGCACCGGCAAGCTTTTCGAGAGAAACTCCGACTCCCATTCCTCCCTGAATGAGGGGGATCTTTATCTCTTTTCCGTGAATTTTCAAAAGTGACATATTATCTCCGTTTGCTCATAAATTTTAGCTAAAATTTTTTAACCATATCGTTTTATAGATTAGTTTCTTTTCATATATAAGTCAAACGGATTTTTTAATTAAAGCTTCTCTTTTATCTTTTCTATATTTATTCCCGCCATGGAAATCCTGTAGTCATTGTCGATGAAGATATATTCGTATCTGTCTGTAAGCTTGCAGAGTATCTCCGCAAAGCGCTGATCCACGTTGATTCTCCAGTCGGAGGTCACTATCTCTTCATGACTCTCGGCACCCAGCTCAAAGCAGTCAAGCAGGAACTTTTCCTTGGTATAGTCTCTTCCAACCCAGTACTCTCTGGAGCCGGTATTCAGATTGTCATAGCCTTCGATGAAGAAGTCCTCACCCAGATCATACTTTATGTAGTTATGGAAAGCAGCCGCTTCAACTACCTTTGCTTTACAGCTGCCACGCAGATCCAGACACCTCACGATGTCGAAACCACGGATAATCTCAGAATCCTTCCCCGATCTATCCTGAACGGGAATCTCATTCATATCCGTCTCTTTTGTAATGTTTCCTATGGCCCTGTAGCAATCCTCATCCTGCTGCTGGAAAATTCCGTATACCTGTATATTTCTCTTGCAAAGCATCTCTCCGAGATCGTAATACCTGAAGATCCTTCCGGTCCTGCCTTTACTGTCTATATATGAATACGCATTATTCTCGATATCGCCGTCACCTGTGTACGCAACACTGACAGCTCCGTCCAAGTCGATAAAACACACCGCAATACGTTTGAATGGATAAATAAATCTGCCGTATTTTGATTTTCTGATGAGCAGATGGAGTACTTCTTCCATGAAATCCACTCTGCTCTTTCCTCTCATATTATGCAGTTCTGTGCCTGCAGCAAAGGCGGATCTGCCTCCCAGCAAGCCGCAATCCTCATATGTTATTGGGTGAACATGAATATATATATCTAACATCCTTGTTTGATCTCCTATCTATCCTTGATTAACTATACACTCATTCCCTGTAATTCTTTTATCGACAGATTTTTAAAAAAGTTTACCCCCTTATAAAAATTCTCTCAGCGGCTTAATGCTTACACCCTCAGCTGTGAGCCCTTCTCTCAGCTTTTTTACGAACCGGAGCGCCTTTGCTCCGTCTCCGTGGACACATATAGAATCCACTGTTATATCTATGTCCTTTCCGCTTATCGCCGTCACCTTATGTTCCTTGACCATGCGGATGACGCGTCTCAGAGACTCGTCCTCGTCTGTTATCATGGCACCGGGTTTCTTTCTGTTCACGAGAGTCCCGTCCTCTTCGTAGGCTCTGTCTGCAAAGACCTCTGCTGCTGCTCTTAACCCCATATCCTTTGCAGCCTTGTAAAGCTCACCTGATGGAAGCGCCATAACTATGAGTTCCGGATCATAATCCCTGATGGCTCTGCAGATAGCCTCAGACTGGCTTCTATCCTTCGCAGCCATATTGTAAAACGCCCCGTGAGGCTTTACATGCTGAAGCTTCATGCCCCGGGCCTTCAAAAATGCATCCAATGCTCCTATCTGATACATGGTATAGGCATAGGATTCATCATCGGAAACCACCATGTTCCTTCTTCCGAATCCCATAAGATCCGGATAACCCGGATGTGCTCCGACCGCTATACCGGAAGCCTTTGCCGCTTCAACCGTTTTTTTCATGACCAAAGGATCAGACGCATGGAAACCGCAGGCAACATTGGCACTGGTTATAAGCGGGATGATCTCACTATCCTCTCCCAATGTATAACGTCCGAAACTCTCTCCCAGATCACTGTTTAAATCTACCTGCATTATCTGCCACCTCCTGTAAACACCGCTATGAACCCTGTATCGGCTTCGCCATTCACGAAGGTAGGGTTATTCATTATCTTGTATTGAAAATCCAGATTCGTATCCACTCCCATGATGAGAGTCTCGTCCAATGCAGCCTTCATCTTCATGATTGCCGCCTCTCTGGTCGGTGCATGGACTATGATCTTTGCGATCATGGAATCATATTCTGACGGAATAGTATAACCTGTGTATACCGCAGTATCCACTCTCACGCCGTTGCCTCCCGGAAGCAGCAGATTTGTGATCTTTCCGGGGCTGGGCATGAAATTCTTCTCAGGTATCTCAGCATTAACACGACACTCTATGGTATGGCCCCTGAGCACGATATCATCCTGAGTAAAGCTTAGTTTCTCACCTGCCGCAACTCTTATCTGCTCCACCATAAGATCTGTACCGGTCTCCATCTCAGTTACACCATGCTCAACCTGTATACGGGTATTCATCTCCATGAAGTAATACTCACCGCTCTGATCCACGATAAATTCAATGGTTCCCGCGCTGTTATAGCCCACGGTCTGTGCCGCAAGGGTCGCATCCTTATACATTTTGTCGCGGGTCTCCTGACTGATGGCAGGGGAAGGTGACTCTTCAATAAGCTTCTGGTGGTTACGCTGTACGGAACAGTCTCTTTCACCGAGAGTGACAACATTACCGAAATTATCCCCTATAAGCTGAACCTCCACATGCCTCGGGTGTACCACCAGCTTCTCGATGTACATAGTGTCATCCCCGAAGGCATTGGCTGACTCTCGCTGTGCCGTGTTAAACGCATCCTCGAAGTCGTCCTCGGAAAAGCATTCTCTCATGCCCTTTCCTCCGCCGCCTGAGCTTGCCTTTATCATAACAGGGAAGCCAATGCTTCTGGCTTCCAAAAGTGCCGCTGCCGAGTCATATACAGGCTCCTTCGTTCCGGGAACCACGGGAACTCCCGCTTCCATCATCTTCTTTCTTGCAGCTGATTTGTTTCCCATTTCATCGATTATCCAGGGCGCCGGACCTATAAATACCAGATTGTTCTCTTCACATCTTCTCGCAAATTCACTGTTCTCGGAAAGAAAGCCATAGCCAGGATGGATAGCCTCGCACTCCATGTTGAGAGCTGCCGATATTATGGCATCCATATTTAAGTAGGAATCCCTCGCAGGTCCTTCACCTATACAGACTCTGAGATCAGCCAGACGTACATGCAGTGCATTCCTGTCTTCCTTTGAGTATACCGCAACAGAAACTATGCCCATGTCCCGGAGAGCGCGAATGACTCTGACTGCTATCTCTCCGCGATTTGCGACCAAAACTCTTTTAAACATCTAAACCTCCATAGGAAACGAATGTTTACAGCTTCTTTACTCTGAAAAGCGGCTGACCGTACTCAACCTTCTGCTCGTTGGAAACCAGCACTGCCTCGATTTCACAGTCATAATCAACTGATATCTCATTCATCATCTTCATGGCTTCAACGATACAAACGGTCTCTCCTGCCTTAACCTTGTCTCCCACCTTTACATATGCCGGGATATCCGGTCCAGCTGCAGAGTAGAAGGTTCCTACTATAGGAGAGGTGATGTTTACCTCTGTCTCATCATCAACTGAGCCGTTACCGGCCTGAGGCGCTTTTCCGTCTTCTGCCGGTCCGGCTGAAACAGCCACGGGAACAGCTGCTGCTCCTCCCGAAATAATAGGCGGATTATCCAGCTTACTCATGGTGATCTTGAACTCTCCGTCTCTCACTGACATGGTCTTCAGTGATGAATTCTCCAGTATCTTTACAAGTCCCTCTATCTTCTCTAAATCCATCATCGGTTCTTCCTTTCCATCCATTTTTATCAGATTCTTTTTAGAATCCTCAGCCCGCTGTCATTTTTTCATATCTGATATCATATGCTCACGAATCCTTTAACCCGGATTCATTCACCCCGCTTTATATTCAAACAAACAGCTTCTCAAGTCTCTGGGCTGTAAGTCTCACTTCCAAAACCTCTTTACACGGTTTATGAATACGGTTTCTGAATTCCTGATATTCATGCTCCTCCACCTTGATGAGATGCTGAGCCTCTTCAACCGTTATACTCTTGAATCTTATCTTATCGTCTATCCGTCGCTGAACGACCTTAGGCAGATCGACACTTGCCACGGTTCCTATCTTTGCATATCCTCCGGCGGTCTGATGATCTGCCAGAAGTATGATAGGCTTTCCGTGAGCCGGTACCTGTATCGCACCGAGAGCTATACCGTCGGAAATGATATCCGACCCCATCTTGCTCTCAACGAATGGTCCATCCATACGGACACCCATTCTGTCGAAATTACTGGATATGGTGAACTCACTGTTCAAAAAGGTCTCTATCCCTTTGGAAGAGAACATATCATCCTGTGGTCCCATGATTACTCTTATCGTCTCTGTACTGCTGTCAAATTCATGAAGAGGGAGTGATCTCGAAAGAAAGAACGGCAGATACTTCCTTCTTTTTATTCTGGTGGAAATATAATCTCCGTCATTCAGCTTTCTTCCCTTGAATCCCCCTATTCCGCATTTGAGATTTGTACTGCGGGAACCCATGACCACCGGAATCTGAAGATAGTTTGAAAAAGCTATATAACAGGTTCTCCCTGTTCTCGCCGAGCCAACCTTCAGAACATCACCTTTATTTACATATATGGCAGTATACATAGGAACAGGATCATCATTAAGTTCAGGTCTGAAATCCCCTCCTGTGATAGCGATGATCTGACTGGAAGTGAATTCCAGTGTGGGTCCTATGAGCGTACACTCCAGCACCGCTTCATTTTCCGGATTATCCAACAGAAGATTCGCTATACGGAAGGATCTCCTGTCCATGACGCCGCCCACATTAAAGCCCTGGCTCTGATATCCGCTTCTTCCCAGATCCTGTACAGTTGTGAGCAGTCCGCCCTTTATAACTCTGAAGCCCATTTAGTTTCTCCTTTACAGTTTTCTGTGAAATCTTTACCCCTCTTCTACACTCACCTTGTATGTCCCGGCTTCCACTTCCTTCTTTATAGAAAGATATTCCTCCTCTGATACAGGCACAAATCTGATATAGTCACCTGCCTCGACAAGTATGGGAACTTCTCTTGCCGCATCATAGGTCTTTACGGGGGTCATACCCATAAGCTGCCAGCCTCCCGGCGAATCCATGGGGTAGATACCTGTCTGGGATCCTCCGATCCCCACTGAACCTGCCGGTATCCTGACTCTCGGCGCTGCAAGTCTCGGCGTATGTATCCTTTCATCGAGCCCCCCGAGGTACGTAAATCCCGGCAGGAAACCCAGCATATATATGAGATAATCCTGACTTGTATGTATCTTTATCACTTCTTCCTGAGAAAGACCTGCATGCTCTGCTATGGTCTCGAGATCCGGCCCGTAGGCACCTCCGTAGACCACAGGAATCTTCCAGACTTTTTTTCTGCCTCCCTCAGTCCTTGATTCCATCCGCACTATAGAATCGACCCTGTCTCTCAGAGACTCATAGCTTATGACCAAAGGATTGTAATTTATAAGTAGGGAACAGTAGGTCGGGATCATGTCAATGATTCCCGATATCTGCTGTGCCTTTATCAGCTTTGCCGCAGCCGCTATTTTTTGATTGACCTCCGGACATATGGTCTGATCGAACACCACGAGTATCGAAGAATCTCCCTCCGGCACGATTTTTATCTTCTGCATAGATCTGTATTTCTCCTAATCCGAACAGGCTGAGATCTTACCTGTCTTATATAAAATGATCCGTTCAGGCAGGAAACTTCTCCTACTTGAACGTTAGCCGCCGAATGAAAAACGCATGATCACATGCTTCAGCATTCGACGGCTTAACCCTGCCAAACACTCACGGAACCTTTCCGTGAATATCTGTATCTATTTTACATTTTACATTCATGAGCCACACAGATTTAATTAATTTATCTCCGAATATGACTCATCTGTTAATTTTACACTTAGCCTTATCCTCAGCTGAAAAGCTTGCTGAAGTTACCAAGTGATGTAATGCCTACATAAGCTGAGATGATAACAACAAGTATTCCCAGTACAAGGAGAACTGTAGGATGCTTGTAGTCTGCTCCCATGATGGACTTCTTCTGAGAAGCTATCAGTGAGATACCGAGAGAGATAGGAAGTATAAGTCCGTTTACAGCACCTGCTATGATAAGGAGCGCTGCAGGTGAACCGGAGATGATCATAACCAGTGTTGAAACTGCAATGAATCCTATTACCCAAAGGTTTTCATGATCTGCTATCTTCTTATTAAAGGTCTTAAGGAAAGAAACTGATGTGTAAGCTGCACCTATGACTGATGTTACTGCTGCACAGAGAAGAACCAGTCCCGCAAATCTGTATCCAATCTCTCCTGCTCCCTGTCTGAATGCATCCGCTGCAGGGTTTCCACTGTCAAGAGTAGCTCCCCTTGCTACTACACCGAGAACCGCAAGGAAAAGAAATACTCTAACCAGCGCTGCAATGAGGATACCTGTAACTGAACTCTTGGTTACCTCATTCATCTTGCTCTCGCCTGTCATTCCTGCATCTATAAGTCTGTGTGCACCTGAGAATGTGATGTATCCGCCCACTGTTCCCCCAAGGAGTGTAAGTATAGCCGGGAATAATGCCGCATAACCTGTCGCAGGAACCACAGTATTCTTCACTGCATCGCCTACAGGCGGCTTTACGATGAGGATAACGATGAAGATAACCGCGATCATGATACCGCCGAGTATCTTAACGAGAGTATCCATAACTCCCTTGGCATTCTTTGAAAGGAATACAGCGATTGCAATGGCACCTGTAAGCACGTAACCAACCGTTGTAGGGATTCCCAGCAATGTGTTGAATCCGAGAGCTCCTCCGCCGACATTACCGATATTGAATACCAGACCACCCAGAACTATAAGCGCTGAAAGGAAATATCCGAGCCCCGGAAGAACCTTGTTTGCAATGTCCTGTCCTCTCAGTCCTGTAGCACAGAGCACTCTCCAGATATTGAGCTGCGCGATGGCTGCCAGAAGCACCGATGCCAGAATAACGAATCCGAAGCTCGCCTGATGCTGTCCTGTAAAGGAAGATGTCTGTGTCAGAAAGCCCGGACCTATGGCACTTGTAGCCATCAGGAACGCCGCTCCCAGCAGGGCTCCACTGCTTTTCTTATCCTTAGCCTTTACCTCTCCACTAAGTTCATTTGCAGAACCGTCTGCGCTTAAAGCCTGTCCGTCATATTTAAGGACATGATTAAAGACATGATTTCCTAGTTTCACTTCGTTTACCCCCTTTTTTGCTTATATCTTTTCAAATCATTTTTGAATCATAGTTATATAGTAAGTTCAAACCATCGCAAAATCAACCTATTTTTTGCCATTTTTTCAAAAATATTAAAAATACAATCCCGCAGCTTATAACAGACATGAAAATTCACGTCCGTTATAATTATAGGTATTCGCACTTATAAACATAGGTAATTCCTATTTTCTTTTATACTATTATGTCTCTTCATAACCTCTCGTGATCAAGAGCGGTCCTCTCGGTTTCCAGTCATCACAACGAGTCGGCATCCTACACAAAAAAGAGAGACTCCATCAGCAGAATTCCGCCATTGGAGTCTCTCGTATTATTCATATATATGCTACGGCTGCAAGATATATCGTGTCATTTCTCTGTATACCCGCCTTATTTATATCTCTTTTCTTCTGTTAAAATCCACAGGCAGGCTTACCGCACCTATACCATGTATGCCTCAATCATTTCAGATAGCTCATTATAGTATCTTCTCGAACACGGCACCTCAATCCCGTATTTCTCAGCCTTTCTGATCACAGCTCCCAAAAACGCATCCAGCTCCGCCTGTCTTTTCGCTTCAACATCTCTCTTGAGCGAAGAAGTCGCTTCATCATTCTGGTTATCCATACAGTAGTTAAACTTATTCTCGGCAGTTCCTTCAGGGATATTCACACCTTCCCTAAGTCCGACAGCTTCCGCCTCATGCATGAGATCATGAAAATCTTTTGTCCACTCACTGTTTCCGCGTACGCCTCCCGTGTTAGTGTGATACCTAGCGGTTATAACATTAAACCCGCAATTCAGGATAAACTTCTGCCATATCTCAGACATGATGTCATCAGTATATCTTGCATCAAATCCCACCTCCTTAAAAAGCTCATACACTTTTTTCGAAGCCTCAACATGACGCTCATCTCTAAGCTTTGATCCGATGAACATGTGAGTGTAGGGACCTGACTGTTTAGCAGAATGCTCCGAATCCTTAGCCGTAATGGTATAAATAAGGGAATCTATACATACAGCCTCAGGAAACTTCTCGCGAATCCTGTCTCCGGGCTCAACGCCGTTCATTACAGGCATGACTATGGTTTCTGCTCCGATGCAGGGACGTATCTGCTCACACAGTTCATCCAGCGAGTAATTCTTACAGCAGATCAGTACCAGATCCTGTACGGGAATATCCTCTCCCCTTTCCGCAACTGCAGCCGGTCTCATAGTGCTGTCACCGTAAAAATCACTTTTCAGTGTAAGCCCCTTCTCTCTAAGAGCCATCGCATGGTTTCCTCTTGCAACGAGTGTAATACTGTCTTCATATTTTCTTCCCAGCATAGCTGCAAGCAGTCCGCCGATCGCCCCGACTCCCGCAACCGTTATTTTTAAATTTTTCATATTTTGATAAAATTTTATACTTTCTTTATTTGACTTTCACTAATTTAATATTAAAATCATAGACAGTAGGATCTAACTTGTAGACAAATCCCCCTTTGTCCATGAGCTGGATCCTTACTATTTTTCAGAGGATCCATAAAGCATCAAATTAACCGGGCTTATGCTCATCCTTCATTATTTCTGGTTTTCTTTTTTATCCTGTGAAGCTGTGGTCTCACCACTATCTCCGGTACGCAGGTTCCTTCTCTTACGCTCAACGCGTATTCCACGGCATCAGCAACATCTTCCGGCTCAAGGTGCGCATCCACAGAGTCATCAGCTTCAAAATCAGCATTACGATAAAGGGCTGTATCTGTCATATCCGGCAGGATAGCAGTAACTCCCACACCGTATTTTCTCACCTCATCAAACAGGCTCCTGCTGAAGCTCATCAGCCCCGCCTTAGTCGCGCCATAAGCAACGCCATGAGGATTGCTGGATATGGCCGTGACAGAGGAAATGTTTATGATATTACCCCTGTTCTCTTTCAGAGTCCTGAGAAGCTGCTGGGTAATGATCATCGGCACTTCCAGATTGACCCTCACCATCTCCTGGATCTTTTCAGGATTCTGTTCCTCATGAAGACCATAGTATGCCGCCCCCGCATTATTTACGAGAAGCTTCAGCTCAGCATCCGGAAGCTTCGCTATCCGCTTTACAGCAGAAAGCATCTCTCCCGTATTCCTTAGATCACAGACGATATGATGAAGTCCCGGTTTCTCGCCATCATCAAACTTTCTTCCGATGCCATACACCTCATATCCCATTTCCACAAGCCTATAGGCTATAGCTTTTCCTATACCTGATGATGCACCAGTCACTATGGCAGTTTTCTTATTTGTTATCACACTCATACTATACCCGAATTTCCTTCATAAGATTCATACCAATTTCAACATAGCTGGTATATCGTTTATTTTATATTGAGCAAGCGTCTTAAGCGCGTCTCACTCTTATATCCAAGCAGAAGTGAAACGCATACATGACATGGCTCACAGGTCGTATATTTATCTATCCTGTTCTTCCCATCGAAAAATACGTTCTTCCGGAACAAACTCCTTAAGGCGGCACACCATCCAGTTTTCCATCTCCTCTGTGAGCTTATCGCTGTAATGATAAACTCCATGATCATTCTGATAAGGATACTGCACCACCGCACTATCCGGCATGTTCCGCCGCATGGACTTGAGATACTCCTCCGACAGCCTGAAGCTTCCTACACTGACATCATTTATCCTGTCCATGAAAATCTCCGAAGTGAGCCTGTCCATCATTTTTCCATACTCTGTTTTCCAGTCCGGGCAATAGATCATGGGGTCAAAGCACAGTCTCACAGTGAATCCCATACTCACGGCTCGTTTAATGCTTTCGATCCTGCCATCGAGACTTCCGGTCCTGTGTTCATAGTGCTCCACCACATAATCAGGAGACACTGTAAATGCAAAAATGGTTCTTCCGCTTCCGTCTTCAGGAAGCCTTTCAAAGTCGATATTTCCTGCCTTCGTCCTCACCTCTATGGTAAGATCCGGATGTGCTTCAGTGAACCTTATCCATTCACTCACGTACCCGGTAAGCGACTCTATGGCGAGAAGATCAGTATCATAGGAAACACAGAGATACACAGGATGTTTCGATAGAAGCATTTCAACCTCTTTAAATATATCCTGAAGATTCAGAAATATCACCATATTTCCGGAAGGGTACATCCCCTTAAGATAACAGTATTCGCAATCAAAAAGGCAGTTCATCATACACGATGTATAGTAAAAATGCTTATGCCCCATGTTCTGACATACCTCTGCCCCCGGATAGACCAGAGTACCCTGCTTTACCGCAAGTATCAGCGCCTGAGATTCATGCTGTTTCACATAATTCTGTCTGTGTCTGTTGAACACGTCCTTGTAATGATCGATCTTTATTATTTCAGCCTTCGGAAAATGCCCCATTATCTCCTCTGCTTTTTCCCGAAAAGTCCTATCTAAAAAAACCTTTTCCTCTACATAAATATGAGAAAATGGCTTATTCCGAAATGACGTTCCTGACAACATCAAGCACCTTCTTTCCCGTACGTTTATCCACAGTGGGAAGAACCCCGGACTCATATAGCTTTTCCACTTCCGCCATCCAGTTGATCCCGCTGAGAGTTCCATATTTCACATATTGAATGAACTGATCCTGCATCACCTTAGAAAAATGTGCATCTCTGATAACTTTTTCCACTGTTTTTTTCTCGAGATCCCCGAGAATATCCACTCTTTTCTTTTCCCCAAAGGAAATCAACCTCAGCTTTTCCACATAATCCAGAATCTGTTCCACATTCCGTTCCACAGAATCCGAGACATGTTGAGCCAATGTTCTCACGTCGGAAACATTGGCAGAAATGCCGCTGTCGGTAACAACGCGTAGAAAGCTCATCTGATGAGGTCCAACATAAAATACTCCAGCCTGATACACCGCCGCCGCTTCCATATCGTAAAGATCATAGTCCTCAGCAGCCATATCAAGGAATCTGACAGCCCTCTCTGTGAGGACCACACTTCCCGTCACAGCTGACGCCTCAGGAATAGATGTTCGCACCAGCATGTCAGGATAAAAGCATCTGTCGGTATTCTGATCCAACAGTTTATTCAGGAGGAACAGTGTCTCCCTTTTTTCTTCCCATTGCTGTTTATGTAGCGCCGCTGCAGTACCGAAAGACAAAAGCTGATCAGAATGTGACGCATCATACTCAGTAAGAACTGAAGAAACGACTGCCGCCGCATTGACCGGTCCCACCCCTGTGACAGTAAGCACTATTTCAGGTCTGATTCTTTTTTCACCGGACTCGTCCCTGGCGCCATCATTATCTCCCGCCATAAGCTTTATATAATCTTCAGGCACAAACTGCTGAAACCTCGTCCTGTCCGTCCTTTTTTTTAGTCCAAATATCTTTATAAGAGGCTTTGCCTCCGGATACAATGCCGTAAAAATGAAAATCATTTATATTCTCCACCAACTTCAGGAATGCCTAAACGCTGATAACATTCCGTTTTACTGTATCGTCACATTATGCCACATATGACTTACTTTTGCGAGCATCATAGCAGCATATTACACGCCTGATAGAAGCAGGGCCCTCCTACGGTAGCCGTCCGCTCACCGGTGCCCTCGACCGGCCCCACAATAAAAACCCTGAGGAGAATGTCAACTCAGACTCCCAGGGTTTTCATGATTTAACTTAATTTACTTCAATATCAGATATTTCCGTTCTGTTGTGCAAGCATGTTGTTATATGCCGCATTTATCGCATTTGTATTCTTGATAATGATATTAGCCGCAATAAACGGACCTACACCGCAAAGGAATGATCCGAAGATCCACCACAGAAGAATCGTAGTACCACCCTCCTGGAAGTTCATACCATAACGCTGAGAATTATTCTGAAGACGATTTCCCAGGTTGTAAAGCCAGATATAATCATAAATTCCACAGGTAAGGATACCAAAAAGAATGTACTCGAGGATTCCGGCTGTCTTCTTTCCGTCACCTGCACAGGTAATATTTACATCCTGCACTATGCAGTGAAGCATGTAAAGATCATAGATACCGCAGGTCACGAGACCAAGCAGTATATAAGCCACGATACTCCTGTCTGTAGAAAGCATCACTCCGCCAAAATTATTAGGCTGACCGTTCACAGGGTTTCCGTTTGCGTAGCCGTTAGTCTGATTCACATTACTGTACGCGCCGGCATTGGCAGTATTTCCTGTATGACCCTTTCCTGACTGAAATTCATCCTTTGCTTCCATAGCCATGTCCGAAACTGTTTTCAGATCGTTTTTAAGTGCATCTCCAAGATTACCGCCCTGAAGTCCCGCTAACGGATTTATCTTTTTCTCATTAATGAGAACATAAGTCACAACCATCATTGCGATGGAGAATATGAGGCTCAGGAATGCTCCGGAGAACATACCCGCATATGAATATCTGAATATCAGTCCATTAAAGATCGCTGCAAGAACAATGCGGACAAGAACTGTAAGGATCACGATAACACCGCCCGCAAGAGCTCCCACCATAAGAGGCTCTGCCTTGCTGTCATCCCATTTCTTCCATACGAGATACATAATGAGCGCAGAGCCCAAAAGGCCGCAGAGCTTGATCACATGTACAAGGAAGCTGATCACACCGAATGCAAATCCAAAGAATCCTTCATCATTGATTCCACCGAAAATCCCGAAAAATCCACCCAGAACGTAAAATACCTGGAAGAACGAAAGAATCAGTGCGATGATGCAGAGTACCATACCTGCAGTAACGATACCGCTCTTAGGCTCGGCAGGTGTCGTAAACTGAGGATTACTGTATCTTGTGCCTGCATAACCACTGTTTGTCTGTCCCTGATTGAACTGACCGTTCTGAGAATTGAACTGCGCTGTCTGACCGCTGAACTGACCCTGCTGCGATCCGTACTGCGGATTCTGATTTGCAGTTGTATCGTTATATGATCCGGTATATGCAGCTTTCTGCTCCTCAATTCGTTTTGCGTACTGATCAGTTATATTTCCGCTTTCCTGCTGAGTCGCTTCAGAAACTGTATTTCCAGAAGCTTCCTCCGTCACACTCTCAACAGCTTCAGCAACAGTGTCCACTGCTTCATCAGCAACTGCCGAAGAAGCATCTACCGTATTCTGCGCAGCAGCACTGACTTCTTCGATCGTTTCCTGTGCTTGAGCCGAAACTTCTTCCGCCGCAGCTTTCATGCTGTTCTGAAATTTGTTCTGAGCCAGCAGATCAGCCCCACAGTTTGGACAGAATTTTGCTCCATCATTTACTTCGGTTCCGCAATTCGTGCAAAACATAATTACCCCTCTTCCGGCAACCTCCCCTTACAGAAGACGCCCATAAATAATATTTCGCAAACCACAATCGACTCTATGCCTCTCACCACAAACGAAAAACTCCGGTGCGGTGCAGTCTTTATTGTGTATGCAAGTCACTTCGTAAAACCGGAGATGAACCGGACAGTTCTCCATATAAAACCTTCACTGGGTCTGAAAACCACGATATCCTGATCAGGCATAAAGAACATACGGTACAGATAAACTATGATAAAAGCTGAAACAAATATCGTGACCAGTATCCTATACACTCTTACCGGAAGCTTACCCCTGATGACAAAAACCAACACTGCCGGCACCGGCAGCATCCACAGCGGATGATAGTAAAAAGCTGTCTTGAAATCCATTCTCAGCACGCACATCCACGCACGGCTCATGCCACATCCGGCATCGGATACACCCGTCAGGAATTTGATCGGACAGGTGATTCCGAGGACCATCTCCAGAACCAGATAAAAACATATAATGATTACTATTGCTTCAATATCCGATTTCCACTTTCTCAATGTTCCACTCCATTCTTTTCTCATAACGATCCTTATGCTTATTCAAAATCCACCTAAAGCATAAAGATAGCTACGATAAACTAATTATACAACTTTAATTTTGGCATAGCGATTATTTAATTTAAGAGTTTTATTGTTTTTATCAGAAATACAAATATTACTATGGAAAATTCGGCATCAACATATTATAATGCTCATTCGTTAATCAGAAAGTCAGATTCGGAAGGTCTATCACAGCCCTTCCGAATTAGTTTTTACTGTATAAGTTCCACCTTCATCCATGCATGAAGGTATACATTAATTCAGGAGGTCTTATGGAAGTTACCATGACAAAGGGAAATCCCTTCCCTATAATACTAAAATTTATGATTCCGCTGTTTATCGGCAATGTTTTTCAGCAGCTCTACAACATGGCCGACACCATCATCGTAGGCCGATATGTAAGCGCGGATGCATTGGCAGCAGTAGGAGCAACAGGAAATATCATGTTTCTTGTCCTTGGATTCTCTCAGGGTCTCTGCACCGGATTCACCGTTCTCACCTCACAGGCTTATGGTGCAAAAAACTATAAAAGAGTAAAGCGCAGCGTTGCCAACGGCATACTTCTCGCACTCATCGTCATAGTGATCGTAACCATACTGTCCGTTTCACTGATGCGTCCTTTACTCCACATAATGAACACACCTGTAAACATTTTCCACGATTCCCTCACTTATATAACCATCATCTGTCTCGGAACCGTTGCAAGTGTTTATTACAACCTTTTCTCAGCATTTATCCGTTCAATAGGAAACAGCCGTGTCCCTCTTTACTTTTTGCTCTTTAGCGCAAGCCTCAATGTAGGGCTCGATCTTCTTTTTATAATCGTCGGAAACATGGGGGTTGCCGGTGCCGCCTGGGCCACCAATCTTTCACAGGGAATATCCGCCATACTTTGCATGATCTATATTCATTCAAAAGCAAAGGTCCTTTGGCCTGACCGCTCAGACTGGCGCATCAACATAACAGATACACAGCATCAGATGGCAGTTGGCGTACCTATGGCTCTTCAATTTGGTATAACAGCATCAGGAACCATGGTAATGCAGTCGGCAATAAACCTTTTTGGCTCCACCGCCGTTGCCGCCTACACGGCAGCCAATAAGCTTAACAGCCTTATGCTTCAGGAAATGCTGGCCATGGGACAGGCAGTTGCAACCTACTGCGGTCAGAATTATGGCGGAGGTGACAGCGACAGGATAAACAAGGGGGTTCACACTGCGATAATTATCGAGGTAATTTATGCAATAATTGCAGCTCTTCTCTGCAACGTCCTTTTACGTCCCGTAATGTCCCTTTTCTTTGCAGGGTCAGGAGCTGCCGGAAGTCCCGACACCATCTCCTTGATGATGCCGTGGTCAAGCACATATATCCATATCGTGACCTTGTTCTACATCCCTCTCAGCATGATATTCATATTCCGTAATGCCATGCAGGGATGCGGACATGGATTTCTGCCTATGATGGGTGGAGTTGTCGAGTTTTTTGCGCGACTCATAGTTGCTCTCATCGCCATGCACATTATGAGCTTTCCACTCGCAGCTTTCTGTGACCCCGCCGCATGGATCGCGGCCGCTACCTTCACCGCAGTTTCATATACTTTCGTGATCAAAAAGGTACGTAAAGAACTTCGCAGAATGCATTGATTGTTTTATATATACAAAAAGAAAGGGGTCGCCTCACGGCAACCCCTGTTTTTATAGCTTAACCCTGGAACTCAGTAATGCGTTCCCTTACTTAATTGTACTTCGGTTTGTACCTCTTTTCTTAGATTTCTATTTAAATTCTATAAATATCTCTTCGATAAATCTTTTATATCTTATGGATATCATCTATAAATAGATTATTTCTTTATTCAGTTTTGATATTCAATTGTAAAATCGACATTTTATTTTATTAATTTCTATTATAATCTTTCAAAGTATTCTTCTTTTCAGATTTTTTATGACCCTCCTTAAAGGTCTTCAACTAATTTATTTTCTGAACTTTCAGTTATTTATATCATTCGATAACTATTTATATGTCGATTTCTCTTTTGCAATAATATCATCTGGGCTTTAGTAAGAAATAATCCGAAGATGCACTTCTCTAATGATTCGAACTGTTTTTCATCGAATGTACGGTTCGATGCCGTTCTCACGATTTTCTTCTTTTTAAGTGGTCCAGAGGATACTATCGACTAACTGATCTGGTGTCATGTCTTTGTACCTCTTACTTTCTACGATCTTGTTTCGCAGGTTCATCTCCTGCACTTTTGTCAACCGGCCCTTCACCCTTTCTCGTCAAGTGAACTTTTCTGTTGACTTAGCTTTTTCTGTTGTATTCATCATAACAGCGGATGAGTAATTTGTAAAGCTGAATTTTGCGAAAAATATTTTTATTTTAATGCATTTTATAATAGCTTTTGAGCGAAATTTCTTCTTTTTTGTGATTTATGTATATAAAAAAGGATGCCCGACCGAATCGAACACCCCCTTCTATATCATTTTTCATAATACTTATTTTCCAAAAAGCTTCATGATACGGTTTGTCAGCATCACCGCAATATTCTCTTCCTTTACCTTATCAGTCGGAATATCATCCCATGTACGTACATAACCGGTTTCTTTTCTGGTAAATGTTATCACCTCTGAATCAGCAGGGGCAACCATCCCATAAAGCTGTGTAGCCTCCTGATAAATTACATCCGGATTTATCGCACTGTTTATCGCCGCTTTAAGCTCACCGTTCTGAAGCTTGAGGTCTTCCAGCTCGGATCTTCTCTGCTCGATATTGGAAAGTCTCGTAGCAACCAATGTATCAAGCTTAACGCACTGATAAGATGAAAAGAAAATAATCACCAGAGAGAACACCAGCGCAGTGTAACATATCCTGTCTATAATAACTGCAGGAATACAACGGAGGATCGGCTTTATGACGCTTTTGTCCTCAGCGTATTCAACCTGAAGCTGACCTGTTCTGGTTCTGTAAAGATGAAGCTGATTTCTGTGCCCCTTCTGCTCGATGACGACAGTACTGTTAGCAGTCTTCAGTTCTTCTATATCTACAGATCTTACTGTATTGCCATGAACGACATACTGTTTCACTTTACTGATCTCCTTGCATAATTCTGACTTTTGAAATCTTTCATCCAAAACTTACACTTATATCCACGATCACTGTTACATATAACTTAGCAGAGCTAAAATGTAACTTTCCAGTAATTATTATACATTTTTTTTGGACAGTTTAAACCATTTTTTGCAGAAAACCGTAATTATTTTTTATCTTTTGACACATCACGACACCAACGTATAAATGGTGTTAAAATTACATGATTCTGTGATTTGCGGAAGAAATATCTTATTTTGCATTATTTTTAACTCTTTTTATACGTATAATCCTATGATTTTTCAAAAAAATTAAGACTATAGCCAAAATGCAGTTAATATTTTACTCTTATCAGCAAAAAATCATGTGCATTTAACTATAGTCTTTTCTAAAAATTCCAAAATTATTACTTTTGAAAATTTTTGTTTTTAATGCTTTTTATACATAGAAACTATCAGAACATCCAGTACGGAATCTGAATCCTGTAAATATTATTCATCCATGTAGTCCTGTTGGCTCTCTGTATATCCAGTGTGTTGATGATCACAGATCTTACCCTCATGGTACCATTTCCGTCAAAGCTTCCTATGGAGCTTGTCGCACTGACAACATAGTACTTGCCATTGATCATCCCTAGATACATCATTTCGTGGCCTTTAAAGAACAATACGGTTCCTATAGGCATATTATTCAGTATCGCAGCTTTCTGCTCATCCGACTGATCCGTAACATCAAACCCGAAAGCATCTGAAGCCGCCTGCCATGTTGTATTTCTCGGAAGCACGAGTCCGAAGCATCTGTATACATCAGTCATATATCCCGAGCAGTCATTGGATGAAAGCATGCCTCCCCAGCCATAGGTCTCTCCAAGCATGTTAAAGGCCACGGTGATGATATTTCTTGCGGTAAGAGGCAGATAACCTTCATGAACTCCCGATCTGGCACTTATGAGCGCAGGCTCCTTTATATACCTTCCATCTGCCCCTCTGACAGGTATGTAGACAACATGATTACCTAACGCTGAACGATTGGTGATTCTGGTTCCGTAGGAGCCCGCAGGAGCCCGTTCAAGGACCGTTCCCATCGTGAGCACAAGATTTGACAGCTCAGGGTTCGTATTGGACTCAGCAAGCATTATTCTGGCCTTTGTGACCACCAGACAGCGATCCGATGGAATATCCCACGCATTTAACCATTCAGTCCTGGAAGAACATATAGCCACATCAGAAGCCTTTACCCAACCGTAGCAGTTGGCAGACAGAGCATAATACCACTGTCCGTCCATGGACACTGATTTTATAATGAGCGGTTCATTCACCCTCACAGATGACAAAGCATTGTAATCAAAATTCAGATCCCCCTGCTCATCGGTTATTATGGCATCTGTCGGAAATGCACACAGCAGTGACCTTTTGACAACTATGCCATACATAGGCGCCAGATTCTTGATTCCCATCTGATTTTGTGTATTCAGTGCTATCAGAGCTATCAGATCATCACTTAGAACGTTTCCATATCTGTCAAAATAGCCTTTTTCCTGATATTTTTCAAGGTCCTCTCTCGCCGTCTCAAGGAGTTTCGAATTAAGGCTAACTATATCTGTAGACTCGCTGTAATTTCGAAGATCGTTCATGTTCGTTTTAGCATTGGCGATATTAGCAGCATTTATCTTTTGTATCATTCCGGCGTCCGCAAGGACCGTATCTACATCACCGCCTCTCAGCATCAGCCAATACTCCGGACTGTTCATCTCTGCAGTCACATCAGGCATGTACTGAACTGCTGCCAATGCCTCTGCCGGATGCACACAAAGCATAACCGCAGCGACAACGCACGCCGCAGAAGCCTTTATCATCATTTTCACCTTCGCCGCCATAAGACCGTATTTCGATATCATAGTGCCCCCCTTTCTTTTATAACCATCCTTCATCGCTTAATATTATACTCGCTTCCATCAGCCTGAAACATCTTTTTGTCAAACAAAAAAACTCCCAAAGGATTTCCTCCAGGAGTTTAGAAGCGCGAGACGGGGGCGCTGCATGCCCTTTGGCATGCGCTTAGCGCCGACCGAGGCGGTAGCCGAGACGAACCGTAGGTTCGATTCCTGGCGAACGCGAAAAGAGCTTCAGGATTTTCCTGAAGCTCTTGAGAAGCGCGAGACGGGGATCGAACCCGCGATCTTCGCCTTGGCAAGGCGACGTAGTACCACTCTACTACTCGCGCATATTATGTGAGAGCAACTCAACGACCTCAGTCATTGGTTCAAATCTCTCTGAGTGCCCAGAACCGGAATCGAACCAGTGACACGAGGATTTTCAGTCCTCTGCTCTACCAACTGAGCTATCTGGGCAACGCAGCGGGTGATGGGAATCGAACCCACATGTTCAGCTTGGAAGGCTGACATTCTACCATTGAACTACACCCGCAAAGGTCTTTCGCGTCGCTCATTTGTGACGCGAGTGTTATATTACACTAGAAAAACCTCTTTGTCAACAAATAATAAAAAATTTCTAAAAATGTTTTATCTGCTTCGTGTTGCCAGATTACAGTAGTAAATTTTACCTGTATAAGGACGGCAGGTACATTTATACATGCCCTTTTCGATATAGTGCTTCGTCTGTCCGGCATTGTATCTTTCCCTCTCGGTAAGAAGCACTCTGATCATCTGATTATTGTCTTTTATTCCGGTACGCCATACAGGAAGCTGAAGAGTGAACTCATCCTCTCCGCAGTTAATAACTATGATGGAAACCTCATTTTTATAAATCCGGGCATAAACCACGTAGTTATATCCTGCCATGAGCTTCATCACAGATCCATACTTGAAAACATCATATCTCTTATGTACTTCCGAAAGATAATGATGAAAATCTATAAGCTCCAGATCCTCATGCCCCCATGGGTATGGGCGTCTGGAATCAGGCTCAGTCCACCCGGTCATACCTGCCTCATCACCGTAATACAGCGTGGGCGCTCCGGGCCATGTCATCTGCATCATGGCTCCCAGTCTGTACAAAGCCACATTTATGCCCTGATCCGCCTCATATGAACCGCAGGTAGCGATCCTTCCCACCTTCATACTGGTTCTGGTCATAAAACGGCTGTGATCATGATTTGAAAGCTGATTCATGGAACACAGAACCGAGATTTCCGGCATACGCGACATATGATAGGTCATGGAATCAAAAAATCTCTTTCCATCTCCCTTCAATCTGTCATCTCTTGAATCCGAATGCTTCTCCATTCCTGTCAGGAACCATGTTATAGGCTCCATAAAGGCATCGTAATTCATGATGGTATCCCATTCATCGCCCTGAAGCCACCAGAAGGGATCTCCGTAATGTTCCGCCAGAATGACCGCATCAGGATTAGCCTCTTTCACCGTTTTACGGAACCGCTTCCAGAACAGATGGTTGTAATCGCCGGTATGTCCGAGATCCGCCGCAACATCGAGACGCCATCCATCTACATTATACGGAGGACTGACCCACTTCTTGCCTACAGCAAGGATCTTGTCTTCCAGTTCCTTGGAGCCTTCATAATTAAGCTTAGGCAGGGTATCATTACCCCACCACTTCTCATAGGTATTGTTCTTGGGCCATGCCTCGTCAGAATTATCACCGAAAGCAAAATAATTATGATACGGACTGTCCTTTAACTGATAGGCTCCCGCCTGATAATCATTTGACTTATCCTTGTAATTATAGAAATTGGACTTGTTCATCCATTTGTTGTAGGAGCCACAATGGTTGAATACTCCGTCAATGATGACTCGCATCCCCCTCTTATGACACTCCTGAACAAATTTAAGGAACAGCCTGTCACTTGCCTCCAGGTTATCCAGATGCGTAGTACGTACCGAATACTTTGTGGCACGGGCATTATCCGTTTCCCAGTCTTCAACTACAGAACCGCCGTCTTTAACTATCTTTCCGATGTGCGGATCTATGTGGTCGTAATCCTGTATATCATATTTGTGATTGGAAGGAGACACGAATAAAGGGTTGAAATAAATGACCTGAACCCCCAGATACTGGATATAATCAAGCTTATCCATTACCCCCTGCAGATCTCCGCCATAGAACCTGTGAACATCAAAGGGCTCCACCGGAGTTTCCCAGTTCTCAATCCCCTTTACAGCTCTCCCGAGATAGATATACTCGTTGTTCTTTACATTGTTGCTCTTGTCACCATCATAGAATCTGTCGATAAAGATCTGATACATGATGGCTCCCTTGACCCAGTCGGGAACATGAAATCCCGGCATGAGATGAAAAGCCAGCTGGGGATTCATATCCGCCGAAACTCCGAGCTGATTATAATGCAGCTCCTCCCCCTGCTTCTCAATGAAAAAGCTGTAACTGAGCATGGCATTGCCCACGACGATCTGATACTCATAAAAATCGAAATAATCGTCGCTGAAAATACGGCGCATACGATCTTTGGTATCACTCTCGTGGAAATAAATGTAAACCGAGTCTACATCCTGATATTTAGTTCTGAATCGTATTTTCACGGTATCACCGGGATTCTGTTCCGCAGGAGAACGATAGTCATCTGTTCCCGCAGTGTAGAGTGAATCCCAGTTGATTTCACTCATTGCCATGAAGCTCTATACTCTTCTTTCTCACAAATGCTGGGACCGAGTGGGACAAGACATGCCCACAATGCTACATTTATTTATCGAACTCAACCACTCCGATATAAGGAAGGTTACGATATCTCTGATCATAGTCAAGACCATATCCAACTACGAACTCATCAGGGATCTCAAAACATGAATACTTTACAGGAACTTCCTTCTCTCGTCGTGAAGGCTTGTTGAGAAGTGTACATATCTCAATGGTCTTTGGATTTCGATCCATGAGGAGCTTGCTCAAATGACTGAGTGTGTGTCCTGAATCGATGATATCCTCAACTATCATAACATTCTTGCCTTCCAGAGGCTCATCAAGATCCTTTACGATCTTTACGATACCGCTTGATGTGGTTCCTGAACCATAACTGGAAACAGACATGAAATCAAAGGAAACGTCCACATCATGTATTCTCTTCGCAAGCTCGCACATGAACATGGCTCCACCCTTAAGTATACATATCAGATGAAGTGACTTTCCCTTATACTCCTCTGAAATCTTCTCAGCTATCTCAACGATCTTCTCCTCGATTTCTCTCTCAGGAATCAGTACTCTTACATGCTCCGTCATTACTCTTTCTCCTTTTAATGCTTATAATCTCCTGATTTATCTTCAAAACCAGATGCTTTTTTCGATAATCGGCACTCATCCTGTAGGGAAGATCCAAATGAGCATTACCCGGTCCGTAGATCAACCGGTCCATATCCCGAAAATGAACCGCTCCCCAGTCCTTAAGCGGAGTACCTATGCGTTTGATCAATTCTATCATGACATACTGTCTGACCAGTTCAGGATAGCTCTTCAGTTCAGTGACAGGTATGGATATCTCCATCCCTGTCTTCCCTATCATGTCAGGATCCTTCAGCTCAGCATATTTATCGACATATTCAGAAGCAAGCCTTACGAAAAATCCATCTGCCTCCCTGAGGATGTCAGCCGTATGTGCAATATGAGCACTGGCTTCCGGATTTATCTCCCTAAGTCCCGGGAGTATCTCACTTCTTATATGATTTCTTGTGTACTGAGTATCCAGATTAGTCGAATCAATGACATAGGAAATGCCTTTTTCTTTAAGCTTACTCAGTATATATTCTCTCCTGACCGAAAGCAATGGACGAATTATAAATCCTCTCCTGGGCTCCATACCGGACAGACCTCTTATCCCGGAACCTCTAACGAGATTATGGAGCACCGTTTCTGCCTGATCCTCCATATGATGCGCTACTGCGATGAGACATCTGCCACGCTTTTCGCATCCCTGTTCTTCCGCTTCGAACCTATCCTCGATTTCTTTTCTTGTTTCCTCAAATACTTCGTATCTCAGGATCCTCGCCGCCTCCTCAAGGCTCATTCCCTTTTCTTTGGCAAGTCCGGGAGCGTCGACAAAAACCTTTTTAAAAGGTATCTCCCAGCTTCTGCAGAGCTCCTCAGAGAAATGCATATCCCTGTCCGCCTCTTCTCCCCGGATGCCGTGGTGAACATGTACCGCATAAAGCTTATATCCCAGATATTCCTTAAACCTGTTCAAGGCATATAAGAGAAAAACCGAATCAGGTCCTCCCGAAAGCCCTACCAGTACTTCATCCCCCTTTTCTATCAGATGATTACTCAGAATATAATTACGGATATCAAGCATCTGCCTGTCCATCTTTGTATCTTTTTTCATGAAATGTTCAATTCCCATATCTACTATTATACCAACAAACTATTATTTCATTAACCTTAAATATACAACTAATAACATTTTTCTTAAAATTTCAGACAAAAAAAGAGGGTATACACCCCCTTCGTTGCGGAAATCACTTATCTGAATCCGGTTTTATGATAATCTCATCCGGCAATTTAAGTCCAAAAATCTCTCTGGCCTTCTCCATAGTGAACTCTTTTGTCTTTACGTATATCTTTTTCTGCTCCAGTTCTTCCGACAGCCTCTTCTGTTCATCTATATCAGCCTGTAAGCTTTCTTCCTGAAGCTGATATTCGTGAGCCTGCTCCCTCAGAGTCACACTACGCACATGTATCGCAAAAGCGATAAACAAAACTACTATCGTAATTCCAATGATTGCCAGACGGTTCGATGTTGCATTTTTATTTCTTCGTCTGTTTTTCATAATTATTATCCTCTGTTTGGATTATAAACTTTTGAATTTCAAATAGCAAGGAGGGCAGCCTGTACAGCTTCAAATCCGGCTTTAAAGATACTCATACATATCCTTTGAATCTTCCTTATGAACAGTTTCCTGGATGGCAGTAACCTTCACCTTTACCGACTTGGTACCAAATGATACTTCGATAATGTCTCCGATCTTTACCTCTGTGCCCGCCTTAGCCACCTTATCGTTGATCATTACACGACCTGTATCGCAGGCTTCATTGGCAACAGTACGTCTTTTAATAAGTCTTGATACTTTGAGATACTTATCTAAACGCATAAAACTCCTATCTTTTTTCGCTATATGTCCAAAAAAGGATGGCTGCCATGCAACCATCCTTAACGTTAACTTAAAAACATGTTTTGATAAAAACCTAAAACTTAGTTAACCTTATCCTTAAGAGCCTTACCAGCCTTGAATCTTGGAGCCTTTGAAGCCTCAATCTTCATTGTTGCACCAGTTCTAGGATTTCTACCCTCACGAGCAGCTCTCTCAGCAACATCGAATGTACCAAATCCAATAAGCTGAACCTTGTCACCGTTAGCAAGTGCATCTGAAATAGCATCGAAAATGCCCTTTACAGCAGCCTCAGCATCCTTCTTTGAAAGATCAGCTCTCTTAGCAACCTCTGCTACTAATTCTACTCTATTCATGTTATTTTCCTCCGTAATACCATCAGATTTAAATTACCTGCCAAAGGCAGACTTCCGATGTATCTTATACTTTGTTTCACGCTAGAAATTATATATTTATATATCACTCATGTCAACTAAGAACCGCAGAATCTCGTGGTTTTTAGCCTTTTTTGCAACTTTTGCAAACATATTTTCAGATAAAAGTAATTTTCAATTAAACAGATGTCTGTTTTCTTATCCGTCTGAGGGTACCTTCAAGATGTTCTATGGTTTCATTTATACTCCAGGTCTTCTCTCTGGTGCTCTGACGGAATACCATCATAGGCGAAGTACCGTTTGAAAATCTTAACTGCCCGTAATTCTCTCTGATAACCTCCGGTATCGCATCTACATTGATATCTGCCTTTTTATCAAAAAGAATCTTGAACATACCCCTGTCAATATCCGCTTCCGTCACATAGCACTGATGTGCAAGCGCCTTAAGCTTTGCTATATGAAGAAGATTCTCGCACTCTACCGGAAGCTCTCCAAAACGGTCTATGAGCTCGTCCTGCATATCACTGTAATCATCATCACCAGTGATAGACGATATCCTTTTATAAGTGTCCAGCTTCTGCGCCTCACTGGATATGTACGAATCCGGGATATATGCATCTATATCGCAGCTTATCTGTGTATCAAAATCCGGAATCTCCTCTACATCTCCCTTTTCTGCCATGACAGCAGTATTAAGGAGCTTGCAGTAAAGATCGTATCCAACCGCTTCCATGTGCCCATGCTGCTCCGCTCCCAGAACATTACCGGCGCCTCTTATCTCCAGATCTCTCATGGCGATTCGGATACCGGATCCGAGCTGTGTGAACTCCTTGATAGCCTTTAGCCTCTTCTCGGATTCTTCACTGAGCATCTTTCCACGACGGTACATAAGAAACGCATAGGCAGTACGGCTTGATCTTCCAACTCGTCCTCTCAGCTGATAAAGCTGAGACAGTCCCATTCGTTCCGCATCCTGAATGATCAGGGTGTTCGCATTGGGAATATCCAGTCCCGTTTCTATAATGGTGGTTGATACAAGTACATCTATTTCACCATTTATGAACTGAAGCATTATATCTTCCAGCTGACTCTCCGACATCTGCCCATGAGCATAGGAGATTCTTGCATCAGGACACAGCTTCTGAATATGGGCCGCTATATCAGCTATATTGTTCACTCTGTTGTAGACATAGTATACCTGCCCGTTTCTCAAAAGCTCTCTAGTGATGGCCTCTCTGATAAGCTCGTCGTTATACTCCATAACATATGTCTGTATGGGCTGACGATCTATGGGCGGTTCCTCAAGGACAGACATATCTCTCATCCCCGCAAGTGACATATGCAGTGTTCTCGGTATCGGCGTGGCAGAAAGCGTCAGAACATCAACATTTTGCTTCAGGTTCTTTATCTTTTCCTTATGAGTTACACCGAATCTCTGCTCCTCATCTATGATAAGAAGCCCCAGATCCTTAAACTGTACATCCTTGCTCAAAAGCCTGTGGGTACCTATGACAATGTCTGCCCTCCCGGCCTTTATGTCTTCTATGGACTTCTTTATCTGCTGAGGTGTTCTGAATCTGCACAGAAGTACAATGTTGACAGGGAAGCCTTTCATTCGTTCCACAAAGGTATTGTAGACCTGCTGCGCCAATATGGTCGTAGGGACCAGATATGCCACCTGCTTTGAATCCTGTACTGCTTTGAACCCTGCTCTTAATGCAATCTCGGTCTTACCATATCCCACGTCTCCGCAGATAAGACGATCCATGATCTTATGACTCTCCATATCAGCCTTTGTGGCATCTATGGCCAGCTCCTGATCAACCGTTTCGTCATAAGGAAACATTTCCTCAAATTCCTTCTGCCATACAGTGTCTCTTCCGAACTTGTATCCGGAGGTACTCTGTCTTGCCGCATAGAGCCTGACGAGATCCTTTGCAATCTCCTTTACCGCATGCTGAACACGACTTTTAGCCTTCTGCCATTCAGATCCCCCAAGCTTGTTCAGCTTGGGCGCCTTTCCTGCATCCTGACTTGCATACTTCTGTATACCATCCAGCTTTGTAGCAGGAAGATACAGATTTCCACCGTCACCGTATTCTACCTTGATATAATCCTTGGTTATCCCCTCGGATTTGATACGTTCTATACCCTTGTAGATTCCTATTCCATGATCTATGTGTACTACATAATCGCCGACAGAAAGTTCACTTAGCTTAGAAATCTTCTGTCCATCAAACTTCTTCTGCTTGCGCTTCTTCTTTACCGCATTGGCATTGCCGAACATGTCACCTTCAGTAAGGAGAACAAACTTCTCTTTGGGGAACTGATAGCCACTGTTAAGTACACCGAATCTTACCTGTATGGCTCCCCTCTCGGCTTCCTCTCTTGCCGCATGAAGGGCACCGGAACCGAATACTCCTGACCGGTCTGTGCTTCCTGCACCGCTCGATCCGCGTGTTTTTTCACCGCTTCCCCCTTCTGTTATATTTCCGGGATAGATCGCTCTTCCCTCTGATGATATATTACCGGAATCCCTTTCAGAATCGCTCTTTGTGTCGGGGCAATATGCCCTGAGATCATAATCTCTGAGATCCTGTGCAAGTCTTGAAGCTCTGGTCCTCGATGGACTCAGAAGCACTATTTCATAGTTTTCTTTCTGCCAATGCTTAAGATCCTTTATCAGAAGCTCAAAGCCGGATTTATAAGGAATAACTTCCGTAGTTTCAAAATGAAATGACTGCTTGGAATCCAGCTCTTTCAGATTTGTACCAAGGGTACTGAATGCAACCGTTCTTTTATCACAGAGCCTCTCCATAATCTGATCTATGCCATAGATAAGCTTATCAGGATCCTTCTCATCCTGAACTCCCATACCGTTAGCCTCAAGCACCGCAGTGAGCTTTGCATGCTTCTGCATCTCACCGAGACGTGCTTCAAAGCTCTCTCTGAACTCTGCCTCTACCGCCTCGCCACGTTCCTTAAGTCTGTCAGGTTCATCCAGGAAAAATACATCATCCTCTCCGAAATAGTCGAGAAGACTTACTTCTTTCCCTTCGCTGCTCTTTCCGTTTGCTCTGTCAGATGCAGGATATATCTCAGCTTCTTCCAGAGAATCTATGGATCGCTGGCTTTCCACATCAAAGCTTCGTATATTATCGACTTCCGTATCCCAGAACTCTATACGAATAGGATTCTCAGCAGTAAAGGGATATATATCCGCTATTCCGCCGCGGACCGAATACTCCCCCATGGCCTCAACTTCAGTCATGCGCTCATATCCGAGATCCGCAAGCTTTCTTGTCAGAGCTTCCATCTCCATGACCATACCGGGTCTTACAGTGAGAACCGCTTCCGAGAAATTCTCTTTTCCCAGCACTTTATCCATAAGGGCATCTATACTCGCAACAATCACCCCTCCCTCATCTTCCATGAGGTGCTTCAGAACCTCCACTCTCTGCCTCGTTATAAGAGTTCCCTGAGTGTCGGCCTGATAAAAAAGGAAATCCTTTGCCGGATAGTACCAGGCATTTTCTGAAAAAGCATGAATATCCTTCACAAACTGCTTTCCGGTAAGCTCATCCTTTACAACCATAAGTTTCCAGTTTTTCCCGGATTTGAATCCTGCGTTTTTTGCAGATACCTGTCTGGCGCTGTCCAGAGACACCAAAAGCTGTGCCTTCACAGGATCCACAGTTCCGGTGACGGTTACGGGTCCTTTGCCTGCTGCTAAAGCCTGCTGCAGCTCTTCATAGTCTTTTGTTCTTAAAAACGGATTAACCATGTACCTTCCTTTTTGTCTTGTCCAATCAAAGCTTCATCGGATTATACTTGTTCATCGCATGTTCAACTCCGTTATCGATGATATCCAGAGCCGCTGATGCAGCCTCTTCATATACTTCTTTCATTATCTTTTCGTCAGTCTGGTTGAACTTTGCAAGAACGTGTACCGCCAGATCCATATTGTCCGGCTTCATACCTACCCCAACACGTATTCTTCCGAATTTATCAGATCCCAGACTCGAAATCATTGATTTAAGCCCGTTGTGACCACCGGCAGATCCTGACGATCTGATACGCATACGTCCTACGTCAAGATTGATATCATCAGAGAATACTATAATGTGCTCTGGTTCTATTTTATAAAAATTGGCTAAAGGCGCAATGCAGTTTCCCGAAAGATTCATATATGTCAGCGGCTTTACCACGATCAGCTGTTCAAGTCCATGAGCACTCTGATAACGAAGCCTGGTATATGCTCCGTTAAACTTTGTTTCATTAAGCTTCTCTCCACCCATTTTATCAAGAAGAGCATCTATTGCCGCAAATCCTGCATTATGACGTGTGCCTTCATATTTTCTCTCCGGATTTCCGAGACCTGCTATCAAATACATGTAATATCCTCCGTTTGTTTTTTCATATTCACCATTCGTTTAATCAAATTATGTATACATAAAGCGTTTGATCCTTTGCAAACTTACTCATCCGCTGCGAAGCAACACCTTTATTTCATTTTGACTTTGTGCATTTTATATTTTTTATATCTCAAAAGCAAGCAAAAGGAAGTTTTCATCACATGGAAAAGGAGCCGCCGTAAAACAGCGACTCCAGATCATCTTTTTATTATGTGTCAGGAATCAAAATCCCTCAGCTTCAGAAATCATCTCAGCCTGATACTTGTCCAGGATGATGCTCTGAATTGCGTCTCTTGTTGAAGACTTGATAGGATGAGCGATATCTCTATACTCTCCATCAGCAGTCTTTCTGGACGGCATGGCAATGAAGAGACCCTTCTCACCTTCAATCACCTTAATGTCATGAATTACGAACTCGTTATCAAATGTGATGGATACGATGGCCTTCATCTTGCCTTCCTTATCCACTTTACGAATCCGCACGTCTGTTACCTGCATATTGCTCCCTTCCCTGACCCCGGTTGTCTTCACTTCGGTCACGTATTTTGCTTAGTTTATAAAGAGAAAACGCCTTCAATGCGCTTTGCGCATGCATTTTCAATTGAATCCTACTATCTCTGATACTCAGATGATCACATCTGGTATCTCACGTTTTTCTCAACCACTATCTTTATATCATCCGGTTTACCGATATATGTAGTATTGGCACGTATGGTATCACGGCTCTCTACGATACAGTTCTCGATAACTGTGTTGTCTCCGATATAAACATCATTGAGAATGATTGAATTCTTGATCACGCAGTTGTTTCCTACATATACCTTACGGAACAGAACTGAATTTTCAACAGTTCCGTTAACGATACATCCGCTGGCAAGTATGGAATGACGAACGTTACAGTCAGGGTTGTACTTTGCCGGAGGATTATCCTCTAGCTTTGTATATACGCCCGGCAATGTACGGAAGAAGTAATCTCTTACATCTCTCTTTAGGAAATCCATATTTGTCTTGTAGTATGATTCTACCGAAGCGATATTGGACCAGTAGGTCTCGATCTTATATCCGTAGATTCTCTTTACGTTCTTGTAGCGTACGAGGATATCATTTACAAAATCAGTGCGGTCTTCCTCATGTGCCTTCTCGAGAAGTTCGATGAGCTGACGTCTGCGAACCACATATATACCGCAGGAGATGGTGTTTGCATCTGTAGAGATAGGCTTCTCCTCGAAATCAACTATACGTCCGTCATCGTTGAGCTTTACGCATCCGAATCTCGAAACATCTGTATTAGGCTCCATAGTCTTTACAACTACAGTAATGTCAGCCTTCTTTTCAATGTGGTATTCAAGAACCTTGTTATAATCAAGCTTGTAGATGCCATCACCTGCTGCAACGATAACGTACGGCTCGTGTGATGCCTTAAGAAACTCAAGGTTCTGATAAAGCGCATCCGCTGTTCCCCTGAACCAGTCACTGTGCTCTGCCGTGATGGTTGGTGTATATACATACAGACCGCCCTGCTTACGTCCGAAATCCCACCACTTTGATGATGAAAGATGCTGGTTAAGGGATCTTGAATTGTACTGTGTCAAAACGGCAACTTTCTGAATATGTGAATTGGACATATTGGAAAGTGAAAAATCAATAGCTCTGAATGAACCTGCAACAGGCATAGCCGAGATAGCTCTCTTGTTGGAAAGTTCCCGCATACGCTTGTTGTTACCACCTGCTAAAATAATACCTATCGCTCTCATATCTCGCTGTCCTCCTTAATGATTGCTCCGCCGCTTGCGAGTAATCCGTCAGGATAATCCTCTGCTGTTGTAACGCCATAGATAGCGGTGTTTCTGCCGACTTTTACATTGTCAGGAATAACAGAATTCTCTCCCACTGTAACAAGGTCTGCATTATATACTCTCTGATCATAAACGCTTGGTGCAAAATCACCTACACCGATATCGCAGTTCTTACCGATCTTAACATCCTGTGCGATAACTGCCTTGTCAATCTTTGTACCTGCTTCGATCACTGCGTTTGACATAATAACCGAATCCGTTACTACTGCCCCGGACTCAATTCTTACACCTTCACCGATTACCGAATTATGAACCTCTCCGTGAATCTCGCAGCCCTCTGCAATGAGGCATCTTTCAACATGAGAGTTTTCTGAAATGAACTGAGGTGCAGGATTCTTGGTATCTGTATAGATCTTCCAGTACTCCTCATAAAGGTTAAACTCAGGAATGATAGCTACCAGCTCCATATTGGCCTGCCAGTATGACTGAAGTGTTCCTACATCCTTCCAGTAGCCGTTGAACTCGTAAGCAAAAATACGCTTACCTCCCTGGAACAGATACGGGATGATATGCTTGCCGAAATCCTCTCCCGGAACATCCTTGTTTGTGATGAGCGCTTCGCGAAGTACAGGCCATGAGAAAATGTAGATACCCATAGACGCAAGATTTGACTTTGGCTCCTTAGGCTTTTCCTGGAAATCAATGATACGATTGTTTTCATCTGTAACAGTGATTCCGAAACGGCTTGCCTCCTCCATCGGAACCGGCATGGATGCGATGGTACAATCCGCATTCATAGCCTTGTGATACTCGAGCATGACCTCGTAGTCCATCTTGTAGATATGATCGCCTGAAAGAATCAGAACATAGTCAGGATGATAATTATCGATGTACTCAATATTCTGATAAATCGCATTGGCAGTACCGGAGAACCAGTCTGCACCTGTCTGTGACTCGTAAGGCTGAAGGATGGTCACACCACCTCTGTTACGGTCGAGATCCCATGGAATACCGATTCCGATATGGGCATTCAGACGTAATGGTTTATACTGTGTCAGGACTCCGACAGTATCTACACTGGAATTAATGCAGTTTGACAAAGGAAAGTCGATAATAGAATACTTTCCTCCAAAAGAAACTGCAGGCTTTGCGACATTTTTTGTTAGTACGCCAAGGCGTGAACCCTGGCCGCCAGCTAGCAGCATGGCGATCATTTCTTTTTTAATCACGTCATCACCTCATAGTTGTAAAAAAAAGTGTAAAAATTATCAAGCTTTCTTCATTATAGCACCGTATTTCCTCTCTGTTAACTCAAAAATGGTAAAAATAACCACACAGAGAGCGTTTTGATCTCATATTTTGTCAAATAAATATAAAAAATATTTGAATTTTATTTTTCAGCCCGGATTTTTAAGAAATTGCATACAATTCTTTATGCATAAATTATGAGAAACGTTGAAAACACGATATGTTTAAAGTATAATCTAAAATCAATCGAGATTTGGATCCCGATATTTTTATTTTAAATTAGAACAGGGGAAAATTATGGAAGTTACTGCTTTAAGAGAAATTTTCAAAAATAAAGAGGCCTTCTATGATAAGGAAGTGACCGTAGGCGGTTGGGTTAGATCAAATCGTGATTCCAAGCAGTTTGGTTTCCTTGTCATTTCAGACGGTACATTCTTTACTCCACTTCAGGTGGTTTACCATGATGACATGGACAATTTCGCAGAGATTGCAAAGCTCGGTGTCGGAGCCGCTGCAGTCGTTAAGGGAAAGATCGTTGCTACTCCGGATGCCAAGCAGCCATTCGAGCTTCAGGCAACAGAGGTTACAGTAGAAGGTGCTACTACTCCTGACTATCCTCTTCAGAAAAAGAGACATACACTTGAGTATCTTCGTACCATGACACATCTTCGTCCGAGAACAAACACCTTCCAGGCTGTGTTCCGTGTACGTTCACTCATAGCTTACGCCATCCACGTATTTTTCCAGGAGAGAGGCTTCGTATATGTTCACACACCTCTTATCACATCATCTGATGCTGAGGGTGCCGGTGAGATGTTCCAGGTAACTACTCTTCCTATTAATGAAGCACCTGTAGTTGACGGAGAGATCGATTATACACAGGACTTCTTCAACAAGAAGACATCACTTACAGTTTCAGGACAGCTTAACGGAGAGACCTTCGCACAGGCTTTCAGAAACATCTACACCTTCGGACCTACTTTCCGTGCAGAGAACTCAAACACTCAGCGTCACGCTGCAGAGTTCTGGATGATCGAGCCTGAGATGGCATTTGCCGATCTTGACGACGTTATCGCCTGTGAGGAAGATATGATCAAGTTCATCATCAAGTATGTTCTTGAGAACGCTCCAGAAGAGATGGCTTTCTTCAACCAGTTCATGGACAAGAACCTCATAGAGCGTCTTACCCACGTTATGAACTCCGAGTTCGCCCGTATCACATACACAGATGCGATCAAGCTTCTCGAAGAGCACAATGACGAGTTTGAGTACAAGGTATCATGGGGTGTTGATCTTCAGACAGAGCATGAGCGCTATCTCACAGAGAAGCATTTCCAGAAGCCTGTTTTCGTAACCGACTACCCAAAGGATATCAAGGCTTTCTACATGAAGCAGAATCCTGATGGAAAGACTGTTGCCGCAGTTGACTGTCTCGTTCCGGGAATCGGAGAGATCATGGGCGGTTCACAGCGTGAAGAGGATTATGACAAGCTTGTTGCACGTATGGAAGAGATGGGCATGGATATGGAACAGTACAAGTTCTATCTTGACCTTCGTAAATACGGTACGACCCGCCACGGCGGCTTCGGTCTCGGCTTCGAGAGAGCTGTCATGTATATCACAGGTGTCCAGAACATTCGTGACGTACTTCCATTCCCAAGAACAGTTGGAAATTGTGATATTTAATAAGCATTCGGGCAGATTTATCTGCCCGTTTTTTTATTTGATAAGCACTTTTTTATTTATTATTATTAAGTTAAAATATATCTTATATTATTTTAATTATTTGTAATTTGTAGGAGCAGCAAATGCGTTTTATTCACACATCAGATGTCAATTGGGGCATGGTGCCTGATTCAGATCAGGCATGGGGCAAGGATCGCGCAAATGATATCAAGACCACCTTTCGTAAGATCATCGAAAAGTGTCGTGATTTCAGCGTCGATTGTCTTTTTATAGCGGGCAACCTCTTTCACCGTCAGCCCATGAATAAAGACCTTCAGGAGCTGAACTATCTTTTCAGTTCTATCCCATCTACACATGTGGTGATCATTTCAGGTGAAAATGACCGTATCAGTTCCAACTCAGCTTTGCTCAGTTTCAACTGGAGCGCCAACGTAACATGGATACTGGGCGATAAACCCGAATCCGTTTATTTCGATGATATAAACACAAAAGTATACGGTTTCTCATATCACACCAGAGAACTCAAGGAAACTGTCATCGACACCATAGAGCCTGAAAATGACGGACATATCCATATACTACTGGCCCACGGCGGCGACCAGGATCATATGCCGGTGGATGTGGAGACATTGGCAAAGCTTCCTTTTGACTATGTTGCATTAGGTTATCTTCATAAACCTGTAGAAATAGTGGAACGCAGAGTCATCTACTCAGGTTCTCCTGAGCCCCTGGATCTCAGCGAGACCGGACCTCATGGATTTTACTTCGGGGATATCAACCCTATAACTCATAAGGTACAGCGTCTTACATTCATGGATGCCTCAAGAGTGTCTTACATTCCTTTGGAGTTCAAGGTAACTGACAAAACCTCCAACGATGTGCTGACAGGTCGCATTCTCAGCGAGATCAAAGCAAAGGGTACGGACAATATCTACATGCTGCGCATATCCGGAAAACGTAATCCCGACGTACGTTTCAATCTGGCATCCATCACCCACGAGTACAGAGTGGTGAGCATACATGATGATTCAGAGCCTCAGTATGACTTTGCCGCCATCTACAAGGAACATCCATCCGACATCATCGGATTCTATATCCGAAAGCTTCTCAGAGAGGATCCGGATGATATGAGCTATGTTGAAAAAAAGGCCTTGTACTACGGGATCAATGCCTTACTAAAATCTCAGAAGGGTGGTAGATGATCATGCGTTTTATCGACATTCACATCGAGGGATTCGGTAAGTTTCATAAATTCGATTTACGTCTGAAGGATGGCATGAATATCATCTATGGCCATAATGAAGCAGGAAAATCCACGCTTCATTCATTCCTTCAGGCCATGCTTTACGGTCTCGGAAGACGTTCCGGAAGACAGCTTTCAAAAAAATATCAGTCCTGGGAATATCCGGATGATTATAGCGGCACCCTCCGTATCGAGCACCTTGGTAAGATCTACCTTATCAGCAGGGACTTCAATATGGATAGTCTTTCCATCAGAAACGAAACCGATAGTGTAGAGGTAGAAAATCCTGAAGCCTGGCTTAATGAAATGCTGGACGGTATCTCAGAAACAGCTTTCGAGAATACAGTCTCCATAGGACAGCTTCGAAGTGCCACCAGCAGAGGCATGATAAACGAGCTTAAATCCTGCATTAGAAATCTCAATTCTACAGGAGATATGTCACTTGACAGCTCCAGTGCCCTGAAGATCCTGGATAAGCAGAAGGAGCATCTTCAGTCCAAGATAGTACCGGATGCCGCAAAGACCTATGCGCAGCTCGTAGGAGAAGTCAGAAACATTGAAAGAGATATACAGCAGCCCGAATACGAAAATCAGCTTCGAAAGTTCCAGAACCTTCGTACAGAAGTACGTACCGAACAGGTAGACAGACAGACAAAGAAAGAAGAGATGCTTCAAAAAGTCGCTGTGCAGGAAGCCACCTTACAGCAATCAGGGCTCAAGGACGATATCGAAATTCAGGACACTTTGGACAGAGGTCTCGAGCTTTATGATTCATATAAGGAAGAGAACGAAAAGAAGGAAAAGCCCTCAAGGATCATAATTCCTTCAGCACTCATGCTCCTTGCTGTTCTGAATCTGATAGCAGATATTTTATTCGCTGCCGCAGGTTCTCCGAAGTTTGCCGCAGCTCTGAATCTTGCTCCCGAGAAGATTCCCATGATCAAGGAAATCGTTGAAAGCTCCACTTTGGGAGCCACAGTTCCGGTAGCCATATGTACCTTCTTTTTTGTACTGTTCTTTATGCTGGGTTCGCTGGCACTTCATAACAATGTCACCAGTGGAAAGAATCTCGCAAGATCCACAAAGGAACTGGGCGAGCTGCTAACAAGATATATAGGTTTCTCTGACATAAACGACCAGGCGGTAAACAGCTTCCGGACACACATGGAAGAACTTCTTAAGGTAAACAGCGAACTGGATACCAACAGAGAACGACTTGAGGCGCTTACCAGAGAGATTCAGGGACTAAACGATAACGAGCGCAAATACGACGTAGAGCTTCAGAAACAGAACGAAAAGCAGACAGAGCTCGAAGGTAAGCTCCAGCATCTTGTTAATGTTAAAAACCGTGCAGAGATGCTGAAGAGAACCATTAGTGATAACGATGCCCTTGCAGAAGAGATCGATGCCATCAATCTGGCCTATGAGACCATGACAGAGCTAGAAGCCAATATCAAGCAGAGCTTCGGTCACTACCTGAACAAGGAGGCCGGCGATCTGATCTCCGGTATAACCGGAGGGGTTTATGACTCCATGTGGATAGACCAGAATCTGGAGATCTACATGAATACACCGACAAAACTTGTTCCCATAGAGGACGTTTCCAGCGGAACCATGGACCAGATCTATCTGGCTCTCCGTCTTGCAGCTTCACGTCTCATGCAAAACGGTAAGCTCGCTGCACGTTCCGAAGTTGAAGCCAACAGACTTCCTCTTATCTTCGACGATTCATTCGCCATGTATGACGAAAAGCGCCTTAACTCGGCTCTTCATTTCATCATGGAGATACATAAGGGTCAGATACTTCTCTTCACATGTCATACCCGTGAAAAGAGGATACTGAAGGAAGCAAATGATGATTTCAATTTCATCGAGCTTTGAAAAACTGAAAGTTGAGTGAATTTTTCAGGGCTTTGGACCAAAATTTCTGAAAGTTGAGTCATTTTTCCCGGGTTCTGGCTCAATTTTTCTGAAAGTTGAGTCGTTTTTTCGGATTTTAACTCAAATTTCCTGAAAGTTGAGTCGTTTTTCCCGGGTTCTGGCTCAATTTTTCTGAAAGTTGAGTCGTTTTTCTGGGTTTTGCCTCAATTTTTCTGAAAGTTGAGTCGTTTTTCAATTCAATATCATGTGCGTTTCCTGAAGGAGCCGCATTTTTATTAAAAAGAGCCGATGCTTTGCACCGGCTCTTTCTCAACTGTCAAGTAATTTAATCACTTATATCCGCATCCATAGTGAGTTCGATTTTATATTCAGGGAATTCTGTCTGAATCCGTTTTACGATTTCTTCAAAGATCTTTCTCCTGTCATCTGCTGCAAATTCTATGATAACATCAAAATTAATGACCTTCCTTACATCATCAACATAAAAACCATGCATCTGAAGCACATGATCGTTGGACATAACTATCTCTCTGCAGCGGATCAGCATATCCTGTATCTTATCATCGCTTGTATTTATGGCATAGATACTGATACCCTCCATGATGACCTTATGCTCATCATAAACCTTATAGGTGATGTCTCTCATGAGCCTGTCCAATTCTCTAGCACTCATGGTGTCCAGAACTTCTATATGAGCCGAGCCCATATAGGTATCGGGACCATAGGAATGGAGTACCAGATCATAAGCTCCACGCACCTCCGGAAAGCTTGCTATAGTCATCTTGATGGCCTTGCTGAGAGAGGAATCCACTCTTTCTCCCAGTATCTGAGACACAGTATCCTGAAGCATCCCAAAACCTGCCTTCATGATGATGACTGAGATTATCGCTCCGAGCCATGCTTCTAAAGATATTCCGCTGTATATGAAGATCACAGCTGCAACAAGTGTAGAAGCTGATATGACCGCATCGAAGGTGGCATCAGAGCCGGATGCGATTAGTGAGTCAGAATTCACCTTTTCGCCCACTCCTTTTACATATCTTCCCAAAAGTATCTTTACCACAACACCGACAGCGATTATAACCAGTGTCACGATGCTGTAATCCGGTTTCTCCGGATCAATGATCTTTTTAACGGATTCAACAAAAGAAGTCACACCTGCGTAAAATACGATGACGGCGATGATAGTTGCGGTCAGATACTCTACTCTGCCATGTCCTAAGGGGTGCTTCTTATCAGGCTGCTTTCTGGCAAGCTTCGTGCCTATTATGGTTATAACTGACGATATGGCATCAGAGAGATTGTTCACGGCATCAAGCACGATTGCTATGGAGTTAGACATCAGTCCGATGACAGCCTTAAAAGCTGCGAGAAAAACATTGGCGACTATTCCGATGATACTTGTTTTTATAATAATTTTACCGCGATCCTTATCCTTACTTAATTGAGCCATAATCCCTCCTGCTAAACTTCAAGTCTGATTTAAGTATATGAGAATTATATTACTAAACACGATCGTATCTCAATGCATATTGATACCTAATTCAGAAACAATATGCTAAACTTGGGGATATGTTAAGTCATAGAGAGCGGCAGAGTGCCATGCTCTTTGGAAAGAGGTCACTATGAGATGTGTAGTTCAGGTGGTGCAGCATGCATCGGTAACTGTTGATGATTCTGTTATAGGAAAAATAGGCAGAGGTTTTCTTATCTTTCTGGGTGTTTCTGATACCGATACAGAGGCGATAGCCGACAAGATGGTAAAAAAGATATGCAGTCTTCGCATCTTTCCTGATGAAAACGGAAAAACAAACTGCTCCCTTTCAGATGTAGGAGGTTCCGTTCTTGTAGTAAGTCAGTTCACGTTGTATGCGAACTGCCGTAAGGGTAACCGTCCGAGCTTTATCGAGGCAGGTGAGCCTCAGAAGGCAGATGCCTTATATAAATATTTTACAGAGCGGTGCAAAGACTATGTTCGCAATGTAGAGCATGGAGAATTCGGAGCAGATATGAAGGTTGATCTTCTGAATGATGGCCCCTTCACTCTGATGTTGGACTCTCAACAGCTATTCAACGAATGAGGGTAAACAAAAAGTCATTCACTCCTCTATCACTTCTATCCTCAGATAATCAAAATTTATCGGTTCAACGAAGGAATCCGATCTGAAACAGGTTATGGACTTTCGCTTGAATTCTCTGATGTTTGGCTCCAGCCAGATGGGCACAGCAAGATCCATATATTCACAGATTTCTTTAAGTGCAGTAAGGACTCTGTCTGTACGTGACATAGAGTAGTCTTCCTGTCTGGATACACAGTCCTTAAGCATCTGACCGTCACGGTATATGGTTCCATTCATCCTAAACATAGAGTTCTCCTCAAAATAAATAATGATAATAATAGTACCTAATTCATACTATGAATTCAAATATTTTTTAGTTGGGGATTTTTTGTGAAAAACAGTTAAAAAACGAAAAAAATTTCGTTTTGTTAATAAATAATTCACAAAAGAGCTTTAAAATCATAGTAGTCTTAATATTATGACATTAGGAGGCAGACGTAATGGGAATGGAAATAGAAAATCCCCAGGCATTTTTGGACGAAGCCAAAAATGCTATTGCTGAATATCAGGATGTGAAAACTCAGCTTGCAAAGATGAGAGACACTGAAAAACAGACATCTGTATTATTGGATAAGGCACGCAAAGAAGTACAGGATAAGATAGATAAGACTATTAAGCAGAGAAGTGATGATATTACCGCCACATATGATCGCCAGATAAATCAGGTGGAGGCCAGACTGAAAAAGAGTCAGGCAGACAGAGAAAAGGCGAAGCAGGAAGGCGTCAGGGGCCGTATAAAGAGCGAAACCGAGCCTTTAAAGATCGAAAACAAAGAGCTCAAGCGCCAGATAACTGCAGTGATGAAAAGGGATAATGCTCCTATGTTTTATAGAACAGATCTGTTCTATACTCTTTTCCATCCATCGGGCATCGGAGAGCTTACCTGTTTCCTTCTTGTATTTATAGCCGTTTTTGCACTTCTTCCCTTTGGAATATATTTCTTTATTCCCAATCATCAGATCTGGCACCTTGCCCTGGTTTATGTGGTCGATATACTTCTTTTCGGAGGTATATACGTTATCATCATGAACATTTCCGGAAGATATGCCGGTGCAGTACGTCAGGGTCGAGATATAAAAAACCGCATAAAGCTCAATAAAAAGAATATAAGAAAGAAAGAAAAACTTATCAGAAAAGATTCCAATGAAGCGGTTTATAATCTTGAAAACTTCGATGATGAGATAGCAAAGATCCAGCAGGAAAGAAGCGATATCATCAGCCAGAAACAGAGCGCTCAGAACACCTTTGATACGGTTACAAGAAACATCATCATCGATGAAATAGAGGCTGCGGCAAAGCCTAAGATAGATGAGCTTTCTTCAACCTTCACCAGCGCGGTAAATCAGAGGTCAGAGCTTGAGATCAAGGAAAAAGAACAGGCATTAAATCTTTCCAGAAATTATGAGCAGTATCTGGGAAAAGCTCATATGTCTTCCGAAGCTATAGATAAGATCAAGGCTCTCCTTGAAAGCGGAGAAGCATCCTCAATTATCGATGCTGTAACCAGACTTGACCATCCGGAGCCCACAACAGCCGGTGCAACAGCAAGATAAACTTTTTACTTTCGGATAATATTTCATTCGTGAATAACGATAAAATCTGCAGTCATCCATAAAGGATGGCTGCTTTTTAGTTGAACCGTAAATTTCCGAAATAAAAAATGCGGTTTCTTAAGAAACCGCACATGATGTTGAAAATACTATTCTTTACAGCCTTCCGACAAGTGCCTCTGTAAGAGCCACACAGTGCTCTATGGCCTTCTTTTCGAAAGTAGGGTAATCCATTTGAGCCGAATCATCAGCTTTATCGGAAATGGCACGGATGATAACAAACGGAACCTTGTTCTGCCATGCTACCTGCGCTATGGCAGCACCTTCCATCTCGCAGCATTTACCCTGGAAATGCTTGATGATCCATTCCTTTGTTTCTCCGTCTGATACAAATTTATCTCCGCTGCATACACGTCCGATAAAAGTGTGAATATCCGAATTAACTCTTCGGTTCTCTTCTTCCGCAAATGCTATAAGTTTGTCATCCGCCTTAAATTCCATGGTGCCCACTCTCGGAACTTCTCCAAGCTTATATCCGAAGTTTGTAGCGTCCATGTCATACTGTACAGCATCCTCGGATATGACGATATCACCGATGTCGATATGAGCATCCAGAGAACCTGCAATACCTGTATTTATAACGCAATCAACATTATAGCGGTCGATAAGGACGGCTGTGCAGGCTCCCGCATTAACTTTACCTATGCCTGACCGTACAACCGTAACATCCTTTCCGTTAAGCTTTCCTGTTACAAATGCAAGTCCGTTGTGTTCCTCTGTCTTCGCATCGGTTATGGAAGCCTTAAGCTTCTCAACCTCTTCATCCATTGCACCTATAATTCCTATCATACTTTCTCCTTTATTTAATACGTTCAAACTGCCTGTATTCCCATTACAGCTCAAGTTTTACCGGCTTTCCTGTGATATGTCATCAGCTTTTCTTTTTAGACTGATCTTCCTTGACCACATCTCTCAGTACCTGAATGACATGGTCCACACCGTTACTCTGGTTGGAGTTCTGCATGGCGATGATGTATCCCGATTTTTTGAGATGAACTTCCTTTATGGCATTGAAGAGAAGTTCCCTGTCCTTTTCCATCTCATGCTGGTCCAAAACATAGCTGAACCCCTGCTTTTCAAAGGATTCCGCATTAAGTATCTGGTCACCTCTGCTGGCATCAAGGGGCAACGGTATAAGGATGTTCGGCTTCTTCAGTGCGAGGAGCTCGCAGATAACATTGGCACCTGCTCTGGAGATGACCACATCCGCAAGTGCATAAAGATTACGTAAACCGTTGGTAATGAACTCATACTGTCTGTATCCGGCTGTACCTTCAAGAGAAGTGTCCAGATTTCCCTTTCCGCAGACATGTACCACATCAAAATCCTCAAGTATCCTCGGAAGAAGCTCCCTCACAGCATTATTGATGGCTACAGATCCGAGGGAACCGCCTATGATCATAAGCACAGGTTTTTTACCGGAAAATCCGGTCATTTCGAGTCCTTCCTCTCTGGTTCCTTTCAAAAGTATCTCTCTTATAGGAGAACCTGTGAGGACCGCTTTTCCCTCAGGCAATGATTTCAGTGTCTCAGGAAAATTACAGCAGATCTTCTCTGCAGCATTAAGACAGAGTCTGTTGGCAAGACCGGGCGTCATATCGGATTCATGGGTCACTACGGGAATGTGAAGACTGTGGGCCGCCCATACTACAGGAACGGCAACGAATCCACCCTTACTGAAAACTATATCCGGCTTTATCTCTTTCAGTGTCTTTCTCGCTTCTCTGTAGCCCTTCAGGACTCTCAGAGGATCAGAAAAGTTCTTTATATCAAAATACCTTCGAAGCTTACCGGTGGCTATACCTGTATAAGGCACGTCCTCCTTTTCCATCATCTGCTTCTCTATGCCATCATATGAGCCTATATAGAAAACCTCATAGCCATCCTGCCTTATCCGTGGCAAAAGTGCGATATTGGCAGTAACGTGTCCTGCTGTTCCGCCTCCTGTCAGCACTACTTTTCCTATCATTTAACTACTCCTTACAGTGCTTTTTTGAGCTTTTCGCAGGTCTCTGAAAGCTTATCTGCAGAAACCTCATTTGGTTTCCATAAAACCATCTCTTTTTCAGTTCCGTATCTCGGAATGATATGTGTATGGAAATGATGTACAGTCTGACCTGCTGCCTCTCCGTTGTTCTGAACAACATTGAAACCCTTTGCCGAGAGACCTGAAAGCATAGCCTTACCTATCTTTCCCGCAAGAGGCATAACGCCTGAAGAGATCTCATCAGGAAGCTCTGCAAGATTTGCATAATGCTCCTTCGGAAGGATGAGAACATGTCCGTCAGTTGCAGGATTTGCATCAAATATCACTCTGAATGTATCATCCTCATAAAGCGTAGTTGTCGGAATGACTCCGTTTGCTAATTTACAAAAAATACAGTTATCATCTTTCATAGTTTGTTCTCCTGTCTAAAAAGGAAAGTATTTTTCTTATTTCAAAAAACTAAAAATATTATAGTATTATGTTTTCTCTTACACAAGTCGTCCGGCGTTCATCCCTATGTAATCATTGACAAAAAGGAGGAAAGCTTTACAATGAGATGTTACAGAAACAGTAAATACAGGTCATGAGCCATCTTTTGCCTCATATATAAAAAACCTGACCATTATACAGAAAAGGAGTGCCCCATGTCTATTCCAAAAGACCCCTATATGCTTATGAGCTACATAAATACCCAGCTCAGGGATAATTATGATTCTTTGGACAGCCTTTGTGCTGCTCTGGATCTGGACAGATCTTCTCTGGAGAAAACACTTGCATCAGTGGATCTTCACTATAACTCTTCACTTAATCAGTTTAAGTAAAAAGCTCATATACCGGTAACGTACCGATAAATAAAAAACCTCTATATCACGGATTTCATATCAGAAACCGGATATAGAGGTTTTATTTTGCTATAGGTATTTATTCCATATGTGAAAGTCAACCACAGAACTCTGATCGTTCTGCAACGAGACCTCACACATCCTTCATCTCATCACTCGATGACTGTGATTCCGTTACATGTAGAAACTCTCATACGGATAGAATCAGTATAGCTGATCTTGACCTTCTTGCCTGTTGAGTCATCAGCAAGCTTTGCCAATGCTTCATCACCGTCAACAGTAAAGCAGAAAACGTCTCCCTCGTCTGTATTGAGATAAACCACTCCTGACTCAACCTTATCAAGAGTTCCCTTGATCTCATACACATCTGATGCAGGATCCTCCATCATATCATCTGAACAGATACGATATGTAGCAACACTGTCTGAACCGAGCTCTCCGATATAAAGCACCTGTGCGTAATCGCCGGTCTTAAGCTCACCTATAGTTGTTGCATAGGAAGGAATCTTAAAGGTATATTCCTCACCGTCCTTAGGACCGTTATCACTGTTTATACCTTCCTCCTCACGAACGGTGATTGAATTCTCATCCAACTTAACGATCTCGCCATAAACCTGAGGTTCTGAAGCGTAATCCTCTGAGCAAAGCTCATACGGAACAGACATAACCACTTCTGCTACCTTTGTACCGTCTGCCGGAACCTCTGCATCTCCCTCATAGAAGATGTCGACCTCATCACCGGGCATCAGCTGCCATGCAGGATTTATGAAGGCATCTGATGTGTCAACTGTGAGGCTTGTTCCATCCGCATATTCAACAGTAAGCTTTGAACCGTCAACCTTCTGAACTGTAGCCTGAAAATCAAACATACCTGAAATGTCCACAGGACCTGCTATACTTCCGTCACCGTCAACTCCGATTCCCTCAACAGCCGCACTTGCTGCTGTAGTCTCCTTTGTCTTCGCATCATCTTTCTTTTCTCCACCGCATGCCGCAAGTGAAATCACCATCATGGCCGCAATGGCTGTATATAAGCATTTTTTCATAATCCAATCTCCTCTGTATAAATCTAAAAAACAAGCGATAACTAAAATAGCACTAAAGATTTCTTTCTTCTACTGCAATCACCTTAACTCTTTATTAAATTTTCTTATGATTATGCGTAAAATGATAGAATTCTCTGTCTTTTATCGCATCAGGGAGATACTGCTGCTCCACCCAGTTTCCTGGATAGTCATGAGGATATTTATACCCCACTCCTCTTCCGAGCTCCGCGCTTGCCTTGTAATGGGCATCCTGAAGATACGGCGGTATGGGCAGTCCTCCTGAGCGCTCCACCTCATCCATAGCTTCAAATATAGCAGTACAACATGCATTGGACTTTGGTGCAGAAGCGATATAGGTACACGCCTGGGAAAGAATGATCTGAGCCTCAGGCATACCCACACGTTCTACGGCAAGAAAAGCGTTAGTCGCCACAACCAGCGCCTGTGGGTCAGCATTACCGACATCCTCGGAAGCACATATCACCATACGACGGGCTATAAACTTTATGTCCTCACCGGCCTTCAGCATCCTTGCAAGATAGTATACAGCGGCATCCGGATCAGAACCTCTCATGGACTTGATAAAGGCTGAAATCGTATCATAATGATTGTCTCCGTCCTTGTCATATCTCACCGCTCTTTTCTGTATGCACTCTGCAGCCACAGGAAGCGTTATATGTATACGTCCGTCAGCATCCCTGTCTGTTGTCAACACTGCCAGCTCTATGGCATTGAGAGCGGCTCTGGCGTCTCCATTTGCAGTGTGGGCGAGGAATGTTCTGGCATCTTCGTCAATATATCCATGGAATGAACCGACTCCCTTCTTAGCATCTGTAAGGGCTCTGTCAATAAGTGTGCCAATGTTTTCAGCGGAAAGCGGGCGAAGCTCAAATATACGTGAACGTGAAATGAGAGCGCTGTTCACCTCGAAATAGGGATTCTCCGTAGTCGCGCCAATAAGTGTTACGGTTCCATCCTCCACATGAGGAAGAAGATAATCCTGCTGCGCCTTATTGAAACGATGTATCTCGTCTACGAAAAGAATGGTCTTCCGTCCATATCCGCCCTGATTCTGCTTAGCTCTCGCCACCACATCCTCAAGGTCCTTTTTCCCTGCCACAGTGGCATTGACTGACTCAAAATCCGCACTGGTAGTTTTGGCAATAACCTTCGCAAGAGTGGTCTTTCCTGTTCCGGGCGGTCCATAAAATATGATCGACCCAAGTTTATCCGCCTTTATGGCACGATAAAGCAGTTTCCCCGGGCCGATTATATGCTCCTGCCCAACTACCTCTTCAAGGGTTTCAGGCCTCAGTCTGGATGCAAGAGGCGCATCATCCTCTTTGTTTTTCTCCGCCATATATTCAAAAAGATCCATTTTCACCTCCGAAGTCAGCAACCGGATAATAATACCGGCATGACTTAAAAACCGTTTACACTAATATAAGTATAGAGAGCGCTGTTCTCATCCATTCAGCCCTGTTGCCATATCCACTATCATGGGGAATCTGTAACTGCATCTCTCCGCATTTTCATTGATCACTATAGTAGGCTGATAAAGCTCTACGAAATCCATAAAACGTGAACTATAGTCTCCCCAGACAAATATGGTTTTACCAAAGCTTTCCGCTATATCATCAAGTATGTAATTTTCCACATAGGAGTCTCCTATGATGAGGACGACCTCATCATTATCAGCTTCATCACAGATAAAAATCCTGTGTCCTGTCCCCTCAAGGGGCATCATAGCTTCATCCTTTTCAACCGCCTTGGGATCTCTTATGCTGAATTTCTCCTGCATGTCTTCCTCATGTATGCCTCCGAAAAGAGTGGTTCCCTGATCCGTTATAGTGATCTCGTAGTCCTCAGACTCCAGCACACGGAAGTTCCGGTCTGATGCATTAAGCTCATCCATCAGCTCTCTGTATGCAAGGTATCCTCCTCTCTCCGTCCAATGAGAAGGATCCGTATATTTTCCGAAGGTATCGCCTCCGACCTTTCCTTCTGTAAGTGCCTCTGTTGTATCGATTACATTGACCCATGTATTTGCTTTCAGATTCTTAAGGACCTGATCCACCAGAGATTCCGTTCCATACTGCCTGACAGATGACATGAACTGTTCAGGATATATACTGTGCTTGTCTCGGCACTGCATATAGTAATATCTTATTCCCCTTTGGTCCAATGTCTCTCTGATCTTCTCATATGCTGAAGAAAGCTCATCCAGCTGCTCCTGCGAGTAGAGATTTTTATGCTGATAATCCTTCAGCATCTCTTTTTCCGCATAATTAAACTCTCCATCCGGTCCCAGATAATAATCAGAGCTTCCGGCTCCGGCTGCAGAAAGATTTCTGAAAACATGATACTGTAGCCTTGCATTGGTCTTTACGAATAGAGGTCTCAGTCCTATGTTATCGTTTATCCAGTTTTCAAAATCCGTTGCAAATGCCTTGTTTATCTGACCATCACCATCCACTATGGAAGGTCTTCCGGCAAGATATCTGTTCTCATCATAGGATATGGCTCCATCTTCTCTGTTGACCGTTATGAGAGGAACAGTAATGATCATAATAAAGGAAACGGCAAATATCAGGTTTTGAATTTTTAATTTATTGTTTAGATCCATATAATAAAAAGCGCCTCTTATATAAGCTATCAGAACTGAAAATAAATGAAAGGATTGTATGTTCCGGACACTATCCTCATGGACGACATCAGAAGCAGGATCACAAGTAAAATGTCTCTGCCTATCTCATATAAATCTCCGGCCGATGCAGCTTCAAGCTTCGCTTTAATTATCTCCGAAGCTTTTTCAGGGAGTCCCGTCGAAAACATTAAACCTGCCATCAGCATAGCGGCTGTCCAGCCGTCGAGATACCACATGGCAGAAAATCCAGGCTCCGGTCCCAAAGCTCTACCGAACATGGTCTTAATATACCAGATAGCCTGTGTCAACGTATCTGCTCTGAAAAATACCCATCCCATAAGGACTACAAGCAAAGTATACACATGTTTCATTATATCGACTATAGATATGCGACCCTTCGATTTATCATCCGACTTTATGAATGATCTTTCAATCAGCATGAACGCACCATGCCATATTCCCCAGAAGATATAATGCCATGCGGCACCATGCCATATACCTGTAAGAAGAAAAATGATAAACAGATTTCTATAGGTCGAAAATGTCCCCTTCCTGTTACCTCCAAGCGGAATATATACATAATCCCTGAACCAGGTTGAGAGAGATATGTGCCAGCGACGCCAGAACTCGGTTACAGATCCTGAAATGTATGGAAGATTAAAGTTCTCCAGAAAATGGAAACCAAACATCCTTCCCAAGCCTATAGCCATATCAGAATAACCTGAAAAATCAAAATATATCTGAAGTGCATAGGCTACAGCTCCAAGCCATGCTATGGCTACCGTGTTGTTCTCTATTCCCCGGGAAAAGATCCCGTCCACTGTCACCGCCATTGTATTGGCAATCAATGCCTTTTTACCAAGTCCAGTTATAAATCTTCTGGCTCCCCGGGAGAAATCCGAAAGACTCACAGTTCTCTCGTCTATTTCCGCCTCCACATCGGTATAACGTACTATAGGCCCCGCAATAAGCTGAGGGAAAAGCATCACATAAAGAGCAAGCTTAAACGGATTTCTCTGAACTCCGGCTTTTCCCCTGTAAACGTCGATGGTATAGGACATCGCCTGAAAAGTGAAAAAACTGATTCCTATAGGAAGGATAATCTTTCTGAGCGGAATCGCTTTGTTGAAAATATGATTTACAGTATCCACTGTAAAGTCGAAATACTTGAAGTAAAAAAGTATGCATAGGTTCGCAATAACAGTCACTGCCAGAAGCAGCTTGGCAGTGATCCCACCCCTTTTTTCCTTTTGCCAATGTATAAGACCTGCACCTATGAAATTAATAAGTATATTTAGCGCTATTATCCATAGATAGCCTATCTGCGACCACGAAAAGAAGAGTACACTCATTATGAGGAGCCAGAAATTACTCATTTCTTTTCGTTTCCCCAAAACTCTTTTATCCAGAGTCATGCATATATAGTAACCTGCCAGAGTAACAGGAAGAAAACAAAACAAGAACAGTGTTGAACTAAATACCATCCGGTGTATATCTCCAAAAAATATGCTTTAACTGATCAAATTTATCACGAAGTAAAGGGTATCCCCCTACCGATCGCCTAAAGCATTATACCTAATTCCATTAAACAAATCGAGGGGCTAATATCCCCACGTACACTATTCTACAAAAAAAGTGAAGCCACTTTCATGGCTCCACCTTTAAATGTCATATCACTTTTTCACTGCTTCTGCGGTTTCAGATTTCATATTTCCTTCATCCGGAAGAAAAAGTCCCAGGGCATCCTTGGTAGCATTTCTTACACCCTCAGATGTGTAGGTTGCTCCGGACACTCCGTCTATATCGAAGCTGTCCTTCTCCACGAGCTGCTGCTCAAGCTCAGCGAGAGCGGCTCCGCCTATTTCCGGCGTTTCGTCATTTCCAAGTATGGACGCCTCTACTATATCATCGCCATGCATCTTCAATGTAACAGTTATGGTTCCGCCAAATCCCTCAGCACTTCCGCTTACTTCCTTTGTTTCATCGTTTTTACTGTCAGCCTTTGTGGTTTCCGCCTGCGTTGTGGCATCAGGTATTCCATTACCGGCACAAGCCGCGAGAGTAAAAGTTAATCCTGCGATTGCTAAAACTATATATTTCTTCATATATATATCCTCCCTGACTATCTATAACGATCTCATGAATATCCAAAACACTAAAATTTCAACTTTGATTCCAGAATGATAATTACAATAAAAATTATCTCCCTTTTATGATGCCAAAGTTGATCTCTGATAACAAGGTAAAAAACTGAACGATATTATTAAAATTTAAAGATGCAAAAATCCCTTCCGGATAACTGAATAACCAGCTGCTCCGAAAGGGATCTATGCTTACTTCCACCTCTTCATATCAACATGATCGGGTAGAAAGTATATTTCGCTATTAATATTTCTCAAAAACTATGAGCTTATGATTACTTAGCAAGAGCTGCCTTTACAGCATCCTTAACACCTGTAGATGTTACTGTAGCGCCAGAAACACCATCGAAATCAGCTGAACCAGCCTCTACGATCTGCTTCTCGAGCTCCTCAAGAGCTGCACCACCAACTGTAGGAGTCTCATCCTTGCCCTCGATAGAAGCTGCAACGATCTTGTCTCCGTCCATTGTAAGAGTTACAGTAACGTCTCCGCCGAAGCCCTTAGCTGTACCTGTAAGAGTCTCGCCCTCAGCTGCTGCTGTTGTCTCCTCTGCTGCTGCAGTTGTCTCTTCAGCTGCTACTGTTGTCTCCTCTGCTGCTGCAGTTGTCTCTTCAGCTGCTGCTGTTGTCTCTTCAGCTGCTACTGTTGTCTCCTCTGCTGCTACTGTTGTAGCTGCTGCTGTTGTAGCCTCTGGAGTTGATGTAGAACCACATGCTGCAAGTGCAAGCATAAGACCAGCTGATGCTGTCATCATAACTAACTTCTTCATAATTTTTTATCCTCCTAATGTTAAACATCATCCTGAAAATTTCTTGACCTCTCAGTCATCAGGACGACAATCCGTGACCGGTTTCTACATCGATCGACACAGAAACCTTACACATCCGTTTAAGACAAGAACGTATAATACACTTCACATTATTTAAAGTCAAATTTATTTTTTCACCGAAAGATGGTATCTAAAGAAATCTTAAGAGTCATAATCTAATACAATTTATCGATTTTGCTCGTTTTTCATTATACTTGTAATTTTACTTTTGCATTTTGCACATAATGTATGCATCTTTTCTTTCAAAATGTTTTCTTTTTATTAATTTTTGACTTTTGCAGAATATTTCTTTCATTTTTATTAAAATCAAAAAAATACGGATCCCATGGTTACAGGATAAGTAATTTAAGATCGGGCCGCATCAAATACTACTCTGTATTTTGTCGTCAAAACATTATCCGTAACGCCTATTTACTTCCATATGGTATATATAAATACCTGAAAGATGAATTTTTAACTGATTTATTCTGATTTTTTCATAAAACTTCCTTTATTTTATATAGTAAATTGAATTTTTACATTATAATAGCTTCTATAAAATTTCATTGCTTGAAATTTTATAGTTTTATGTTTTACTAGACTAATGAAATAATCAGAAAATACGGGTAAGCAAAATGAACGAATCAATGGAAACATCACACAAGAACACTAAACAAAAAATTTCCGATAAGGCTTTCCAGTTATTTAGAGAGTACGGCTATGATAATGTCAGTGTCCGCCAGATCGCCGCAGAGTTGGATATAACGACAGGGGCTCTGTATTATCATTTCAAAAACAAAGCTGACATTTTGATCAATCGCACAGCCGGAAATGAGGATATAATCCGGCAAAAGGCATATGATCCTTCTATTTCCACCAGAAAGGGTCAGATCATGTCTCTTTTCCTGAATCTCATTGCAGATTTTATCATGTATGAGGGACCTGAGATCTGTACCATACGTATGCTGGGAAGAGATCTTAATATAAACAGATCAAAAAGCCTGGAAGCTACTTTAAAAGACTTAGTCACCGACGCAATTAACGAAAAGGAGCTTTCTTCGGAATATTCTCCCGAAACTATAGTAACCTCTATACTCTATACTTTTAGAGGTATCGCATATTGCTGGGCTACAGGATCTGATCAGTTCGATTTAAAAGCTGCTCTCGATTCAGAGTTATCCAGAGTCCTCAATTACTACAGTATAGCCGCCTGAATGCTGCTGTTGTACATAATTTCAGTTAAAAGCCGATGCAGCGCATCGGCTTTATTTTGTTCAGACACATCTGTCATTTTTCGGATTTACATCGAGTAGGGGGAATATAATCCCCCTCTCACACCACCGTACGTGCCGTTCGGCA
>NZ_MUHW01000030.1 GCF_002007235.1 Oribacterium sp. C9
TTAAATTTAATCAATTAGCAATGGTGGGGTTACCCACTATAAATGACGAAAGGCCCTTTTATTATTTATGTCTGCTATTTCTATATTCCTGTTTTTGATCCGTTTTTTGTATGTAAATTCAGTATTTATATTTACTTCTCAGTGCAGCCATAAATATGCTACCGACGGCTGCAGCCATGAGTTCTGCAAATACAACCGAATACCATATACCGTCTACGCCAAACAGTATCGGAAAAACGAGCACAGCGCCCAGTTCAAACACGAAGGTCCGTAAAAAGGATATCAGCGCAGAAACCATCCCGTTGTTCAGTGCGGTAAAAAAACCTGAACCAAAAATCGCCATACCCGTGAACAAATATGCGAATGATACTATCCGAAACGCATGTACAGTGTCCGGCAGCAGCTTAGCAGTTCCTTTCAGAAACAATTCAGCAAACGGATGGGCAAGTACTTCTGAAAGAATAAACATTAAAACGGATGTAAGTCCGACTAACATCAGACTTCTTTTTCGCAGATTTTGAAGTTCGTCATGATTCTTAGCGCCGTAATGGTATCCAATTAACGGACCGTTTCCATTGGAATACCCAACAAACATAGCGGTAAAAATCAGGCTGACATACATTATCAAGCCATAAATGACGACTCCATCTTCCCCCGCATACTTTAACAGCTGAACATTGTAAATGATCCCTACCAAAGACGCTGCGGCTTCCGCCATGAATTCCGAGGAACCATTTGAAAGACACTTAACAAGAGCCTTTCCATTCCATACTGGTTTAACAAGCCTCAACAGGCTATTATTCTTCCGGCTGAAATAAATGAGAGGGAATACTCCTCCAACCACCTGGGTCAAAGCCGAAGCAACAGCTGCACCTGCAAGTCCCAATTTAAATCCTATAATAAAAATCGCATCCAATATAACATTACAAAGTCCCGCGCATACTGTGACAACAAGTCCAAGCCCCGGTTTTTCAGCAGTAACAAAGAATAACTGGAACTCATACACCCATATCCATGCGGGCAGAGCCAGAATGAAGATCCGTCCGTACAGAACGCTGTCTTCAAGAAGTTTTCCTTCCGCACCTAGCATGCTTGCAACCTGCCGCATAAAAATAAAACCCGGCACCATCATAAATATGCCTAAACAGGAGGATACGAACACGATCATGGAAAACAGACGATTGGCCTGATCCTGTTTCTTTTGCCCCATTGTTTTTGCAATCAGCGCACTGCCTCCCACACCGAACATATATCCGATAGTTCCGAGTATATTCAGTACCGGCATGATAAGGTTTACAGCCGCAAATTCTGTCTTTCCTGCAAAAACTGCGACAAAATATCCATCAGCGATGATGTACAGGGAAGCAAAAATGTTCATCACAATGGACGGCAGCGTAAACCGCAGTAGTTTACCGTATGTAAAATGCTCTGATAAATGAATCCGTGATCTCATGCTTCATATACCATATAAATGACCTTCCCTACATCCTATACCCTTTTGTCACTCCTCTTTCTGATACGTTTCTTTTACATCTTTTTCGATTTCGGAGTATAGCTTACTGACATCGCTATCTGTGTAATCCGGCTTCTCATAGCTTTCGGAAAATACTACTTTTATGCTAGCAAGTCTGCCTGCCAGTCTTCTGTCACGACGAAGGTCATGTCCTGTCAGAAAGATATAGTCACAAAATGTATCCCCGATAAAATAGAAAAATATGAAGAACAGCTCAAACGGCTCTTCCGACTGAGACTGCATATGCCATAATAATATTACCAGGATGATCAGACCGAAAAACATACCATAGAAGATCCGCTTATGTCTTTTCTCTTCCTTCTCCACGGTACCGAGTTCATATGCAAAGTAATCCTGGATAACCTCTTTAATGGTTCTTTTCTCTTCCTGTGAAAGACATTCACTGATTATATTCAAAACAAGCGGATACTCAGGCGGAGTTACTCCCGCAGCCGTTTTGAGATAATCAACAAAATCAGTGTTAAGTGTCTCATAATTTTTCACGCTGTATGTACTGATAACATCATCATAGCCAGAAATATTACAGGGAAGCGTAGCAATCCCATTCCTGATATAATCCTTTTCTAAACGATAATCGATATGACTCTTCCTGGATTCAAACAGTTTAACAATATCTCGCTCGATCATATTATTTCCTCAGATAGTTAATGCATATTGAATTAATAATCAGGCTTTTCTCATGCCTGTTCATACTATTGAACCGTCTCTGTTGAATTCACTATAAAGAAACATCGACAGATATATGAATACGTATAAAATTTTTTCACAAAAAAACGCATGAAAAGATTTTAACCCAGGTTTCTTTTCATGCGTCTATATAATAAATGAGCTTCCTGAAAATACTGCTTTCACGCGCTCCATGGTCTGTAATCTATGGGAACCTTGCATCCCCATCCTTTTGCTATATCCCGATAATTCTTTCTGGCTAATGTCATAAACATTAACTGAAGCATCAGCCGTATGGGAAGAGAAAAAATCTCAGGACCCGCGAACTTCTTCACCGTTTCCGGTTTAAAGCCATCCTCATCCACAAAGGCTTTCCCCATATTCCTATATGGCGTAATGATCTTCTGTACCTCAGATTCCTTCAGTACTCTGATACCGAAATTGTCACCCTTTATCAGAGTTCCGCCATAACTCACCCCGAGATACCCGGGAAGCTTATCAAGAAATGCCTTTCCGCACTCCAGCTGTTTAGCTTCTGCAAATCCCCCCTGAAGAATAAAAGATATTCTTGTAGTCTCATCCTTCACCGGTAGTGTCTCCAGAAATTCAAGCAGAATCCCCGGCACACATTCAACATACAACGGAAGAGCTATGATGATCTCTGTGTTTTTTATATATGCTTCACGTGCACTGTCCCAGTTATCTTTATCGGATATGGCATATCTTTCATAGCTCGCTCCTGATAGAGCCAGCCCCTCTGCAAATGAATCAATGATTCTTTCTGTATTACTGTGCTTTGAAACTCGCGGACTCCCGTTAATGATTACTGCATGCATCCTATGGCCTCCCCACATTTATCAAACTCAAATACTCCAAGTGATTTCGTTGAAAAATTGACTGCAACTCTTTCGCACCACAATGACAGATTATCCTTATCACCTTCTCCGGTATAGATGAGTCCCCAGTCAGGATTATGATCATATCTCGCTATATGACGCATCTGATCACCAACATAGTGAAGGTTCATGGTCACTATAGGCATAAGCCTATCCATGATATTCTTGGTCTTATATGATACAAAACCGAACCTTGTATCAGAGACAAGCCATACCTGATCAGCCCTTGATATCCTTTTAAGCAGTGGCTCATAGTCATCATTTATCACACATTTCCCCGGTGTTTTAAGCCAACAGAAATTGCATCCAAAACAATGTGAGATATTCATATGCTCGGTATCAACATATTCAACCACATCCTCACTATATTTCATTTCAAAACTATCTACCAGCCTGTTTCCTTCTTTGGGTATATCCAAAATAACAGTTCTATTTCCGTATTTTCCAAGTAAAAAGGCTATATCCTTCCCCTTTTTTTCTTCGGTGGTATCAATAAGCAGAACCATGTTTCTTCCTCCTGAAAACCTGCTCTTTACAATATTTAAGCTCTACGATTACAGGATACTCCAAAAAATAAAACAGGCCGGATCTTACACCTGATTCAGCCTGTTTTACACTATATTTCGCTTGATCTCTTCGCATAACTGATCTTTTTGTGTGTAATTTCTATTTACGACAATTGATAACCGGTACAAACCCTAATTGAAGACTTTAAATTATAAATTGGCTAAATATCTTTATTTTTCTGAAATATTCAAAACAACATATTCTGATCTGGTTCCTGTCTTGAACTTTATTGCCCAACAGGATATTCCAGATGTCACGATAAATTCAGTATTTTTTCTTTTTTCATACCCATATGTACTGTCATTTGCTCCTGTCAATTCACCTAAAATATTTATAGGAAACATCTGACCACCGTGGGTATGACCTGATAAAACAAGATCCACTCCTGACTCAGCTTCGGCTTCATAATCATTAGGCTGATGATCAAGCATGATCATATACTTATCACTATCGAGCCCTTCTTTAATTTCCGATGCATTCTTTCTGTTTCTGTCACTCCTGTCTTTACGTCCTATCACATAGAAGGAATCATTTATTTTAACTGTTGCATCTTCAAGTACGATAACTTCGTTTTTCTCAAGTTCCTCCGTCAGTTCCGAATAAGAAAAATCCCTGTTATTGAAATATCCCTTATCATGATTCCCGGAAACATAGTAACCCCCATAAGACGTCCTTAATTCTCCAAGGGCCTGACAACTTCTCACCATATCCTCTTTTCTTGTATCATCATCAACATAGTCTCCGGCAATCAATACTATATCCGGTTCCTCTGTCTGTATCACTTTCATCTGCTCCTCAAAGCGTTCTCCATCTAATGAATTTCCAATATGTGAATCTGAAAAGAGTATCACTTTCAGTTCCTTTTGTCCGATATTCTTATCTGTTGTCAGATTGTACTCTGTCCTCCATACATGGTGCTCGAGATACCATCCGAAACACAAATAAATCGAAGTAACCAACAGTACAATCATACCTGTATAGTACAAATGAGGTGTATGTTTATAAACTTGTTTTACTCTGATTTTTTTGATGCTCCACTCGATGATATCTCCAACAATCCAGAACATAATCAGGTTTAGAACAACAACTATAGTGTTTACTACGTCTATCATAAAACAACACAGAATAAGAAGAACGGGAATAAAAGCCAGAAGACCTCGTATTATTTTTCTTTCTCCTGATATCCTGCGTACTATGCCAAACTGTTGAAACCGTGTAAAAAGATATATTATTCCGCATATTGTGCCTGTCAACGCAACTCCGATAATTATTGTCCACATATTCATATTAAATTCCCGACTTCTTCAACAAGCTTTTCTTCGTTATCACAGCTATAGCACAGGGCATAAACAATTAACTATTTGTCATGATCCATAGAAAACCTTTTGCAGTTCTCAAATCAGCATCTTTGAAATGGTTTCCTTCATTCCATTCAAATGTACAATTTATTCCCTTGTCTTTCAGTAGTCCATATGCCTTACGAAGTTTATTCCCCACTTCCGCCATAACAGGATTTCTGGTTTTTTCTTCTTTATCTCCAAGACTCAGGTACACGTGACTGCATTTTATACTGTGATCCTTCATATAATCTGTAAATTCAGGAAACCACATGGACGGAGAGGCTGCGACTACACCACGGAACAAATCTGTCTGATACGAAGCCCAAATGGCAAAAAGACCTGCAAGCGAATAGCCTCCTATATAGTATGTTTTTGTTTCGTCTTTGCAATACTTCATGATTTCATTCAGTGTAGAAGCTGCATTATCTCCAAAGTCTTCTTTACCGAACACTGCAGGTGCTTTCCATGGTGATAATTCTCTGTTCCAATCATTGATTTTAAAAGTAATGAGCTTAAAACTGATTTCAGTATTATCACTGATCCAATTGATCTCATTTTCTATCAAATCTATTTCATGGTCGCCGACAGGTTGAATTAAAACAACTTGAGCACTTTCGTTTCCAAATTCATTTATCTCCATCACAGAGCCCCTAAATTCATTTATTCATATTTTCAAGAAATAACTTCCCGTAATCCATCAGTTCTTTACAACATCCTACGTAAATATAAAACTGTATTTGCAATATTCATTTTTACAGTTCTCTATATATTCAATTCAATGTCCATCTCATGCCACTTTTCACCACCCCAAGCAGAGTTTGCCTCGCCTCTATCAATGAATCCAAACTTGGAGTACATCTGCACCTTGTTACTATGGCAGGTAAGAACAAGTCTTTTTCTTCCACGAGACTGTTCATTTCGACAATAATTATAAACAAGCTCTCTTCCTAGTCCCTGATTTCGATACTCAGGCAGAACATCCAGTCCAAGTATCATAATATTCTGACCATCATCCTTATGAAGTCCGGCATCGATAAAGAATTCGTCCCGGAATGTATACTCATCTGTAGCAATTCCATTAATGAAGCCAGCTATCTTTCCGTCCTTCTCCCGGTCAACTGCCACAAGAAAAATATCAGATGCTACCTCTACTCTTTCTATCATACATTTGGGTGTACATGCCTCATTAGGCGGAAAACATATCTGCTCAATCATTGCGGCTTGTTCTGCTTCTTCCTGTCGTATCGTTCTAAAATCAAATCTCTCATACAGAGAATAATCTTCCACTTCCGTTTTTCTCATATACTGCTCCTTAGACCTTTATATGTCAAAATATTCATCTTTCAGTTAAGTACTACATCAATAAGTTTGTCAACTATAAAAAATCCACAGGTATGGTTCGCAATTCGCTCCGGTCTTTTAGTGATCATAAAGAATACACAGTCAGAACGCACCTTGTATAATAGATAAGTATAACAAAAAAGATCGTATTTTAGATATCGCTAAAACACGATCTTAGAATAACTGGTGTAATAAATCTATTGAGCTGGGTTCAGATACATTATATTTAATTGTCAGTTGCTATCCCCTTATCACAGTAATGATTTTATACAAGCTTCTACATCTGATACATCTGCTGTTGGTTCAAAGCGTGCAACAACATTTCCTTCTCTGTCAATCAGGAATTTAGTAAAGTTCCACTTGATATCAGGCTTTTTATCCCACTCAGGATCTGCTTCCGCGAACATCTTTTCAAGGATTTCCCTGTACTGATGATCCTGAAAACCTTCGAACCCCTTCTGAGACTTGAGGTATGTGTAAAGAGGAAGCTCATTCTCGCCATTTACATCAGCCTTTTTCATCTGAGGAAATGTAGTGTTGTAATGCAAAGTACAGAACTCATGTATCTCTTCATCTGTTCCTGGAGCCTGTCCTCCAAACTGATTGCAAGGAATATCCAGTATTTCCAATCCCATGTCATGATACTTTTTATACAGCTCTTCAATCGGCTCATACTGAGGTGTAAAACCACAGCCTGTAGCAGTATTAACAATGAGAATCACTTTTCCCTTATACTCTGAAAGGCTCAGTTCTTCCCCATTTCCCGTAGTTACCTTATAATCATAGATCATTGATGATTCCTCCCGTTATTATATTTATATCTATTTAATTGTTCGCAACTTATATTGATATAATAAATCGCTCGCGATCAAAAATCAATACCTTTTTTATCACGAGCGATATCATCTTTTTATTCTCTGTTTTCGATCAATGGGGTCCAGTAATGATATCCCTTATAGTCCGTCAGACGATACGCAACACTGGTGACTGTTCCGTCTTCAAGGCGAATGTTGGCGATCAGTGGCTTATCCCCTACTTCGAAACCATCTCCCAGAAAATAGTTATCGATAAAGTCTCCTTCATAGGAATAAATGTCACAGACGGGTTCTATCAGATCCCCCTCGTTTAAAGGTTCCAGCCCGCTACACATCTCCTCAGTGGAAAGGTCACCTCCCGGACTGTCTGGAAGCGGTTTAACACCGAGGATCTTTCCGTCCGGATTTGAATTGTCAAACTGCAGTATGATATTTGCGTGTTTAGCATTAACAAAAGCAGGGATATATCCGCGGGATTGATATCTGTTGCCCTCGTGCCAGCCATCCAGCTGATAATACGCAACCACATGTTTGTCAAGAGACAGCCAGGTATCGTCGTACTCGCCAATCAGATTCAGGTCATCATCAAATTCATAGAGATTATCAAGTCCAAGGTCGATGAACGCACTGCCGGTATCTACAAAGACATTGAGCTTGACATATTCCACAGCATCCCATTCATCGTCTGACAGAATCAGCACCTGCTGCCCTTTTTTTATTTCGGGACCACACAAGGTGGGATGCATTAATTGCTTTTCCTTCAGGATCAGACCAGCCCTGTGAGTTTCCTCCGTTCGAAATGCCGTCTGCAATAGCCGACATAGATGTTCCTGCAGCAAGACTTGGAAGAAAACCGTTGCCACCTGAAAGTGGCAACAAGCTTCCGTTATCATAGGATTCAGTCAGCAATGGTTTTGCAGACTGGTTAGCATTTACTGCACTACTGCCGGAGATCAGTCCGGCTTTACCATCATTGCTACTACCGGAACCACTGCCTATACCCTGTACTGCCTCCTGGATGGCACTGATACCGCTATCGATTCCCTGCTGAACACTTCCATCCTCAAGTTTTGTGGATGCTTTATGAAAAACTGCGGATCCAAGTTCCAACAGCTGGGATCCTCCACTATAGATTATGGAAATAATGATAATGACCGCAAATATCATGGCAGGCACGCAGCCGCAACCGCTGCAGCCACAACCATTATTGCCTCCTCTGCCTCCTAGTCCCGGTCTTCCTTTGTAACCACCCGAATTGCCCACCGGACCTCCGAGCCCCAGACCGCTTCCTCTTGTAGACACGTGGCTTGATCCGCTTGTTGTATTTCTTTGACGGCTTCCGCCTCCTCCGGTTCTATCCATATGTTTCCTTTTCTGTTACCGTTATTCCAACAAATTAAATGTATATTTAATATTAATTGGATTCATCATTATTTTCTAAAAAGTTTATCGGCACTAAGCTGCTCACACATTAGCGATCAAAAAGCCACATGCGGAAGATTACAGGATCGCTCGTCGTTTAAATCAAAATACCTTCAAAATGATCTATCTCATGTTGAATTATCTGTGCCACAAAATCACTGTATTTTCCATGTTGCGGCTTGAAATCTCTATCAAGATAATCAACTTCTATTTCTTTATACCTCTTACATCTCTTGGCACCATTCAAAGAAAGACAGCTTTCTTCTGTCTCATATTCACCGGACTTCTTTGTGATCACAGGATTGATCATTGGAAATATTACCGGTCCCATAGCAACTACTATAATCTGCTTCTTAACGCCTATCATATTTGCCGCCATCCCTACACACCTGTCCTGATTAGCCTCTAAAGTGTCCAAAAGATCTTCAATTACCTTCTTATCATTTTCTGTTGCAGGCACTGACTTCTGCTTAAGAAATATTGTATCTTTCACTATCTTCTTTATCATACTTGAACCACCAACTCCCGTTTTTTCTTATCTTACCATAAGATGTGCTTGAGAAAACACCTTAGCGAGATTTAACTGTTGGATGAAACCCAATATGTATTTTCATTTGTATGGATTTTATTCTTTTTTTACAAAATAAAAAACAGAAAATGGTAAAATATTGTTGAAATAGTGTGGTACTTCATTTTTGTAAGCTTATCCAAAAAGAATGATAGAGGCTTATTATTAATCCTAAAGAGTGAAACATTATGAGTGATAAAAAGAAGGTAAGGATAGAACTAATCGATATTGCTAAGGCTACTACCATCATCCTGGTAATACTGGGGCATACTACAGGCAATCTGGATACTCCTATGTATAGGCGTCTGTTGTATTCTTTTCATATGCCGCTTTTCTTTTTCCTTGCCGGTATGTCCATTAAAGCAAAAGAACTCAGGTCATTCAGGGAATGGATTAGTTTTATTAAGAAGAATCTTCTTGCTCTGATAGTTCCTTATCTGATTTTTGCTTTTATCTATGCTCCATTCAACTTTGAAAACGTACCAAAGTTCCTGTACGGCTCATGGCAGATGCTGGGCAAGACAGGTACACTGACATCATTGTGGTATCTGACATGTTTCTTTGTAGCCAGAATCTACTGCCAGGTACTTATGAATATTCTGAGTATTACCAAGTGTAAGAATATGAATTTATGGCTTGGTATTTTGGCAGTTCCGATGTTCGCCACTGGTTTCCTGTTCCCGAAGATCGAAATCGGATATCCGTGGTGTATGAATGTCAGCTTTATCGCATCTGGTTTTATCCTGCTTGGCATCGCGCTCCGCCAGCAGATACTTATCCTGGCACAGTCAAAAACATTGATGCTGTTCCTTATCACCTCAATCTCAGGAATAATGCTTACCTTCGGAACCATCTTAAGAGGTGATGCTCTAGAGCTGAGCCTGATGTGCGGCGGTGATTACGGCAACATCTTCTGGTTTATGTATAATTCTATTTCAGGTACAGTTCTGATACTGGGCATCTCCATGCTGATCTTCCGAATCTCACGGGAAGGCGCGAGACCCTTCAGCACAAAGGCTATTACATATGTCGGACAACATACGCTGGGAATATTCCTTCTTCATAAAAACATACAGCTTGATCTGATCATTCCATGGATCCACACCTGGCTTGAAGGTCCTCAGCTGCTGGTGGCATGTATAGCAACGTGCCTTTCCTTCGCTGCTGCCCTGATTTTGTGTGCTGTCATAGAAACGTTTGTACCTCAGCTACTGGGACAGTTCCCAAGGTATCCGGATAAGGCCAACTGAGCGGATATGGGATTGATTTTTCCTATAGATTAAGCTTGTTCGTAACGACAACTACTCTGTGCCTATTCCCAGATTATTTAATGCCTCTGAAATATATTCTCCAAACTGTTCATTTCCATTTTCCGACAGATGTATACCATCATAAAAAAGTTCCGGTCTCCAACCGGCTGTATCAATGAATCTGGCACTATACTTATCAGAAATCTCATGATATAAAACTCCAAGTTTTTCATTAGCTTTCTGATAAGTATTCATTGGGTGTCCTGAAGGAAATCCCATATATGGTGGTGCAACTATGATACAAGTACATTCAGAATGAACAGACATGACATCCTTTATAAAAGACTCCATATTATTTGCAACTTCATCCGGATCAGGATAAGGCTGATTCAACAGATCATTTGTCCCAAGCATGACCATAAAGTAATCAAGCTTCTCATATAGTCTTAACGATACCCGGAATCGTTCATACTCAGCTTCACCACATGGTAAACATCGCCCATTTTGTCCGTCATCGATTACTGCTACGGATTTCAAATTTCTCTTTAATATTACAGGCCAACGTGTTGCCTCCGGCAGCCTGTCATCTTCATAGCATGATGCAAGTGGATTATAACCGTATGTATTTGAATCCCCATAAATATATAGTGTTTTTTTCATCATTTTTTAACTTACCAATGTCAGCCTTATAATCTGTTGAAAGAAGTATGTGAGACCTTCCACTTTATAATGCTTTTATTCCTAAACTTATTAAAAAGCGTTCCTCTGTTCACGAACCCTATCTGATTTTCCACCATACTGTACCAAACAGATTCATAGATCCACCCCATAAATGATGCAATTAAAAATATTTCAGCTATATATCTGAATTTTAGATAATATCCCTTCATCAAAAATCTCCTCAAATAAACTCATTATGTAAACATAGTACAACACAAAATGCGGTACTGAAAGACTCAGCACCGCATTTTGTATTAATTTCAATTATGAAATCATCTTGTTATCACGGCAATTGCGCAAGGCATTTTCCCATCAATCACATCAAACTCTACGTTGGTATATCCCATATCTGCAAAGAATGACTTATAAGATTCAAGATCAAATTGCTTCTTGAATTCAGCTCCCAGCAGCTCCAGAAACTTTACTGCCAATGTTGCCGATTGTTTTGACATATTTATATATGTGGGAATAATCACTTTTCCTCCGGGCTTAACTACACGTTCAAGCTCCGAAAGTGCCTTACCGGGATCAGGAAGCAAATGAATAACATTACCCGCAACAGCCTTATCGAACTTTCCATTTTCATATTCAATATTTGTTATATCCGAAAGTTTAAATTCAACATTTTTTCTCGTCCTGCACTTTTTCTCTGCCTGTTTAAGCATTCCTCTGGAAAAATCTGTTGCCACAAGACTTTTACATTTCAAAGCTATTGGAAAAGTTATAATTCCTGTTCCGCAGGCACATTCCAAAACTTCATCCGAGGGATCAATATATTCCGAAACCCGCTTCCCTATTTCGCTGTATACTTTGTGATTGTATATTATTTCAAAAAGATCATATAAAGGTGAAATATTATCCCAAAACATTACTTCTCCAAGTCTAATAATCAGTTTGTATTACACCTGTAAAACATTCTTTCTTTTACGTAACCGAGTAACCGTACAACTATCAGATATAACTAACTGTTTCTGTCATGTCTTTTCTGCTGTTATGATTTGCAAGAGGACCAGTTCCTTCTGCTGCATAACCAATATCTAGGAGCATAAGGATTTCTTCATTTTCAGGAAGGCCAAGATCCGCTGCAAGTTTATCAGGATCAAAGTAATTCAGCCAGCAGCTTTCTACTCCTGCATCTGCTGCAGCCAGCATAAGATGTGTAGCCACTATGGATGCATCTTCAACTCCTGAATCTCTCTTTCCACCGGGATATGTAAAAACATTGTTCTTATCAAATGCCACAACAATGACAGTCTGGGCACCATAACGACACGGAGTGGCCTTATCAATCTTGGCAAGGTTCTCCTCAGACTCTACAACATAAATATGCTGTTCCTGAAGATTCTTTGCCGTAGGAGCAAGTCGTCCTGCTTCAAGTATCTCATTAAGTTTTGCTCTGTCAACTTTTCTTTCACTGTACTTCTTACATGAATAACGGTTCTTTACCACATCTTTAAATTCCATAATTACACTCCTTTTCTTTAATAACAATTTCTATTTATTATATTTTATTTGAAATCTTCCTAGGAATGTGCTGAGGGCGGCCTTGAACATTCTCATTGATCTGCGTAATCCTATCGATCATGGTAAGAATTTTCCGGAAGAAAGATACAGTCTGTACCACTCTTCATGTGTAAGTTCAATCCTGTCAGCAGCTGCCAGCTCTGTCAGATGCATAGGATTCATGGTCCCTGCTATAACCTGCATCTTCGCAGGATGTCTCAAAATCCATGCAATAGCAATGGCCGCCTTGGTAACACCATACTGCTCTGCCAGCTCTCCAAGTACTTTGTTCATCTCCGGGAACTCAGGATTATCAATGAACATACCTTTGAACATTCCATGCTGCAGAGGCGACCAGGCCTGAATAGTAATATCATTGAGACGGCAATAATCAAGTGCTCCACCATCACGCATCACAGACATATCCGTGGTTTTGTTGTTCATGTAAAGATCCTGATCTATCAGCTGAGACTGCTCAAGGGAAAGCTGCAGCTGGTTGATCTTCAGAGGCTGTTTCACATACTTCTTCAAAAGTTCTATTTGCATCGGCATGGTGTTGCTCACACCGAAGTGCCTCACCTTTCCGGCTGACTCAAGTTCATCAAAAGCCTCTGCAATCTGCTCCGGATCATACAGGAGGTCAGGTCTGTGGAGAAGCAGCACGTCCAGATATTCCATCTTAAGCCTTTTGAGAATTCCATCAACACTATCTATAATATTTGATTTTCTCCAATCAAATATCTGTTTGTCAAACCTCAGCCCGCATTTCGACTGGATTATCAGATCTTCACGTTTAACATCTGTAAGTGTTATGGCATCTCCAAATCTTCTCTCTGCTTCGCCGTCACCATAACATGTAGCATGATCAATATAGTTAATGCCAAGCTTTACTGCTGTCTCAATCATTTTTGCTGCATCTTCTGTACTAAGTGCAGGCATTCTCATACATCCAAGAATAAGTCTTGATGCATTTTCCGGTCCATTTGTTATGTTGATCTTCTGCATTTTTATTATCTCCTTTACTATCGAATTATTCTCTTGTGCACCATTGAATTGTCCGTTATTATTATACATCTTGAAGTCAACTTTAACTCAAGTACTTTTTATCATTTTGTACTAAAAATACGGAAACCCACTCTTAAAAGATACTTAAAATGAAGGAGACTCTCTTACATCTCAACTGGCTTAGTAAGACCAGAATCCTTTCAGCCCCATTCAAATGTTGCCCATCTGTCATTCATGTTCGGAAACAACAGAGCAAAAAGCTTACCGCGTATGCTGTGCTTTTTCATCTCTTCATTAAAACTATGCTCATCCATAAGTCTTATTCCATCAGTTAAATCTACGATTTCCTGTGCGGTATCTGTTCCTGACGCAAAATGGGCATTTGTATTTCTTACAGTATCATGATACTTTTCATTTTTTACCATCATTTTGCAGTTTTGTTCGGCTATAAGTGTTCCTCCGTTTGGGAAGCCTTTTTTAAGGTTTTCAAGAAGTATTTTTATCTGGTCAAGGGTAAGATACATAAACAGTCCCTCAGCTATAAAGACTGGTTTGGATTCTCTTCCACAGAGGGCACTATTTACCGCTCCACACCAATCACTCTTTAATGCATCGCAAGGTATCATAGTCACCCTCTCCTGTTCAGGGAATGCCTTCTTCCTTGCAGCTATTGCATCAGGCAGGTCTATATCAAACCATAATATCTTTCCATTATCAATTCTCGAGAATCTGTTATCAAAACCAGCACCTATATTTACTATTACTGTATCAGGATACTTTTCTATGATCCTTTTTATCTTACGATCCAACATGATGGTACGTGCAATTACTCCCTCATGTGAAAGAAATTTATCATATTGCTTTGTATCAATTTTCAAATGCCTGATAATGTCTACAGCCTTGGGATCTTTGATACGAGGATTTTCCCTTAAGGTCTCACTTGCCTTCACCGCAAGTGGTATCAGTGCTGTTGTCTGAACGTCTCCTAATTGCAGTTCCATATTCTTCATCCTCCGGAATCATCTTAAATCTAAAAATGTATGATGCTTTTATGGGTTAGTTATATCTAACTATCGGTTATAATAATACTCCTTTTCTGAATTGTCCATAATTTCACAAAAAACAGAACAGACAAATCTCAAGCTAACATCTTTCTTCTCTAATCAGTGTCATAGAGTCTCCATTACCATAAAGAATTCTGGTTCTAACTGCTTTGAATCCGGGCAGACTTTTACCTGTTTCTATTGAAGACGTATCATACTTTTTTACCTATACTCTACTATATCCCACCAACAACCTCAGCAGCTTCTTCAATACATGCAGCCTTTAAGCTGGAATGAGCCTGTACCTGATCAAAAGGATGTTTTCGTCAGGAACTCCTTTGCCCGAAACGTAATAGTTTCCACGAGTCTATCGACTCAATATCACATCTACGGTTTCTTTCTCATGATCTTTCATATTCTCTATCTATCTAATCTCCACCCATTATCTCCATGATAGATCATGAGTTTTGTCATTCCCCCGTCAACGCAAATGTTCTCTCCGGTTATAAAACCTGCCTTTTCAGAGCACAGAAACAAAACCGTATTTGCAATATCCATAGGATTTCCGACTCTTCCTGCAGGCTGCTGTACCGCATCGGATCCTTCATATACCTTATATTCAGTATCTATCCATCCCGGCGAAACAGAATTTACTCTGACTCTTCCTGAAAAACTCACAGCCAGTGCATGAGTAAGTGATGCAATTCCTCCTTTTGCCGCTGTATAGCTTTCAGTCTGTGGCTGGCTCATTCTATCACGTGAAGAAGAAATATTTACTATTGATCCACCTTTTGAAAAATACGGTGAAAAAAGTTTCGTCAGATAAAATGGTGCTGTGACTCCGACCGCCAGAGCATATTCGAATTCTTCATATGAGCAGTCATCGATGCCCTTCATAAGCGGCAGTGCATTATTTATTAGAATATCTACCTTGCCATGTTTTGAAATCACATATTCAGAGAACTCTTCCAGTACTTTTTTATCAGAGATATCACCGACATAATGATTCCCCGAAGCCTTATCAACAATCTCAACAAGTGCTTCCTGCTCGATGAATTCGTCAGCAATACACTTTCCTATTCCATTAGCACCACCTGTTATGACAACAACTTTATTTCTGAATTCAGACATCACTATAGTCCTCCCCTCTACGCATACATCACGACCTTTCATACTCTCCATCTTCGGACACTCGTAACAAAAGATCAGCTTTCGTAGTTTTCTCCAGACACAGTCTGACATTTGCCATATCACTGAAATCGACAAATTTGGATGCCTTATACATGTCATTTCCACTTTTGATTTTCCTGTCGATCAGCCTGCTACGAAGTAAATCTTCGCTGGCCGAGATACTTATGGTATAATCTGCCATTCTTCTAAGATCACTCCATCCTTCTTCATCAAGAAGCAGATAGTTTCCTTCGAGAAGTACGATATCTCCGGTAATATGCACTGCATCTTCTACAGGGTTATGAAAATGTCTGTCATAACTCGGCCAGTAACATTCCACTCCTGACACAACCTTTCTGACAGCTTCAGTAAGCTTTTCAAGATCGAAGGTTACAGGTGCACCCTTTATGTCTACCATTTTGATCTCTTTGCCATCTCTAAGAGCTGTATGGGATACGAGGTACTCCTGTCTTCTATGAAATCCATCCATTCCGATAGCCTGAACATCACAGATATCATCATGCTCTTTCGACAAGCTTTCGAGAAAACTGCAAAGTGTGCTCTTTCCTGCTCCCGGAGGAGCTGCAAGCATTACCAGAATGCGTCTACCTTTTTCTTTTTGTATAACAGTAAGATGCTTTAACAAAGGTAAAAACAGCTCCTCCACTGATTTATCGCTGTATGTAGCCTCAACATTTATTCCATTTATTTCTACAGAGTAATTTATCATATATCTTATTCACACAATAAACCGATATCTTCCTTTACCGGCACCGGTTATTTTTTCCATTTATGGTCCAACTATACTCTATTTAAACCTTTATGAATTTCAAAACGATCCTGATTAACAGTCCGACAAGAAATACTCCAATCCCTTAAATCTTATCTGCTCAATATAAGCTTTCTGTTCAAAATCGGATTTATCTTTCAGGAACTGAACAAGGCTTGCCATCTTTATACCCATTTCTACAGGATCAGATTTTCCTTCCCAGACAGATAAACCTCCGGCTTCTAAGATTTCTCTTCTTAATTCCTCTTCATTCATATACACCGTTCCTTTCGCTCTATAGCTCTCTTTCTCCAGATTCTATTCAGTATTTCAAACATATCCAAATATCCACTCGGCAGGTACACTTTTTAGCCGGCTTCTCTTCCGTGCTTATCTCTCTACATTATGATCTGTACATCGAAAATAACAATACATCCGTTCTTTCTCTCGTGAGTATACTTGAATCCTGTTTTTAAAAGTCAGTTTTTATCAATTTATCCGACTATGGTCTTATACGAATGACAGTTTCATCTGCCCATCGACCCATGATTTTTGCTGTACATCATGTATTTTGTCTCCGACAGAATAATTCCCTATCAAAAATGGTGACTTTGGATCATGTAATTTGCTTCGCGATAGAACTATTTCCGGTTCTGCATTGGCATAGCAGTATTTACATAGATGCCTGCAGGTATTATAAGCACCTATATCACATGTGAGGTAACAATCACATTCCGCCCTTGCACCCTTTTTCTTAGGCGCGTCAAGCCGCTTTCCGATAGCTTTCTCATAATCACTTATCCTCATGCACCCCCCGCAATCGGCACCATATTTTGATAGTTCATCACCTTCAGCACATGGCTTTACCTTCATTCCGTGTAAGGACGCAATCTTTATCATTTCTTTTCCAAGTCTTAGCATCTGTTCCTTGGTCACTTCTCTTGCTTCAGGGAAATTTCGTCTTACTTTTGGAAAAAGGTCAATGAAGCTGATGACAACCGTTTCTGTACATCCTTCAAGGGATGTTGCTATCTGTTCAAATGCATGTATATGATACTCTTCTGTATACCTGTCAGAAATGAAGATCGGATCATAGCGCCATCCCATGGAATTCTTTCCAAGCATTTGAGACAGATTTTTGAAATCTTCTATCAGCTTATGCTTATCTGGTACATTAGGTTCGATATCTCTGCCATATGGAGTTATCGTCACGAACCAGTACTGACCATATTCTTTAAGAAGGTTCATGTATTTAAACATTGGTGACGGATTTTTTGTACAGAACCCAATTACATCAACAACATCAGGTGAAAGACGGTATCGGCTGACCTGCTCAGGATTATAAGGATTACGTACACATACAAATCCTTCTTTTAGTCTGTTGGAAAACCATTCCGAATAGAATGCAGGTATGTCCGTCCTCTGTCCTGTGTTTATAATCATTAAAACCACCGCCTTACAATACAATATGCTGCTGAATTTTATATCTACAATATTTAGTATACCACCGCATCATCCCCAGTATAGCCACCAATCGAACCCTGCTTAATCTGTATACATGTATAGCCAAGTTTCATTTGTTTGCTATTTGTTTTTGTTTGATATATCATCATTTTATTCCCTGGAATCAATTCAACAAGCACGTACATTTATATAACATAGTCACATTTATGATACTATTGCAGAAAATCAAGAAGAAAAATCCAAGAAGATATTAGATCAGATTGAATTATTCAGATTTGAATATATTGAAGCATTAAAGAAATGTAATTCTAAGACAAACGATAAACCGGAGGCTGAAAATGAGTGAATTAAGAGACAGAAACGGACTCACTGAAGAAGAATATTTAAAATCATATGATCCGGATAAATGGAAAAAGCCGTCGTTAACAGCGGATATCTGCATCATTTCAAAAAAAGGCTCAGAAAAAAAGGTACTCCTTATCAAGAGAGGAAATCATCCCTGTCTTGGCAAATGGGCCTTTCCCGGAGGCTTCTCTGAGGAAGGTGAACGCATAGAGGAAACCGCTACGAGAGAGCTTTTGGAAGAGACCGGTATTGCAATGACACCTAAAGAACTTACTTTGGTAGGTGTTTACAGTAAGCCGGGAAGAGATCCCCGTGGATGGACAGTTTCGGCAGCATATTTAGCTGTAGTTGATCCTGATAAGGTAAGGCCTATTGCCGCAGATGATGCAGCAGATGCAGGATGGTTTACTGTTATAGCTGAAGACGGAAATATTCGATTCTTAAATGCAGAGACAGAACTTACACTTAAAGACCTTGCATTTGACCATGATGATATAATGATGGATGCATTAAAGAAATCCTGACAAAAAAACTCACATATGAAAAGGCACCTGTCATTCTGAACAGGAGCCTTCATTTTGTTTCATATTTGAGTGCGCAACTCTGATATTCGCTGACAAAGGTCTTCAGCATGGTATCTTTTTTCATCTATTAACTTCCAGCCGCTCCTTAAGCATAGTATTTCTTTTTGAAACTGTCACATTTCTTACCGCATAAGACAGGGCCTTTTTTGTCCCTACCAGGACCAGTATTTTCTTCGCTCTTGTGATTCCAGTGTATATCAGATTCCTCTGCAGCATGACATAATGGTTCATAAGCACAGGCATCACAACTATCGAATACTCTGAGCCCTGAGCTTTATGTATGGTAGTTGCATAAGCGTGAACAATCTCGTCCAGCTCAGTCACATCATACTCCACGCTTTTCCCATCGAAGTTCACCACCAGCATTTTGTCCGCATCATCCACTGATTCTATGATGCCAATGTCTCCGTTGAACACTTCCTTGTCATAGTTATTCTTGATCTGCATGACTTTATCTTGAGCCCGAAAGCAGAATCCGCTTCGCCTTAGACAGGGCTTCGGAATCATCACCTTGCCCCTGCCACGCATAAATATTTCTTCTTCAGCAGGATTCAGCGCCTCCTGAAGGGCCAGGTTGAGATTGGTGGCCCCCACAACTCCTCTCTGCATCGGTGTCAGCACCTGAATCTGGGAAGGCTCCACATGATAGTATTTTGGCAGATTATTCTGCACCAGTTTCACGATTTCTCCGGCAACAGCTTCCGCATCCTTATTTTCCATAAAAAAGAAATCAGTTCCTTTTCCATTACTGATATCCGGCATCTTCCCTTCATTGATCCTGTGGGCATTCATGACGATACGGCTGGTCTGAGCCTGTCGGAAAATCCTTGTGAGTCTTATCACCGGAAATGCCATCGAATCAATCATATCCCTGAGGACATTTCCTGCACCTACAGACGGCAGCTGATCAATGTCTCCAACCATAATAAGTCTCATAGTTGGAGGTATTGCCTTAAGAAGTGAGTTCATAAGTATAATGTCTATCATGGAGCACTCATCTATGATCAGCACATCACCCTCAAGAGGATTTTCTTCATTCTTCTGATAACCCTCGGGTGGCTTAAACTCAAGAAGCCTGTGAATGGTCTTTGATTCCATCCCGGTGGCCTCAGTCATCCTCTTGGCAGCCCGGCCTGTTGGTGCTGCAAGAAGGATCTTTAGCCCGTAGGCTCTATATGCAGAGATTATCCCATGGGTCGTGGTGGTCTTTCCTGTTCCGGGGCCTCCGGTCAGGACCATGACTTTTGCAGTTGCCGCTTTCCTAATGGCATCTGCCTGTATATCATCATAGGACATTCCTGTGATCTTCTCTATGGCTCCCACATCTACGGAAAGCTCATTGTTACCGGTCTTTTTTCTTGCCTCCGTAAGCCTTGTATAAAGTTTATCACCCGCCGGGGAATCAGACAGCTTTTTGAGCTTCGCAGCCACTCCGACTTCAGCATAATAAAAGGGGGGCAAATAGATAGGAGTAATGCTGTTCCCTTCCGCATCTGTCTTTGAGATTTGGTTCTCAAGGATCAACTCTTCCTTTTTTATCATTTCATCGAGAGTCTTCACAATCGTTTCCTCTGAAGCCTCCAGAAGCTCTGTTGCCCTGTCTATGAGCTGCTGTCTCTCTGCGTATACATGACCGTCATTTGAAAGCTCCGATAATGTATACATTAGCCCGCTTCTCAGACGCACATAGGATTCCTTCGCGAAACCAAGCTTCATGGCTATCTGATCTGCTGTCTTGAATCCGATACCCCAGATGTCATCCGCAAGTCTGTACGGATTTTCCTTCATGACTTTGATACTGTCATTACCGTACTGCTTGAAGATCTTTGCAGCATAGGACGTGCTAACCTGGTTTTCCTGAAGAAACAGCATGATGTTCTTTATCTCTTTCTGCTTCTGCCAGGACTCGGCTATCATCTGGATCCTTTTGTTTCCTATTCCCTCCACTTCCATGAGTTGTTCAATGTTGTCTTCAATTACAGTAAAGGAATCAACTCCAAATCTTTTTACGATACGCTGGGCAAACTTGGGACCAATACCCTTTATCAGCCCGGAGCCGAGATATTTTTCCATGCCATACACCGTGGCAGGAAGTGTTTCCTCCCATGACGATGCCTCAAACTGCCTGCCATATTTCGTGTCTATCTTCCAGTTTCCCTGCACCAAAAGAACTGATCCAACATTGACATCAAGCATGTTTCCAATCAATGTGACCAGCTCTGTATAATCCTTTACCTTGCACTTCATGACGGAGTACCCGTTTTCAGGATTCTGATATGTGATTCTCTCAACTACACAACGTATTTTCTGCATTAACAACCTGCCGTTCTTCTCTTCTTTCTTAATGTTGATCCAGGCTTTGTGAAGTTCTTCTTCGGAAGTATACTCTACACCGGAAAAACATGTGGATGCCTTCTTACCATGCCATGGCACCTTGCTGAAAAGCTTCCTGCATGTCAGTTTTAAATATCTTTAGGTCCTTTTCCTCGATCGGTAATAATTGAAAATCCATTTCTCTAACCATTCTCTCTACACATCATAATGCTGTCTGCTACTAAGATCTTCCTTTTTCAAATCCGAATCAAGGTAGTCAAAAGACTGTGGAACAACCCTGATCAGATTCATGGGATGTGGTAGTTTCTTCATTACTTCCAACGGAATCTTTTTATGCTCCATCAGTTTTAAATACTCATCACTGAATGGCTCAATTAAATTTGCTATACCTTCGATCTGTAAGCTTTTCAGATTTCCAAAGCCATTGTAATTCTCATAGATAGCTACACCAACATGCTTATTATTCTTTAATCCCCTGAACTTCAAACCTCCTTCAGAGAAGAAATACAGCTTACTGTCTACAAAATTGTATTCAATTGGTGTACATCTTACATGTCCTTCTGAAGCAGTCCCTAATGTACAGGTATTATGACTATCAATGAACCTGGAGATTCTGTCAAACAACTTATCTCGGTCCATCTTCTTAGACTGATCCTCTTTATTTATCCAAAAATTTGCTACAGTATCATAATCAAATAGGTCGGTCATTTCCATTATCTCCATACACTTTTTTATTTTAATTATATTGAAATATTCGGTACTATCATCTGCATAAACAATCATTTGGAATCTTCTTGTGGTATCTTCGGGAGCGTTTCACAGGACGTAGTACCGTATACTATAAGCACTATTTTACACGGCATCTCCCACATGTGAAAATATATATCCATTATCTTCCCATAATATGTGATTATAAGGCTCTCTAACCATGACATGACGATGAAAGAAAGAGTACAGTGGCTATTACTTATATCAAAGATATAAGATCCGGCATCACTTATGCCTATGAAACTACATCTCAGTGGGACAAAGAAAAGAAGCAGTCTCGATCAAAAAAATCTTATTGGTTGTGACGACATAAAGAAAATGGTTATAACCAACTATAAAAAATTTCCTCTTGTAGTAATAGATATTTCAGAAAAGGTAAAACATAACGCAAGATATGCGGTTACAGTAGATGATATCAAAGAATATGAGCAGGAATATGGCCCGATTCCGGATGGAGCTTTTGTAGCGCTTAGAAGTGACTGGTATAAAAAGTGGCCTGACATCAATGCCGTATCCGGTATAGACGAAGAAGGGAAAGAAAATGCCCCCGGATGGTCATTGGAGGCATTGGAATACATATACAAAGTGAGAAATGCATCCGCAAATGGTCACGAGACATTGGATACTGATTCCTCTCAGGTTGCGGAAGAGCATCAGGATCTTATTTGCGAAAGATATGTCCTTGAAAACGAAAAAATCCAGGTCGAACTACTCGCTAATCTTGATAAAGTGACACCTGCCGGAGCGGTCATACTTGTTTCTTATCCGAGAATTGAAGGTGCAACCGGGCTTCCGGCAAGAGTATGGGCTATTACCGAATGACGTTTATTAATGAATGAAACGTATCGTCACTTCCGCGATACGTTTCATTTCATTCCCGTAAATACTGACTTTCTGGCATCCACCTCAGTCAATCTCTCTTTGACTTCGATGAATGCAGTCTGAAGCAAAGTCATCCGTTCACCAGCTTCAGGAACTTCTTATCGTTCATTTGTTCGTTCGTGACATACTCTCCATCACAGAACAGAGCATATGTGGTGATCGGCGTCGGCGCATTCTGAGCCGTTTCTCTGCTCTCGATTTTCACAGCCTTAAATGGTATGCCATTTTTCCCGCTCCACGCTTTTAAGAAACACGAGTCCATCTTCAAAGCGATCTGCCAGCCACGCCTTCTTTGATGATACCTGCACATCCTTATTGTTTGATATAGCGCAGCAGATATGCTCCTTTTCTATATGGATATTATGAATACTTAAGTCTAACTACAATAGTTATTTTGACATAGCCATTTAATATCAGCCAAAAAGCTTTCAAGAACTTTTGATTGCTGAATCCGTCAATAGTGAAGTAAACGCATGACTCAATAGGTAAGGGCTTCCCCTTATGATATTCTCCTAATAGTTATACAGACATCAGTTTTTCATTTACCATCTGAAATCCGTTATGTGTATATCTGCATACATCACCTGCTTCTATATTGAATGCGGAAAGTTCCCTGCGCAGCGCCTGTATGAATTCATCTGACCGGCCATACTGACTGATCACGACACGGAAAGTATCCCCATACGTCGTGCATATCAGATTCTTCTTAGTCCCTATCCCACGCACATGCGGTTCCTTATCGACATCTGTGACCAGAAAAGCATAAGCATCCGGCAGATCCTGCCTGCCGGAATAGGTAAAGGCACAGGTAATAGGAGCTGTATCAGCCTGAGCGGAGGCGACAGCCGAAAAACGCCTGTTCCACTCAGTAATCGGAACACCTGATGATCGCTTTGACTCGATATCGGCAACCTTGTTCACGATAGCCCGGTCAAAGTGCTGCCTGTTCATCTGATCCTTCATCAGCTGCTTCATACATATGAGTTGTTCCTCAGCCTTAAGTTCGTTGAATCCTTCATCATAAGGAAGTAATATGGCATCCGAAAAATTTGATACCGTACCGGTTCCGTAGTAGGGTCTCATATCCGCTGAAAGCATGGTGGTAATAGGCAGTCCTTTTGTATCATACAGACCATGGATAGCCCGAGAAAGACATACCACCATCATGGACGCCGCAGAGGTCTGATATGATTTTACCTTTTTAAGGAAATCTCCCAAAGGAAATGTAAACTTAAGATAATACATATTCTCATCCTCAGGCTCCGTGACGGTTTCCGGGATGGCAAATGATCCGGGAGCCGACGGCTTATCCGGCTTTAATACTATCTCTTTAGCGTATTTTTTATAGGGATCCATGCGCTCAAGCTCGTCCATTGAAAGAGCCGAGCTCTCATCAAGGCGCACATTCTCAGTCGCCGGAACATCAAAGGAAAGCATCCTCGCGTAATTATAAAATAAAGTATGGATAAAGCAGGTAACCCCTTTAGCATCAGAAAGTCCATGATAGTAGCTGAAGCGGAATCCATCATCCCTGCACAGAAACATAAACGGATAGCCGGCAGTATCATCCGTACCATAGCATATGGAATCTCTTCCCATATCTGCCAGAGAAGGAACATCCTCGATCAGAGGAACTTCATCTGTATTGGGTATATATCCAACCATCCCGTCATGTATGACCGGTCTGTATTTAAACTCCGGAAAAGCAGAAAGTGTTTTCCTGACAGCGGCTGATAAAGCACCTCGATCCAGTTTTGAACTTAGCGTATAATCGAGAGAGATATCAAAGCATGTCCCATATCCTCCCCACGTATAGTAAAAAGAACTTGAGGAAATTCCCAACGGTTTAAAATCCATACAAACCTCCTTTTTTTACTGTTTCAATCCTTTCATCTACAAACGGGAATAATACTTCTCTCGCCATGGAAACAGCAGATCTGATCATCTCTTCCGGAAGGCCCGGAAGAATGTGTAAAAAGGTTATATACCTCAGTATGCAAAAGAACAGCAGATTGTCTTCTATCCTTTCAATCACGGCTTTATCATATACACCGAAATAATTCCGCACGAAAACATCCCATACACGGTTTATGATTTTTGGCGTCCATCCTGTTAGTTTTTCTGCAGCCTCCTGCGTGAATATTTTTATGATAAAAGGGCCGTACATGTATGTGCTCAGGACATCATAGATCGGATGTCCATATGCTGCATCCGCCATATCTATTACCATCAGTTCTCCATCACGCAGCATGATGTTGCCCCGGTGATAATCCCCATGAACAAATGTATCCCCTTCGGGGATGGAGTCGATCAGTCTGTGCAGCTTCTCCACTTCATCCGAAGTAAACAGGTCACTTACGGAATCCGCTCTGACATGGTAGATTTCTGCCATTGAAGGAAATATATCTCGAGGAGCACGTATCTTATGGAGGTTACGGGAAAGCTCAGCTCCCATGCCGATCAGCTCTTCTATACGTTCATTATCCTCCGCTATCAGCTCCCTTAAGTTTCTGGCTTCGATCCGCTCATATATGATACAGAGGCTGCCCCGGAATCTTGCCAGCTCATAGCATCTCGGGGTTGGTACCCCCAGCTGATACGATGCGACAGCTTTCCTGTATTCATTTTCAATTTCCTCATCAGGTACAGTCCCTTTATTAAATACCTTGGCTATCCTGCCGTCATTAAGGCTGTAGACATCGCTGTTTCTGCCGTGTCCAGTCACGGTGCAGCCATCCGGATTTATTTCCCGTAATGAAGCCATATATTGTCCTCCTTCCTATAAGTGATCAATATTTTATTATAAGGTTGTTTATCTTCATGGCAGAAACATAAGAGACATCCTTCGCTCCTTTCAGTACCAGTCGGAGGCCGAAATTGTGAAGCGGATCATCCTCATCATGTATCTCAAGCCATTTGGTAGCATCAAACAGCCCGCCGTTATCCCTTACGCGCAGCGTCCATCCGTCTAAGCAGGCCATGCGGATATCCACCGTGGCTTTTTTGTTTTTTTCGCGCCCCCAGCTCATTATGTTGATACCCAGTTCTTCGACTGCAAGTGAGAACCTGTTTGCAGTCCTGCCGGGCAATCCTTTGGACAGACAAAATTCACGCAGGCCTTCAGAGGCTGCAACAACCTCTGCCACAGAATCCGCAGACACCTGATACTGATCACATTCAGGCACATGGATTTCCTCCGACAGATCAAGCATGTCAGAAATACCCTTAGGAATACGCCGGTGCTTCACTGCCATAACGATTATCATGCTGATCGTTGTAAGGATCTCCGCAAGTACAAATGATATGAACACGCCGTCAGACCCCAACAGGTTCCCCAGAACGAACACCAGGATACAGATAAAAATGAGGTTATCAAACGCTGAAAGTATGTAATTCATTTTTATATTTCCGGTACTGTTGTAGTATTTCTGGAACATATAATTGATCCCGTATATTGGTATATAAAGTACATACATTTGCAAAGCCCTGACAGCTATGACAAGGCTATCGGTATTTGATGAATCAAAGAACATACGCATCATAAGGGGAGCGCCCGCAAATGATATAACAGCAACACACGCCTCGACTATGATAGCCACACGCACCGCATAGCGCATAAGTTGGCGTATGGATTTTTCATCCTTTTCTCCGAAAAAAACGGCTGACATCGTCAACACGGCCGTGCCTATGCCCATGGTTATCGGATTGTATATGTAATTAAGGGTGTTGATCGCACCAAATGCAGCTATCTCCGCACTTGTGGCAATTGCCGCCAGTACCATGTTTACAGTGTACATCTGAACCGTTTTGTACACACGGTCCACTGCGGCCGGAAATCCGACCTTAAACACCTCTTTAAGCGAAGAAAGATCGAACTCGCGCCTGTCAACCTGTATTACGGGCTCGTAACATCTGGACCTTATAAATATCAGAAATAAAAATGAGGCATAGTTACAGACTGATGTCGCTATACCCATTCCGAGCATGCCCTTCCTGAATATAAAGACATTAAGCAAGTCGCCCACCACATCGACAACAGCCTGCAGGATGACGGATCCGACCACATAACTGCCGCGGCCCTCTATGTGCATAACGCCAATGGTAAGCGGCATGATAAACAAAACAGGCAGCCCAAAGGAAAGGCCTGTTATATATTGCCCAAGCCCGTCTGCCAATGATGCCTTATCGCCGGTAGCGCCCAAAAGAGCAGATATCGGGGTGTGGAAAACGGCTGTGATCACACCTGTAATAATACCGATGCCTGTCAGTATGAAAACGGATGTTGTATATGCGCTGACGGAGCTTTTCAGCTTTCCCGCTCCTAAAAATCTGGCACAGGTATTTTGTACGCCGATGGAAAAAACCTGAAATATCATTACTACACACAGGTTGAGCGGGATAGACAGCTGAAATGCCGCCATAGACTCACTTCCCAAAAAACGGGAGGTAATAACTCCATCCACCATAGAACCGGCAAATGTAGCCAGGTTACTTAAGATCATTGTGACCATCGAGCTCAAGAAAACAGCACGTATCAATTTAGATTCAGGCATATTTCTCCTTATTTAGAAAACTGCATAAAAGAATTTTAAAGAGGCATACTTCCATGCCGACGTGTCGGTCCCGGAATTTCTTTATTACGAAATGTAGCTATCGCCTGCATTATTCGCTGCCTTGTTTCTTCCGGCAGGATAACCTCATCTATCATACCTATTGATGCTGCAAAATATGGATTATAGTAGGTTTCCTCATATTCCTTCTTGAATTGTTCCCTTACCGCTTCGGGATCTGCCGCACTTTTAATCTCTTTGTGCTTAAGTATGCTGACGGCTCCCTCTGATCCCATGACAGCAATCTGGGCGATCGGCCAGGCAAATACGTAATCTGCCCCAAGGTTCTTGGAGTTCATCGCCACATAAGCTCCTCCATAAGCCTTCCTGACAATGAGCGTTATCCTGGGCACAGACGCTTCCGCAAATGCATACAGGAGCTTTGCACCTCGCCGGATGATCCCTTCTCCTTCCTGATTCGCCCCCGGCATATACCCGGGAACATCAACAATTGACAACAAAGGAATACGGAATGCATCACAGAACCTGACAAATCTTGATGCCTTCTCTGACGATTTGCTGTCAAGCACACCTCCCATTTCCTTTGGCTGGTTGGCGACAACGCCAACGCTTTCACCACCGACTCTCATAAATCCAATGACGATATTCTTTGCGTAATCCCTTTGCACCTCTAAGAAGCTCGCCTCGTCCGCTATCATTAATATGACCGATCGGACATCATAAGGCTTACGACCGTTATCCGGAACAATATCCTGAAGCTGGTCTGAATAATCTATAGGCGGATACTCCTTCCAAAATGGCCGTTCATCACAATTCTGTGGAAGATAATCCAAAAGCTCCCGTACCTTGTCGAGACAACTCTTGTCATCCTCATATACAAAATGAGCCAGACCTGACTTTTCAATGTGTACTTCAGCACCGCCCAGCTCGGCGGCACTTATTTTAGCGCCTGTTGCCGCCTCTATAACACTTGGACCAGTAAGATACATCTGACCGTTCTTTTTCTGCATGATCACGAAATCCATCAGGGCCGGCGAATAACTTGACACTCCCGCACAGGGCCCCAGGATAACGGCTATCTGCGGGATAACTCCCGAAGCCTGAACGTTGGTACGCAGAATTGCAGCGCTTCCATCCATTGCGTAAAGTCCTTCATCAAGCCTTGCTCCGCCGCTGTCATTCAATGAGATATACGGCGCCTTATGATGGATGGCAAGCTGCATGATCTGACAGATTTTACGTGCATTCCCCTTACTGATTGAACCTCCCATCACTGTAAAATCCTGCGAGGAAATGAACACCTGCCTTCCGTTTATCTGTGCATAGCCTGTCACAACGCCGTCTCCGGGATAATCCTTTCCATGGGTACCCTCTATAGGTACATCCGAAATCTGAAATCCGGCTATCTCGACGAAACTGCCCTCATCCACCAACAGCTCTATCCTTTCCCTCGCTGTGAGTTTTCCCTTCTCATGCTGTTTTCGAAGCTTCTCCGGGCCTCCTCCTTCATTCATTTTTTCGCGACGTCTCTTTAGTTCATCACAATACTCCGGATTCCACATATGATTTCCTCCTGTTTTTATTTCCTTATCTGTCCCTTCCCGGGATTCATTTCAAAATCCGTTGTAACTTCCAATATGTTTCTGCTGTTATTAAGAATTCTTACAAGTCTTTCATCCAGATCAGTATTGTTATCTTTATAGTCAATCTATCAGAACTCATTTCTGATCGGAAATGCCAAATGCACCTCCATTATCCTGCCACTGTTTCAATATCGGGATTTGATCCATATTGTTTATGTTGTGTATAGGCTCAAAACAATCTGCCGGGGCACTGTATTTCATCCTTCTGATATCTCTCCACAAAAGATTTGTTTCTTTGTCTATCACCCTGACTTTACATTCTTTTATTCCGCATTCCCTTGCTTTTTTATACTCGGAAATACCCAAAAGCTGACTTTCAAGTGCAGCTGAGAAATCTGTATCTGTATCTTCCTTCTCCAGTTCTATGTACACATCCAAACATTTTTCCACGGTATTGAAGTTGCAGAAATAATCATACAGATTATCCCCGATACACTCTGTAAGAACTTTTTCAAAAGTCTCAGCGTTACAGATGAGCCTATTATCTCCATAATAAGGTCTCATGCATTCATTAAACTGAAATTCCTCCTTAGTTATTTTGCATGGACTAAGATAAATGCCTGTACGCATTCTGTAAATTCCATAGCAGTTTGTAAGTACAAGTTCATACATACGGTCAGTAACGGTCTCGGATAAAAGCAAGGGAACCGTTGAGCCCACTTCATCAACCGGGATAAACTCGTAAAATCCTTCCTCATAATCCAGCCTGAAAACATTGTCTTCTCCTGCCTGAGTCGCTATAATACCGAAAGGCGTCAGGAAATCGTCAAATTTCAGTTGAATATCTCCAAGATACTTTCTCAGCTTTCTTGTATAGATATGGTAATTTCCTCCGCTTCTCGCGATTATCCGTCTGAGTTTTGGCCATATACATCTTAAAATCTTTTCCTTGTTTCCTTCTTTAAGCACTTTCCGAATCTCATCAGCCCGTTCCGGATCAGGATAATTATAACCTTCAAGTTGTTTATAAATCTGGTTTCCACTCTCACTAATGCTGCTTATACTTCCGCTCTCGATGTCTCTGCACAGATCCTCACCCTGCTTTATAAGTATCTCGATATAATTCAGCACTACCCATGTATTGCTTCCATAGATTTGAGTCACATCTTTCTTTCTTAATGCCATGAGCAGATTAAGGTAATCCATATTCATCGGCTCACTGGGGAATATGATTGAAAACGGCGCAGTCAGCTTTCCATCGAAGCCTCTGTAGGACATGGTAAAAGCATCTATTCCGCTTGATACCATAATTCCTATGGGTGAATCACAGTATGTTCCATCGTTTTGTGGCATACCTTTAGGCCTTGACTCCATCATCAAAAAAGTGACCTCACCGTTTAAGGCATTGATGAATTTGTTTCCCATCTCTTTACATTTATCCTCTGAAACAGGTATCATTCTGCGCTCATCATACTCGTTTATAGCGTATGAATAGGCTTTTATCTTCTTTTTTGTAATAATTTCAGTTTCACCTACCTCAGTATGAAGTCTGAGAATTTTGTTAAATTTACCATCATCTGTCAGCGGAACTCTTTTCCGGTATTCATCTATGGATTTTATATTTTTAAAATCATAGTATTTGCCAAATGCTGTATCAGCATTACTCTCTATTACGCTTCCAAGAACTTTTCCTCCGCCATGAAAGTATTTCTGATATCTTTCATCTATGGGATTCAATATAGTATGTGTGACGAAATCATAAAGCAGCTTACCCTCTTCCTCATTAAAGAACTTATTAACAGGTGGCTTCACCAGAATTCCGGCATATGGCGCCATATCATTCTGAAGTGTTTTCCAGTCATCAACGGTAAAATCAGGCGAGCAAAAGGCACATTGAATATAGTAGGCCAAGACAGTCAGGAAAAAGTGATTATAGTAAGCATGAATACTGATCAGAAGATCGAACATCTTCTTGAATCCATAGGAAAAATGCAGAACTTTTTCTCGTGATCTATCCATATTCTGCACTGCCGAACTGCTGTTAACATAATAGTGATGACCGATGAATTGCGGCAGAACAACTATTTTTTTTGCTTTCGAATAACATGTAAGCGTAAAGTAGGCGTCTTCCGCCATGGTGATCATTTCATCAAAACAAATCTCATTGGATGCTATAAATTCCGCATCAAAAAAACGGTTATGTGTACAGAAATTAATTGAAGAAAATAATTCTTCACACCTCAGTCTCTCCCCTGTCAAAACAATTTCTTCCTCCAGCGGATTCCATAGTGTGATATCTGTAATAACAGATTGTACAGATTCATTCTCTTTGATATACGCCATACGGAAAATAACTATTTCCGGATGATGTTTACCCATAACATCTACGCACTTTTCAACTGTTTCGGGACTAATACTGTCATCAGAATCAAGAAATTCAATGTAAGGGGAAGTTACAAATTTCAATCCGTAGTTTCTCGGACTGGATGCACTTTTTGCATCGTTATACAGTTCTTTCAGGATAACGTTACTGTATCCTCCCAACAGTTGTTTTACACTGTCAACATATTCCTGTTTACAGTTATGAAGAACTATGATCCATTCTATATTGGAAAAACCGATTGTCTGATTCTTTACAGATTTAATCGTTTCAGCAAACATAGACATATCAGTATTATGAAAAGGGGTTATTATAGTTGCTTTATACTTTCCATTCATATCATTATTTTTCTTTCAATGAATTTGACCTGCCCTGAAGAGACCCTGGCTTATACCATACCGTTCAATACGAACAATAAAGAAATGTTCCTCTCGTAACTCAAAAACTATCTCTCTTGGGACAATTTCACGATCATACTTGTCCCTCAGTGCTACAACAAAGCTTGTCCCTCTATGTTAAAACAAATTTATATCTATCATTTTAACATAAAAACGGGTCATGAATGTGTTATTTCATGACCCGTTTTTTTGCAGTATTTACTATTAAGTTTTAGATATCAGCCGCCGATAAAAGAATTTAGGTTATTCGTCAAAAATAGTGGGTAACCATTGATTCTTTTTCGGAAGTTTAGTTG
>NZ_MUHW01000031.1 GCF_002007235.1 Oribacterium sp. C9
CGCCCCACGTGGACTTTCACCACAGACTGGCGGCATGCCCGCCATACAACAAAAAGCAGCAGACCATACTATGATCTGCTGCCGATGTTACACCGGAAATTTACGACTATTCTCCTTACAAATGAGCCATACAGAAAGCCATGGAGCTCCGGATCACGGTGCCGGATCAGCTCCACAGCTCCTCTGCCTTATTGTAGTACTCCATGAGTACAGGTTTAGTGAGTCGGTTTATATCTACGTCCGTATCAACCTCGTCCTTGCCGAATTTGAAAAGGGCGATGACATTATCATCTGTAATATACTTTGTCTCTACATCAAAAGAGATCTCTTCGGAAAGCTCTCTCTTGCTTGCCATGTTGAACCCCCAGTCTCCGAAGGCCGGAACCTCCATGTGATAAGGCTTTACATTGAAGCCCTCGCTCTCGATGGTCTTGTTGATGCACCAGAAAGCCTTGGTAGCATAATAGGGACTTGTAGACTGAACCACCAGAACGCCTGAATCTGTGAGACATCCTGAACACATCCTGTAGAAGATATTGGAATAAAGCTTATTCAGAACCTCCGTGTTTGGATCCGGAAGGTCCACGATTATCACATCGTACTGTTCCTTACATTCTTCAAGATACTCATATGCGTCCATGTTGTAGACATTGAGCTTATCAGAAAGAAGACTGTTTTCGTTAATGTCTGTGACGTTTACGTTTGTGCTGCAGATCCTGATCATCTCAGAATCCAGATCCACGAGATCTATCTTCTTTACTTCGGGATATTTAAGGACCTCTCTCACAGCAAGTCCGTCTCCTCCACCGAGTATAAGTATGTTTTCTCTTTTACTAACCTCGTTCATGGGAACATGGACCAGCGCCTCATGATAGCGGTATTCATCAGAAGTTGAGAACTGACAGTTCCCATCTATATAGAGCCTCACATCATCCCTGTGCTTTGTCATAACTATCTTCTGGTACTGCGTCTGCTCTATGAGAACCACCTTGTCTCTGTAAAGTCCGCTTTCTATGGATTCGGAGATATTGTCAGCCATAACCATGCCTATGAGCATAAAAAAGGAAAGAACCATGGCGAGGGAACGGAAGATCCTGATATGGTCTACTCTCTTTCCGAATCTCCACATGATGAGGAGTGCCGCAACTATATTCAGAAAACCGCATAAAAACGAAGTTGCAAAGTATCCGAGCTTCGGAAGCAGTATAAGCGGAAACGCGATAGAACCTATGAGACCGCCGATATAGTCGAAGCTGAATATGGATGAAAGCGTGACCTTCAGGTTATTTTCGTCCTGCTCGATGATCCTCGTCATAACAGGGATCTCAGCACCGGCAAAGGCTCCTATGATGATTATCTCGAGATACATCACCAGTGCATAATTGGAAATATAGATATTGGCAAGGAAAAGAACAAGGGAGCTGATGCCGCCGATGACTCCTATTCCCAGCTCGATGGTCACGAAAATGTTGAAAAGGTTGTTGGAAAAATATTTGGAAATGTAGGAACCCAGTCCCAGTGAAGCCATATAGAGACCGATGGTCACAGAATACTGGAGGGTACTGTTTCCCAAAAGGTAAGAACTTACTGCGCTGATAATAAGCTCATAACACATAGAACACCCTGAGATTATCAGGGTGGTCAGCATCAGAAGTCTGTACTTTTTACTCATTAAAAACGTGTTCCTTTCAATAAGATCACTGGATCACGCCGCTTACTATAAAAGCGACTCCCATGAAGATTCCGAAGATCATGATGCCGGCGGCCTCATTCTTCTTACCGAGCTCAACGCCGAAATTAAATCTGGTGTTCACGAGATCAACTATGAAATAGCCTATCATGAGGGCTACCACTCCGATTCCGGCAAATTCAACAGTACTGATGACTCCGTGAAGAAGATCATGAGCCTCTGACACTTCAAATGAAATGATGGCTGAACGGATGATGAAGCCGAGACTCGCATATATTCCTGCCGATACCCAGCCCACTGCCTTGTTGCCATCCGTGATCTCCTTTGGAAAATCAACCGGGATAAGAAGATCTATGATGAAATATGCGATCATCATAACCAAAAGTCCAACTGCAAGATAAACTAAAGTTTCAAGTGCTACCATTTTATTTCCCTCCGATCAATCGAGTATGCAAATGTTATCAAATTTTACAGATCCTCCGGTTCTCTATGACATCATATATACGTGATCTAAATGTCATGATCCGGGATTTATCAGGTCCATCCGTATATCACTTTCCTCCGCTCAGTCCGCCGCCGGATGAATTTCTGGCATTAATACTGCTCTGTCTGACTGATGAAGAATAGCTGTCGAAATACCCGTTTCCTATATTGTGAATGGTGTCTCCACTGTAGGTCTTGTACGCGGATGGCATCTTACTGAAGGACGACGAATCCTTAGCGTAGCTGGAGCTGTAATAGTGGCTTCTGTACCAGTGAGTCGTAATTCCCGAGCTCTTGTACGGCGAGTTATCCGATGTATAATTATACTTTCTGTCTGATACCTGAATAAAGATCTCATCAGGCTTATCCTCAGGATGGTAAATGAGGCAGTATTCCTTTTTGGTGACTATGGCAATGTCTCCATCATGCTCCTCATCCTTTTGCGTGACAGACTCGGTATTTCCATCTATACCTTCTATTATGTCCCTTGCCGTATCGTCCGTTGTGGCGATAGGCATTATGTTTTTATATACATCTGCCTTCTGATTTTCATTTCCGGTGATCGATGTGACATAGCTGAATCGGGTATCCTCCTTCAGATATTTACTTATGGACTTATTTCCGACTCCGGTGCCTGAAAGCGTGATCACCAGGATAGTGATAAATGTGATTATCACCGATATGAAGGCTATCGTCGAACCGAAGATGCCGGCTCCTCCTATAGCTTTGGGAGCCTCATAACCCACAACCTTTATATCCTCAAGCTCGATATATTCACCTCTCGAATACTCGGTTCCGTCATCCCATATCTCCGTTGAAAGGATATTATCCTCCGATGCGTCTTCAAACTCTATGAAATCTGCCGCATCTCCGTTTTCTACATCAACATCTCCGCTGCAGGCCACTACAACCTGATGTCCCTTGTCCACTTCATGCCACTCGGGTCCGATCTTTCCGCGGACGTTGTTGGCAGCCCGGGAAATAGAATACTCCTTGTAATAATCATCCATGGACAGCCATCTTTCGCCGTCCTTTGTTCTCAATCTGTATTCGACCCAGGTCTTGTTACCGTCTTTTGTATTCTTGTATCTGATCAAACCGATAACACGGGCATCCTGCCCCTTTATCTTCAGTATAGACCCTACTCTTATATCCATTTCATACCCCTGCATAAGCCATCCGGCTCCCCGATCATCCGGTTACTTCCGCATCACCCCGGCTTATGTCCCTTTCGATTACTTTTATCTTTACTTCTTTTGCCTGAAACAATTCCCTTAGCTTATCTTTGATTCCATCCACCACAGTATCGGTACATGAAAAAATGTCTATGGCGGCATAGCCGTATTCCGGCCAGGTGTGGACCGAAAAATGGGATGTGGTTATAACAGCAAAATAAGTAACTCCTATGGGTTCAAACTCGTGGATGCACTCCTCCACTATCTCAGCCCCCACATATCTGATCGCTGTATGGGCAGCCTCTTTAATTGCTTCCGGATCATCGATGATCTCACTGCAACCGTAAAGATCCGCCACAAGCTGCTTTGCCATTTGATATCTCCTTTATTCTTTATCTTTGTGAAGAGTCGCGTAATCATCCCTTGATTCTTCTCTCGGTGCCCCACACTTCTTGCAGAATTTTGCATCCGATCTGTTGTAGGAATCACAGTATTCACAGAGCCAGTCCGGGCTGTCGGTTGTTTTTTTCACCTGCTCTTGTGTAAGGGTCGCTTCTTCTAAATCATCAGGCAGATAAAATTCTGTATCAATGCCTCTGGATTTACCGCAATTCGGGCATGTGGCATATCTTGCTCTGATAGCTCTTGAGCCGCAGAACACACAGTCCCATAGCCCTTCGATTCTTTTCTGTTCCATAAAAGACCTCCGTGGGGCACACCAATTCTATACTCAGTACCTGTATCATCAAAAATATGAAAAAAGCACCTTCATGATTTTATAAAGAGCTTATAAAAAAATCAAGCAGACCGGGACTCCGGTCTGCCTGATTGTATTTACGATTTATATCTTTTTTTCTTAAATATACATGTCCATCAGGAATCCCTCATTTCCCTTTCCCAGATGAGCTCTTCCAGAGTCTGATAAAGCTGTTCCGGTTCAACTGGTTTCGATAAATGAGCGTTCATACCGACCTGAAGGGATCGCTGAACATCTTCGTCGAAGGCATTGGCAGTCATGGCTATGATAGGGATAGTCTTTGCATCCTCCCTCGTCATGGACCTGATAGCCTCAGTTGCTTCCAGACCGTCCATTTCCGGCATGCGTACATCCATAAGAATGGCATCATAGTAATCGACCGGACTCTTCTCAAACATAGACAAAAGGAGCTTTCCGTTTTCAGCATGATCTATAAGGGCTTCACGGGACATGATTATCTGCTTGATGATCTCAGCATTGATAAAAACATCCTCTGCCATAAGGATATGACGCCCCTTCAGATCCGCACGCTTCTTCTCTGCTGCGTCAACATGATCCGCAGAAGTGCCATGACGCTGGCTGTTGTTCAGTGTGACTGCAACCACAAATTCTGTACCAACTCCTTTTTCCGACTCCACGGAGATCGTTCCGTTCATGAGCTCGACTATATTCTTTGTAATGGCCATACCGAGACCGGTACTTCCATACTTGTTGTTCCTGCCACTGTCCTCCTGTGCAAAGGCGTCAAAGACCTTCGGTATGAAGGATTTATCCATGCCTATCCCGGTATCCTTTACCCTGAATCGCATCGTGGTGTGATCGCCGAAAACAGCGGTGCGTTCTATAGTGAGGGTGACATCACCCGGTGCCTCGGTAAACTTTATGGCATTTGACAATATGTTGATGAGCACCTGCTTCAGCTTCATGTCGTCACCGATATAGTAATCACTGACTTCTCCCACTACCCTGCACTCATAGTGCAGTCCCTTTTCACTGCACTGCGACATGACCATGGTGTTTATCTGCTCAAGCATGTTGCTGAAAGAAAACTCTTCTTTACGCATTATGAGCCTACCGGCTTCTATACGGCTCATATCCAGGATATCATTGATAAGTCCCAGAAGATGACGGGCACTTCCTCCGATTTTTTCCAGATACTCTCTGGTCTCATCTGAGAGGGATTCATTTTGAAGTGCCAGACTGTCGAGACCTATGATGGCATTCATAGGCGTTCTGATCTCATGGCTCATGCTGGACAGGAATGCCGTCTTTGCTTTATTTGCCTCCTCAGCTGCAGTCAGAGCCTCACCCAGAGCCTGATTTTTTGCCATGGCTTCACGTATCTCGGTATCTATGACGGTGAGACCAAGACCAACTGCATGAACTATATGATCATCGCGGTTCTCAGCATGACGTACGCCTGCCATACGTATCATTTCGTAATACTCCCTGCCGTCGCGCTGGGCCAGATATCTATAGACGATTATGAGTTCCTTTGCCAATGCCTCTCTAACATGCTCAGGATCGATGAATTTCAGGAAACCTTCCCTGTAGCTTTCGGCAACAGAATGTTCGGCATACCAGGAAAAACGTTCATAATAAGGAAAATGTATGCCTTCCGGTGTCTGCTCATGATCCGTGGGATCCGCTCTGTAGCAGACGGCATCATTCTTATCGAGATCCACATGATAAACACAGCGGTAATCGGAAGCCAGTGCCGTGATCATCCTGTCCTGCTGCTCCCGTCTCTTCTGCTGCTCCAGCAGCTCCTCCTGAAGAGCGATACGGTCTTCGAGCTCCTGCTGCTTGGTCCGCTGAGTTTCAGCGAGAACAGCATTTGCCTTTTCCAGCTCCTTTCTGGCTATCTCTTTATTCTGCATCTCACGTTTAGTTCTGCTTTTATCCCGGATAAGAAAAACGATAGTCAGAGCAGCAACGAAAAGAGCGATACTTACAAAGAGAGCCATATTGTCCCGAAGAACATCCACGAAATCATATGAGGAAAGTCCATCAGTATAACGATAGGAAATATTCTGGGCATAATCACTTCCCAGTATATTTATCCCTCTGTTAAGAAGCTTGAGCAGTCCTTCATTACCGATCTCCACTCCAAAGCAGCGGTCATCGTTGTAGCTTGACTGCCTGTTGGACAGATTTTCATACTTCCTGTTTTTGAGTATCTCATTCGCACGTAGACCATTCAGTGTGGTGCATCCCACATCACCTGAAAGCACCGCTGACAGGCTTTCATAAACGGACGGATAGAATACTATCTCTGCATCCGGATAGTTCGTCTTCACATAATAGTACTGCATGCGGTTGTTTTCATTAACAGCAAAACGTTCTGTAGTATTTTCTGTAAATTCTCCTTTATAGATTATGGCTGTTGGTGATGAAACAACAGCATTGGACTGATAGATCCCGCTCTCCTCAGAATAGTAGAGACCACCTCCAACAGGAAATGCAACATCTATGGCTCCCGTGCTTATATCTGAGATCAGATCATCATAGCTTTTGTACCCCGTGAAGCTTACCTTTATATCCGGTATGCCGAGTGCACTTAGGATCGCCGGCACCATATCCCTGATAACTCCCGTAACATTTCCCGATTCATCTGTATCACTGTATGGAAGATAGTTTTCCAGATAACCTACCTTCAGCTCCGTGTGTGAGTTCATCCACTCATGCTCCGCCTGTGAAAATGCCCTCGCCGTAACACTTATGGAATAGTACTTGGCACTGAGATTATTGAGATAATTCGGCTCATCTGCTGCCAGCATCATCTGGGCGGTATTTAACTCAGACAGGAGATCCGGTCTTTTAATGCTTACACAGAGATAATATTCTGACGAACCGAAGGCGGTAAGTACTTCGGCATGATCTCTTCCATGGGCACCATCACTCTCTGCAGCCAGTATATCAACCGCCTTTGAGTCAAAGGCTTGAAAAAGAGCAGTGTGGTCACTGTATGTCACTACTTCAGCATTGACATGATGATCATACAGGTACTTATCGAGAACACTGACCATGGCACTGTCCAGGACTCCTATCCTGCATCCGTTCATGGTGGCAGGATCTGCGGTGATATCATCATCAGTATCATGCTTCACAAGATAGTATGACTCATTTCCCATGATATCCTCAGGATAAGCTATCAGTGATGCTCTTTCCTCCCTGAAGGCAAGCCCCGCCAGAAGATCTATATCTCCATCCAGAAGCATCTGATAGAGTTCACCAAAGCCACCATAAACATATTCATATTTCCATCCTGTGTACTCAGACAGCTTGTGATAGTACTCATAGGCATAGCCTGTTTTTACAGCTCCCTCTCTGGCCCCCTCCTGAAAGACTTCATTTTCATAGTATCCGACACGGACAGGCTCATTTGTCCTTTCATCCCCATAGGTTACGAAAGAGTATAAAATGAACAGCAAAAAAACAAACAATATCTCACAGCATAATTTATGCATACAACCATCTGTCCTATGAGTCATATTGTTTCCTCCCCGGTTCGTATCATCAGTTATCCTTCCAGTTTTTTCGACATCACTTTAATCCTACATAAGCATCCACCATCAATATATACAAAACTCAGAGAACAAAAAAGTGCATTTACAACAAATCTATGATGAAAACGGTTTATCACAGCTATTAAGTAGCATTTATATATAGAAATACTCTTAAAAAGTGTGCTAAAATGTACTTAGTTGTTAATTGTGAAATACCGGTAATCAAGGAGGTGCTTTTATGGCAGATTACAACATTGGAGATCTGGTAGCTTACGAAAAAGAGACCAAAGAGTGGAAAATCATCAAGATCGAGATCGTTGAAGGTAAGCATTCGGATAATATCTTATATACACTCAAGAAAGTCCGCGGACAGGATCTGGGCAGGAAGGTTACCTTAGATAAAGATGATCTCTTATGACATGATTTAAAGCTGGGGATTTTTCCTCAGCTTTTTTATCATCGGATTCACAAAGATCTTCACAGAGGGTGGCTATGAGTAAAGAACAATCAATCCAAATTCTACTAACTATATTAATAGGGGCAGCTGCTTTTGGACTTTCGCTTGTTATGTTCAAGCATATTAGAAAGCGAACAACTGCGCTACATGTCAGGTTTCTTGGACAGCTAGTAAAAGTATTGATAGTTTTGACCTGTATCTTTCGAATCTATACAATACTGAATCCCGACAATGATATTCACAGGCTGCTTCTTGGAAGTTCTGCTCTTATCGTTGCTGTAATCGGTTTTGCATCACAGCCTGTTATCGCTGACCTCATATGCGGATTTCTGATCAGTATCAACAAGCCCTTTGAACTTGGAGACCGTATCATCATAGACGGTTATGAAGCAGGTATAGTTGAAGATATCACTCTGAGACACACCGTACTGCAAATATATGACGGAATCAGAATCATCGTGCCAAACAGTCAGCTGAATTCCAAAGTCGTATATAACACAAGCTATAAAAAGGATACACGAAGTGTACATCTTCAGTTTTCTGTAAGCTTCGATACGGATGTTCAAAAGGCTATGGATATCATCAGAGACTGCGTTGCTGCAAGTCCCTACACTCAGGGAGTTGTCCGACATAATATCGATGAAGATTCCGGTCCTGTGTATTTCCTGAAATTTGCAGACAGCGCCATCATACTTGAGACCACTTTGCAGCTCAGCAGAGTAGTAAGCTCATATGTAGCAACCACAGATATCAATCTAAGAGTTTTAAAGGCATTTCGACAGAACAACATCGAAATACCTTATAATTATATCAATATCATTGATAAGCATGTAGAAGCTGTTCAATCTGTGCCTGCCGCAGAAAAAACAGATAAGCCCCAAAAACAGATACAGGTTTCATCTTCACCGAGACTCCGTCATTTCAGAACAGACACTATACATTTTTCAGATTCATCAGATCCGGTCGTTTCAGCTCTTCACTTGGCAGTCATCTTTGCCAAAAGAGAGCGTATCGACAATCGCTCTTCCTCTCAGATACAGCTTTTAGTGGAAGAATCTGTAAATATGTTCAAAGATATGCTGCTTCAGTATAATGCAGGTATGTATATCGAAGGAAGCGGACAGGTCTGCAGAATTCATATACATATCCCTATAAAGGTTGATTTCAAACAGTATCATGTTTTGGCAAGTCTGTCAGACAAAGTGAAAGATGAAACAAAATCCGGACTGTACTATAAGTTACAGGATGTTATCTATAATGGCGTAAAGAATCTTCAGCAAAGCAAAAATAAAGAGTTTCTTTGGTCCATCAAAGATATGGGAAATAAAGAAAAATTTTCACAGGAAGAAATCAGTAAATCCATCCTGTTGTCCATCAGTGACGATATAAGAGTTACTGTTACACACTACTATACAGAAATTGTGTTAGTAAAAAAGTTCACCTGACGGTGAACTTTTTTCTTTCATTAACGGTATGTCGTCTTTTAATGTATAATGGACATATATGAGTATATATGCGCATTATAGTGGAGATACAAATGAGCACGACAAAAAATTCCAATCAAAAAATAAATGAACTGTTAGAAAAATACTCAGCACTGGCTCCGATTATCGATGAACGCATTCGAAGTGCTTTAAGCGGCATAAATCACTCTGCTTTATATGATATCACCCACAGGATCAAGACGGTCAAATCAATAAAAGGGAAGATGGAACGAAAACCGGATAAGTATCATGATGCATCTGAACTTCGCGATATACTCGGTTTTCGTATCATCTGCTTTTTTGAGGAAGATATCGATGTGATTGCCGAGAAAATTGCCGGGGCATTTCGTGTTGACCGTAAGCATTCAAAAGATAAAAGAAGTCTTATAGATCCTACTTCCTTTGGATACCTCTCACTCCACTACATCATCGCACTGCCGGATGACGAAGCATTCCCTGAAGAGCTCCGTCATTTATGGTTTGAAGTTCAGATCCGTACCATACTTCAGCATGTATGGGCAGAAATAGAACACGATCTTGGCTACAAATCAGAATTCGGCACACCTCGTGAGGTTCGCAGAAATTTTTCAAAAGCAGCCAGTCTTCTGGAAACCGCTGATGATCTTTTCAGCAATATCAAGAAGCGCCTCGTAGATTATAAAAAGGAAGTTATCAGAAGTATAGAGAATGATCAGGCTGAAAATCTATATCTGGACGCTATCACTATCACCGAGTTCACTTCAAGAAGCAGAACATATCAGAATTTTCTGAGAGAAATTGCATCCATTACCGGTGCCACGATCAACGATGCGAATCCCGAATCACAGTTGGCGCAGCTTGACTTTCTGGGCATACATACATTGGGCGCCCTTGTTGAAATGATAGACAGAGAACATGATACAGCTCTCAGAATTGCGCAGGAAAAGCTTAGTGACTCAGGACTGGAGGAACTGTCATCCACAGTTCCCTACTACTATCTTTACAGAGCTGTGCTTATAAACAACGGATGCAGTCCGGAAAGAATAAAAGAGTTTCTCTCACTCACATTAAGAGATGAAAACAACATCGAAAGAAATGCTCAGTGGATACTTGATGCCCGCTCAGAACAGCAGCGTTAATTTAAAATAATAGCTGCAGCTTCCGTTTTGTGATCATAAAGATCCAGACTGAAGCTGCAGCATTAAATTTATCTACCTAAAACCAAAAATTTTTAAACAAAATTATTTTGACCCATAACCCCCTGCTATTACTGGCTCTGTAAGGTTTTGTTCATTTTAAATAAAATCTACAAAACAGTAATATACACCTATACAATATTATGAGTCTGCGATATACGTAAAGTCTCCGACTATTATATTCGGATCCTTTATTGTCGGTTTTACATAGATCTCTTTATCATATCCGGCTATCGGGTGGATCACATTGGGATCCGGGTACTTTCCGTTTTTCATAGTTGAACACCTCTGCAAATCCCGATTTATGCTACTGTATATCCTTCAGAAGCCAAGATTTTCATAGCCTTCTCAAAGTTTTCTTCCTTCACAAGGATATAATCTGTGTTGTATGTTGAAACCGCGAAGATACCGATTTTATGTTCAGCAAGAATGCCTGATAGTTTTGACAAAATACCAATCAGGGAGAAATCCAGCGTTCCCTGGATACGAAAACCTTTCCATCCATCATCACGCTCAATTGTGCCAGCCGGAGTATCCTCCGTTTTACATACTAAAGATATTTCTTCATCTGTTTTTCCCACAAAATAAAACTCAGATGACATATCAATATCCAAAACATCATGTACTTTGCAAACAGTTAGATCCTGCTCTATTCTTTTCAGCTCCATTTGATTATTTCTCCTTCCTGTTCAGCTTCCTATGATTCATTAACCAGCTTACCCGTCATATGCTCAGGAATTAACCCCAAGCACTGAACATTACGGAAAGAATTCTTTATCTCCTGCTCCAGATAAGCCTGATCATCGGTAAACTTCCTGGTAAGTTCAGAGCAGATCCGAAGAGCGACCTCCTCATCTTCTACCAAATGAATTCTTCCAAATGTGATCACACTTGTTATGTTCAGAGCCCAATCGCCTTCCTTGCGGTAGCCTTCATTATAAACACAGTAGCTTGCCTTATCGCAGGCCTTGATTGCATCTATCTTATGCCCTTCCTTTGCTCCGTGGAAATAGATTTTTCCATCATCTTCGCAATACCAATGATCAATCGGGATTCCATATGGATATCCATCATCTCCTATCAGAGAAAGAACCCCTCTCTTAGTACTCTTTAATATCTCTATGCATTCAGCCTCAGAGATCTGCTGCTTAAATCTTCTCATTTTTCTAAACATTGTAAACACCTCAATCTTTCGCCAAAATCTTAAGTCCCGCTATTCCAACTACAGTCAGGATAACACAGATAACCTGCGGAACAGACAATTTCTCATGAAAATCCATCTCATATAAATCTACATCCAAAACTAAAAAACGCCATTCCCTTACCTGCTAAGACCTAACGGTAAAGGAATGACGTAAATCCCACTACTCGGTAGCAATGGGCGTCTGTTATATTTGATTGAATTGATGATACGATAATTGCTCTGTGGCGTCAATATTATCTTGCGATATATCTTCCAATCAGTTATCCCGACAAACTGCCGATTTGTTTAAATATGCTAATGTATCATTCTTCCCAGAATGCTTTAGTATAGTTTTGAGCGGCGAGCAGTTTATTGAGTCGCAGCATCCCTTCATAGCCGACGATGGCGAGTATGGTCTGCTCTGACGTCTTTAACAGCTGTACTATCTGCTCATTGGACAAGATTTGGGGGTCGGATCTGCATATACAGTTATTTCTGATGATCCGTTCCATAACATCCGCATATTCTCCAAATATGTAAACCTTGTCAGCATGGCTTAATTGACGATATACCTCCGGATTCAGATCTTCCAGCCAGACAAAATCCGGCTGATAATCATAGCATAGCACAAGAATGCTCCTTGAAATTGATTCGGCAAGTTCAGAACAAATCTGTTCCAAGGCAATTTGATTCTTTGCGAGAACAACCTTGATTTTCGATTTCGGAAGTGCAATATTGTCACAACGACCGAATGGCAGTTTATAGTCGCAAAAACAACTGAAACAATCTGTGGCAAGCATGTCCAGGGCATACATGGCTGACGCAGCCGATGCAACATTTTCAAGATTGTATTTCATAGGAATATCTACCATCATCTCATGGATACCCCCATCGATCTCAACAGCATGCTCAGATAAAAGTCGATATGAGACCAGTTTTGTTCCATGATAGGTCCCGACAAAACTGTCATAGTAATTCATGTCCCTATTCAAGCACAGAGTACAGTCCGTCAAAGCTGAAATAACCCGGATAATCTCCTGCGCCGTATGATCCACACTGATCAGTCTTTCTACCTGGTCTTGATATAGGTTCGTAAGCACCAGTACTTCCGGTCTCAACAGCTTCGTCATGGAAAGCAAAAACAACTCGTCACATTCTATCACCGCAAAATCGTAGTCTAATTCTCCCTCCGGATTACAGTGAAGTCCGAATGCAGTAGCGATGCCTTCAGTTTTATTGGCACCCTCCCTGTTGGAAAATACACGGAATCCCTTTGCACGGAGCATATGGACAATCATGCTTGCAGTTGTGGTTTTACCGTTTGTGCCGCCAACCATTATAGTCCTGACATTTCCGCTTATTTTCTCAAGAAAATCCGGACATTTTTGCAGGATATATTCTCCCGGAAGTACTGTTCCGCCGCACCCGGCCTGATTTTGTTTTTTACGTATTTCTTTTGCCTTTTGGATGATGTCTGGCAATGACACAGAAGGCACTCCCTCCATCATTGTGCTGAATTCCTCCTTGAATGTTCTTGATTTACATTTATATGGATCGTCAGCACATTCAATCCCAGAATATTCTGGTATTCGAAGCTCTCTGCCATATTATGTACAAGACGTATACCCACACCTTTAGTGCAATCAGAAGGATCAAGGAATTCCAGTCGTTCCAGCGGATCAAACGGGATACAGTCATCCTTGATTCTCAGAATCACCTCGTCGTTCTTATGAACAATTCGAATGTCAACAGAATGGTTTTTTCGATCCTTTGTGAATCCATGTTTTACGACATTTGCCGCCATTTCTTCCAAAAACAGTCCCGAGAAAAAAGCGGTCCTCTTGTCAATTCCCCGTTTATGACAGAAATCAGTAACCTGCTGAGAAACCATGACAACTTCGTCTATGCTTCGCACGGTAATATCTATCCGCGCGTCCTCTGTGACACCAAAATCATCGGGAACGGCCATGAGCTGCTCCAGATTCTTGGGAAATGTTTTTCGGATAATAAGTGAATAAAGTACGATCACAATGACACAGACGATACCGTTAAGGGGATAGGCCCAGTACACACCGCTCATTCCCATAGGCCTAATCAGAATCGCAGAGAAAAAAGCCACACATACAACTCCCTCCAGCAATGCCAGAATATGACTCAATACATCTTTTCCGGAGGTCTGCGCATAACAGGAGAATTGCATACGAAAAACGCTCAATGGAAGAAGCAGGGGAAGGATGCGAAATCCCATAACTGTCAAATCAAAGACCGGATCGGACTGATCGCGATAAAACAGCCGGGTCAGGGGTACAGCCAGTATTATCATAAACACCGAAATGAAGGAAATCAGCGGTATGCAGCGAAACAGTCCAACACGCATTACATCAACAAGAGTTTTTCTATCTTCCTCACCGATGCTGACACTCATCAACATACGGGCTACCTGTATCATTCCAAAGGGAATTGTTCCGACTATAAGCATTACCACCTGAGTTGCCGCAAATGCTGACAATCCAACTGACCCGACATACATTACGATAAGCGAGTTCAGAATAAAACCGAGCACTGCCTGATATCCATCGATCACCGCACTTGGGAAGCCGGTTTTTATGATCTGCCATGCGTCATGAAACTTTAAACCTGAGAAATTGATCTTATAAAGAGTTTCTCCGGAGACATAAGGCTTCAGTTCAATCAGCAGAAAAATCCACATACCTATAGAAGGTGCCAGTCCAAGGCCAAATTCGCCCAGCCTGAATACAGACACAAACAGATAATATAATGAAAGGCTGACGAACAAAAAAACCACACTTGCAACTGTTGTGTACTTGGCTTTGTTTTCAAGACACAGGAACGCGGTAAACTGCTGACTCATAAGATATGGGAAAATGCCAATGACTATGCCGGGAATGTATCGATTCAACGCTTGTTGCACGGCCACATCGGGTGTCAGAAACCTGCCCATATCAAACAGGACTGCAGACAAAAGAAAAATGATCGTCAGGATTGATAATACAGTCGTTATCAGGATATCAACAGTAAAGATCTTCTTGGTTTCTTCAATTTCATTTCTTCCCATGAATTTGCCGCAAATAATCTGAGATCCGATGACAAACATCAGGCTTATTGCGATTAAAAATGTGTCAAAAGGAGAATATAATCCAAGTGCGCTCATGGCGTCTGTTCCAATATAATTACTTGCAAACAGTCCGGAGAGAATATCATTAATCGAAGAAAGAACTATGAGTAAAATCTGATACGGAAGCAGTCGGAAAAACTGCCTTGTCAGAAGTCGATAGTCTGTAAGATTACTTTTCATTAACTTATGCCTCTTGATATGTATGTGCTGCTTCTGATAAATCTGAAGTTGTCGATGTCTTTTAACACTACAAATTCATTCCAACTAAAAATAAACCTGATATTACCAAAAGAACTATAACAATCTTTTTTACAATTCTTTCATCCAAGACTTTTGAACTCTTCATTCCAGCAAACAATCCAATAATCATGAACGGAATAAGGGTTGCTGCTTGTTTCAATGAATCAAGCGTAAATACTCCAAGCAAATAATATGTAAAAATTCTTACTGTATTTTCAACAATAAAAACCGCGCTTATATTGGCTTTAAATTCATCCGTTGTAGTAGTCACTCGCCCAACATAGGCAGCAAGCAACGCTCCTATCCCAAACAATCCACATAAGATGCCAGATAGTACGCCAATGATGCACAATATAATATTTGAATCCTTTGCATTTGTACATTGATATTCTCTAAAAAATATTTCAACAGCAATAAGAATAACAACGATTCCAAAGAACACTTTTAAATATTTAACATCAACACTCTTTAAAAGTATTGCCCCAGGGATACTACCACCTAGAACCAACAATGCTAAAGGAATATAGACTTTTTTATCAAGTTTTTTACGATTATTCCAAGTCAATATTAGATTTGTCGGGCATCCAAGTAATAATTCCACTGGAGATATATTAACGTTTGCCACTCCAAATCCTAAAATAGATGTAAAGACTAGTGTATTTGCAAAACCACAAAGTCCCTTTATAAAAAAAGCACATAGCGTGGCAATTATCCACAAAGTCAAACAATAATCCCCCCTTATAAACCGCGATTTATCGATTTCATATGCAAATAATCATACTACAATCCTTGGTACAAGCACAAACTGATATTGACTTATATCTTTAATAAATATATAGTCAGAAAAAGGAAGCAACCAGTCTGATTGCTCCCTCATAAATCTAAATTATCATAGAATACCCATATTTACAGCCTGCAAATAAAAAGTCAACATATCTTTTCATTAATTATTTCATGATTTTGCGCATCAAAATAAAAGTCACCATACAACTGCCGACTTATATTTAAAATTTGAACTTTATTGATTGTTATTAAGATATTCTTTTACTTTCCCGTAGTACACCCTTAGAAATTTGTTTGCACCCGCAGTCATATAGACATAGTAAGTTTTTCCTTGAGCTCGTTTTTTGTCAATAAACTGATACACTGTATCTTCAATCGGAGTAGTTTTCACTAGGATATCCATTACCTGAAACAACGTTTTTCTTAATTCAGCAGAACCTCGCTTAGTCGTAGGAACACTTTGTTGGGTATATGTACCAGATTCATTAACACCAGGATCAACACCAGCATAAGCAGTTAGAGCGCCTTTATGAGAAAATCTTGTGATGTCACCTATCTCAGCTATTAACTGAGGTCCTAATGAAGGCCCCACGCCTTTCATTTGCATTACAACGTGATATTCTGGGAGTTTTGAAGCTGTTTCTCTCATAAGTTCTCGTAATTCTTCGACAGTTTTTGAGGTACCATTTAACAAATCGATAGCCTGATGAATAATCATCTTTGAGATTCCGTCTTTTGCTAAAACTGGAACTAAATCCTTAGAATACATATAGATTTTCTCTGCTTTGGACGCACTAAAGTTATACTTATGCTTGCTGCACCAATTTTTATAGTGCGTAATAAAATTGCTTAGAGACATTTTTTTAACGCAATCAACATGCCAATAAGTATCCACAAAATCCACCCATTTTTGACTACCATCATTTCTAGCAGGACTATTAAAAAAGTCATTTGCGCCAGGATATGTTTGCTCTAATAATCCGATTAGATTATTTTTCATCGCAGTTCTATGCTTCATCGCAAATCCGAACTGTCGATTCATGGTTTTTAGTTGACTGCGAATACCGTCCAGCGAATTATAGGCTGTCAGATTATTCCACTTATCCAGCGTATATCTTGCTATTTTAATGGAATCAGCTTTATCGCTTTTGATTTTTCTAAGAGATTCGTTATCAAAATCTTTTATTAATTTTGGATTAATAACACTTACAAAAATACTAGCATCAGTTAGTGCTTGGGCTAAGCTTTCATAGTATCGTCCGGTATATTCCATGACAACACGTGATTCGCCCTCAATAGATTTGATCATAGAAATTAAAGAATTGATTTCACTAGATGTGTGCTTGATTTCAAATGGTTTGGCAACTATTTCTCCAAACGGCCGTAAGATAGTAACTGTGCTTTTACCTTTAGAAACATCAATACCTACTGCATTCATAACATCTGCCACTCCTTTTAATTTTTTAGCAATGAATACCATCAGCTTTACTCATTGCCTATTCAATCTACTGTGGTGTGACACGAATGCGCCAATTTGACGATTCAACCTGCATAAAACGAACGCTGTGAATGAGGAGCTGATTATCAGTCTGTAAAGCGGTCGCGAGGACCAAGAAAAAGAATCCGATATATCTATTGCTCCTTACATTCTAACAGCTTAAGCAATAAGAAGGTTAACTCCCTACTGGATGTAGAGTAATTAGCCTTAAACTTATTGTAGTAGAAAAAATTTCAAACTCTCCCCTGTTTCCCATATTGCAATGCTCAAAGGGGTGAAAAGGGGTGAAGGGGAGTGAAGCCCTCAAAAGGGGGTGAAATTCCCATGAGAAAAGCGCCTCCTCCGTAGAAGAGACGCTTCTCAATACCATAAGTTGAAAGTTGGATAGCCAATGATCTCTTTTATTTCTGCCTCGGTCCGTAAGGATAGTTCTGCATTGCACGAATATCAATGGACTCGTTTACGGACGCGCCGACAATCTCTCCAGTCTCGTCGTTGCGCAGCTTGCCCAGGCCCTCGTAGATGGCGTAGCTGTCAAACACCTGATTCTGGAACTCAACACGCATATTAGGGAATTGCAGGAACTCTTCATTGCTAAGCGGCTTTACCGTATAGTGGCGGCTGCCCTCGATTTCAATGGGGAACTCATAACTCCAGCCCCACGAATTCCAGGTTTTGGCCAGCGGTGCCTTGCAGTAGCCGTTCTGCTTGATGACCACGTTATCGAAATACTGAACATTGCCATTGGCATCGCGGTAAAAAGCTTCCTGATGTCCACTCCAGAAATTGTAAAGGTGCATAGTCGCACCATTGTCAAAGCGGAAGGAAGACCACTCCCAATAGGTGTTGATGAAATCTCCCCACTGGCGATCCACCCAGGAACGTCCATAAACTTCGAATTCGCGGGTCACATTACCGTCGGCATCCTTCAGATAAACCTTTCCGGTCATCGGGCAGTTGGTCAGGGAATAATAGAAACTGAACTCGTCCACATCGCCCTGCTGAATCATACCCTCATGGCCTAAGCTGTCCTTGTGCCAGATACCGTCATTGCAATTCTGAAGCTTCAGGTCAAACTTCAGCTCCGGAGCGTCCACAAGGACGTGCATCTCATCGCCAACATAATCCCAGTGGATGATATAGGGCTTCTCATCCGGAGTCTGCCCATCCAGCAGAAGGTTGTTCTTCTCATCGTCGAACATGGCAGGCTCAGGCAGGATCGCGGCACCGGCAGGACTGATAGTGCGCTCGTTGGCATAGTCGGACAGAGTAGCTGTAAGAGCCACTGAGCGCATCCCATCGGGCAACGTCTGGCCGATCATGCGCTTCTGCATAATTGCGCCATTGTGGTCGATCATGCCGATGTAGAGAAAATAGGGATTGCCCTGAGCATCGTGCAGGTTTCCGGTGACATACCACCACTCGAAGGAACGTTCGCTCTGACGGGCATGGGGAGCCCACTCCTCCTGGAAGGAACGCTTGGTTTCGGGATGCATGGTATCGTAACTAAGAATCTTCATGATTTTCTCCTCCTTAAAAAATTGTTTTTTACTTAATCTTCAGCCAGTTGTCAACATCAGCCGCCCACATAGCCTTATAGAGTGGGGCAACCTCTGCGGCAGACTTGGCCTTTCTCCCTGTAAGTTCCTCTACCGCATGGGAAGGAACATTCATCAGGCCGGTCTTCACAGCCAGCTCGTTCGTGTACATACAACGTAACGCATATATACACCTCCCTATACTTAATTAACCGTTTCATAAGAGATAAGAAAAGCGGAGCGTAGCGACTGAAAGGCTGTATCCAGCAGATATTCCAGACACAACAACTCAGCTTCTTCCTTCGCCTCCTTGCTGTCCATCCCCTCACTCTGGAGCAAGGGAACGATATCCGGTATGGTGTCCTGGCTCATCATATGAAACAACTCCAGTTCTACGCCAGCAATGCTCCGTAATGCTTCATTGCGTCCATTCAGGCTTTCTTCTTGCAGGCGCTCCATAAATTCAGCAGACTGCTGTCTCTCCCTGCAATAAAACCTTTCCCTCTCTTCTTCAGAACATGATGATAAAACAGTCTGTGCTGCCGTACATTGCTGCAGAATCAGGGAAAGTCCCGTGCCAATCTGCTCTGCATACTTCATCATTCTCACCTCCTTTATGTTCCGATGGGCAAAGTATATACTGCGTAACATGCTTTTGGAATTTGCAATCTCCATCTTCTGTCATGACAAAAAAGCGGAAGTGTCAACCTGTTATAGGTTGCCGCTTCCGCTTTATATACACAAAGCCGTATTTAATTATCGAAGACCATCATTTCCCCCCTGAATATGCGATACAGCTGATCGGCCAAACAATCAATCTCCAGCGGCTGATTATGCTCGATCTGCTCCAGCACATGACCAAGCAGTCCATAGGAGAAAAAGGAAAAAAGGAAATCTATATCGGGCATGAGCGTAGCATATGTTTTGGGCTCCTTCTTCTTCAGTACCGTCTGCATGGTTTCGGCAATTCCATGGGCTACGTACCGCTGGAAGTCTTTACTGTGGGAAGTATCTTCCAGGCGCTTGACCAATCTGCGATTCTCTTCAATCATCACGAGGAAAAGTCGTATGGCCGTTCTGGGGTCATCCACATCGCTACATTTTCGCGTAGTATCCACTAAAATGCTGTGTAGTATATACTCCACCACATCGATGATATCCTTAAAATGATAGTAAAACGTCTGTCGGGAAAGACCACACGCATCAATCAGCATTTTTACGGTTATCTTATCACCAGGCGTTTTTTGCAATAGTAGTACATATGTATCAGATATATACTGTTTCTTGTTCGCTGCTTCCATTCTTTTCATCTCCGTTTATCAATTTACACTTAGCCAGCATCTCAAGCATGTGGATGCGGATCTTATCAGAATCATTATCAAGATCGGCGCAGACGATACACAGGCCATCCGGTGTCAGTATCCAGCCATGCAGCCTGTCGGTCTGGTACTACTGATATTTCTTATATACCTTATTTAATATCTGCTTCATGAAAGACCTCCGATCATTACATGAAACTTGATTTTGACGAGATCATTCTTCTATTTTACTAAACTTCTCTTTTTTGCGCTTACATCTCGGGCAGCGCCAGTCGTCGGGAAGATCTTCAAACTGTGTTCCTACCGGGATATCATGTTTCGGATCGCCTTTTGCAGGATCATAAACGTAGCCGCATGGACACTTATAACGTCCGCCGCCCAGACTTACTGCACCCTGCTTATCATTCTCTGCCATCTTGATTTCCTCCTTATGCCTTATTGAACTTTTCCTTCGGTTGCTTGCAGCGCGGGCATCTCCAGTCATCCGGAAGATCTTCGAAAGCTACTCCGTCGTGTTCTGCGGGATCATAAACGTAGCCGCAGACAGAGCAGACATATTTTCCGCTTGCTTCCTGAGCAGAGAAATCAACTTCAGCAAATACTGTAGGTACCGGATTATCAAGATCCATCACACGCTTTGCTTCGAGACTCTCATACCCCTGCGGCGTATGTGTTCCGCAATAAACCGTGGGGTGATTGCAGACGAAATCACGGACACGGTCAAGCGTCTCTCGTGCTGCAACTACATCATCAAACACGACAGAAAGCTTGTTTTCATACAATGCTTCGTCCATATAGGTGATATCTCCGTGAAGCATGTAGAACAGACCGCCCCCTTCCGCGATTATGATACTGTTACCGTTTGTGTGGCCTTTTGCCTTGATGAAATAAACCCCATCTGCGATTCTTTGGCTCTCCGGAAAGTTGTAATATGCTCCATCAGTAAAAGTTACCGGAACGATGTTTTCAAGTCCTTTCAGTTCGTCTGCGCCAACCTCATCCGCATTAACATAGATCTTTGCATTCGGGAAAGACTTAAGCTCACCTGAATGATCATTATGCTTATGTGTCAGGAGGATCTTCGTCACCTGTTCGGGCTTATATCCCAGAGCCTTGAAAGCCTCCATGTAGCTGCAGATGTCTTTCCCTGTAAAGATAGGACTGTTTTCATCCGGCACTTCCTCGGGTGTTCCTGCCGGCAATCCGGTGTCAACAAGGATAACCTCTTCTCCGGTATCGATCAGATAGTTCTGCAGACTGCCGCGATAGCGTATATTCTTATCAAATTTTTCCACACCCTCTTCTCCGCCAAAGATAAATGGCTGCGTATAAAACCCGTCTTTCCTGAATTTTACTGCTTTGATCTCCATGTTCATACCTCCATTTTTATGATCGCCTTATCCAGCAATTTCTTTAGTAATCGCTGCTCTTCCTTCGTAAGGTTCAGGCATCCTTCCATTTCACAGGGTACTCTTATCGCCTGATCCTTAAGGGCTTCACCCGCATTTGTCAGTTCAATAAATAGCTTATTTTCATTCGTTTCCGGCCGGTTTCGAGTGATGTACCCCTGTTTCTCCATCCTTTTCAAAAGTGGCGCCAGAGTTCCCGAGTCGAGATGTACTTTCTTCCCTATCTCTCCCTCTGTCATACCTCCGAATTCCCAAAGCACCATCATCACGACATATTGGGTATAGGTTAGTCCCAGTCTCTCCAGTGGTTTTCTGTACTGTCTGATGACTTCCTTGGAACAGGCATACAACGGAAAGCAAATCTGGTTTTCCAACCGGATGCAGTCATATTTATTGTGCTTATTTCTCTCCACACTAGACCTCTCTATTGTCACATAACGGTATCTAATAAAAAAACCGGCACGCCTCAAGCAATCAGAGGTATGCCGGTCAGTAAGGCATTTTTGCCGTTATTTTTCAGCCGGCTCCCATTTACACCTTACGGGTGACACAATAGAGCCTTCTTTTTTCATCTCTGCAAAAGCCTTATCAACAACCTTACGATCCAGTCCGGTCAGTTCAGCAACCTTACCTGCATTTAAAGGTTCTCCTGCTTTTTTCATGGCTTCTAATATCTTTTCCTTCTCACTCATTGCAATCCCTCCTTTACTCACCGAGCATCTCGATTAGATAATTCTCCATACCAATCTGTTCGATCAGGCAGAGGTGACCTTTGACCCAGTTATAGTGATCCTGTTCATCGAGAATAAACTCTTCGATCATATGTCTGGTTACATAATCGTCATCAAACAGGGCAAGTGCCTTACTCATCTCCGGAAGTGCCTCGGCAGAATCCTTGAGGTCACATTCCAACATTTCCTTGATATCTTTGATCACAGGATACTCCTGTAGCTCAACAACGGGAGTCTCACCAAGTTCGATCAGGCGGGCATTTACTTTCTTTGCCTCCTCCCATTCCTCATCGGATTCAGCCATGATCTTGTCTGCCAGCTTGTTCAAACCACGTGCCTTTAAAAGCTGCGCATGAATAGAATGCTGCTGTGAATTGCCAAACCACCCCTTTGACAGGGTCTTCAAAAACTCAATTTTAGTCATCGCTACCTACCTCCGTTATTCGTTATATTAATTGTGATTGTACGCTTTATTATTGTGTGCAACTACTGATTATAATTTTATACACGAAGGCAGAATTTTCAATTTAGAATACCCCTTCAATCTCTTACAATGAGATGATTACCTCAATTTCTCTCATTTACAAGAGATATTTTTTTAAAGGCTCCGGAACCGACTGCTCATAGACATCCGCGATTTCTTCCGGCGTCGTATCGATCTGTCCCATGATCCACTCGCAAGCAAGATCTACGGTTCCGTGACAATATACTTTTACATACATCATCTCCTCATGGGTTAGCTTCCGGTTTCCGTTGACAGAGAGAATATACTTTTCCAGAATGTCGCAATTGATCTCAGTCATGTATCTTAGAAATGAATCGTGCCCCGAAGTATTCTGAAGCAGATTTTCCAGATAGTCCCTGTTCTCATAATACAAACATGCTCCGTCATAAAGCGTCTGTTTCCATTGATAATCTCTCGAACCGGTCTGGGATACAATATCAACAACTGCTCTGGAATGTTCCCATGCTATGAGATCATATTTATCCTTAAAATGCCGATAAAAGGTTGCCGGTGAATACCCACAATTGTCAACTATTTCTTGTATTGTGATCTTATCAATATCTTTCCTCGCCGCAAGCTCCTGAAAGGATTCTGTTAAGATTTCTTTTGCAGTTTTTCGTTTCATTAACTTTATCCTTTTTCAGAAAAACCAGTTAAATCACCAGACATTTATACGATTTTCAGGGGCCAGATACATTCCGTCGCCTTCCTTTACATCAAAGGTTTCTATGAACTCATCATAGTTCTGTACTGGAATGTTACATCTATAGCATTCAACAGGATGTGTATTTGTAGCAATATAGAACTGCTCCGCCGCATCATAACGGGAATTCTTTTGAATTGTCGCAATCTGTTTAAAGAACATTTCATAGTCAAAATCCTGTTGTTTATTTGCTATACCAAGCAGACATTTAACTGATGCAAGATCGGCTATGGCTTCTCCGTGTATCTGATTAGCGCCAATATCACCATATGGTTCATCAGAGATTTCCGGTGCAGGAACAAGTGCCGCATAATAAGCATCCAGTTTAGCTACGCGCTCTTTGAACTTTGCCTTATCTTCTTCCTGCCACCAGTCTGCCAGGTTTCCATTCTTGTCATAATATGCACCTGTGGTGTCAAAAGCATGACTTATCTCATGTCCCACAACCATACAAAGACCGCCAAGTTTTTTCTCAAGTGGCCAATCAGGATCATAATAATCACCTCCGCAGATTGCTGCATAAATATTTATAGAATTCTCTGACGCAACATACGCTGCTCCAAGTTCACTACAGCTATTTAAATCTGACCAATAGGTTCCATCATTTTGTAATGTAAGCCACTTTATCTTTCTGTTAAGGTCATACTTCTTCGACTGTCTGTAAGCATCAAAAAGTGTTCCACCCTCTTCTGCAGACTTAATATCTAATGTTCCGACATCAAGGAATTTATCAGGATAGCATATATCAAGCTTGATATTATCCAACTTTTCTATGGCTACTTTCTTGGTTTCATCCGAGAGCCAGTCTTCTGCCTGAAGCATTTCTCTATACTCGTCGATCATCATCTTTGTTAGTTCCATTACCTGAGGTTTTATGTCCGGATCAACGCAGTAGTTTGCGTAGACCTCATCAACCTGAGGCTTTGCAAGACTCTGTATAGCTTCCATCGCATAAATCTGATCATCTTTTACTGAGTCAGTACCGGTAACAGGGGCACTGAACTTAGCTATAGCTTCATAGGTATCGCGGTCAAGATAATCAGAAACATCAATTGCAGTATGTACCAGAGTCCACGCCTTCAGTTCTTCCAGGTTTTCCTCTGTATACAGCTTGTCATATTCATCTACTATGTCCACATAATAGATACGAACAGATGAATCCTTCATATCATAGCCAAGTCCCTCATAGATGCTGTTAAATGGAATATTCGTATATCTTTCATCAAGTTCTTTGGAAGTAAGAACAGTAGCCATGGCTTCTGGTCCCATCTCTTGTACTTTAGTCTCCATAGCCTTCTTTGCCGGAACGAGCTTTAATTCAAAAGCAATGCAAAGATCTGTAAGTTCCTTTGATTTCTCTTCATCATATCCGGCTTTCTGAAGTATATATTCTGATGTCTGTCTTACAAACTTGATAAAATCACTGTCATTTCCTGTATCTGCTCCCTCATAATAATCAGCAAGAGGAGCAAACATCCTGGCTGTCGCTATGATAAGAATATTATTAAGAGCATCCATTTCATTAGCTGATACCATATCCTCTGTCATAGGATTCATGGTAATATTTCGCTCTTTATCTGAATAAAACTTAGTCAACTCGTCAATAGAAGAAATCGACAGGATGTCTTCAGCAACCTTCTTGAATTCTTCATATTCGGTCTTTTCACGGGTATCCCAATCCAGTAAAAGCTGATAGAGGTTCTGAAGAGATGTAAGATTCTTATCATCCTTCTTCTCTCCTGTGATGACCTTGATCTTTGCTTCATTTACACGCGCTGTTTGCTCTGTTCTGGATGACGCCTCGGATTCTCCATCAGCAATCTTTACATTTTCAGCCCATTCGCGATTTACATATGCCGCAAAGTCGTCCTGAGGACGAATTTCTCCTACTCCCTCAAAAACTCCGTATATTCCGGAATCCATCCACTTGTTTCCCGGACGGTCTGCTGTGACCTCACCATTTGCTGTGGATGTTTCTGCTGAAGTGTCAGCCATCGATACAGGTTCTTGTCTTGCAGTGCTCTCAGCCTCAGAGCCCTGCTGTTCATTATCACTATCAACTGTTGCCATGGTTGGTGATGAACTTCCACACCCTGTAAAGATTGTGCTCGCTGCCATGGTCAATGCCAAAAAGCTACTAATCAGTTTTCTTTTCATTAATATTCTCCTAAACCATATGATGTGAGTGTAAAAAGTAGGTTATTCGTCAAAAATAGTGGGTAACCATTGATTCTTTTTCGGAAGTTTAGTTG
>NZ_MUHW01000032.1 GCF_002007235.1 Oribacterium sp. C9
ACTAAGGATCTTGTGTCCGGTAGGACGTGTGGGTTCAAGTCCCATCCTCCGCATAGGTAGAAAGAGGGCTCTCATGCAAAGCATGAGGGCCCTCTTTTTTTATCAGTTCTCATTTGTAATCTCTGTTATAGCTATAGCTTATAACTCACTATCATTTATCCCTAATTGATTAAAGCTTATACATATAATAAAATCTGTGGTACAAATCTCACGGTATACTTGTTATGTTCATATTTCTTTGAATGTGAGAGTTATGATAACGGTGTAAAGTGATATTATAAGATGGTGGGTGAAAGACGTCGAACCCGCGATCATAAAAATTAGAAACTGACATGCGCATCGAAGGATGCGGGTCAATGGAGGTTTAATGGCAAAGGGTGATAATATCATCCAGTTGGTAAACATGGGTAAGACATTCCATACAAGTTCAGGGGATGTTCTTGCTCTTGATGACATCAATTTGGACATCAAAGAGGGTTCTGTTCAGGGAATCATAGGACTTTCAGGTGCAGGAAAGTCAACGCTTGTAAGGTGCATTAATTATCTGGAGATCCCTACCAGCGGAAAGGTAATCTTCGAGGGTAAGTCTCTCGGTGATCTTTCTGACAGGGAGGTCCGTGAGGCGAGAAGGAACATGGGTATGATCTTCCAGCAGTTCAACCTTCTGGATCAGAGGAATCTTCTTGCAAATGTTACATTCCCACTGGAGATCGCAGGTGAGGATAAGAAAAAGGCGAAGGAAAGAGCCTTGGAGCTTTTGAGGCTGGTAGGACTTGAGGACAGATACAAAAACTATCCCGCACAGCTTTCCGGCGGACAGAAGCAGAGAGTAGCTATTGCGAGAGCTCTCGCCACAAATCCCAAGGTGCTTTTGTGCGATGAGGCTACATCGGCACTTGATCCTAAAACCACAGCGCAGATATTGGAGCTTCTTAAGAAGATCAATCAGGAGCTTGGAGTTACTGTCATAGTCATAACACATCAGATGTCGGTTATTGAAGCTATCTGTGACTCGGTGGCTATCATCGATCACAGCCATATAGCAGAAAGCGGCCCTGTTTCCGAGGTGTTTAACAATCCTAAAACAGAAATAGGAAAGAGACTTATCCTCGGTGATGGTGATGCGGATTCTGTAAAGCCGGTCATCTTTGGGGAGAGCAGCAACAGCAAGATACGTATCGTATTTGACGGACATTCGGCTCATCAGCCTATACTTGCTGACCTGATCCTGAGCTGCAAGGTTCCTGTGAACATCCTTTTTGCCAATACAAAGGAAGTTGAGGGACAGGCTGTTGGACAGATGATAATAGAGCTTCCGGATAATCGGGAAGATGCCGATAAGATCACACAGTATCTGAGAAGCAACAACATCATATTCGAGGAGGTGGACTGATGGACGCAGCATCTATTTCTATGTATCTGGAGGAGACATGGGCCACCATATATATGACCCTTATTTCCAGTGCTATTTCCTATCTTATAGGTATACCCCTCGGAGTGGTCCTGGTGGTGACAGATAAGGACGGTATCGCGCCTTGCAGTTCTGTACATACGGTGCTGGGTGTGATCATTAACATATTCCGTTCCATTCCGTTTTTGATACTGCTTGTTATGGTACTTCCTCTTACCAAGCTTCTTGTTGGAACGACACTTGGTCCTAAGGCCATCATTCCTCCGCTTATCATAGCTTCGGCTCCGTATATCGGAAGAATGGTCGAGTCTTCACTTAAGGAAGTAAGCTCCGGCGTTATCGAGGCTGCGAAGTCAATGGGTGCAAGCAACTGGCAGATCATCTATAAGGTGCTTATCCCTGAGGCTAAGCCAAGTCTCCTTGTGGGTGCCGCTATCTGTATAACAACTATCCTCAGCTATTCCGCAATGGCAGGCTTCGTCGGAGGCGGAGGACTCGGAGCCATCGCGCTTAACTACGGATATTACAGATATAAAACGGATATCATGATGGTTGCGGTTGTAGTACTGGTTGTACTTGTTCAGATCATTCAGGAAATCTGGATGAGACTTTCAAGGGCGACTGACAAGCGAGTAAGAAACTGAAAAAGATAATTATGAAAAATGTATTTTAGCCTTGGCAGGTCTCCGGAAATGATAGGACAGGCGAGAAATTCCAGGGATAGGCATTGGCATAAAATAAAAGTTGTATACCGGCTCAAGGCCGGTGAGTAAAGGATATAGAGATATCCTGATAGTTGAGAAAAGTCACAGTTTTTTATAAAAGGAACGGAGACTTTTCGAAAAGGAGGAGAGATTATGAAGAAAAAGATCACATTGGCACTGGCTACACTTCTTGCTGCGGCATCTCTTGCGGCCTGCGGATCATCAGCAGCACCTGAGACAACTGCAGCAGTCACTGAGGCAGCAAAGACAGAGGCTGCGCAGGAAACAACCGCTGCAGCAGAAACAACAGCAGCTGAGAAGGCTGAGGCAGAGAAGAGTGCAGTAGAGCCACTTAAGGAAGCTGTAAATGTAAAGATCGGTGCAACACCAAGCCCTCATGCCGAAATCCTGGAGCAGGCTAAGGACGCTCTTGCAGCAGCCGGTATAAACATCGAAGTAGTAGTTTACAATGACTATGTTCAGCCGAATCTCGCAGTAGATCAGGGAGAGCTTCAGGCTAACTATTTCCAGCATCAGCCATACCTTGATGATTTCAACAAGGAGAACAACACTCATGTAACATCTGTTGGTGTTGTACACTATGAGCCGTTCGGAATCTATGCGGGAAAGTCAAATGACCTTTCTGCTATCGCTGACGGAGCACAGATCGCTGTTCCTAACGATACAACAAACGAGGCACGTGCACTTCAGCTTCTTCAGGCACAGGGAATCATCACACTTAAGGACGGTGTAGGACTTGCTGCTACAAAGCAGGATATCCTTGAGAACCCTCACAATGTTGAGATCCTTGAGGTAGAGGCAGCTCAGATCCCGAGATCTATCGATTCAGTGGATTTCGCATGCATGAACGGAAACTATGCCATCGATGCAGGCTTCAAGCCATCAGATGCACTTGCACAGGAAGATGCTTCTTCAGAGGCGGCTCAGACCTTTGCCAATGTTATCGCAGTAGCTGAGGCTGATGCAAATTCTGACTGGGCTAAGAAGCTTGTAGAGGTACTTCAGTCTGAGGAAATCACAAACTACATCACAAGTACATATGAGGGCGGAGTAATTCCTATCAAGTGATGTTGTGTTGTATATAGACATCTATATTTAAATGTTATAAACTCTCTGAGTGGCTGTGCCGCTCTGGGAGTTTTTTCTATATATGGTGGTTACAACGCTAAAATTATTATTTGAACACTTAATATAGTTAAATCAATATGGCATTTTCAACAAAACACCGTGGAAAATGATGATAGTGGATGGAACCGCTAAATCACTGAGGTTTTGCGTGATTTATGCTTGAAAAAACGTAGTTCGGGGGTTTGGTGGAAATATCCTGAAATTCTCCGTTTTTTACAAAAAAGTGACTTTTGAGAATTTCGTATTTCATTTCGGATGGAATAGTAGTATAGTAAATACAAGCACAAGATATAGTGTTCTAGAGAAAAGCAAAAACAATATTTGGTAAAACATAAATAGAAAAAATAAATATTTTTTGTATCATCGTTTTATCAGAATTTCAGTATTATCAGATTATGTGAGTGTCAAAATAGCTGGCGCTCACTCAATGATGCGCTATACGGATTATTCGTATGACTGCATCGTCAGAGCATCTTGTATTTTTGGGGTTTTATTATAAAGGGGAATTGCAATGATGGTAGAAGTAAAAGAAGCTGTAAAGCAGAATGTTATCAAGCGTAACGGAAAGGAAGTACAGTTCGATCTTACAAAGATCGCAAACGCGATCCGCAAGGCAAACAACGAGGTTGAGCCCATCTATCAGATGAATGAGTATCAGATCATGGGTGTTGCCGACAATGTTGCCGACAAGTGTGCAAAGCTCAATCGTGCAGTGAGCGTTGAGGAGATCCAGGATATGGTTGAGACAGGTATCATGGAGATGCGCGGTTATGAGGTAGCACAGAAGTATGTCCGTTACCGCTACAAGAGAGAAATAGCCCGTAAGTCCAACACAACTGATGATGATATCCTTTCACTTATCGATCAGTCAAATGAGGAGCTCAAGCAGGAGAATTCCAACAAGAATCCTGTTATCAACTCAACACAGCGTGACTATATGGCAGGTGAGGTTTCAAGGGATCTTACCAGACGTCTTCTCCTTCCTGAGGATATAGTAAGAGCTCATGAGGAAGGCATTATCCACTTCCATGATGCTGACTACTATGCACAGAAGGAGCATAACTGTGACCTCATCAATCTTGAGGATATGCTTCAGAACGGCACAGTTATCTCTCAGACAATGATCGAGAAGCCTCATAGCTTCTATACAGCCTGCAACATCACGACCCAGATCATCGCACAGGTTGCGTCAAACCAGTACGGCGGACAGTCCTTTACTCTTTCACACCTTGCACCTTTCGTAGACATTTCCCGTCAGAAGATCAAGAGCCAGGTGGTTGAGGAAAATGCCGAGGCCGGTGTGGAGATGACTGAAGAGCAGGTGAATAAGGTGGTAGAGAAGCGCCTTCACGAGGAGATCACCCGCGGAGTTCAGACTATCCAGTATCAGCTCATCACTCTTATGACCTGTAACGGTCAGGCTCCTTTCGTTACCATGTTCATGTATCTCGACGAGGTACCTGAGGGACAGACAAGAGATGATCTCGCCATGGTGATAGAGGAAGTTCTCAAGCAGAGAATGAAGGGCGTTAAGAACGAGAAGGGTGTATGGATCACACCTGCATTCCCTAAGATCATCTATACACTTGATGAGGACAATATCTATCCACAGTCAAGATACTATTACCTTACAGAGCTTGCTGCCAAGTGCACAGCCAAGAGAATGGTACCTGATTATATTTCCGCAAAGAAGATGATAGAGTACAAGGGAGATGTATACCCATGCATGGGCTGCAGATCATTCCTTACACCGGATAATGAGCAGAACGATGAAGGTCTCTGCGATGCTGGCAATAAGTCAAACAGTAAGACCTTTGAAGAAGGAAAGCACAAGTATTACGGACGTTTCAACCAGGGCGTTGTTACCATAAATCTCGTTGATGTTGCATGCTCAGCTCATGGTGACATGGACATGTTCTGGAATATCTTTGACGAGAGATTGGAGCTCTGCCATAGAGCACTGAGACTTCGTCATGAGAGACTCATGGGAACAACTTCAGATGTTGCACCTATTCTCTGGCAGTACGGAGCTCTTGCGAGACTTAAGAAGGGCGAGAAGATCGACAGACTTCTGTTCGGAAATTACTCAACCATTTCTCTCGGATATTCAGGTCTCTATGAGATGTGCGTTCGTATGACAGGCAAATCACATACAGATCCTGAGGCAAAGCCATTTGCACTTAAGGTAATGCAGCACATGAACGACAAGTGCGCAGAGTGGAGAAAGGCAGAGAACGTAAGCTATTCACTTTACGGTACACCTATGGAGTCCACAACATATAAGTTCTCCAAGGCACTTCAGAAGAGATTCGGAATCATCAAGGGCGTAACAGATCATAACTATGTAACGAACTCTTATCATGTAAATGTCCGTGAGAAGATCGATGCTTTCACCAAGCTTAAGTTTGAGGCTGATTTCCAGAAGCTTTCACCGGGAGGAGCTATCTCCTACGTTGAGGTTCCAAACATGCAGAACAACATTCCTGCTGTACTCAGCGTTATGAAGTTCATCTATGACAACATCATGTACGCTGAGCTCAACACAAAGTCAGATTACTGTGAGTGTTGCGGCTATGACGGTGAGATAAAGATCGTTGAAGATGATATGGGCAAGCTCGTATGGGAGTGTCCGAACTGCGGAAACCGTGACGAGAGCAAGATGTCCGTAGCCAGAAGAACATGTGGCTATATCGGTACACAGTACTGGAATCAGGGCAGAACCCAGGAGATAAAGGACAGAGTACTACATTTATAATCTGTCCGGTCCTCTGTTGTCACAAGTGTCCCCCGGAAAATTTTTTTGACCAAGTAAAATTTTGGAAAACCAAAAAATTTTCAGGAGATTTTAAAAATCCACAAAGCAATAGACCGGTCAGGATGTGACATCACGCAGGACGTGAATCCCCTGACCGGTTTTTTATTCATCAAAAAAACACGAAAATGATTGCATAGTGTTATGTTAAACCGATATAATAAGTTGGTTATATTTAATAAAAATTTTAGCTTTAAGGATTTATTATGAAGATTGGTTTTTCTGAAATTGTCATCATTTTTATCGTTGCTCTGATAGTTATCGGACCAGAGAAGCTTCCGGAGTATGCGAGAAAGCTTGGAGAGGCATTGCGCCAGTTCCGAAATGTATCCAGTGACCTGACAAAGGATATCAAGGAAACAGTCATCGAACCGCTGGAGGAGGCACAGAAGCCTATAAAAGAGGCATTGCAGCCTATGACAGATGCGGCGGATGATATCAAGAAGAATATCACCGAAGTAAAGACGTCGGTAAACAACATCGGTAAGACAACTCCTAAGAAGGCTGAGCCTGTAAAGACAGAGGGCAAAAAGGAAGCAGAAGCTGAGATGGAGACTGCCGGAGAGGCAAAGGTCGAGACTGAAGAGGTAGCAGAAACAGCTGCGGCAGAATCAGCGGAAGAGGCTGCAACGGAGGAAGTTGTTACCGCGGAAGCTTCGGAGAAGGATGAAATCGTAGAAGCCGCAGAAACTGTTGTGTCAGAAGTTCAGGAAGAATCTGAAGACAGTAAGGCTGCTCAGGATGCGCCGGAGGCAGTTTGACATCTTAAAATCTAAAAGAGACAAATGCTGTCAGGTAAGCTGATATAGGGTCGATGAAATGTGGCGTTGCCACTTTCTGATAAATAAGTTAATTTTGCAGTATAACTGCATTTAAAAGGAGATAATCATGAGAATCGGAACACAGGAATTAATAATCATACTTGCAATCGTAGTAATTGTTTTTGGACCTACACAGATTCCAAAGCTTACAAAGATGTTCGGTAAGTCAGTAAAGAGCTTCCGTGACGGTGTCAGCGAGGATGATGCAGAAGAGAATAAGGACGAGACCAAGGTAAGCGAGACAAAGGCAGCAGAGGATGAAAAGAAGGACTGATAATAGTGAAAACGGCGGAGAGATGACTCTTTCGGGTCATCTCACTGAATTAAGGAACCGTATCATAGTCATCATCGTCGTGCTGGTTGCAGCCATGCTGGTGGGACTTCATTATGCTGAGGTCATCATAACTGCCCTTTTGGACATAGGTCGTTCAAAGGGATATCAGTTCGTATATCTGGCACCTCAGGAGATGCTGATCCAGTATTTTTCCCTGTCTCTTATATTTGCGGCGCTCATAGGACTGCCTATCATTTTCTATGAAGCATATGCATTTATGAGCCCGGGGCTACGGCACAGAGAAAAGATATTCATGATGCTTGCCATTATCTTCGGCATCATCTTCGGATTTTTGGGTATACTTTTTGCGTATAAGATACTTATTCCATTTATGCTCTATTTCCTTTTGGATATGAGTAAGGGTGTCAATGTCTCTGCCGCCATAAGCGTTGGTAACTATGTTTCATTTTTGATGACCATATTCATCATATTTGCGGTACTGTTCGAATTTCCGGTAGTATCTGTACTGCTCTCACAGCTCGGTATCATTAAGGTCGAGTGGATGAGAAAGGCACGTAAGGTCATGATAGTTCTTATCTTCCTTATGGCTGCTATAGTTACTCCGCCGGATATCGTATCTCAGGTAATGGTTGCATTGCCTATGCTGCTTTTATATGAGTTCAGTATCATACTTTGCACAGTTTTCGGAATATTCAAAAAGAATGAGAAGAAAACAGAAGATGAAGAAGAGGATGATACAGAGGACGAAGATCTGAGCCCTGAGGGAACGACAAATTAAAGATTATTTATGAAGTCGCAGGGTAGAAAAGACCCTGCGATTTTTTGTATAAGGATAGAGAAAGGAGACGAATATGCACTATGCGGAAATAAAGCATTTTGATATAGCTAACGGTCCGGGAGTGAGACTCAGCCTCTTTGTTTCAGGCTGTACACATAAGTGTCCGGGATGCTTCAACGAAGTGGCATGGCCATTTGACTATGGAAAGGAGTTCACTAAGGAAGTTGAAGATCAGATACTCGAGGATCTTTCTGATGAAGCTTATCAGGGCATGACTCTTCTGGGAGGAGAGCCCTTTGAGCCGGCAAACCAGAAGGGGCTTTTGTCTCTCATCATAAGATTCAAGGAAAGATATCCGGAAAAGGATCTATGGATCTTTTCGGGTTATCTTTTTGATGAAGATATGCTGGGATGGATGTCTGAAAAGCTTCCTGAGACAAAGGAGATACTTAAGCGGGCAGACGTTATAGTGGACGGAGAGTTTAAGCTGGCACTGAAAGACATTACCCTGCTTTACAAAGGGTCTTCAAATCAGAGAACTATAGATGTACAGAAATCTCTTGAAAAAGGAGAGATCGTACAGTGGGATCCGGGAGAAGGAACCACGGTTTCAAAAACAACACATCTTTAAAAAGAGAAGGCTTTTCCTTTTTGATATGTAACCCCTGTATTGGACAAACAGGTAAGGAAGGTACATATCACCAGGGGAAGCTTTTTTTTATGAGCATCTATTTAAAGAGAAGCATAAGAAATATGTATAAGCATTAATTAATGTACGATATATGTCGATAAAACCTATAGATATCATGTTAGGTTATGGGATTTTTCATATAAATTCCTGTAGTTGTAAACATACTTCGCAGGAGGCGGTATGAGTAAAGCAGAAAGAAATATCAAAAAAGGCGGCAGTAAGCCATATGTAAGTCTTGCTGTTCGTATTCCTGCCATTGTTGCGGTAGCGGTTTTCGTAGTTGTAGCTATCATTTGCGTGGCCTTTGGATATCTGACATTTCGCAATGTTGACAGCATGGCTCAGGACCAGATGAGAAACATCGCAGGACAGAATGTTCTCACCGTACAGAAATATATGAGCGGTATGAATATTTATGCGGATGCATTGGGCAACAGTATACTTAACTATGAAACACTCGGACGTGAAGAGGGAGAGAAGGCCATTATTGCAGAGCTGACTGAGGCAGTGAAATCAGGAAAGATTTTCTCGGCGTATTTTGCATTTGAACCCAACGGACTGTTCCCGGATACGCCTCAGGGGCTATCCTACTATGTATATCCAAGCGGCAGCGACATCAACACGGATATATATAATGACTACGACGTATACAGTACAGAGGATTACTATGCACCTACCAAGGAATCACTGAAGACACATGTTACGGCACCCTATGCATATGAACTTACAGACGGGTCCATAGTACAGCTCATCACGCTGAGTACTCCTATAATCAAAAAGGATACCTTCATAGGTGTTGCTAACTGCGACATGCTGGTGGAAACTCTGGGAAAGCTTCAGTATACAGACGGTGGATATGATAGTAATTACATGACTCTTTCAGATAAGGAAAACACCTATATCGCACACACAGCTGATCCTAAATCAGTTGGAGACAAGGCAGGATTCTCCATGGCAAAGACGGAGAAGACACTTAGCGGAGAGACTTTTATCAATTCTGTACATGACTTCATCGGTGACGCATCCTCTTTCGCGATATTCACTCCGGTTACACTGGAAGGATCTGATCTGGGATGGGTTCTTACAGACATCGTTCACAAGAAAGAGCTCTATGCAGAGCTCTACCGTTCACTTGCCATAGTAGCAGTTATAGGTGTAGTCGGAATAGTATTTTTAGTACTGATATCAGCAGCGATCGTAAGACGAGCCCTTTCTCCGATCAAGCCCCTCATGGGAATTGCTGACAATGTTGGATCATTCAATCTTAGTGTCGAACACTCAAACTATAATTATCCGAACAATGAGCTCGGTGATCTCGCGAAGATCTTCCTGAAGATGGAGGATAATCTGAGGATCATCATAAAGGATATGGATCAGGTACTTGCCTACATGGCTGATGGAGATTTTACAAAGACAAGCTCCTGCTCCGATAAATACGTCGGAGACATGAAGAGCACTCTTGATTCCATCAACAAGATACGTTCCATTCTCGGAAATTCACTTAAGGCAATCAATGCTTCGTCTGCAAAGGTTGCGAATAACTCCAACCAGATTTCTGCCGGTGCACAGACCCTGGCTCAGGGTGCCACAGAGCAGGCGGGTTCTGTTCAGGAGCTCAGCGCTACCATCAATACCGTTAACGAAGAGGTCAAGGGTAACGCTCAGAATGCCGAGAGAGCCAGCGAGATAGCTATGAAGACACAGGAGGCCATCGAGATAAGTAATCAGGAGATGCACAAGCTTACCTCTTCCATGGATGCTATCGAAGAGGCTTCCAACAAGATACAGGATGTAATCAGTATCATTGATAACATAGCATTTCAGACCAATATCCTTTCTCTTAATGCCGCCATAGAGGCTGCAAGAGCAGGACAGGCAGGAAAGGGCTTCGCGGTAGTTGCTGATGAGGTAGGAAACCTTGCAAAGCGCAGCCAGGAAGCTGCCCAGAGCACCAGTGATCTCATTCAGATGGTCACTGAGGCTGTAAATAATGGAAAGATCATCACAGATGATACGGCTGAAGCATTGAAAACAGTATCAGGTTATGCCGATGAGACAAACAATATGATCAAGCAGATCTCTGCGGCATCTGTGAAACAGGCAGAATCTCTCAATCAGATCAGCATCGGAGTAGGTCAGATCTCAGAGGTTATACAGAACAATTCCTCAACATCAGAGGAGAGTGCGGCTGCAAGTATAGAGCTTGCGAACGAAGCAAACAGACTTCATGAACTGGTTGAGCCGTTCAAGCTGCCATAAAGGATAAATCGATAATATATAGATTTTTAGTCCGTGAAAGATGTATATAGCCATTTTGCGTGTGTACAGATTCGGGACTTAAAATAAAAGGGTTAAAAGTTGAGCAAAAAGGGACGTTAGAAGCCTTTTCTGTATTCGTGGAATAGCTTTCATGAATAGATGGATTGGATGACTAAAGTCCTTTTTTGTGTACTTAACTGTAGGAATCATACAATATGTGGTATAATACTTAAATTCAAGAGCTTCTAATCAAGGGGAGGTTTTCTATAATCATGATGACGATTTCAGAGATAAAAAGTTTCGCGAGACGTCAGTTAAAAGGCAATTTGCTATCAGCTATAGGCGTATTGCTCCTTACACTGATATGCTTCACTCTTTGGACTACTGTCCTCACTGTGGTCATGGCAGTAGGCATCTGGGGACCGGTTACGGGACGGCTTCAGATCATTGATCTGGGAACGAATCCGGAGACCAGACTGTTTTTCTTTGCTCTCGTAGGTATAGCTATAGCTGCACTGATATTTATAGGATTGTATCTTGGGGCAGGCATCATGTTGGGAACCCAGAAATTCTACCTCGATATGATGAAAGGAAATCGGGTAGATGCCTTCCGGGTATTTAAGGGATTTTCTGATACGACGCATTTTAAACACTATTTTGGAGTGCTTGTAATTCTTTATGCTATCGAGTTCATACTGATGATCCCTCTGGGAATAGTAGGTGCAAGATCCGGTATCAACTCATCGGATTACAGTATCACTAATCATATAACCAGTATAGTTATCTTTGTGGTGATGCTGTTTCTAAATATGTCAACCTATGCATCGGCAGATAACAGAGAGTTGAAGACCTTTGATGCCATAAAGGTCTCTCTGAGGCTTATGCGTGACCGTAAATTAAAGTTTGTTCTTCTGGAACTGAGCTTTATCTTATGGTTTCTGCTCATCACCATATCTTGTGGACTTGCATCGTTTTTTGTGATTCCGTATTTCAATGCTTCTCTGGCGGTCTTTTATTTAAGTGCGTACAGTGATGAATATAAGAAAAGGACCGGCGAAGAAGAGGTAATCAACGAGCAGCAGGCTCAGGATGCAGAATATGTTGAACCTAAGGATGTATACGTAAAGGGTGACGCAGTTCCTGAAAACAATGAAGCAGGGAGAAGCTTTGAGGAAGTGAGAAAGCAGTATACATTTGATGGAAAGGTGGAAGAGCCTGAAGCAGCGAATACCGGAAGTGAAGCTGATACGTTTTCGGCTTATGAAAAGTGGAAAAAGGATCACGGTATCACCTTAGATAATCCTGATCCTTTCCACAACAGATACACAGATTCAGGAAATGAAAAAAGCGATTGAAGATCAGGAAATATGTATGTGTAATTGAAGGTTAAAGAATGTGTTAAGGGTATAGGGATATACATTGCATAAAACGCAGAAAGTGAAAACAGGGGAGGAAGAAAATGAAGTGTCCGTTTTGTAATGCAGAAGATACGAGGGTCATAGATTCAAGACCTGCAGATGATAATACAGCCATAAGACGACGCCGTCAGTGTGAGGTCTGCGGAAAAAGATTTACGACCTATGAAAAGCTGGAGACCATGCCTATGATGGTCATCAAAAAGGATCAGAGCCGAGTTCCTTATGACAGATCAAAGATAGAGGCAGGTATAGTCAGAAGCTGCCATAAGAGACCCGTATCTACAGCCCAGATAAATCTTCTGGTGGATGAAATCGAAAATGAGATTTTTTCAACAGGTGACCGGGAGATCCCTACTTCGGAAATAGGTGAGCTTGTTATGGATAAGCTGAAGGCTCTGGATCAGGTTGCATATGTAAGATTTGCATCAGTCTACAGAGAATTCAAGGATGTAAATACTTTCGTGGATGAAATAGGAAAGCTCTTAAAAAATCAAAAGGTGGAGACTGACGCAGATGCCAATGCATAAGGTTAAGGTGATCGTTCCCATTACGGGAGAAGATGAAGAAACGATATTGAAGGAAGCTGCAGCTATAGAGATGACAGATGCGGATGCTGTGGAATGGAGATTTGATCTTGCAAAAGCTCTTTACAGCTTTGATGCAGATTCTGAAGCAGGAGATGCGGAAGTATACAGCGCAGCTGAGACTATGCAGGGGATCCTGAAGATGCTGTCACAGCGCCTCGAAGGAAAAGAGCTTCTGTTCACCATCAGGACAAAGTGTCAGGGCGGTGTGTTCCCGAACCTGCCGATGGTTTATGAGATACTTCTCTGTGAGGCTATAAAAAGCAGAAGTCTCGATTTGATAGATATAGAGGATACCACGGATCCCGACAGCATGGAAAGAATCATGGATCTGGCAAAACAATATGATGTGAAGACTATAGTTTCATATCACGATTTTGACCAGACTCCTGATTTTGATGAGATACTTGACAAGTTCGATTCCATAAAGAGCACCGGAGCGGATATCATAAAGACTGCGTACATGCCGGGTAGTGCGAGTGATGTGGCAAGGGTCCTCAGCGCGACTGCATATTACAAGGAGCATGATGGAAGAGAGTGCAGGCTGATCACCATGTCCATGGGAGATCTGGGTAAGATAAGCCGTGTGAGCGGAGCCATATTCGGTTCGGAATATACATTTGCTGCAGTGGGAGATACAAGTGCACCCGGGCAGATGCCTATAAAAACGGCACGCTATATCATGGATGCCCTCAGAGGTTCTGTGGAGCCCAATGTCTATCTCGTGGGATTTATGGCATCCGGTAAATCAACAGTAGCCGCAAGGCTTAAGGAGCTTACTGGAAAGCCTGTCTTTGAGATGGATCAGTGTATAGTGGATAAGATGGGCATGAGCATCTCAGATATCTTCGACAAATTCGGTGAGCAGAGATTCAGGGAGATAGAAACAGAGACCCTGATGGGAATCGGTGCCGAAAATGGGGCTATAGTCTCTACAGGAGGAGGAGCTCCCATGCGTCAGGAGAACAGGGATATCATGGCGAGAAAGGGAAAGGTAATATATCTTTCTGTGAGACCTGAAACGGTAGTCAGCAGACTTTCCGTTAATCAGACGGAACGTCCTCTGCTCAAGGGACATGTGGATATAGACTATGTCAGGGAACTCCTTGGAAAGAGAGATCCTGTATATCGTGAAGCTGCGGATGTGGTCATAGAGACGGACCTGATGAGCGTCGATGAGATAAGCAGGGCGATTATTGATATCGTTAAATGATATGTACAGTTATATTCCATAGTGGGGCTATAGATACTATCGAACTTCAAGCTATATGAGATGGATATGATCATAAAACCAATTATAAAAAAGGCGGTCTACGGATGTTTTTTCATCTGTAGATCGCTTTTTTACTTATCAGAGGGTTACTGAAAGCCGAAGTAAATGTTGTAGATATAGTATAGAGTAAGAGGGTATCTAATTGAAAAAGAGTTTTTTTAGGGTAAGGTATCGTGTACTATCTGCAGTGGTCATTATGGGGGTAATGGCTGTTCTTGCGGCTACACCTGCAGCGGCCGGAAAATACGGATTAAAGTATGACTACGGAAGCACAGGCAGCAGCGGAAGCACAGGCAGCAACGGGAACATAAATGAAGGCTATGTCGTATACGATCCGGAAGAGACATTGACAAAGGAGCAGGAGGAAGAGGTCTTAAACACAACCGAGATAGAGAGGTATGTGAGAGCCAATTACTCAGTTCTTCAGCAGTTCACAAATGAAAGTGAATATACAACCAGAGCAAGACAGGCAGTGGTAAGCTATGCCATGCAGTTTATAGGAAATCCTTATGTCTGGGGAGGAACTTCCCTTACAAACGGGGCAGACTGTTCAGGCTTCGTTCAGGAGATCTTCAGGCATTTCGGTATAGTGACCGGAAGAACCTCCAGAGATCAATATGCGAACTGCGTATATCTGAAGGGTAAAGAAGTTATGCCGGGAGACCTGATATTTTATGCGGATTCAACGGGATACATCAATCATGTAGCCATATATGCCGGGAACTATATGATCATACATGCGGCAAATAAAAAGGCGGGCATAAAGGTGAACAGGTATGATTATAAGCAGCCTTACGCCTACGGAAGATTTATCGCAAATTGATATCGAGACCTGGAGAAAAGGCTCTGCATGGGATCAACATGAGAAAATCAGGCATAAAATATAAATTCGTCTAAGGTCTGTTCTTTATATATTATTCAAAATGGTCGATATATGCTTTGAGAAGGTAGAGCGTATAGGTCTATCTTCGCGTAGCTATGTAAAGATAATTGTGATAGAGAGGAGACAAGGATGGCACTCGACATTAACAATTTGACCAGTTCCATGATCAGAAACATTGATACGCTTAAGAAAACTGAAGGGACAGGGAAGTCAGCATCAGATTCTAAGGCGGTCACAGTGGCGGATGTTTCTGCGGAGGCAGCAGAATTAAAGATATCCGTTGATTCATTCGTTCATTCAAAGAGTTCAGGTGATGAAACAGAAGAGAACGCGGCTGATTCTCAGAAAAAGGGCAGTTCACTTCTCGATGTTTCAAAGGCTGACAAGTTTGGCGTGACCAGGCTAAGTGAAGAAGATCGCCGGGCACTGGTATCCCAGCTTAAAGAAGAGCAGGAAACCATTCAGCAGAAATTTTTACAGAAGATGACTTCCGGGACCATCGGAGAGCAGTTCCGTCAGTGGAGCGCTGCCAATTCCCATCTCACCCAGGATGGTGATGGTATCTGGAAATTTATTGCGAGCGGAAACTATACAGTGGATGCGGAGACAAAGGCAGCAGCACAGGAGGCTATTTCTGAGGGCGGTTACTACAGCGTAGAGAATACCTCTCAGAGAATCTTTGATTTTGTGGCGGCTATAGCAGGAGATAATGTTGGACTCATGCAGAAGCTTCAGTCATCTGTTTTGGACGGTTACAATGAAGCAACCAAGGCATGGGGAGGCGATCTTCCTGACATCTGCTCCAGGACTCTCGATGCAACCAATCAGTTGTTCGAGGATTACTACAAAGAGCATGGTGCATAGTTTTTGTCTTTTGAAAGCTTAATAGGACGTTAGGAGCTTTACTAAAGTTTCTACATATACTTTATGCAAGCAGGGAGCCGAGAGGGGGAATCGGACTCTCTGCATTGTGTTAATAAGTACAAATATAGTAGAGGAAACACATGATTCAGAAGACCTTCATCATTCATGACGAGAGTGAAACATTTGAATTACTGGCAAGTGTGACGTTGTATTCGTGGTATCAGAAAGCAAAGACGACTCTTGCTTTTTTGAGCTGTTCAAATATTTCCCACATACAGATGCATCAGGTCGTTAGAGTTCTCAGAAGCGCTTATCCTGACATCAGGATCATAGCGGGAACCCAGGCTGTAAATGATGGAATGGAAGGAAGATGTACAGTAAGAATCAGCTTCCTCTATTTTGATGAGTCTGATGTAGAGACAAAGGTCTTCGATTATAACAAATTCAGTAAAAATGAGATCATAGAAAATGCGAAAGACTTTCTCCGCAGTCAGAGCAACCTCAAGGGAGTATGCCTTTTGACCATAGGCAACAATCTCGAGCTCGGAAGATTTATAGAAGAGGTTTCGGATGAATTTCCTGATGTACCTTTCTTCGGAAGTGTTACGGGTGATCCTGTAGGTTCAAAGCTTCCTGAAGACCAGGCCGGATCTGTCATGGCAGATATTATGACTGACAGAGGAATAGCCATGGCGGCTCTGTCAGGTGAGAATCTACATATCATGGTAAATCAGCAGACTCCGTGGAAGGCAGTAGGAAGAGAGTTGACTGCCGGAGTAGAGAGTAAAGAAAAAAATGATGCCGCTGAGGTATGCCTGACAAAGCTTGACGGAAAGGCGGCTGTTGACATATACAGACATTATCTGGGAGTAGAGTTCAATGAATTCTTCCTTCAAAATGTAAGTGAATTCCCTCTGATTCAAAAGTGCTACGGCAGCAATGACGTAGTTCATATTCCTATGTACGTTTCCGAAAATGGAGAGCTGTTCTATTACAGCGAGATCAGGGATGGTGACAAGCTGAGACTCGGTTACGGAAACCCTGAGGATTTTCTGTCAAGTGCAGATTCCGGAAGTCAGATCATAGATCTTTTCGGAGCTCAATCTGTGCTGCTTTTTGTATGTTTTACGCATCCCATGATACTGAAGAAGGATGTGGCAGAGGAGATAAAGTATTTTCTTCGTAACTGTGTAAGCCTTAACTTTTTCTATTCCCTTGGTGAGATATACAGATTTGATCATATCGGGGGTGTCCAGAGCGGTAGCCTGACTGCTGTTGCCATGCGCGAAGGTGAGAAGGATGAAGAAGTAGAAAATACACTTTTCAAGATGCGCAGTACCTCTGAAAAGAAGGATATCATTCCGTTAAATGAACGTCTCATTAACTTCCTTGAAGTGACGACAAGCGAATATGATGAAATGGCTCACATAGCAGAACAGGCAAACAAGGCAAAGTCTGATTTCCTTTCAAACATGTCTCATGAGATACGTACCCCTATTAACGCAGTGCTGGGTATGGATGAGATCATCCTGCGGGATACTCAGGAACCAAAGACAAAGAAGTATGCTGAGAATATACATAATGCCGGCAACATCCTTTTGTCACTGGTAAACGATATACTTGATTTTTCAAAGATAGAAGCCGGAAAGATGAATATCTTACCGGTTGAGTATGATGTGAGATCCACCCTCAATGACCTTCTCAACATGCTTAAGAAGCGTGCAAATGATAAGGGACTGGAATTCCGGGTTCAGGTGGATCCAAGGATACCGTCTATCATGAGGGGAGATGTCATACGACTAAAGCAGGTCGTTCTGAATATCGTCAACAATGCCATCAAGTACACAAATTATGGGTCAATAATGCTTAAGGCCATCATGAAGGATGATGATGCGGAAAAGGGCATAGCCGACATAAGATTCAATATCATTGATTCCGGAATAGGAATCAAAAGGGATGATCTTCCGCGTCTTTTCAATGCATTTGACCGCATAGAGGAAAACCGGAATCGTGCCATCGAGGGAACGGGTCTCGGCATGAACATTACCCAGAGACTCCTTCAGGCCATGGGCAGTCATCTGGAGGTCGACAGTATCTACGGCGTAGGGTCTAATTTCGGGTTCACGCTGATGCAGGAGGTTGTTGACTGGAACCCTGTGGGTAATTTTGCCTTTTTCCTGAATATTAACAACACCCAGACCGAAATCTACAGACCAGGCTTTGAGGCACCGGATGCAAGAGTGCTGATAGTAGACGATGCGCCTATGAATCTTCAAGTCGTGGAGGGACTTCTGGATGGAACCAAGATGAAGATGGATACTGCCATCAGCGGTCATGACTGCCTGAGCTGGGTTCAGGAAAATGTTTATGACCTGATACTTCTCGATTACCGTATGCCTCAGATGGATGGCATCGAGACTCTCCATGCCCTGAGAAGACTTGGCGGATGGAGGGAAAAGGTTCCTGTTATCTGTCTCACTGCCAATGCTTTGACCGGAGCAAGAGAACAGTACCTGAATGCCGGTTTTGACGATTATGTTACTAAGCCCATAAAACCGAAGCTTTTGGAAAAGACCATACTCATGTATCTTCCTGACGAGCTGGTGACCAGAAAGAACCAGCAGCAGGAGACTGCTGCAGAGAGTGGAATAATCAGAGCTCCTGAGAGCATAGAGGTAGATAACAAGGGACATGTGACAGAGCCGCCCGTTCCGCTTGAGCTGTATCTGAATGAAGAGCTGGATATCTATCATGCGTTTGAATCCTGCGGAGGACCGCAAAGATTCTTCGTTAACCTGAAGGAATTCAGTAAGTATATTTTAAAAGCAGGAGAAGAGATAAAAGCGCTGTACGAGGATGATGACATTAAAGGCTTTACCATAAAGGTTCATGCCCTTAAGAGCTCTTCTGGTCTCGTTGGATTTATGAGGCTAAGCCGTCTCTCAGGCATACTGGAGAAGGACGGTGATTCGGGAGATCTGGAGGATATTCATGAGAAGGTGCCGGAGCTTTTCAGAATGATAGATAAGGTATATTCGAGCATCAAGGATGTGGATTTCAGTAAAACCGGTAAAAATCCTAATTCAGGACGTGAGGCAGGAGGGCTGGATGAAGCATATAAAGTCATAAGACAGGCTGTTGAGGACTATGATTACGATAAGCTCACGGGAGTTCTGGAGTCTCTGGAAGGCTTCGCTCTTCCTGAACCTCATAAACATAGAATAGAGAGACTCAGTCAGGCGGCGGATGAGCTCGACTGGATGATGCTTCAGGAGATAATGGAAGAAGAGATGGAGAAATAAAAGCTATTATTCACTCTGATTTAAGAAATTAAAAAAATAAAAAAAGTTTGTTGACAAAGACCTATCTATTTAGTAATATATACGAGTCGCCGAAAGAAAGAGCAAAACAAAGCACTGAAACGAAGCGATAGACGGGGTCTTAGCTCAGCTGGGAGAGCATCTGCCTTACAAGCAGGGGGTCACAGGTTCGAGCCCTGTAGGCCCCACGTCTTCGGTCTGGACTGCGCTTTATGCGCGGCCTGGGTCGAGAAAATACAATATGGCGAGATAGCTCAGTTGGCTAGAGCACGCGGTTCATACCCGCGGTGTCGAGGGTTCAAGTCCCCCTCTCGCTATTATAAAGGGCTCTGGAGAACGTTGAGAAATCAACGTTCTTTTTTTGCATATAATCAGAAAATATAATATGCATTGCAGAATGGTGGATTAGTATGGAGTGGTAAACCAAGCTCCAAATGTTGGGCAAACTATTACTGTGTAAACCTAGGAAAGTATACCTGAAAAAATATTTATAAATATTTGCGGAATAGCCGAAATTTTATGTGATAACGAAAAATCAGATATCATAATAATCGGTTGATAAAGCTAAGAAAATATGAGAGTGTGGTATGAGGAAAGCATTGAAAAATCAGTTGGCTGAGCTTATTGTGCTCTTGCCGGAAGCTCACGAAACGATATGCGGAAGTCTTAGAAAAAATGATCAGGAAACTGCCACGGTATGTCTTTCAGATTGTCAGGACACTGCTGTGGCAGTAGGGACAAAGATAGATGAAACTGAGGGAGAGGGTACAACTACAGTTAAAGCGCTGGAAGAGTACTGTGAGCTTTTGTTCCACATACATCAGGATATGACTGCGGGAACGGCTGATCCTAAGAAGGTGGAAAAACAGTTAAAGAAGCATTATATAGATATCTGTAATAAGCTGCTTTATGATATACCGGAGACAAAAGAAGTGGTATTTCTTCCCTATAAGGCATCAATGTGGGATTCCCTTGAGACGGTGTGGAAAAGGGCTTCGGAGGATCCTAAGATAAATGCTGTGGTGATACCCATTCCTTATTACGACAAGAACCCTGACGGTTCATTCAGGGAGATGCACTATGAGGGGGCTGAGTTCCCAAAAGACGTCCCAATTGTGTCATATGAAAAATATAATCTCGAAGCAAACCATCCTGATGAAATTTATATTCATAATCCCTATGATGATACAAATTATGTTACATCTATTCACCCTGCATTTTACTCAAAGAAGCTGAGGGAATATACAGATAAGCTGGTTTATATTCCGTATTTCGTTCTGGAAGAGATAAACCCTGATAACATGGCTGCAGTAAAAGGTATCAGTGCTTTTATAGATACTCCGGGAGTTATCTATGCGGATGAGGTGATAGTACAATCGGAAGCCATGCGAAAAGTCTATATTGAGTGCATGGTAAACCTTACCGGAGAATATAACCGGAAATATTTTGAACAGAAAATCAAGGGTACAGGCTCTCCCAAGATAGAAAAGATAAAATCCATGACAATAGACGATGTGACTGTTCCGGAAGAGTGGAAGAGACATATCTACAGGGAGGATGGAAGCTGCAAAAAGATAATCATTTACAATACAAGTTTAGCTTGCTTTCTTGAAAATTCTGAGCAGATGCTCAGAAAGATTCAGGACGTATTCAGGATATTCAAGGAACATAAGGGTGAAGTTACGCTTCTTTGGAGGCCACACCCACTTTATAAAGCAACTATAAGCTCCATGAGACCACATCTGGCAGATGTATATGATAAAATAGTTGAAATATATAAAACGGAAGATTTAGGAATATACGATGATACAGCGGATATGGACAGAGCACTTGTGCTTGCAGATGCATATTATGGTGACAGGAGTAGTCTGGTTACGCTTTGTAAAGCAATAGGCATGCCAGTCATGCTGCAGAATCCGTTTGTGATAGATGAAGATTGAGATGTAGAGAAAGCTGATGGTGTATTTAGATATAAAATATTATTTATAAAATCCCGATAAACAGTCGACATTTTTATATAATTATATATAGTGAATAAAGTTTTTGTAATTGTTTCTGAAGTAGGATTATGTTTATAAAATAAAGTGGGGTGTTTAACGTTGAATATAGGGGTAATATTCGCTGGCGGCGTCGGTTCCAGAATGCACAGTAAAGATAAACCAAAGCAATTTTTAAAGCTCTACAATAAGCCGATAATTCTGCATACATTAGAACCTTTTGAACTGAATAATGAGATAGATGCGGTTGTTATAGCCTGTGTAGAAGATTGGATACCGTATCTTGAAAAGCTCATATATAAGTTTAGAATCGAAAAAGTCAAGAAGATCGTACATGGTGGACCCACAGTACAACTTTCGATATATGAAGGGTTAAAGGCTGCAAAAAAAATTGCAGGGGATGAACCAAGCATAGTGCTTATTCATGATGGAGTCAGACCGCTTATAAATACAAGGCTGCTTTCTGACAATATCGATAGTGTAAAAAAATATGGATCAGCAATTACAGCCGGAGTCGTAAAGGAAACTATTGTTGTTGTTGATGAAGACCTGAATATAGAACAGGTTCCTTCCAGAAAGCATTCGCGAATGGCAAAAGCTCCACAGTCGTTCTGGCTTGATGAAATACTGGCTGTACATGAAAAAGCACTGGAGGATGGAGAAAGAAACACTATAGATTCATGTACTCTTATGAAGCAGTATGGGAAAAAACTGCATATGATCGATGGACCATATGAGAACATCAAAATCACTACTCCGGATGACTTTTATACTATGAGGGCTATCCTGGAGGCGAAGGAAAACAGCCAGATATATGGATATGATGATTAACTACAAGAGGAGTAGTGATGATGTTTCATGAATTCTCTAATAAGTGCTTTTTAATTACCGGTGCAACTGGGCTTATAGGACAGTCGTTATCAAAAAGTCTTTTGAGTTATGGCGGAAAGATCATTGCCGTTGTCCGTGATCAGGAAAAGGCAAAAAGAATATTTGGAGAGGATGGAAATATTTCATATATTGTTTCTGATGTTACTGAATTGGAAATAAAGAGATATGATGTTGACTACATAATTCATGCTGCGGCTTGTACATCAAGCAGGGAATTTATTAATAATCCTGTAGGAGTAATCAATGTTGCGATAGAGGGAACAAGAAGAACGTTGGAAATCGCAAAGATGAGCGGTGTGAAAGGCTATTTATATCTTTCTAGTATGGAAGTTTACGGGACACCCGTAAATGATGAAATAATAGATGAAATGCATAGTACAAATCTCAATACGATGTCACCAAGATCCGCATATCCTGAGAGCAAAAGGACGTGTGAGTGTTTATGTGCATCGTATTTTTCTCAGTTTAATGTTCCTGTAAAAGTTGTAAGACTGACTCAGACATTTGGACCGGGAGTCCTATACAATGATGGGCGTGTATTTGCAGAGTTTGCAAGGTGTGTGATTGAAAGCAGAAATATAATACTACATACAAAAGGCGATACAAAAAGGAGCTATCTATATACAGAAGATGCTGTTGGTGCCATCCTTACAGTTTTGCTGAAAGGTAAAAATGGAGAAGCATATAATGCGGCAAATGAAGAAACCTATTGTTCGATTTATGAGATGGCTGAAATGGTGGCAAGTGAGATAGCTGATAATGATATCAAAGTTATCGTAGAAGAAAAAGATATCACTTCATTCGGATATGCGCCGACGCTACATATGAATCTGGACACGGAGAAAATCAAAAATCTAGGATGGGAAGCTAAAGTTGGATTAAAGGAAATGTATGAGAGACTTATTGAAGATATGAAGAGCTGATCTAGATGGAGTAAAATACATGTTTTTCTAAGACGCGATTCTGGCTTTACAGTTTATATAAAAATATCCAAAGAACAAGAAAAGAATAAGATTACCAGGAGGAAGGAATAAAATGTCTAATATTTACATAGCAGGTGCCCATTCTCGTGGTATCACAGCGGGACATTATCTGACATATCTGGATCCCTCAGTAAAGATAATTGCGTATCTATATAACAATGACGAGGATAACCCTTCCGATATTGATGGTGTACCGGTCATGAAAATCGATGATAATTCAAAGTTAGATACAACCTGTACAGTTTACTTAGGGATGCGTGGTATCAATCATAAAGGCATAACAGAAACATTGTTAAAATGTGGTATGCAGCATATCATACCTGTTGATGTCTGGCTTGATATAGAATTAAGAAATAAGTATATTGAGATGTATTTCAAGTCAGTTGGCCGTAAATTTGAAAAGATCAGTGATTATCAATCGGGAAAAACATCTTTTAATTCTGATGCAACAATTTATGTTGCAAATTCAGTAATTGATAAAGCACTAAAAGAGAACTACGCATTTTTGCCTGAAGAAAAGATCATTCAGGTAGGAACAAGTTTAGCAGATCGAAAAATCAATGCGGATTTTTTTGATTGTGAGGGAGATAACATCTCTGACAGAAATAAACAGTTTTGTGAATTGACAGCATTGTATTGGATATGGAAACATGCAACAGAGGATATCGTTGGATTAGTTCATTATCGAAGGCATTTTATACTTCCGGAAAAATGGGTGGAAATAATGGATGCAAATAATATAGACGTGATTCTTCCGGTTCCGCTTTATGTTCATCCATGCTTAGAAGGGGATTATAGAAGCAGACATATAGAAAAACATTGGGATGATATGCTTACCTTTTTTAAAGTGAATCATAAGGAAGAATATGATGTAGTTAATAATTACTTTAAAACTACTGCTTTATTTACTCCATGTAATATGCTGATAGCAAGAAGAGAAGTGTTTAATGATTTGTGCAAGTGGATGTTTCCGGTTTTATTTTACGTTGCAGATACAGGCGGTGTAGAGGAGGATAATTATCAGAATCGTTATCCGGGTTTTATCTCAGAGAGACTGATTTCATATTTTTTTGAAAAGAACAGAGATAAATATAAAGTGGTTTATTGTGATAAAAATTTTTTAAATACGTGAGTCCCCGGTTCATATAATATGAATTTCGACCATAAGAACAGTATATAGAGATAGAGCAAGATTCACGTGGTCTCGAAATATAGGGAACCCTACTTAATTAATGCAGGGAGTAAGGTCAAGTGTTTGAGACATTACTCCCTTTTTCGTATACAAATGCGTCTGATTTTACATTTATTTAGATAAGGTTTTGTGAATTAGAAAATGGTCTTCGTGTCAGGAGGTTTCTAATGATAAAATATTATGAGTCTGTTATGAAAGTTCTTGAAGATTCAGTTGAATCTATCCAACAGGATATTTATGAAAAACTTGTAAATGAGTGTGTGTTGACGAAAAATTTAATAAATACTGTTATTTTTGATGCTATACTAAAATAATAGGACAGAGGATATGGTTCAATAAAGCAGTTGAGGTTATCTGATTCGTTTATAAAACCGGATAAGACGGGAGCTTTTGAATGGACAGCAACATTGTGTAACCTTAATAAAGAAAAAATGATGAGCTAAGATTTCAATGTAAAGTACTGGACGGATATATGACGCTGATCGAACGGATACGCGAAAAACTAAAATGCTCAGAAGATATAGAGAAGGCTGTAGATTCTGCAGTTGTTTCATGTATTGAGGACGGAATACTGAAGGAGTTCCTGATTGCTCATAGGGCGGAGGTAATAGACATGTGTCTAACGGAATATGATGAAAAAACATTTGTAAACGGTATCAAAGAAGAGGGGCGTGAAGAAGGCCTCAAGGAAGGGCGCAAAGAAGGAAGAAAAGAAGGTTGTAAATAAAATATACCCTAAAATATACCCTATAAAGTGGACACTTTAAGAAGAAGGGAACCCTAAAAATGGA
>NZ_MUHW01000033.1 GCF_002007235.1 Oribacterium sp. C9
ATATTCCCGTACTTCACCGGATCATCACTGGCCGTTGTAAACTCAACACCCTGCTGTGCCGATATCATACGGCAGCAATAAAACAGCGCCCTGAGAGGAATATCATATCCCGGTTTGTCATCATTCTGAGCTTCTAAGTTTATGATGAGCTTTATATATTCCTCATCCCGATGCCCGGGCAGTCTAAGATACGTCCTGATATCAAATCTATCAAGTCCCTCTTCATTCAGATAAGCCTCAGTACTTAGCCCGGTAATACGTTCGCCCACGTTTGTAAGCCCACTATCGACATAAACCTTTCCTATCAGGACTTCTCCCTCGATGCACGCTTCGATTTCATCATAACTCATTTCGCGGCACTCAGACACCACCTCTTTAAAAATCCTCGCCAGTAAAGGCTTATACGCCAGTATGTTCTTCACGGTCTGATCGAGCCGTATCTTATCCTGATCAGTCGCAACAATTGCTTTCCCAAGTTGTGATAAACGTTCCATATCCGCTCCTACAAAAAGCGAGTAAGACATGAACTTCTCGCCTTAATTATATACCAACCACACCAATTGCAATTAATTAAAAAAGTATGTAGAAACATATGTTCTGCCATTATTATAGGTGCCGGTATAGATTATGTCAATGTTTATAAAAACAATTGTTTGGCAAAATAAAAAGACCGCTCCACCAGCATAAGCCAATGAAACGATCCTTACCATAACTATGAGAAACCCTACTAAACTTTAAAGCTTCCTAAGCCACAGAGCTCCGCCATTTCATACTTTAATCAATCATTTCTTAACTGACAGTTCGCTCTGAATCTCCAAAACATAGTCCAATGGAAGCCCACAAAAAGATGACATGTCCTGAGGCGTACTGCCCGACAAAAGCATCCCTCCTACCAGAGCCCTTATTCGATTTCTATGCCAATGTCAGTTACCTTCTTCTCCATAGCTATAGCATATGTACATATATCTGAAATCTCACCTATTTCTCATTCAATTTAATTAATACTAATTAACCCCCTCATAGTTGCTAACGTCACTAGCTGTTTAAGTTTTCCTTTGAAAAAACAAAAAAAGCTAAAAGAGAACCGTTGATTCTTAACGCTTCGCTTGTCTTTTTTCTGTTTGCAAACAATTATCATTCAACGGTAATGTGTGTACTTTGATAACAGCTTATATTTAGTTGCATTTTGTCGACTAGATGGAAATAAATACAATTATGTAACTGGAGGTAAAAATGAAATGTCCAAAGTGTGGTAATGAGGTTAACGGAAATTTTTGTTCCAATTGCGGTACACCCCTATCTTCACGTAATATGAACATCAATAATTCATCATTCAATAATCAAATGGGTTACAAACCACCATTAAAGAAAAAAAGTTCATTAATGGGAATATTCGGTTTTGTTTTATCTTTTTTGGGGCCATTAGCACTTATTGGTATAATACTTGCAATAATTGATTTAATAACAGACAAGCAGAAACATTTCAAACATGGTCTTTCAATTGCTGCAATAATAATAGGTTCCATAATGCTTTTTTCATCATGTGCTTCAATGATGAATAGTAGCAGATCAAACAAAAGTTCACATTCAAATGCTGCTGCAGAAAAAATAACTGATACTCCGACGACTGTAACTCCAACCACTGAAGCTCAGACTGAAGTTCAGACAACTGAGGTACAAACTACAGAAGCTCCAAGAATGACAAAAGAAGAGTTTATGTACTCTTGTCTTAACTTAAATGATGTTTATAAATCAGTAGCCAGAGAACCCTCAAAATACATAGGGCAAAACTTCGAGTTTACATGTTATGTAATCAGCTCTCGAGAAGCCGGATTCTTTAGCGGTTATCAAAAGTATTTTGTCACTGTAGCATACGATTTTGTGAAAGCTCAGGACGTTATTAACCGTGGATGGGCAAATAACTATTCGGATGCGATGGGTTGGTCAACAGATTTTAAAACGTCTGTATGGCTTATGGATAACCGAAATGAAGATGATTCAAGTTACATTAAAATTTTGGAAAGTGATGTAATCACTGTTTATGGTACATTTGAAGGTATGACCGAAACAAAAAACAATTTTACAGGCGAAAGCGGAGAAGTAGTTTCTCTAGATATTAAATACGTAGATATCTTATCTTAATTTACGAGCTAATTATAATACGGGAGAAGCCAGCACAGCTTCTCCCGTATATTTTTTATCGTCAGTAGGTTGACAACTTCACATTATACTTAAATACATAGTAGTATTCTGAGTTAATTAATATTAACTCTCATGCTATATTTCGGGACATTTACTTCGGATTTTCCACCGACATAATTATTCTTATCAGGACCTACATTATTCTTCCAGTATACATCTACATGCGGCTGAGTTGCTAATGGGTAAATGGAAACTAAGACAACTGCATTAGTATAATCTTCCTTAGGAGCGTATGCTCCATTTGCATTTTCACTTGCATATGTAGTTCCGGCATCAATTTTAGTTCCTTTTCCATATTTCTTTGATGTTTCAGGAAGCAAATCCCTTGTCTTATAAAACTTCCCGGTTTTAGGATCATAAGCACCAAATGCATTAGTACCATTTTTTCCTCCACCGGTATTCCAACTCATTCCTGCTTTTCCAGCGCTTGTTTCATCATAGATCCCCTGATAATACAGATCTATAGCTGCATAAGCGGCTTGCCGCATTATAGCCAAATCATGTGTTTCCCTAGTTTTTTCAAGTTCAGCATTAAAATAAGGAATCGAAATAGCTACAAGCACACCAACTATAGCCATTACTATCAATAACTCAAGCAGAGTAAATCCTTTTTTTAATCTATTTTTCATGGCCAATCCCCTCTTCTCTATACTCCTCTTATAGATAAAAATATCTATACAAATTTAATTAATAATCGACCACTTTTTATGATTTATAAGAAAAATGATGTAATGATAATTATTTTTAATTGTAAAATAACGATTATTAAGACTCATGCTAATTATCTCTATACTCCAATCTATCTTTTCGGTCTATTACTATATCAATTAATATAAATAATCAACCGAGGATATGTATCCTCATTATAATGGCCCCCTTTGCCATTTGTATTATTACCAATAAAAGGTCGGATCTTACCTTTTTTCAATTCTTTCCACGCCACTTCTACTCGTTTCCTATCCCCGTTTGGAAAAATTGATACTTGGCACACTCCCTTTCTGTAGTCTATTGTTGGGTCATAAATCCACTTGCCATCCTCACCTATTAGGTCTATCCCTCCATCAAGGTTGCTGCCTTTACCATAGGCTTTTAAGCCATCGTCAATAGTATCGTCATATATTTTTTTAGAAAAGATGCCTTTATCCGGTATATATATTGCAAAAGCATTACTCTTATCCTTCGTTGCCGCATCATACCATTGCATCCCCGCTTTCTCCGCTGATTTTTTATCTACAACCCCTTCATAATAGAACTGCTGCCCAAGAGCCGCTGCTGCACGCATAGTATGTATATCCGCTGTTTCTCTTGTCTTTTCAAGTTCATGTGCAAAATACGGCACAGAAACTGCAACAAGAATTCCTACAATAACAACAATAATAAGCAACTCAATCAAAGTAAAACCCTTTTTATTAAAATGCCTATAATACTTCATGGTTTTCACCCCACATCACTATTGCTCACTCATCATACCATAAAAACAGGGGAGTCGAACCAACCGCCCAACTCCCCAATCAACTACAAATTATACTCTAATCAAGTCTAATCAAGAATTTTACTTTTTCAAAATCGACACTAGCTTATTGTTAAGGTGTTGCTCAAGGCCATGTCGGTGTATACTTAATATTTCCAGTTGCATCTATATCTATAGTCCATGCAGTTGCAGTATCTGTACCTAACTTCGCTACTTTATATGTAGCTGTAGAACCTGTATCATAGCTCCAATCATTAGGTGAAACAGCCGCATCACCGTCGCCTGTAGAATCTGCATATGCTCCCAACTTAGCAGTAGCAACTGTATACACATATCTACCTGATGTCTTCTCCTCCTCAAGCATCTTTGCAACAGTTGCTGCATAAGCTGCTCTTGCATTTGCCTGGTTTGTAGCAAGATGTGCCTTCTTAAGCTGCTGTGTGAAGATAGGAATTGAGATCGCTACGAGTACACCAATGATAGCTACTACGATAAGTAACTCAGCAAGTGTGAAACCTTTCTTGTTTAACTTCTTTAACATAATTATAACCCTCCTGTTATCCTGTTATATGGTTTTTTATTTAAGAACTGCCTTGCAGTATCTCTTGAAAATAAAGTTTTAGGTTCTGTTCCCTTCCGTCCCCTAAAAAAGATCGTACATGGTGAACATGGGCAGATATACTGAAATAACCAGAAAACCTGCGAATATCGCCATGATGACGAGGAGCGTAGGCTCCAGCATCGTGATCGCCTGATGGATAAGTCTCTCGGTCTCACCTGCGAAGTAGTCACCGATAGTCTCCAGTGTCTTATCCAGCTCACCGGTCTCCTCACCTACGGAACACATATCCTTCAGTGAATCCGGGAAATAGCTGCAGTCTTTAATACACTCTCCGAGCTGCTTTCCTTCCTCGATCTTTCCTATCATCTTTTTTACATCCATCTGCAAAAGATAATTGTCCAGAATCTTCGAAGTAACAGATACGGCACTGTTTACTGTAAGACCCGCTCCCAGCATGGTCGCCATGGTATTGGCAAACTGAGATGAACCGTTCATGACATTGATTCTGCCGATAACCGGCATGTTCAGCTGAAGCTTAGCCTCAGTCACCAGTCCTTTTTCAGTCTTGGTGTAGAACTTCCAACAGATGATGGCTGCGATGATAATGATCGCAAACAACATCCACCAGTCCTTCATGAACCCCGCCATACCTATCATCATTTTCGTCATAAGTGGAAGCTCCCCTCCCAAACTGTCGAAAACCTCTGAAATAGTCGGTATGACCTTCACCATGATGATGACGAGAACTACGAACGCCACGCAGACAACGAAGATAGGATAGGTCAGCGCGCTTCTTATCTTTTCGCTGTTCTTCGCGGTCCTTTCATAGTACTTATGCATCCTGTCGAAAGAGTTTTCCAATGTTCCCGAAACCTCACCCGCCCGGATAGTCTCCAGAAACGTAAGAGGAAAAGACTCTTCATACTTTTCAAATGCAGCGGCCAGACTTGAGCCCCCCAGCACATCTTCCGTAGCTGCCAAAAGTATCTTTCTGAGCTTTTTATCTTCAGTCTGCTTTGAAATCATGTCGATGGCTCTTCCGATAGGCATCCCGGACTGAAGTGTTATAGCAAACTGTGAACACATCAGAGCCAGTGGTCTGAGCTTTATCCTGGGACTTCCCAGATCCTTGCTGAGAAACTGTTTTACCTTCGAAAAATCCGAACTAACCGGTGTGAGACTCGTTACTATAGGACATTTTTGCTTTATCTGTCTCACTGCAGAGTATTCATCCGGGGCCTGAACCACTCCCCTGGTCTCTAAACCTTCTGCAGTTAAAGCTTTATATGAATATGTCGTCAAACAACGTCACCTCGTTCCAATTTTCATCCTTTCAACAACTGATTTCAAAAACTAAACCAATGATTCTTAAAAAATAACAAATTATAAGAGAAATTATTTTTTATCTCTTCTACTTTATATATCGACTTAATTTAACTCATTCTTTAGCTTTTTGCTCTCGTCATTTTAAATATGAAAATTTAAATATTTAATAGTATTATATCGCAAAAAACATTTTTTATCTTGAAAATCTGTAATTTTTCTAATATTTTCGAAAAAAATTAATTTATAAATTCAAAAAAACATTAAAACAAAAAAGTTTTATACACTATTTAATGTTTACAAATCCATCGCTCCATATTTATTTGAAAAAATTTTTCTTATATTTCTTATCCGGTCAGCTTTTTCTTTACATATTCCCGATCCACAGCGGCTTCAATTGCAGTTTCTGTTGTTATCTTTCCATCATTGGAAAGCTTTATCAGGCAGTTATCCATGGTGATGGAGCCCTGTTCCATGGAGCTCAGCATGAAGCTGTGCATCTGGTGGGTCTTTCCTTCTCTTATGAGATTTTGAAGTGCTGTGGTCATGACCATGACCTCCGCTGCAGCAACTCTGCCCTTCCCTCCTGATTTCGGAAGGAGCTGCTGGGAAAGAACAGCCCTCAGGGATCCTGACAGCTGCAACCTTATCTGTTGCTGCTTGGAATCCGGAAATACACTTACTATTCTGTCGATGGAGCTGACAGCTCCGTTTGTATGAAGTGTGGCAAAGACCAGATGTCCTGTTTCAGCCGCTGTAAGTGCAGTCTCTATAGTCTCCAGATCTCTCATTTCACCGATGAGTATTACGTCGGGATCCTCTCTGAGTATAGCCTTCAGTCCGTTCTGATAGCTTTCAGTATCCTTTCCTATCTCACGCTGATTGATGATACATTTATCCGGCTTATATACATACTCTACCGGATCTTCGAGAGTGATGATGTGATCATTTCTGGTGTGATTTATCTTATCGAGAATGGCGGCAAGTGTGGTTGATTTTCCAGAACCTGTCTCTCCTGTTACGAGGATTATTCCCTTCTGAAAGCTCGGAAATGTATTTACTACCTGAGGAAGTCCCAGATCATCGAGCTCCGGTATCTTGTCAGAAAGTATTCTGATGGCGGCTGATATGGCTCCCTGCTGCCGGAACAGGTTTATACGGACTCTCTCATCTGCGATATATCCTCCGCAGTCCAGCTCTCCTATATCCTTTATCCTGTCGAAGTAATCTCCCGCCATCTCTCTGGCGAGTCCTTCACAGTCTTCTTTGGTGAGTACATTTTCCGCGAGATCCACTATCTTTCCGTCTATACGGCACTTGATACGTAGTCCCGCTATCAGATGTATATCCGAAGCTTTTCTTTTTGCAGCCAGTGAAACGATATCCTGAATTCGAATCATTTCTCTTCTCCAATCATTGACACAATTATTTTTTCATCTTTTCCTTTATCAAAGTTAATTAACCCTTTTACAACCAAAAAACGATTAAAAATTATCTGCATATCAGCAGCCGAGCGCCCTCCTCATCAGTATCAGCGCCATGAGATGCAGCGGATAAAATACGTAGAATCCGTACTTCATGAGCTTACCGGCTCTTCCCGGTCTCCCACTGTAACAGCAAGTGGTGAGCAATGCCGCGAGAACGACTCCTATGCATCCGGTCAAAACATTGGCGAGATCCTCTCCCGAGAAAAAATCCACTGCCATGTATATAAGTATGCACCGGAGCCACCCTAACCTAAGCTCTTTTTTGTCTATGCTAACGCATCTCGGTCTCGGCTCCGCATGGAAAGCGCTCATGAGGATCAGCGTAAAGGGCACCGCCCTTATATTCCAGTCTGTATGAAGGTTCGCAGCCATAAGAAGGATATAAAGCATCCCACGTCTGCCCTTGTCCATCACACGATAGTGTACATGTACAGTCAGCATGCAGAGAGCTAGGGTTATGAGCATGTTCAGATACCTGATACCGAGCATCAGAAATGGAATCTGGGAGACCACTCCGAAGAGAAGCATACGGAGAAGGTATTTTTTCCTGTCCCTTGTATAATGGTAGCCTTCTATGACGAAATATATCATCACGGCTCCCGCCATGCTTCCGACGCTGAAAAAGATCCTGCTGAATATGTCTGCTATGTAAGGTGAAAGCTTCAGTCTTTCAAGTATCTGTGCCTCACCTTCTATCCCTGGCTTCAGGATGATCAGTGCGAAATGATCCAGCAGCATGGTCATAAGGGCTAAAATTTTGATCGTATTTCTAGTCATCTTTAATAATCATCCAGCTCCGTAACCGTCCTCATGACCTCATCCACCGTAGTGATGCCTTCCTCTACCAGACGGTCAGCGTTTTCAAGCATGGTGACGTAGCCGGTCTCCTTCGCGAGACGCTGGAACTCCTGCTTGTCTCCGCCGTTTGTTATGCACTGTCGAAGCGCATCGTTCATCACGAGAACCTCGAAATCACCGATACGTCCTCTGTAGCCGGAGTTGAAGCACATGTCACAGCCGCGGCCATGGAAGTATTTGCGACCTTCCTTTTCCTTGAGTCCTGCCATCCTGATCTTTGTAGGAGACATCTCCTCCTCTTCCTTACAGTTTACGCAGATTCGGCGGAGGAGTCGCTGGGAAATGATTCCCCTGAGACCTGCGGCGATAAGATAAGGTGCCACTCCCATATCCTTCAGACGGTCAATAGCACTGACTGCGTCCTCTGTATGGATGGTCGTGATAACCAGATGTCCGGTGATGGCTGCTCTCATGGCGATCTCTGCAGTCTCACTGTCACGAATCTCTCCGACACAGATGATATCCGGGTCCTGACGGAGTATGGAACGAAGTCCTGAAGCGAAGGTGAGCCCCACCTTTTCGTTTATCTGTACCTGTATGGCACCGTTAATGTTGTACTCCACAGGATCTTCAAGTGTTATGAGGTTCGTCGTCTCCGAAAGGAGCTCGTTGATGAGGGCGTACATGGTTGATGACTTACCTGAACCTGTAGGACCTACGATCATTATAACTCCGCTGGTGAGATGAAGGAGCTTCGAGATCTTCGCATCCTCTGACTCCGGGATACCGATTCCTCTTCTGTTCAGTCTCGAGCCGTCCCTCTTCAGGATACGGATAACGATGTTCTCTCCATATATAGATGGCAGTGTGGACACACGGAGATCCACATCCTGTCCTTTCACGCGCACCTTCGCACGACCGTCCTGAGGAACACGTCTTTCGATGATATCCATGTGGCTCATGATCTTGATTCTGGAAATGACAGGCTCCATGAGGTTACGAGGTATGGTCAGTATCCTGTGGAGACGTCCGTCGATTCTCATTCGGATGACCAGATCTCCATCCGTAGGCTCCCAATGGATGTCGGAAGCATTTTCGATAAATGCTCTTTCGATGATGGAATTTACGAGACGTATAGTAGGAGCAGACTCCTCACCTGCGTCGATAGAATCATTGGCGGTTCTCACCTCATCATCCGTGATGCCTGCTTCAGCTCTCATCTGAGCCATAGCCTGAGCGGCGCCTTCATTGCCATACAGAGTGTTGATGGCATGGTCGACAGCATTACCAGCTGCGATCATAGGGATGATGTTTTTCTTACTTGCTTTTTTGGCATCCTCGATTGCCATGAAATTCGTAGGATCAGCCATGGCGAGGAACAGACTGTCCTTCGACATGGAAACCGGAACCATCCTGTTTTGCTTTGCAAGCTTTTTAGGTATGTACTGCGACATCTCAGGCGCTATATCTGTTTTTGTCAGATCTATGTAGTCTATGCCCAGCTGCATTCGGAGAGCGTCGACCATCTGCGCCTCAGTGATATATCCATGATCCACAAGTGTGGTTCCCAGTCTTTCACGTTCCTGTTTCTGTATGACCAGAGCCTCTGCAAGCTGCTCCTCTGTGAGCAGGTTAAGCTCTACCAGCATATCTCCAAGTCTTTTTGTTCTCATTTATCCACTGCTTTCATTAAATGTTGTTTAAAATTAATAGGGAATATCAATTCATATATATAGTCGTACGTTTTAGAGAATTTATAAATTTTTTATTTATATTTTATATATAAAGAAAGAGCCGGACTTTGCGCCCGGCTTCCTACAAATCTAGCTTAATTTGGAATACTGCAATGATACACGAAAATTAATTTTTTAACAACCCCTGACGCGAAAATTTTTGACAGAAATTCTTAAGAATTAGTTAATCTCATAGTAATGGTCATCATCGCAGCCTTCAGACTGTGTTTAACGCATCATCAATAAAGAACAGTAACTCCAAAGCGCTCTTAAACTCTATCTCCTTATCCTTTTCGATCCAGATAGCTCTACCCTGCCAGCTGGCATGCTGTCTCATCTCAGTAAGCACATAAAAAGAAGCCTTCTTACCCTTTTCGCCACTGATATCTCTGGGTTTACGCTCCTTTGCCATGTTAACGAGTCGCTTCTTCGGATCCATAGGCATAGATCTCTGATTGCCTGCCGGACGACGGGCTATAAAACTGCGAGCTTTATCCGAAGCCTCCGGGAACCCCCAATCATCATATATTTCATCAAGCTTATTTAGCATATCCTTACTGGAATCAAATTTAACAGCAGACTCCGAATATTGAGTGAAGATACTCCCCTTGAAATCCTCCTCAGTTTTATCATCTATCGCTACACAGACAAGATCAATACCGAACAGCTTCCCCATAAAATTCCATCCCCTTCTTTCTATGACACAGATAAAAGGCCCTCAGGTTTTCCTTCGGACCGAACAATACCTGTACCATCATCCGGATTTCTCAGCCTAACTGGCTTTTCTCCATATCATCCTCAAAGATATCATCCGGTGAATCGGCATGATCCATGGCACCATCCAGCATCTTCATAAGCTCAAGAGCTGATCTGAAATACTTGGTTTTAGACTTCTGAGCCCAGGTCACCTTCCCCTGCCATGTAGAATTCTCGCGGCACTTGACGTTAACGATAAAAGTTTCACTATTCATTTTTAACCCCTCTTCATTCTATACAACCCGTTCTGTTTGTCTCATATACCCCTCAGAACCATCTACTCTGTTCCGAAGCCTTCACGGTATAAAAAAGGAAGCCCACTTTATCCTTTTTGCATAAAACAAACAAAACCCATGAAATGATGATAGCTCTAACATCATTAAAGTTATAGTTAAATGATATTACAATTTTGGTTATTTTTGCAATTGCAACTTTGAATTATATTGTTTTTTTTAAGGTTATAAGAAAATTTTATTTTATTTTAATCAATGCGCCGTGAACCACGAACCTGTCATCGCCTCCTGCCGGCCCGGTACAGGTGGACAATGTCACTACGGAAGGTCTATGTGTAAAATCTATATCCTCCCTACCGCCGTGGGAATATGAGCTGTTGAGACAGCTTCTTACAAAAGCGTCATAAGCATTATCATCAGAAACAATGGTATATACATCGCTCCCTGCCGTGGTCTGATAATATGAAAAGATCTCGTATTTTCTCACCTCATTGTCAGTATAAATGTAAAAGAACCTATCCTCCGGGGACAGCTCCTTATCCTGCAGCTTTTTCAGTTTTCCGAACATGCTGCCGTTCTTCATGTTGTGCCCGTACAAAAAGGTATTGTATCCCTTGAAATTTTTTTCACAGAGGCAGTCATAAAATATGCTGCCGGAGGAATTGTTGCTGCCTTCGAAGGTCCTGTGGAGGTAGTCTTCATTATCCTTTGAATACACCACCGGATATTTGATTTCCAGAGACGGAATGTAGAGAACGCAGGCGAGATCCGGGTTAACTTTCTTAAGGCCCGAAAAATCTATATCAAGCTCCGGGAAATAGTTTAGACGGGAGTCTGCATCTCCTACTATGACACACGATTCATTTTCGTTTCCATCAGGATACTTCTTGTCGTCTCCGTTCCCGGAATGCTCCTTTATATAGGATTCGCTTATTTCCGCATATTCATCCAGAGCCCTCTTGTACTCCATATATTCCCTCAGAAATAAATAGCCGAAAAAAATTGCGGCTGAGATCGCCGCAATCGGAATGATATAAAAAAGGATGGTTCCAAATGATAACTTTTTCTTTTCTGTCATGATACGTCTTGTTTCCTTGTCTGATACAGAATTCCCCGGCTCCCTAACCTACCTGCTGCCTGCTTACAAGCTCCGCAAAGAAACCGTTCTTCGCCAGAAAGTCAGCAAACTGAGCCACTTCTATCTGTTTCGTCTTTCCGAAATAGTATACTCCAAAAACTCCGAAAAAGGAGATGAGATTTACGAGCTCTTATTCATCCAGTTTATCGAGAGACCTTACCTGATCTTGCCGGGAATATCGGTATGCTAAGGCATGTCTTTAGTTAGTTATGACTAAATGGATTTTTCAAAAAAATACAATATGCGAAAATTATTTTATTGTACTTTATTTCAAACTATACTAATATATCCTTATAGGTGAACTTGAACACTTCATCGAACACTAAGTTTTTTTATTATATTATTTCAAGGAGGAAACACCATGTCACATTTTATCAATGACGAGTGCGTTAGCTGCGGATCATGTGCTTCTGTATGTCCAGTAGAGGCTATTTCAGCTGGAGATTCAAAGTATGTAGTTGACGAGTCAACATGCATTGATTGTGGAGCTTGTGAGGAGGCTTGTCCTACAGGCGCTATCGCTGCTAAGGCTTGATAGATATTTCCGAAAGATAAAACCGCTGGTACCGAAAGGTGTCAGCGGTTTTTTTATATCATAATGATTGACTCCATAATAAATGCCTCCATCACGCCACCATATCATCGAAAATCACTCCGGCAGTGTAACGACAAAGTAAGAGGCTTCAGTATCCTTGTACTTTAGATACTGAAGCCCTTACCTCTCGTGTGGTCTTCTCATAAATAACCTCACATTCTATATATTTTATGTACTAAAGAAGATACGATACTCTAAAACAATACATAACAATTTAAATCAGATTTAAACGGATTAAATATTCAAAAAGTATCTCAAATCTTCTTGTATCATCATACTATCACCCGAAATATTTTCCGTCAATCAATCAAATATAGAATTAATTTTTATTTTATATATCTAAACCATGCTTTATAAATCGATATATTATTCTTTATATGTATCTTTATATGTATCTTTATATGTATCTTTATATGTATCTTTATACGTATCTTTATACGTATCTTAATTTGTATCGTCGGATGTATGGTCACAAATATTGAAGGCGATATAAAAAGAGGCATGCCCTTGCGGCACACCTCTGCTTAAATACTTTATCACGATCTGAATCTGATGGTCAGCTCTGCTGCATTCTTTGAGACTGTATTGATGATGTTGTCCACATCATTTATAGCCTCAGACAGCTTCCTGCCACTCTTAACCTCTGCAACTATGATGTTGGAAAGTATCTCCATCATCATGTTGTTTATATCATCCGGAGTAAATGAAATCTTTCCGTCCTTATCGACTTTTGCTTTCATCTGAAAAGCCCTGCCCTGCGGCAAAAATGCCGGCGTCGGCTGAAGATTCGGCATAGCACCGAGCTTCTCGCGTAAAGCGTCTATGATATGTCTTCCCAGAGGTGACTGGGTATCTATCTCCTCGATGCTCTTTACATCGATGTTGTTAGCCAGATCACTCTTCAGCTTCTGTGCACGCTTTTCCAGATCCGCCTTGATATCACTGCACTCCTTGTCGAGCTGTCTCAGATTCTTGTCGAATTCCTCGAGCTTCTCGTTGGTGCACTTTACCACCGACTCAGCCAGCCTGTCATATGTCGAGACCATAGACTCATCCATGATACGGCCGTCGATATATGCTATAAACTCATCCATGACCTGAAACTTCTCATCGGATGACTTGTACAGCAGTATGAGCAGGTCTTCATCTCCCTTTCCCATATAGGCACAATAATTCTTTTCATCCGAATCAAAAATATATAAAACATAGTGATCATCCTGATCACTTATTCTCTTTTTGATAACATTCATATTTTCCCTCCCGGATTTTGAGTTCCTCTCAAGAAAAGCAAAGACATCGTGTCTTAATCATATCTTCGACAAATTTTCTCTGAGGATAATATCTACATCCAATATAAAAAAATACAGAAAAGTAGAATACCAAAAATCCACACGGAAATAAAGGGGTTGAATGCCGTTTTGTTTAACACTGTATGATAAAGCATACCTATCAGTAAGCTGAATACCAGTGCCAATGCTATCACTACTGCATATATGATAATCGTGATCATGCTATGACTACCTTCACCTTATGATCATACCACTTTCCTTTTTTGCCGAGGATGGCGAGGTCGAACTCCTCATCCAGCTTCTCCACAGGGATGTCAAAGCCAAACACCTCTTCTTCGCTGCCGTCAGAGTAAGTCACCTTGTCTGTTGTCGGCTGCAAAACATTGGCACTGTCCTTTTCAGCCTTGTCTGCTGTTCCTAGATAAAGGTTTGTGATGTTCTTGGAAACCAGAGAAACATGGATGTTCATCTCTCCGTCCTTTACAGTGAGAACGCCCTTTCCGTCATGAGCCTCGTTTACATGGAACATGCTGCTGTCTGTTGTGAAAAGTGCGTCGTAGGTTCCGTCCTCCTGAGACTTTGCAGCCTCTTTCTTCTCTGATTTTCCGGTCGCTGCCTGAAGGCTCTCGATGGCAGCCTTACTGTGACTAACATAAAGCTCCTGAACCGCCGGGATACCACCAAGTCCTGCTATCTGAGTGTCAACTGAATCAAATGCTCCTGAAGCAAGAAAAAGACTCTTCCATGAATCCTCATCGTCTCCTGCCATGTCGTTATTCGCATGGTCACCGGCAACTACCATAAGGGGTCTAAGCACCACCTTCTTGTAGCCTGCTGCTTTGATCTTCTCGATCACATTCTCGCAGGATGTACTTTCAGGCTTACCCTCAACAGTGCCGATAAAGACATTGGCATGATCGAGAGCTTCCATCTGAGACTGCATCTGCTCGTAGGTAACGCTTGCTGCGTGTGATGTGCCGTGACCCATAAATACGAAAGCTGTTCCGTCATCCTGTGAAGCCTTGAGATCCTTGTAGCCTGCTGCTGTTAAGGCTTCCTTTGTGATAGCCTCCGCTACAGCCTTTTTGTCCTCGTTCACTGAACTTGAGTCCTCGCCTACCTGACCGAGAAGAGGCTCAGCGATAGCGACGCTCTCGAACTTGTCTTCGTATGACTTTACTGCGGCTGTGATCTCGTCGTACTCCGCACCGTGCATAAGATGTGTCGGCTGAACCACGAGATTCTTTACGCCATTGTCAACGGCTCTCTGAAGTGCCTGATCCACGTTATCGATCTTCTCTTCGTCCCGGGCCTGAACATGATTGATGATTATCTGAGCTGTGAAAGCTCTTCTGACTGACCAGTCAGGATATGCCTTCGCAAGTGCCTTCTCGATGCCGCCGATATCTTCCGCACGGGAGTCGTTGAAGGATGTTCCGAAGCTTACTACCAGAAGCTCGTTCTCACCGATCTCATCTCCGTTCAGAGGATCGTCCTTTGAGGCATCTCCGGTATCTCTTCCGAAATAGTCAGGATCCGCATCTTCGCCGGAAACCAGCTCCTTCTGCTCGTCAGTGAGGGCATCCCAGGCAGCCTTTGCATCCGCACACTGCTTGTCTGTGTTCTCATTCCACTCCTGAACATAGATCGCATCTATAAGTTCTGCCACATGATCAGCGGCTTCCTGATCGCCTTTCTCTTCAGCCCCCTCACTTTCTACAGCACTTTCAGCCTTTTCCGCGCCTTCAGTACTCTCGACCTTAGTCTCTGCAGGCGCTGAAGCCGCAGGGATATCATTAGTTCCGCAGGCTGCTATAATTGATGATGCAAGAACTGCTGCGCATAAAACCGCCAGATTTCTTCTCTTCATAATTTCCCTCCCATTTTTAAAAAGTCAAGAAAAAACTTTTTATCGGAGATTATACCACGCTTTCCATGGAATGCAAAAGTATCCTGAGATTCTCTTCGCTTATGTCGTAAAGCTCACAAAGCACCTTCCGGTTGAGTATCTCTCCCGGGCTTCCCACTTTAATTATGTCTCTGTCCTTCACGCAGATGATCCTGTCCGAAATAACCTTCGCAAGCTCAAATTCATGAAGCGAGAGAATGATGGTCATTTTCCTCAGGTCCCGTAGTTTCTTAAGGAGACTCAGGAGCTCCAGCTTGTATCGTATATCCATATAGGAAGTGGGCTCGTCCAGCACCATGAGCTTCGGCTCCTGCGCTATGGTTCTCGCCAGCATCACCCTCTGCTTCTGCCCGTCACTTAACTCCCTGAAATAACGGTTTTCCAGCACCTCTATCCTGCAGAGTGCCAATGCTTCTTCCACCACCTCATCATCATGCTTTTGCAGCATTCCCATGTGACCTGTGTATGGGTATCTTCCCGACTCCACCACATCTCTCACTGTCATAAGCTCAGGATCGATACGCTCAGTCAAAAGTATAGAGACTGTTTCCGAAAGCTCACGATAGGAAAGCTTAGAAAGCTCCCTCCCATCTATGTATACAGCTCCTTTTATAGGAGGAAGCTGTCTCGCGATCGTCTTTAATATAGTAGATTTCCCGGCTCCGTTCGGTCCGATGAGAGTCACTATCTCGCCTTCTGCGATCGATAGCTCTATATCTCCGATCAGCACCTTCCCACTATAGCCTACCGACAGATCATTCAGTTTTATTAATTCCTTTTTCTGAATATTTTCCATTTAAAAGCTCTTTCTATCACATTTTCCTTCTTATCAGCATAACTATCACTATGGGTGCGCCGAAAATACTGGTCACGGTGCTTATATTCAGCTCTGCCGGTGCAAATGCACACCTCGCTATGAGATCACATCCCATACAGAATACGGCACCGCAAAGAAACGTGGCAGGTATCACAACCATGGCCTTAGAGACCTTCAGCATACTCTTCGTCAGAAATGGTACAGCGATCCCGACGAACGAGATCGGTCCCGCAAAGGCTGTTACCGTCGCAGAAAGTATGCTGGACAGTAATATAAGCAGGATCCTGAAAAAGCGAACATTGACTCCCATGCTTTTCGCATAGTTCTCGCCAAGCTGAAGGGCATCTATGGGCTTTGAAAGAAGAAAGGATAAAACTGTGATGAGGGTAACGATAGAAGCCGCGACAGAAACATTGTCCCATGACATACCCGAAAAACTTCCCAGAGACCAGCCCCTCAGATTTACGATATCCGAATCCTCTGCAAAAGTCAGCAGAAAATCTGTGGCGGCTGAACAGATATAACCCACCATGATTCCTGACACCAGAAGACCTGCGGAATCCTTGATGCGTCGTGACACCAGAAGTATGAAGCCTGTGGTTATGAGGGCACCGAGAAATGCCGCCGCGATCATGTTCCACGAGCTGACGCTGCGATAAACTCTCAGAAGAAATATCATGTTGAGAGCCACAGCAAATTTCGCGCCTGATGAGATTCCCAGAACAAAGGGACCTGCGATGGGATTCCGGAAAAAGGTCTGGAGCAGAAATCCGGATACAGAAATGGCGCCTCCCAGAATCGCCGCCATGAGCAGTCTCGGAAGACGTATCATGCGGACGATGCTGTAGGCGCTGCTGCCCTCATCCCCCCCGGACAGGATCTCAACAATCCTGGGTACAGGTATGCCGACATTTCCTGTGTTTATATTTAAGATCATGAGGATAAAAAAAGCAGCCGAAAGGAGGAAAAAGACCACTCCATATCGTATAGCTCTTCTTTTTTTCATTGCCGTTCTTTCCTTCATCTGAAATCTGTTCCCTCAGTTCATTTTTTTCAGGAATCTCATTTCTCCGCTCTCTCCCGAGAGCATGATGTGAACATCTCTCGCAAACTCGGAAACTGTATCAGTAGACTGATAGAATTTTCCGTCAACCATGTAGACATTGGCATCTTTTACCGCCTTGAAGCCTGACAAAAGTTCATTCTTGGCCACCAGATCCTCTACAGTCTCGACGGTGCTGTCGATATTTCCGTTGTAGATGATATAGTCCGCATCCACCGCCGCCTGGTAGAACTCTTCCATGGATATGTCTGCGGAAATCCCATCTACCCTTTCCTTAAGACCGTCAAACACATACTCTCCACCGCCGTCACGGATCATTTTGGGGATATAATCATCGGAATTTCTTATGACTGCCAGACCTCTGGAATTGAAATAGAAAAAGGCGACTGTCTTCCCGGTCTTCTCGAAGCCCTCAGCTATTCCTGAACGAAGCACCTCGTTTTTGAAAAATGTCTCTGCCTCGGATTCATGACCTGCCAGAGCACCGTACAGCTTCACCCATTCTGTCCTTCCGAGGGCGCTGCTCTCGTAGCTTGACCAGTCGATAAATACCGGGATACCCACCTTTTCCAGCTGTTCCTTCGTCTCGGGAGAATGAAGTATCATCGTAGACTCTATGGCGAGGTCGCAGCCTCCATCTATTAGCATCTCATAGTCAGGAGCACTGTACTTTCCGGCAAATGTCATCTTCCCGGACTCTATCGCCTCCCTCGGCGCCTCTATATCCCACCCGGAGATATCAGTGCCTGTATACCTTATGAGAGAAGTCTCATCGAGAACATCGAAAAGTGACATGGCACTTGTGGCTGCTAGATAAACATGAGTGATGGGCTGCTTCAGAACTGTGATTTCCTTCGAGAGATCATCCGGAACAGCACAGCCTTCCGGCACAATCAGGTATTTTCTTCCGTCAAGAACAGAGATCAATCTATATGTATTGCCGGAAACTCCGTTTATATCTGATTCATTTATGTAGTAGTGGACGGCGAAACACTTCGCGTAATCGAGCTTCATGGAATACTTGTAACTGAGTCCGGCTATATCCGGAGCAGTCAGATCCGCATTCGCATTTTCCGATATCCGGCTGTCCTTCACCTTCTCACGAAGATCTGATGAAGCTTCATCCGCCTCACCACTGCTATACTTATCATCTATAGAAATATATATGGTATAGCTTATCTCATGGGGCTTTGACATGGCAGTGGTACAGCCGACGAGCTCCATATCAGTATCTAATTCGACCGGTACAGAAAAAGTAGAAGTTTTATCTGTATGATCTCCGAATATTTTCTCATCCTCCACTCTTACATATTCGTAATTTGGACTTGAAAATGTTATCTCCGCTACAGCCTCTCCACCCGATACCGTGACCTTTTCACAGCTTATACTTACTCTTCCTGAACCTCCTGACCAATCAAATCTTGTTGGGGCGAAAATCCCTTCAGATTTATGACCGCAGGCAGAAACAGCAAGTACCAAAAAGATACATATTATTATATTCAGTAAATTGAATCTTATTTTCATGATAAAGATAGTATTACATGAACTTCAGGAGGTCAAATGTTTGTGTGTGCTCAAAACGGTATATTTTATAAGCAGACAAAGCGGGCATCTCGTACCCCTGTACTCGATGCCCGCCTTCTGCGTCTTATATGTTTTAAATTATCTCATGTATGGTCATCTGAGGCTTTACGCGTTTCACCACATCCATGATCGTTCCGTCTCTGCTCTCGATTATACCGACGATCTCATCTTCAAAATTTATAGGTTCAGGCTTACCTACTATCGAAGCAGCTATGTCTATAAGCTCCTGGATCCTGACGACTGGAAGCCCGGCCTTAGTAAGGTATTCTATAAGGTCCTGTCTGTGTGGATTCACAGCTATTCCGTAATCGGTAACCAGCACGTCAACCGCTTCACCCGGAGTAGTGACATTGACAACTCTGTCAACAACCGTCGGAATACGGCTCCTGATGAGAGGCGCAACGATGATGGAACATTTACTTCCTGCGGCTGTATCAGGGTGCCCTCCCGGTGCCCCGCGAAGCACACCATCTGAGCCCGTGGTGACATTGACATTAAAATCCTTATCTATCTCCAGAGCACCAAGGATAACAAAATCCAGCTTATTGACGAAAGCTCCCTTGTTAAGCGGGTCAGCATACTCCGAAGTTGAGATCTCATAGTGTCTCGGGTCCTTTGCTATGGACTCGATCGCAGTCTTATCAAAGCACTGGGCATCAACTATAGTTCTGATGAACCCCTTCTCCATCAGCTCGCACATAGGCTTCGTGATACCGCCTATCGCAAAGGACATTTTAATATTTCTTTCTGCCATCAGTGGCTCAAGAAATCTCGTAACTGCGAGGGAAGCTCCGCCTCCGCCTGTCTGGAAAGAGAACCCGTCCTGGAAATACGGGGTGGCAGCCATAACCTTTGCACAATCCTCCGCCATCTTAAGCTCTCTCACGTCCTGAGTCATTCTGATGACGTTGCTTGCTATCTTGTCAGGATTTCCGATCTCATCAACTACGCACACAAAATCCACATCTGTCATGGAAATGGATGGCGGAAAATTAGGAAATGGCACCAGCGTATCTGTGATGGCTACTGTATAGTCTGCATACTTAGCGTCAACAACTGAATAGGAAAGAACACCACAATCGCTCTTACCTCCGATGGCACGAAGGTTACCGTATTCATCAGCAGTAGGCGCACCGATAAACGCTATATCGATATGTACATCCCCTTCCTCGATAGCCCTCACTCGACCGCCGTGGGAACGAATTATGGCGGGAGTCTTGAGTTTTCCGTAGGACACCGCCTCACCTATTTTATCTCTGATACCTGAGGTCTGGATGCCAGTGACAATGCCTTTTTCGATGAGCTCCGCCACTACTCTGTGGGCCGCTCCAAGCGAACTTGCGCAGACCGTCAGATCCTTGAGTCCCATTTCAGCGGCTGCCTCCATGACCATGTTAACAATGTAATCTCCATCTCTGAAATGATGGTGAAAGGAAAATACCATGCCATCATGAGCTCCGCACTTTTCCAGAGCTTCCTTTATAGATGAAACAACTTTTTTTCTGTTTGGATCCAGCATACCGTGAGCAGAAACACTTGCCTTTTTATACGGCTTATTATCTCTGTAACAGCCTCCCATGAAGCCTTCCTTGCCATATCTTTTTAATATTTCATCGGGAATCTCCCGGCCTACAGCATTAATCATAGTAACCCCCTTCCATAAACATCAGAAAAAACATCAGTGTCAAAAGTTTCCATCAGACCGCTTCGCGCTATGCGCTGTTGGGAACGTCAGCCCATTTAGTTCGCTTCGTTGGGAACACCAGCCCATTGGAATACGCTTCGCGTGGGCTGGCGCTATATGGCAAGTCCCCTTCGGGAACTTGTCACGTACCGCGAAGGGCTGGCGCTATATGGCAGATTCCTGCGGAATCTGCCACACATCATGACACTTATATCATATTATACCTTATCACAATAATGTTTTCATCACTTCAAGTACGCCATATTCCCAATATGGTTTTATCACAATGTCTGCAACAGCCTTCAGTTCCTCTCTTGCATTCTCAACTGCGAAGCTGTGACCAGCATTCTGAAGCATTTCCATATCATTTATATTGTCGCCAAAAGCGTAGGTCTCTTCCTTTGAAACACCAACATAGTCCTGCAGCCACTTAAGAGCCGTGCCCTTGTTGGCCTCTCTGCTTACACAGTCGACCCATGTGGAACCTGATGATGCAAGCTTTGCCTTATCCTTCCATCTCGGGATGAAATCCTCCCTGCAGGATTCCTCACAATCACTGGTATGATATACGGAAAGCTTGATTACATCCTCCTTGACATCATCGATGCTGTCGATCTTTGTCATATCGAATTTATAGGAATCGACCAGCCAGTGATACATCTCGCTGTTCGGATCCTCCGCATAGCATGAACCTACTGTTGAGATAAAACAGTCACGCTCCTTCACACTTTTTGCAGACCGATACATTTGCATCCAAAGCTCCTTTTCGATAGGATAGGATTTCAATATCTCATTCTGTGTTCTAATCACTGAACCGCCATCGCATATAAAAAACAGCTTCCCCACAAGCGGCATGAAAAGCTTTGATACGCTGGAATAGGATCGCCCGCTGCATATGACAACGTGGATTCCTTTGTATATAAGCTTTGATATAACCTCATAGTACTCAGGATTTATATCCAGCGTTCCATCCTTGACCAGTGTACCATCAACGTCTGTTATTACTATTTTCGTCATTAAAAACCTCTCACTTCAAATCATGTTACTGTAGATTTACTGAATGAAAACTCTGAACATTATAATGCAAATCCTCTGACCGGTCAAAAAACTTCATAAATAGAAAAACCTGCACTTTTCTATAACACAAAAAAAGACGGTCACCCGTCATGTTAATGCATCTATAATTTTCCTCATACTCCTTTTCTATAACGCAAAAAAAGACGGTCACCCGTCGGTGTCCGTCTTATCTGTCGAGTACCTGTAACTGCCATAAATCCATGTTTTCCAGTGAAAACGTATTGTGAGTAGGTGTAAATGCTGATTTCAGCTCTTTTGCCGTCACTGTGAAGATATGTGCCATTCCGGTGATCAATGTGATCATTTCATCTTCTTCATTTATCACTGCCGCATGTTTTCCGTCTACGTTACTCTTGTAGATTTTCGTCTCATCGATAACCATAAATTTATCCCCCTTTTCTTCTAGATTTTTTATTTTCGAAAAATAACTCATACATATTTTTCTATTTAAAAGTATATCGACCTATATTATTATTTTATAACATAAATTAATAATTGTTATATATAAATCAATATTAATGATTAAAAGTTATTTACAATTTGTCCATATGTATTAAATATTTCAAATATTAACTTATTTTTTTTATTTTTTAATACCTGATTTACTCGCTTCACTCGATCCTATATTCCTCTTTTATTTATATTCTTCACAAATCATCAATCTGTATTAATGCTTTTTACAGTTAAAATGTTCAATTATTTAATACCTTAAACCCTAAAGCTATGCTATTATGGAATTAAGAATAGGAATATACATATTATATTTACTATAGTTTGTGCGATGTACGTATATATCGGAGACATTAACATTTCCGACTGTTCCCGTTGTATTTTGACTCGGGATCGATTTGATATCTATTATCTTCATATATTAACGGGGAGGTTTGATATGGGTATTAATAAACGCGAATTTGGAAAAGGAATTCTATATGGCTATGGCATTGCCCTGAAGAACATGAATTGCGGCAACGCCATCAGCTTTATCGCAAAACATAAGGAAATAATTAGAAGCCTGTATCCTGAAACAGAATTGGATGATATGCTTGGCTGCCTCTATCAGGCCAACAAAGTCGGCTCGGATGATTACGATATGATCATCTTTGACCATGGTATGGATTATTTCCCATATCTCATAGGACTCACCTTAAATGTTGAGCTCGGAACTACCGGTTTTCTCGGTCTCGTGGGCGAAGAGAATTTCGATGACTGTCTCATCTGGCAGCCTGAATATCCATGGGAGATGACCGATACCGACAAGTCCATGGATCAGGATAAGATCGACGAAATCTTTGAAAAGGTCATAAGCGAGCTTGGTATAGAAGCGAAGCCTGTACATATGGCTCTTTACTATGATGATTTTCCAAAGAACACATCCTTTTAACACACATATTTAGAGAAGCATAACTCATTTTTGGGGGTCAGCTTTTACGGTGTATAGAACCGTAAACCATTATCTGAACTACAAATTATGCATAAAAAAACGGAGTAAAGGACTTTCCTTTACTCCGTAATTGTTCTTCTGTCATGAGAACTGTAATACTTTTTCTTTTCCTGATACATCTTCTTATCGATGACTTCAAGGATCTCTTCCATCTTGATAAGCTTCATATCAAAGATCTCATATCCTATAGACAAAGAAAGCGCATAATCTTTCTTTAGCTGCTGATTAACTTCCGCAAGATTTTCGTTGATACGATCGATACATTCGTCTGCTTCACGGTAGTCCTTTGTATTCAGAAGAACTACAAACTCATCTCCTGCATATCTTATAACACTGCCCTTGTCTCCTACAGACCTGGTCACACAATCCGATACGAACAGAAGACCTCTGTCACCCTCTGAATGTCCGAATTTATCATTTATCTGCTTAAAGCCGTTGATATCGATCATCATGAAGCAAAGAACACCTTTATCTTCATACTCCACATTGATTCTTTCAAGATAATATCTATTAAACAGACCTGTAAGCTTATCTCTGCAAATGTTTTCGTTCTGCAGTGCCATGATCATAAGTGTTACACTTACAGCACATCCCGCCCATACAACAGAAACTCCGGGTATGGTAATCTCTATAAGCAGCCCTATAAAAACAGGAATGAAGATCTGAAATGCAGGAAAAAAAGGGATCATTGATATCTTACGTTTCTTAATGTAAACAGAGATACCTGCAAAAAAGAAAAACAAAGCCGACAATATATAGAGCCAGAAGAATTGTCCGCGATGATAATTACTCTCTGCATCTACATAGAATACTAAAGGTTTAAAGAAATTAATTATAAGAACCGCTACTCCCAGCAAAGATATATAGTTGAGAAGCGATTGCAAAAGCTTGGAACTATCGATCTGATTGTGTCTTTCAAGCAACAAAACCCACAATGGTCCGATAAGAAAAATCGAAAAGAACAGCCACACGTTGCCAATGTAAATCGTAGCCCTATAAAGAAATCCTGGTCTGCCAAAGCAGGTATAAACAATGCATTCAACTATGCAAGATGTAATGATGCATAATGTGATCCAGAATAAATATCTATCTTCTGTATTTCTTCTTAAATTAAAGAACCTGTTGATAACATTACCCATTATCAGCAAAATTCCAAAGGCATTTAATATATATATTTCAGTTAAATTAATAGTATTCATACATTTCCAGACAAACGGTAAAATCTTTATAGTTTTTTTATAATTTACTCTGATTTATCATCGACTGTTCTTGCTGATTGTATAACTTGGGATGTTTATTATTGATGATTGATGTCTTATAAAAACTAATAAATAATTTTAGAATGTTGCTTGCTTTGATTTTTCGTTGCTTTTTTAAGCACTTTCATAAGAATTTAAATTATTATAAAAAAAAATAGGATTGTAATCCTATTTTCTAAGCCGGGATTCGGACTCGAACCGAAGACCTACTGATTACAAATCAGTTGCTCTACCAACTGAGCTATACCGGC
>NZ_MUHW01000034.1 GCF_002007235.1 Oribacterium sp. C9
GATATAATCGCATTTGTTGGCGGAAAGTTTGGATTTTATTTAAGTTTGGATTTCGTAGTTTATGCGGATGGACACGATCTGTCAGCATGGCACCATCCCCATATTTTTTAAGCATATCCTGAATGCTTCTTACTGAAAGTCTGTTTTTCTTTAAAGATATGAAGAGCGCCTCCTCTTTAGCACCGTTCACAAGCAAAGGACGCTCGTTCTTGATATAATCACGCATAGTGTTACGTATTTTCTCATTCATGTAGAGAATTGCTTCTTTTCCGCCTTTTCTTACGACCTTTATGGTATTATCTTCGAAATTCACATCACTTAAATCAAGTCCTGCACATTCAGAAACTCTGATACTAAGGTTCAACAGCAGAATAACAATAGCAAGATCTCTTTTGGCTGTGTTACCGGATCTTGCAACGCTACGTTTTGTGGCCAGTTTTGTTTCTTCGACAGCTGTTATAAGCCTCTTAGCTTCATCAATATCCAGTCGTTTTATATCGTTTTCTGTATATTTTCGGTTTTTATCCGCTTTGATTGTAGGATCTTCAGGAATAAATCCCTTATCAGCCATATATCCAAAAAAATTACGGAGGGTGGCCATTTTCCTTGCCATAGTACGATTACTGACCATATGCCCGGAACCACCTTCATTCATTACCATAAATTTTTGGAATTCATTTATGTCTTCAGCATTTAATGCACTTAGGACTTCCAGAGGAATCTCCTTTATCTCTATAGATTTACATCTTGGATTACGTGCTTTTAAAAAATCAAAGAATAACTTCACATCTTTGGCATATGCAACTGCTGTATTTATCTGATATTTCAATACACATGAATCTAAATATGATGCTATGCATTTTGGAAGCAGCCGTTTTATTTCCTCAATACTTAGGAGCTTTTCCTTCTTTGAATTCATATAGTATCTGGAATCTTTACCCATTTTGGGACCTCCAAATGAAATATAATGTACATTTACATTATACCACATAAAATAGATATTTTACGCGATATAAATATGCGGTTACACCAGCGATGTTTCATTTGCTTTTTCCACTGCTCTCATGTTTTCCCAATAAAAATAGTGACAGCATTGAACTGCTATCACCATTTTTACGAGATTTATGATATCTAGTCCTCAATCTTTTCAAGAGTGAACTCGTTTTCGAAGTACTCATCTGTGCACTGAAGGGTAAGGACTCCATCCATCATGGATACCTTAAATGTGCTGTCTCTAAGCTTCTTGTTTTCGAAGTCGATCTTCATCTCATTTTCTTCAAGGGTGTACTTGAAGCTGTATCTGTTCTTTGGAAGGATCAGCGCTCCTGTGCCGTCAGCCTTGAAGCTGTAGGTGGTTATATCGTCGATGGTCCATGTTCCTGCAATGTCTTCCATGGTGAGATACTCTTTTTCCTTCACCTTCTGCTTTGCAGCTGCAGCTGTTGTCTCAGGCAATGTCTCCACCGGCTTTGTCTCTTCAGGCAGACTCTCCTCGGGAAGTGACTCCTCCGGTTCTGTTTCGCTTTCCTTTACTTCTTCTGCCTCTGTTGTTTTGTCCTCGGTTTCTCCTTCGACAACTTCATCTTCATCGGATTTTTCCACCGGGTTCTCAGACTCATCAGATACCTGTCCTTCTTCTATGTTTGAATCTGCATCTGCTTTATCTGAATCGGAATTTACATTTTCGGAATCTGTATCCTTCTTGTCACCGGAAGTATCGTCATTTTCATCCTCTGATTTATCGTTTTCGGATGAATCACCGGATGTGTCATCATTGTTTCCTGATGAATCGCCTGCCCCACCGGCACCATTTCCGCCTGCTGTGTCCTGGCTGTTTCCGCTTACATCATCCGAGTTGCCTGATCCGCCTTCGTTATTTCCGGAAGCATTGTCACCGTCTGCAGAATCACCGGACTTTCCGCTGCCCGAGTCATTATTGCCGCTTCCACCGCCTTCGGTATTTCCGGCATCATCATTTTTTGCGCCTGCTCCGTCATTTGTGTCTGACGAATCATTTTTATCTCCTGAATCGGAAGTATTTCCTTCACTCACCACATCATTTGCCGGATTCTCAGTGGCCCCGACATTCTTTACCATGGTGGTCATGAGGCATCCCGCCATGACCAGAATTCCTACTCCCTTCAATAATTTTTTCTTCATATGGATAGACCTTTCTTTATAACGTAAACACTTAGTCTTTTCTATTACACTGATTTATGGTAACCGGTCATGCTCCAATAGTCCAAGCTGACCGGCTACTGACTAAATCTTCTTTTCAAGTGCCGTTTGCAGTAGTTCCTGTCTGTGCAGAACTTTCAGGAGTTGTTCCTACTCCGTTCCATGCTCCGTCTGCGCCTACTATGTGTCCGTCAGGTGTGACAGCACCACGGTACATCACGCCCTGATATGCACCTGCTGTTGGTTCAAAGTAGTACCACTTTTCACCTATCTGATGCCATCCTGTTGCCATTCTTCCACGCCATCCGTCCATATCGGGAACGAAGTAATAGGTCGCACCGTTGTAATTTAACCAGTCGGTCTGCATGGTGCTGTTGCCATCGAAAAAGTACCAGTATGTATGTCCGTTGTATTCAAGATTCAGCCATTCATTTTTTGCAAGTGTTCCGTCTGACTTTGTATAGCTCCAATTATTAGACATGCTTCCCCAGTTTCCGCCTCTGTCACTTACAGGCATACCTGAATCCGGCTGATGTCCGGCTGAAGGACCACCAAAAGCATTTCCATTCACATCCAGACTCTGGGTGCTGAAGCTTCCTGACTTACCTCTTGATCCACCGCCGCTGCTTCCGCTGTCGCTGCTGTCATTGTCGCTGTCATTTGAATAGCTTCTGGTCTTCTTTGGTATGGTCTCTTCCTTTGTTTCACCGCATACTGAACATGTATATGTCTTTATTCCGGTCTCATCATAAGTGGCTTCCTTTGTTACCACACCACTGTCCCATTTATGACCTGTGGCTTTTTTAGTTATTTCAGCTTTTTCTGTTACACTAAGCTGATGGTGTCCGCTTCTATCCTCGAACCATGCACCACATTCAGGGCACTCATAATGTTCATCATAGCCATCTTCTGTACATGTAGGCTCTTTTGCTTCAACCAGCTTAAAAGTATGGGTATGAGCTGACGTGCTTTCTTTGATGGTTACTGAAACAACTCCGGGAGCACTGTCTATGTGATCACCATCACCTTTTGCCTTGTACCATACATAATAGGTTCCCACGTTGGCGGCTGTAGGGATGGATGTGTCCCAGCCAGCGGTCGGGGCCTTGGTTGTATTATCGCCAATGGTGTACTGCATTGTGCCGCCAGACGCTTCTCCCGCCGTCACAAGTTCCTGTGCAGAACCGGTATAAGTCAGGCTCTTTGCTGTTGGAGCTTTGGTAACCGTTGCAGCCGGCTTCGCTGTGAAGGTATAAGTGAATGTCTTCGCTTCATTGATGGTCGCATTAGCCGGGTCTGTATCCCACGATCCGCCCGTATATCCTTCAGATGCTTTCATGCCTGTAGGTACGCTGGCAGGCTGCGATCCATCTTGAACGGTCTCTGTCTTATCTGCCGAGCTGCCATTCGACCATGTGCCGCCCACTACCTTGTAGGTCACGGTGTAAGAGATCGTTCCCGTGACGGCCCGGCCTGCATTGCCGTCGCTACCGTCTTCGGCTTCGATGCTGTCGCCGCCGAAGCCGCCTGAGCCCCCAGTCACTGTTATTGAACCACTGTTAACAGTTACGTTGCCAGATACACCGCAGCCGCCGTCGCCGCCGTCGCCGCCGTGGCCTTGCTCGCTTTCGCCGCCTCTGCGGCCTGAGCCCCCAGTCACTGTTATTAAACCACTGTTAACAGTTACGTTGCCAGATACACCGTCGCCGCCGTCGCCGTCGTCCCCACCATCATTGCCGTCGCTGCCATAGACGATCAGCCTACCTCCGCCCGTGACGGTCAGAGTATTATTGCCACTAATGCCTTCTTTGACAGTCAGCGTCACGCCATTATTAATCGTCAGCGTGATGTTGTCATTGACAGTGACACCACCGTTGATTGTTCTGGTGGAATCAATAGTCGTATTTGTGCCCCACGTCTCGGAAGCATACACCGTCAGGCTCATCCCCGGCATCAGCCCCAGCACCATCACAAGGCTGAGCAGGATGCTCAAAAGTCGTTTCTTTGTTTTCATAAGCTGTTATCTCCTTTTTTCTTATTTCACGGCTGTTATGGCCGCCGCTGACCATGATGTACACACAAAAAACCGCCGAACCTGACAGGGTATACTTACCCCGTCAGAATCCGACGGTCATCCATCACGAATATAGTATTCTGTTTTAGAGCAAGACAAAAAGGCGCAGTTTACCTTACTGTGCTGTGCTGTGAAAGCGTAAACCTACCCCTCATCAAATGTCAATTCCTTTCTGAGAAAACATCCCCAAACTGTAAAAAGAACTTCCCGGTTCTTTCCCTATAGGAATTAACATCGGCTATTGTTTTTCTGTTTATAAAGCTTTTTCAGAAAAACAATATATTCTTTATATTCATAGTATTGTCATTTATCCTGCCTGTCTGATAACTTCCTGCTTTTCACCCTTAAGCTCAATAGTTCCAGCGATATCCCGGAAAAACAGGATCTAGTCTGAATATTTCAAAACCATCGTCAGTTCTGCTCATAGCAATGAAATATTCAGGTATGATCAGTTCTTTCCAGCCATCACCGACTTTGACACCCCCGGGTTTCTTTGATAGATAGATATACTGTTTCCAGAGCTGTTCGAACATATCTTCAATGATATACATACTTGCTAACAGATTATTTATCCCGGAATAATCTTCATCCAATTCGTATACTTTCACATCTTCTAAACGAATGCCATTAAAAACATTACGTACACAATGATTTTCAATACTGCCAGGACATAGAAACCAGTACATAGAAAGTATTATATTACTATCATTTGAATCCTTTAGTGACCATATAAAGCTGTATTTGAGTCTTGGATCATCCTCTTCGCAGATGACATCATTAAAGCCTACAAGCCTTTCTTTATAGTCCAGCCTCCTTTCCTCCCTGGTAAAGTTCATGCATTTACAGTAAAGATAGTACTCAATAATATTATATTTCGTTATCATTGACTTAGTTTGATGCCACTCGTCATTATCATAATCTGCTGTTTCATACCGGTTAAACAATCTTATGGCTCCGGGCAGTTCCTCATCATTCAGAAGCCCCTCAAACAGCTCTTCATAGCTTTTGTAGTGATTTTTCAAAACCTTGTGCCAGTCATACTTCTTTTCTACGACAAAATCATAAGGGCAATGTAGTTCCTGCTTTATATTTTCATAGGGATAATCACCCATGGACACATAATGGATCAGCTTTGTATATTTGCCATGAAGCCAGTTGGTGTGGAAGGGTTCACCTTCCGTATGCCTAAGACATGGATGAACAAGGTTTCTGGCATTTTTTATTGCCAAAGAACAGGAATTATATTCTATTACTGCTAAATTATCTTTTATACATCCTGATAATTCGTCGCATACGAGTTCAACCCCATGAATCTCACATTTTTTTGCGTTTACCAGCTGGTGAAAATATGAGTGATATCCATTTTTAATACATTCGGGGCAATAGTACAGCTTCGGATCAATGATCTGTTGACCATTATGCATGTAATATAAATCTTGCATCTCTGGCATATACCAGTTGGGAAGAAGCAGCTCCAAATATGGTTTTTTAATTCTTATTAAATAATCATGATCTGATGTAATCTGGAGATTCTTATAAATCTGCCTGAGCTTTTTTTCTGCTGTTTTACCATCAAGCGAATTTACCCTGCAAAAGTTAAGCATTACCCCAAACAGTGACTCATAGGGCCTTACCCATTCCCTTTTCCAGATATAAGGCTTATGTCCCCGATTGTCAGCCGGCATTCTTCCTACTGTATTCATCATCTGATTCTCCATATCCACTCATCTCAATACATTCCGTCAATTCCTCCGCCCCCGGAAAGGCCACAGCCTTACTGCCATAGATTCCATAAAGATTAAGACATATAATGAACGAATCTATGAAATACTTCATCGGGATGTCGGCTGATGCTATTCCATGATTACCACGTATTTTCATAAATGCTTCATAGTATGCAGCGGAAAGATCATAGAAACTCTTTCCGTAAGCGTTCGGAAAATAAAAATCAAGAAGGGACTTGTCCAGCTTCTTATAACCATCCGTGACCATCTTAAGCTTGTCCATGGAAGCCAGACAGAAACTGAGCTCTTTCTCAGAATTTATACCGCTGTATCTTATCTCATTTATCATGAACCTTCCTATGATCTGGTCTTTTCCACGCTGTTTGAAAGAAATCTTAAGATCCTTTAGTTCTCTTGTGCCAAACATAAAGGCATATAACTGAATATCAAGAGCTATAAGGTTGTTATAAAGATCCATTAGCCAGGCAAAGTCTTTTTCATAAAACTTCCATGCCTCATCAATAAGCAGGACTACTCTTCTGAATGGTGTTTCACAAGCCATTACGATAAGGGTATTGATCACACGCTCTTTGATAAATAACGCAGTAGTACTTTTGGGACATTCATACCCCATCGCCATCAAAAGCGTGGAATAGAAATTCTTTTCAGTCTCAGCATGGTCTGTAAGGTTCCATATGATCACAGGGAGATTTCCATATTCATCAGAAGTCAACGTTTTTGCTATATGATAAAGACACCGGGTCTTTCCGATACGCGGCCTTCCATAAATGATTCCCCCACAAGCCCCTAGTGTGATCCAGGTCTTAATTTTTACTTCAGTATCAAGTATCCCCTTTGTCGGGATCACAAAAAATGGTGATGTAAGGTACCTGATGGTCATTTCTGACATCATCTGCTCTGTAATAAGTTCATTCTTTTTCATTTTGTCAGCTCCTCTCTTCAAACAGTACTTGGTATAGTTCTTCTGCCGAGAGATTCCTGATATCATCTGCAGAAGGTAATTTCTCAGACTTGTTTCGGTTTGTGAGAGGAATAATGTTGTCATCCTTTTTCCGGCTATGAGCTGTTTCGACAATTTCTGTTTCCCGACGTACAATATCAGAACGGGTAGCTGCTCTCCTGCTCTTTTTACTCTCTTTTTTCAAATGCTCCATATAAGACTCTATAGGAGTATCGAACTCGAGACCCTGCCTTCCTCGTTCACGAGCAAGTTTCAATGCATTTTCCCTGGTCTTTACGGAGTGGGATTTTGTACCGAATTCGCCTCGGGCTGTCAGGGTATCAATGTATTTCCCTTCCATTGAATATGCCTTTAGTGTGGAAATATCTCTCGGATCATAAACTATGCTAATCTTTTGACCTACATACAATTCTGAAGCCGCCAGCAGTCTGCTCCTGTACTCACATCCCAAGAACTGAACATATGGTCGTTTACCCTTCTTCACGTGACCACGAACAGTCCTCTCAGCTACGCGGAGATTCAGACTGTTTATTATCTCCGAAACAGTTTCTTCATCTGAAATGCACGGTGACATTCCTGCCTCATATACCTTTTTGAACATACATTCAATAGGGGAAAGGTTATCAATCCCGCTATGAGGTGTATTGTTGTACTCAGCGATCAGAACATCCATAAGTTCAGTTATCTGGTCATATGTGACATGATATTTGATGGCTGATTTTTCCGGGTCTTTTCTCTTTAGATCTGATATTGATGAACCTGTCGTCATGGGAAGTTTGTGAAAACCATGTATTTCAATGGTCTGAAAGAATCTTTCTATGATACCTCGTGTTTCCGGAGTCGCAACTGAGCCATAATTCACAGTACACTGCAGACCGTCTACCAGCTTCTCAAGCGTGAATGAGAACAGATGTGATTTGGCATTATCAAGCATTATGGAATCAAAAAGAACATATCTGAGATTAGGGAATGCTGTTGAGTAGAAACCTCCGTTTGCAGGATATGATATCTCTGTGATAGAGAGGTCTTTTAATTCTTTCGGAACAATGGCATCTTTTATGGCGTCCATGATATCATACTGATTGTAGTTGAATTCCTGTGATACGGAATATCCAAGGATACATCTTGTTGCCACATCGATCACTGCGATAAGCCAAGCCCGGGTAGCAATCAGTGTGCTCACGGTCCCATCCTCGTTGGGGATTTCAATCGTATATACCATGTCAATAATATGGCCATCGATCTGTACTACCGAAAAAGGATACAGAGGATTGGATGAGTATCTTGTTCCAAGCCCGGTCGATGATAGTTTCTGGGAAGAATCTTTATCCAGACGTTTTATTTGTAATGCAGTGTTCTGTTTTTCCAGATTATGTACATAAGAACAGAGTGATGCATATGCCTTGTTGGCTGTATTAAAGGGATATTCATGTTGCATGACTCCGAGTCGTTTACACTCATTAATGAATTTTAGATGCAGGGTCTTGAAATTCATGTTTTTCTCGAGTGTATATTTTTTATCTCCAAAATAGTTTCCTGCAATAAACTCATGTAATGAGGGGTACTTTTCCAGTAAAAAAGAAAAATCCTTTCCTCTTTTTGTGTTCTTCTTCAACGTAATACTTTTTTCTTTAAGAAGTCCACAGTACCCGGCGACTTTACCGCTTGTGTCCGGCTCTATGCAATCATCAACAAGATGACCGATTCTTGAAGCAAATATACCGGTAGTCTTTTGAATCTGGCTCAGTTTCTCACCATCAATATACATGTCAACTGCCTGTTTCTTAAGGAGATACGTCCCATATGCGGAAACTTCTATGCTTCCGGGGACAGGCTGAGGCCAGGAAAGTCGCTGTTTTTTGAGTTCTGACAGGTTATGTTTTTTGTTAGCCACAGATTATCACCTCCATTTTTCCGTTAATACATTCCGAAGGAATGTTGTGAAGGTTTATGATTCCTCTGTAGTAAAGGTCGGCCAGATAGTCAATTGTCCTCTCACTTTCAAACCAGCCGCTTCCTACAAGCTCTTCTATAGTGATTCTTTTCTTCTCGTGAAGGAATCCTCTGATCATCTGGTCTGCATTGACTGAAGACAATCGGAATCTTCTTGCTCTTGCCGCAAGTACATTCAAATTCCTTATAAAGTACCGGCCTTTATGTATTACCTTTTCATTGCGGAATTCAAATTCAAGTCCGTTCTGAATACACCACTTGGCCTGCATTGCGATTGTTTTATGTGTCTCTTCTGTGGTCGTATATGCTACACCCTGAAAAGCCTCACGCCCATCGGTATATTTGACCCACACATCGAAAAGGATCTTTTCTTCTTTCCCACCAACATATACAGTTGTTTCAAGCGGATATTCACAGTACCACTCGACTTCGGGGTCCATCTCCAGAGTAAGAATGTTTTCATACTCAAGATTTGAAAATACAGCAACCCTCCGGTGGACCTTACTGCTATGGAATATCCAGTAATTATTCCCATAAGCTGAGCTCCGCGCTCGTTCAATTGGTTTTTTGTAACGATACATTTGTTACCTCCTTAGAAATATTTTCATTACTGTTTAATTATTACATATTTTTCCTAGAAAACAGGGGAGGTTCGGCTTTTTACAGCAATAGCTTTAAAAGTTCGGCTTTTTATAGTTTTATCTTTAAAGCTTCGGCTTTTTACAGCTTTTATCTTTAATTTTTAAAGCTAAAAGCTTATTTTTGTAAAATGTACAAAAAAGAAAGCTCGGATTTCCAAGCTTTCTAAGGGGTTGTGATTTTACAGTATTAACTTAAACCGACAAATTTCATGTCGGTTCAGGCTAAAACTGTAAAATCCGTAAAGATAGGGCTGTAAAATGTAAAAAGCCGACGATATTCAAGTTAAAACTGTAAAAAGCCGAACATTTTAAAGCTAAAATTCCTTATTACCTTCTGTCTCACAGCCCGGCTCAACAGCCTCAACCTTTTCGAGATGGTGAGTATGCTTCTCTATCTCCTTCCACTGTGCATAAAGAGTGAGACTGGAATCAAGATTTACCACAGCCTTATCATTATAGGAATCTCCGCTTCCATCCGCCTTGGTGTTCCACTCCTTAAAGGTATATCCGTCTCGTGTAAATGTATTGGTATTTAATGCTGTATCAACACCCTTCTCGACCTTCTGGTCTTCCATAGTGCCGCTTCCGCCGTTTGATTCATATTTTACTAATATTTCTTCACCGATAGTTACAGTAACAACATCAGGTTCACTATCTACATGGGCATCATCACCTACGGCTTTATACCATACATAGTAGGTTCCAGCTTCGGTTGCTGTAGGGATGGTTGTGGTATATCCGGCTGTCGGGGCGGTGGTGGCATTTTCAGTCGTCACCGGAGAATTATAGCAATCCTTATAATTCTTTGCACAGTTCGGGGCGCAAAGGCAAATTCTACATCTTGCTATAGGTTCCGCCTTTAGCAGGCGAACGGAAAATACCAACGAAACCATTTATCCCATGACGGAGCTGAAAATCAGACTTTAATCATGAGATTGTTCAGCTTCAGAGCGTTGACATACGTTATTTCCAATGCGATCTCACGCAGCAGTTTCAGCCCGATGTTGGCGGAAGGATCGTCGCCGGTGTACTGTTCTATGTATTTCCCGGGGTCAAACAAACGACAGTCGTCCCTGACGCGGAGCATCCAGCCACCATCTTTCTTAAGCACCCTTACTTCTACGCTGTGAGGTTTTCCGTCAGAGAAGCCATGTTCGATTACGTTTCCTACGGCTTCTTCCGCAGCAAGGCCCATCAGAAACGATGTTCTTTTTTGGGCGCCGTTCTCAACACAGAATGCGCCGATTTTCTGCGATACCGAAACTGCTTCGGCAATATCTTTTTTCGACAAATGATATTCAAAATCAGCCGTTATGTCTGCGCCAAAGGATTCCGAGAACGGAATAAAAGCTTCAAACCCGTGTCTTTCCTTGTTCTTTATACGGAAAAGCGACAGCATGACCACGCTGGTCAGTCCTTCTCCGAACACATAGCAGAGCCAGACGGTAGGTACACCGAACAGGCCGCCCAAAACCAACGCCATTACGAGCGGACCTACAAAACAGTCGCATATCGTGATGACATAGGCTGTCTTCGTCTGTTCTGATCCCTGACAGTAGCTACGAAAAACAAGATTAATGGCATGGAAAATCATACAGAGTGCGAAAAAACGAAAGCCCGTAACCACCATATCGACAGCCGACGTGCCTCCATTATAGAACATGCTCACAACTGGTCTCGCGAAGATGAGGAAAAGCAACATACATGCGCCGTTTACAGTCGCATTATAGCACATCGCCGTACGCATTAAGCGTATGATACCCACACGATCCTCTTCGCCATTCAGCACACCGGAGACGACCTGCACGCCGGAAGCGAGCGCAGTTCCGGGAACAAGGCAAAGATTACCCACCGTCATGATGACCGCTTGCGCCGCAACGACGGAACCGCCTCCGAGTCCCATCAGATAACGGTTGAGAGTAAAGGTTATCAACAGCCTGCCGAGCTGCGTTATCGCTGTCGGCATTCCGTTTTGACACATCTCGCCGACAATTCTGCCGTCAAAGACAAGCAAAGGACGATCAAAGATAACGTCCTTTTTTGCGAAATGCGGCAGAAGGCAAAGCAGTGCAAGATAATAACTGACAGCCGTTGCCAGTGCCATCCCGAACATTCCGCCATGAAAGACCAGGACATTTAGCAGATCGGCGATAATATCACCCACTGTCATAATGACCACGGCCATCATTAGCCGATTCATCTCGCCGTCCATCTGCATGACCGGCATTAAAAAAGCCACAAAGATGATACCGGGACAGGCTATGCCATATCCGCGTATGTAATCGGCGGCAAGCAGGACAAGCTCCCCCTGTGCGCCCATCAGTCTCGCAGCGAGTGGAGCGAACGCAATAATGATAAAGGCAAGAATTGCTGAAACGGCCAGTGCCGCGCTGAAACAGGCGTAAAAGCTGTGCCGCGTATCTTCGAGTTCACCCTTGCCGATGCTCTTGCCGCACACAACCGATGTTCCTGTGCTCATGATTCCCCCAACGATTGCGACGGCAAGCGACACGGAATTCGTAAAGCCGAAGCTCGCCATCGCATTTTCGCCAAGGAATCTGCCTGTCACCATACCATCAACCACGCTCCCGACAATCCCTGTGAACATGGTCATGATCTGAACTGCAAACATGCTTTTAAATACATTGCTGATTATGTCAGTCTTTCTTATCTCCTTCATCTTATGTTATTCTATCAGCAAGCCAAAGAAGAACTTGCGCTGCCTTTCATTCATAATGATGCGCACAGGCTTGAGCTGATTGGCCGATGCACCTTTGAACACCATCATATCGCGGTAAAGTATCGCCGTCTCCGGCTGGAGCCAGTGCGCAACAGGCTTTTTTAATCTTCCCGTATCGACATAGCCTGCGAATTTGCCATTGGCCTCGCGCATATTTATCCAAACGTTTTATTTGTAATGCAGTGTTCTGTTTTTCCAGATTATGTACATAAGAACAGAGTGATGCATATGCCTTGTTGGCTGTATTAAAGGGATATTCATGTTGCATGACTCCGAGTCGTTTACACTCATTAATGAATTTTAGATGCAGGGTCTTGAAATTCATGTTTTTCTCGAGAGTATATTTTTATCTCCAAAATAATTTCCTGATATAAACTCTTTCAATGATGGATACTTTTCCAGTAAAAGAGAGAAATCCTTTTTCCTTTTTGTGTTATCCTGCAATGTATTACGGGTTTCTTTAAGTAGGCCGCAGTATCCGGTAACTTTACCGGTTGTGTCCGGGTTTAAACAATCATCAACAAGTTGACCGATTCTTGAGGCAAATATACCGGTAGTCTTTTGGATCTGACTCAGTTTCTCACCATCAATATACATGTCAACTGCCTGTTTCTTTAGGAGATATGTCCCATATGCGGAAACTTCTATGCTTCCGGGGACAGGCTGAGGCCAGGATCAAGCGGATATTCACAGTACCACTCGACTTCGGGGTTCATCTCCAGAGTAAGAATGTTTTCATACTCAAGATTTGAAAATACAGCAACCCTCCGGTGGACCTTACTGCTATGGAATATCCAGTAATTATTCCCATAAGCTGAGCTCCGCGCTCGTTCAATTGGTTTTTTGTAACGATACATTTGTTACCTCCTTAGAAAATATTTTTTATTACTGTTTAATTATTGCACATTTTTCCTAGAAAACAGGGGAGGTTCGGCTTTTTACAGCAATAGCTTTAAAAGATCGGCTTTTTACAGTTTTATCTTTAAAGCTTCGACTTTTTACAGTTTTTATCTTTAATTTTTAAAGCTAAGAGCTTATTTTTGTAAAATGTACAAAAAAAGAAAGCTCGGATTTATGAGCTTTCTTGGGGCTTTGTATTTTACAGATTTAACTTAAACTGACATCAATTGTTAGACTTAATGCTCAATTAAGCTTTTACCTTTGCAAACCAAAGCCTTAGTAAAGGATGTAGATATTCTCCACATCCTTTACATGTATATAAAATATAATTCATCTATATAGAGCTTGTTTCACTTTTTGTTTTCTGTATTTATAACAACTGCATATTTAATTATCTTCGCGAAGGGCTGACGCTACATGCCAGTTCCTTTGGACCTGCCACAAAAACTCACGATTCTTTCAACTGACTGTTCTCGATAATACTCATAACATCCAGGGTTTCCTTTGCATATCTATCTGCTTCACCGTAATTCCTACCATCTATGATTCGGGCAAAATCAATAAATTCGCGGGTCATTCTGTGATGAGTCTCTGCCGGAACAAAAGTTTCTACGATAGTTTTCCGGGTCATTGCCCCCGCTGCATCCTTTACCGGATCACCGCTGTCATCCACAGTCACAATGGTAAGATTGGGGGCGACATTGGGCTTTCCATCGATTTTCATATACCCCTTTTCACCCTGAATGGTCACAAAACACGGACTGTCAGAATCTTTTGCACCGGTACAGACAGCTGAGAATCCGTCATACTCCATCACCAGTATTCCGGAAGTGTCCACTCCGTTAAAGCCTATATTCGGATGATAGGAAACCTTTTCAGGTCTTCCGAAAAGTTCTGCGGCATAATGGATGTTGTAGACATTGATATCCCTCAGAGCACCGCTCAGACATGCAGGATCAAAGGCGGGATCAACATCCCCTGCAAGATACCTGTCATACCGGCTTGAATACTGAGAGTAATTGGCCGTCATCATGCGAATCCTGCCGAGTTTAGGCAGTGCCTCCTTCATCTTTCCTATCACATCATTGTGAAGAACCGTGATGGCTTCAAATATAAAACATCCCTTTTGCTTTGCCAGTTCCATGAGTCCTTCGGCCTCGGAATATGTTCCGACAAAAGGCTTTTCAAGTATGACATTTTTCCCATGCTCAAGTGCTTTCCTGGCATATTCATAATGAACCATATTTACAAGTCCGATATATACCGTATCCACGTCACTCTCATCAAGCATCTCATCATAATCCGTGAACATTTTTGGAATACCATACTTCTTTGCAAGCTCTTCTCCCTTTTCACGGCTGTGAGGTCTTGCAAATACAGCTCTTATCTTTATCTCTTCAACCGGCTGCATGGCAAACAATGCATCAGCTACAATCTTACCTGTTCCAACGATTCCTAAATTCATAAAATTTTTCTCCTCAATAATTACAAATTGAATGCAAAACAAAGTGGAAGAAAAAGGTCTTTTGCTTTAGATCATCCAAGCGAAAGACCACTTTTAATAAAATACCTGTTTTTTTATCAAAGATCAACTTTAGGCAATCTATCAAAGCTCTTTTGAAGCTCTTCGTCAGTCGGAATATAATCGCTCATTTCGCCGTCATTGAACTTCTGGTAAGCCACCATATCGAAGTAGCCTGTTCCGGTGAGACCAAAAAGAATTGTCTTTTCTTCGCCGGTTTCTTTGCACATAAGTGCCTCATCTATAGCAGCTTTTATAGCATGGCTGCTCTCCGGTGCCGGAAGTATTCCCTCAATTCTTGCGAACTGCTGTGCTGCGGCAAAAACCGAGGTCTGCTCAACAGAAACAGCTTCCATCAAACCATCATGATAGAGCTGTGACAGAATCGGGCTCATTCCATGGCAACGTAAGAAGGGGAGCCGGCATCTGCTATGAACTGCCTTTGTTTACAGTAACTGTCCTCAAGTGGTTTAACTATTTTATCCGCCAGAAAAAGAGAAATCATGAACAGCACTCCCAATGCTAGGGTTCCGGTAATGATGGTATTGATGAGCAGCGCAGAAATATTAGTCACAATTCAGGCCCATAATTCATCTTAGGTATTCACACACCGGCATTTCCAATCGAAATCCCCTGCTAACTAATATGCCTTACGATAAATCCTGTTAAAATATATCATCTCTGCGATTCCGGTGATGGTCCATGAAAAAATATACAGAAGATATAGCGATGTAACTGTTTTAAAATATGCAAAAACTGTAAATATCCACAAAATCCTGAACACACAGGAGCCAAGGATAACGATGATCGTCGGGATGAGACTTCTACCGAGGCCTCGCGATGCAGCGATAGAACCGTCCATAAATGCAGAAAAACCATAGGACAAAGCCATGATGGAAAGACGATACATACCGGCTTCAACAACTGCCGGATCGGTAGTAAACACTCTTAAAAACGGTACTCCAAAAATGTACAGACTTACACCTATGGCACTTCCGATTACAAAGCTGTAAAACAGAGTTATATGATATATCTTTTTGACCCTTTCCATCTGTCTTGCACCGTAATTCTGCCCGATGAAGCTTGAACCTGCAGTGTAAAATGCGGCCATAACATCATAATCAAGTCCGTCTGCATTTTGCGCAGCTGCCGCACCTGCCACTGTGATGGCATCGAAGGTATTGACTCCGTACTGGACAAAAAGATTGGCAATCTGGAAAATAGCATTAGCGATACCGGAAGTTATACTGATGGGAAGCATTCTCCTTGCAAACTGTTTGTCAAAATGCATGCCTCTGAATCTTAAACCGATTATAGACTTCTCACGAATGATGGAGAATAAAATGCAAAAGGCCGAAAAATACTGCGAGATAACACTTGCAAGAGCAACTCCCACCACATCCAGATTCATAACTATTACAAAGTAAAGGTTCAGCAGTATGTTAATGAAACCTGATATGGTCAGAAACATCAATGGTTTACGTGTGTTTCCCGAGGCGCTGTAGGCGGCGTTTCCGAAGTTGAATATAGACAGCGCAGGAATTCCGAGAAAATAAATCCTTAGATAGTTCATGGCACCCGGAAGCAGAGACTGTTTTGTGCTGAGCAGTGAAAGAACTCTTAACTTTGTGGCTTCACTGAAAATCATTGTCAGTATGCCGATTATCATAAAGAGCATAAATGCGGTAAATACAGCTCGTTTAACCGCTTCCTCTTTTCCTCTGCCTATGGCATAAGCTACAGTTACATTTACTCCGCTTGAAATACCTATAATGAAAGTTGTATAGAGAGTCACCAATGTGGTTGTGGATCCGACGGCTCCCAACGCTATGGGTCCCGCAAATCTTCCAACAACAGCTATATCTGAAATATTGAAAAGAATCTGCAGTAAATTCGAAGCTATCAGCGGCAGACTGAACATCAAAATGCCGCTCCAGAGAGGAACCTGTGTCAGATTTTTAGCTTCATTTGTTTTATTATTCATGTATATATCATCCCTGACCTATTTGTACAAAATCAAAGAGACATTATACTCCGAAAAAACAAAAGAAGCACCACTTAAGTGGTGCCCTTTCATATCATGATTCTCTCTCCTTGGATTTGTGATTATTTTTTCTACATATCTATACACAGAAAATTAAATAGACTGGTCACAGCAAAAAACAAATTTATAAAAATATTTGGTTAACACTTACATTTATTGATGAGGAACATCTACCATTAAATAAACGTTGCCATGCAGAAGCGGCAACGAGATGATGCATCTTCGCTTACATTATCCATAGGATCGCGACGTTATGCGACATATTTCTATATGTAGTAATTTTTCTGTAATAATTCGTTATGTGGATAATATTTTAGTTGTAGGCAAATACTATGTCTTGTTACTATACCTCGGTAAAGCATTAAAGGATTTATGGGGTTATGGGTAGAGAAACTGAAAGAAAATGCGATAGCTGTAGGCATTGTATGAGTGACTATAAAGGCACTTATTGCGGCTGTCCTCAGAATGGTGAATACGGTTTATATTCAATATACGGTTGGTGTGAGCACTATGAGAAAGATGTTCGATTTGGCGGAATTGATACAACAAGTCCTCGCAAAGAATTCTATCTTAACGATATGAGCATCACTTTCAAGGATTCACTGACACATCAGCAGATGAAAGAATTATTTGAAAAGGCGCTGGCGGACATCGGAGTTGTTAACCAGAAAGGCTGTCCAGCTTAATATTTGCAAAGTAGTCGGTTTTATACCGGCTATTTTTGTTTATAAAGAGTTCAGAAATTTACGATAGACAAATTAATTTTCGAGCCTATAATAGTTTGCGTGTGTTTTTAAGCGATTTTATAAGTTTTAATCCTGTATGAGGTATTCTATGATACAGTTCAACGATATTCCATTTTCACCCAAAATGTCCGCAGCTTTATCAGAGCTGAAGATAAACTATGTGTTCCAGTCTATCTTCTACCCTGATGGAGAAACTGTATTTGCAAGAGAAGCTCTTATGAGACCACTCAATATGACCGTCACTGAACTGATAAATGAATATACTCGTAGAAATGAGCTATATACCCTAGAGGTTGCCACTTTGTTTGGTGCTATGAAAGAATTCAGGGCTCGTGGATATTCCGAATTGCCTTCTATAAACTCATTCCCTTGCGAGACCTTTGCTGACGAGGAAATACAAACTTTTGGGGATTATTTCTCCGCAAACCTTCCTCACTTTATTGTTGAGACTTTAGAATATCCTGAATTCGATCCTGTTATTTCCGCTTTGAAACGAAAACATATTTCCTTATGTGATAACTTTCTTGCACTGGATGACTTCGGATCTGGATTAAACACTGAAGAGATTGCCGAATTTATGAAGCCTAATATCATTAAGCTGGATCGCTCTCTTTTGACCGGAGTAGATACTGATGAGGCTAAACAGATGAATTGTAATAAAATCATAGAGGCTTCTCATAAATGTGGAGTTAAGATCGTTGCTGAAGGCATTGAGACTAAGGGCGAGTTCGATTGTATGAAACAGCTCGGTGCTGATTTCTTCCAAGGATACTTCTTGGAGATGCCAGCGTAAATCATATTGTTTTGTCATTCTGTAATATATTATCATCAGGCAACAAGTTACCGGAGTGCATTTCGGACATCTGTTCAGGGCTCAAAGCATTAGACACTACGGAGCTGCTTTTTATTTAAGACTGAGATCTTTTTCTACACAAAAAGCTCCGCCAAAGGTGCACTTTGATATGTACCCCTTGGTGGAGCTTTTTTATTGATAAACATCTTCGTAAATCAATTGTCTCTATGACATCACTAATGAGTATTTGGGGGAATACAAAATAAAAAGTAAAGAATCAAGATTTACGGATGTTCTTATCAACCATATCACCTTAATGAAAATTCAATATTTAATCTTTGAAGTTCTTCCTTGGTTTCACGGATTCTTTTATTCATTTTAAAAAAATATAGTTTTCTAAAACAATTAATCAAAAACCTCATTTTCATATCCTTACTTTCATCAAATCCAAAGACTAACAATAAATGTTGCAACTAAACCACCCAGTGAATTCCTATGACAAAGACTAATTCGATTGACATGACTTTATCTCCCCTTCATTTTTAATGATCACTTTCCAAATCTGTTGCGCATCATTGGCTTTATACCGCCAGCCTCTAAAATCTTCATTGCCTGATCGCCTAACCGTTCACACTGAAGCACTTCTCCTGTCTCCTCTATTGTGACAGTACCAGCTTCTATATCCAGAGTAAGCGTCTGTCCTTCTTTTACTTTGTCCTTTATTCCTTTACAGATAATTGGAAGTAAGCCCAGATTTATGGAATTCCTAAAGAAGATTCTTGCAAAAGAGTCTGCTAAAACTGCTGATGCCCCCATATTTAATAATGAAATTGGTGCGTGCTCTCTGCTTGAGCCACAGCCGAAATTCCTGCCGGCAACAACAATTCCTCCCTGAGGGAAATTAGGTGCAATAGCTTCATCAACTCCACAAAGACAATGGCTTCCGATTTCTTTGGGATCTGTGATGGCCAAAAATCTGCCCGGATAAATCTGATCTGTGTCAATATTGTCTCCGACAATTATGATCTTTCCTGTTACTTTAGTTTCCATCTTTCGTGCTCCTCCTTACAGATATGGTCTTGGATCGGTGATAGTGCCGTTTATCATACTGGCTGCGACCGTAGCCGGACTTGCCAGATACATCAATGCTTCGGTAGAACCCATTCTTCCTGGGAAATTTCTGTTGGTACTTGTAATACATACCTCCCCCGGAGCAAGTATTCCTTCATGAGCACCTAAGCAGGCACCGCATCCCGGTGTTGTAATAGTAGCGCCAGATTCCATAAGATCCTGAATGTATCCCTTTTGCATGCATCTCATCATTACTTCCCGTGAAGCCGGTACAATTACAAGTCTTGTATATTCTGGAATGTGATGCCCTTTTAGAATCTTTGCCGCGACCTCTATGTCCTCAAATCTTCCACCTGTACAGCTTCCTATGTATCCCTGATTAAGTCTTACCTCCCCGTCAGCAACAACGCTCGAAAGTGTGTGGACATTTTCCACGCTGCTTGGGCATGCAAGTTCTGGCTCCATTTCAGAGACATTAAAAACATAGCTTTCTGCATATTTATAATCAGGATCTGTATACTGCACCTCATAATCACGAACCGCTCTCTTGCTGACGTAATCAAGAACATCCTGATTTGGCTGCATATATGCTGTCTTTGCTCCCATTTCTACTGCCATATTACAAATTGTCATTCTTCCCGCCACATTAAGTTCTTCTACATAACTGCCCGTAAAATCAATAGCCTTATATACAGCACCATCAGCTCTTATCTTTCCGAGTACGGCAAGTATCACATCCTTAGGAAATACCCCTTTTGGTGCTTTGCCTTCAAGTCTCACTTCAATAATTTCCGGAACACGGAACCATAACTCTCCGGTCATTAATATGGTCGCCATATCTGTGGCACCGCATCCAGTTCCCATAGCACCAAACGCACCATGAGTTGTCGTGTGACTGTCGGTAGCTACGACTATCATCCCAGGATAAATCACTCCAGCTTCAGGCATGACCTGATGGCAAACTCCACAGTTGGTATCAAAATGGAATTTTAAACCGTTCTTTTGAGCGAACTCACGCATCTCTTTATGATTGGCTGCGCTTTTTATATCAGGTGTTGGCGCATAGTGATCAAACACAAACGCACAACGTTCTTTGTCCCAAACTTTTTCGCCTCCCATTTCATAAAATGAATAAACTGTTTGTAAATACAGATCATTAATCTCTGCAAAATCCACTTTCGCAGTAACTATTTCACCCATCTTGACTTCTTTTCTCCCGCTGTTCTTAGCCAGGATTTTTTCAATAGCATGCATTATTTGCTCCTTTCAGACTATCCAAACTAGTGCAGTGATTCATATTTAATATCGTATATCGTATACGATATTCAGTTATGGATGTAATGTATCATTCAATGCAATTCTTTGCAAGAGTTTCTCAAAGGTCAAAATTAACAATTTTAATATATGATTTTTATATATTTTTCTTTGTCCATTTTTTTAGTTATAGAAAAAGAAAAGATAATCTAACTATTGTCACACAAAAAAAGAGACCAGAGGGCTATCCTCTGATCTCAAAATATCAATATAATACGTTAGTTAGTTTTCAGAATAATATTTAAGAATATTTTCCATGCTGCGACCAATATGTTGGCTCATCGCCTTTCTGGCATCCTTTGCCTTTCCATCCCGAATATACTCAAGAATATCAATGTGCTCCATAGTGGACTTTTGATAATGTATGATACTCTCTGGGCGTGAATGACCTGTACTTGGCCCATTCCATAGTTCATAAAGATATTGTGTAAGTTTCGAATTATCTGATGCTTTCCATATATTGGTATGTATGGACTGGTTCAATTCGATGTATTCAGAAACATCTATTTCGTCCGGCCTTTGATCTCTCATCTTATAAAGTTCAGTAAGCAACTTTTCTGTTTCCATCCCGTTATTTGCAGCTCTAGCCGCTGCTTCTGATTCCAAAAGGATGCGCATCTCAAAGTTATCCTTGATGAATTTTTCGTCAATTTTGTTAACTACAGCTCCCTTGTTCATCCGAAGTGTGATCAATCCTTCTGAAGCTAAAGTCTGAAAAGCTTCTCTGACCGGTGTCCGGCTTATTCCCAGCTGTTCAGCAACGCCCGTCAAACTTAACTCCTGACCACTTTTATATTCTCCTGAGTATATAGCCTTTTTTAATATTGATGTGATTTTAATTCTTGCCGGCATTAATTCCAAAGATTCCATGAATAAACACCTTTCTGATTGTATACGATATTCAATACAATGCTATTTCATTATCATTTCTTTGTCAATTTAAAAAACACTATTTTTGATTTGTTAAAATATTTCGCGCTGTTTTTTCTGTCAGTATTTTTGCCATCATATTACACTGATAACCGTAGTTATATCATTCTACAATACTCCAGTGATATGCAATTCTTGGAGAGCCATCTCTCACATATATCACACCACATTTAACAAAGCCGTTTTTTTCAAGCTGACCCTGCATTATCTTGTTATCATGGTGTGTATCTATGCGGATATCCGCTGATATTTCTTTGCAGTAATTCATAATTAGTTTTACAATGCCATGCATTTTTCCATCGCTTGCGACCCTGTGAACGGCAATATACGAGTTATCATTCAGCCAAGAACCCTTCTCTATGATATCGTAATCGGGTTCTCCATCTGTAATTATCGCAAATACAGCATGTACTTTATCATTGCCACAAATTACATGACAGCAGCCATTATCTATATCTGTTTTAATTATATCTTCTGTAGGATAACTATGACCCCATTGACTTGCATTACCAGTTTCAGCCATCATGTCTTGGGCATAATGATAAATATCCATTATTGCGTTTAAATCATCAATAGATGCCTTTCGTATTTTCATAAATGATACTCCTTTGAATATGGAGGAAAGCCCTCCTCACATTTTACTACAAATACATTTCTGTTTAAGCTCATGGAAACAAGATGATGTCTTTTGGAGGATACGTTCTGTGAAATATTTGAGATGACATAGCTTCTTAGACATTCAACCTTAAGGTCAGGGTCTGTGAGGTCGAGCTTCTTCCCATTGTCTCTGGTGATCATGCGGATGGAATCCTCTCTCAGCTGAAGTATACATTCTCCCTGTAACGTTTTTTCCGGATTCTGTTCATGGATGTACATAAACAGTTCCTCGAACAGAAGTCTGGTACGATTTATGGTAAAACTGTCGCAAGAACAGGTTTTCAGATCGTTTTCAATTCTGTCCCGGATCTCGATTATGTATTCCGGCTCAATGATCATGTCATACAGAAGAACATTGCCCTCTTTACTCAGGCGCCCCAGGAACAGCGGCGCATCCTCCTTGTACCTAAGCTGAAGATATGCCATAGTCATGAACCACGCCAGAACCGGTCCCAGCAGCATGCCTGCGAATACACCGTAAACCCCAAAAAGAATCCCACATACAACAATCACCGGAATGGCAAGAAGTACATCTCTCAGAGCGGTTACGAAAAGCCCCAGATATATCCTCTCAATCAATTTATAATAAGAAGTCAGGAGATATATAAGACTTACAAAAACCGAAGCGAATGCTGTGATCCTGAGTTCAGATTTTGCCAGCAGAACTATATAAGGGTCTTTAATGCCCAGAACTTCCGGAATAAATGAAGCCGAAATAAATAGAATTATCGTGACCACTACACCTTCAAGAATCGAAGTCTTTTCTGCCAATGTATAGATCCGCTTCACTCCCGGAGTACACAATTCACCTATATAAATGCTGATTATCGGAGAGATCGCCTCACCGATTCCGTCAAATATCATCTCTAGTTCTCTTCCAAACAAAAATACAGACACGAGTATCAGGTATTTCGGACCGAAATATGTTCCCAGAAAAACATTCAGTAAAGCTGCACTGACAGAAATAAACAGGTTTGAGCTTGCATCAATAATACTGTACCGCAGTGTTTTAGCCATTAATACACCTGAAAAGTGCATGATCGGATGAAGAGTTGAGTTCGCTTTAAAATAATGTGTAAAAAGAATCAACAAAGATATCAGCATAAATATAAATGACGAAAAACCGATTCCGCTGATTCCAAAATAATGACTCAAAATGGTTGAAAGGATGACGTGTCCTACTCCCTCTACGGTACATGCAAGACTTGATAGCCTTTCATCACCATCGAAAAATACCATCTCAATAATCAAAAACTGAGCAGGAATAAACAGCATGGGAAATCGCATCCAGAATAAATATAAAGTCGCTTCATGAAGAACTGCAGGGATAGGATGACTGCTATTGAGGTAGGTCACTCCGAACAGAGATGTCATAACGAAAATTAGGTTATTCGTCAAAAATAGTGGGTAACCATTGATTCTTTTTCGGAAGTTTAGTTG
>NZ_MUHW01000035.1 GCF_002007235.1 Oribacterium sp. C9
GATGCAATGAGCGCGATAACCGTATAAAGAAGAATATTGGACAGTTCTTCAATTCCATTCATGCTGCCGAGCGGAGTCACTGCAAGCACAGTTCCGAGAATAGTGATAAAAAGAACAGTCCATGTCGCTTTGTCAAAAAACGGAATAATCGAATTCAGATATACGCCGACATACTGAGACAGTGCGGACACAGCAAATCCCAGACCGAGGAGAAATGCAAGGTTCTGCCATAAGAGCGGCTTATTATTTGCCTCCGTCGCCTTGCGGAGAGACTCACCCACTTCATCGATCAGATGAGTATCGGATTTTGTCCAACGGTTAAAAGCTTCATTTCTCGTAAGAGCCCACAGAAGGAACGGGATGTAGATGTTACAGCAGATAGTATCCATGATCAGGGCATATACCATGTTGCCTTCGTCGACGTGCAGTGCCGCCTGAATTGCCAGCATATTGCCGGTTCCACCCATCCAGCTTCCGCAGAGTGCGCCCAGCGGTCTCCATGCTTCCTCCCCCAGGAAACTATGCATCACCGCATAGCTGAGAACAAAACCGATGCCGATGGAAATGCTTGCGCAGAAGAATGCGATCAGCATTCTTGGTCCGAGTCGTACGATCTTTTTCATGTCGCATCGGAGCAGCATCAAAAATACCATCGCGTAGAGAACCGGATTTTTCATGCTGCTGTAAAGTCCGGATGTGGCTTCCAGATCCCAGAGTTTCACGGAACACAAAAGCATAAAGCCCACGTAGATGATGACGACAGGAGGGATAATACCGAAAAACTTCTGTGCGCCTTTACCCCTGCATAATTTGGGCAACATCACAATTATCCCCATGATAAGAATAAGAACTGAAAAATAAACAAAACCGTCTTTAATCATAAAGGCACCTCCCTTCTCTCCAAAATTCTGTATACCGTCCTGAAGCACCATAATCTCTCGAGAAATTCATTTCATGGGTCACTATGAGCATGCTCATATTCATTCATTGTTATTTCGACACAAACCCTTGTTTTGATAACTCTCTTAAAATGTTAAAGAGGTAAGGATATCATTATTGCCCACAACCCATTTTTCGGGATTGCGACGGAATCACGCCATTTTTCAGGCATAAAAAATCGAGGTATTATGCAGTTACCTTTGCAAAACTGATAATACCCCGAAATTAAGCATTTATCTTTTCAAGTGACGTTTAAATGTTGCCGATACTTCGTTACCTTGTCTTATAATAGCTTTAGCTCTATTCGCTGGAGCAACTCCAATACTCACTGCAACTATGCGATCCGCACGGCTCCCAAAAGTCTCCATTTCCGCCTGCTATCGCATCCAGCTGTTCATCCGTTAGTTCTACTCCTGAAGATTTTGCAAGTTCTATCAGTTCTTCCTTGCTTTGACATTTCTCTGCTTTTGCTTTTAGCTCAGGGTCGAGTTTACTGAAATCAAAATTTTTCATATCCATAGTATTCTCCTTTCAAATTAGTGCATGTTTCTTTCCTTGGATCACAGCACTGTGTTCAGTGATGACGTCGCTGGTGAACGTAAGCTTATAATTCTTAAGCTACCCATGGTTTATTTCTTTTATGGTTGGGTTAATGCTAATAGCAGCTTAGGCAGAATCCAAACTGAAAACACAAAAAAAGAACCTCGAATCCATGAAGCACTCGCCATTTCATCTACCGTTCTTCTATCACGACTAGCTTAAGATCTGTGAAGCACTCGCCACATCTCTTTAACTTGTCTTCATTGTACGTATTTTCATACAAAATGTCAACGCGAAAATTATTTTTATTTCTCTGTTTTTAAGCGGTTATATACGAATAATTCAGAAAATAATTTTTGTTTTTCTTTGTTGCGCAAAATATCAGACCCCGGCTTATGAACCGGCTGTGTCAGTCACTTCCGAAAGCTCCGGAATAGACGGCGCGGCTCCGGGTCTTGAAACCGCTATGGCCGATGCTTTGGCAGCTGTTTCCAGTGCCTTTTCGGGTTCTTCTCCCCGGATCAGTGATCCTATGAAGAATCCTGTAAAGGTATCTCCTGCTGCGGTTGTATCAACTACCGGTACACTGAATATACCCTGCTTTATGACTGTATCCCTGTATGCATATACCGAGCCCCTTTCACCCAGAGTCAGCACAACATGCGCCTTCGGGAATTTCTCTCTCAAGCCCGAAATAAGCCCATCGGAATCCTTTGCATCCACTCCGGTAATGGCTGCTGCCTCCACTTCATTCAGCATAAAGTAATCCACCATATCAAGGGGCAATGCCTCTATCTTTTCGTTCATGGGAGAAGGATTCAACACGATCTCCATTCCTGCATCGCGTCCTTTTCCAATGATATAGGAAAGCTCATTTATCTCATTCTGAAGAACCAGATAATCTCCCTTTCCGAAGTGACTGAATGTCTCATCGATATCCGATCTCAGTATCTCCTGATTTGCACCCCCGAACAGAAGTATGCAGTTGTTTCCCGCTTTATTCTTCTGTATGATGGCGTGGCCTGTGGGACCGTCCTTAAATTTGAGATACTCTCTGTTCACACCGGCACTGTCCAGCATGTCGAGAAGGATTCCGCTGTCATCCTTTCCCACAGCTCCTGCGTGAAATACTCTGCAGCCTGCCTTTGCAAGAGCCACTGACTGGTTCAGGCCCTTGCCTCCGCAGAAGGTATTTCTTTCAAGTGATGAAATGGTCTCACCCTCCTGTACGAAATGATCCACTGAATAAACATAATCGAGATTCAGTGATCCGAAATTCAAAACCTTACTTTCCATTTGATATAAACTCCATTAAAACCTCGATGGCTTTATGATACTTTTCAAGCTCCACGCATTCATTTGCCTGATGACAAAGCTCAGGATCTCCGGGTCCGAAGAGTAAAACTCCAGCATCCGGCAGAGCCTTCAGAATGGCTGAACCGTCTGTGAAATAGCTGATTCCAGTATACTCAGGTTCTTCTCCCTGTCTTTCCAGTATATGTTTCAGATCTTTGGTAAGCCTCGCATCCCTTCCGATCTCCACGGAAACTCTTTCATTTTTGACCTCATAATGGCATATGAGCCTCGGATCGATTTTGTTCCTATCCTTAAGTATTTCCGACAGGCAACGTAAAACGTCTTCCTTTGTCTGTCCCGGAACCATCCTTATATCCATGAGGAGCACGCATCTGTCAGGCGTCATATTGGGAGCGACACCCCCCTCTATTTTTGTGACCTGGGCGGTAGCGTGACCAAGGACAGGATTCGATTCCTTCTGAACGGCCGCTTTCAAAAGCGATGCCACCCGCATGCCTTCTTCAATGGCATTTAATCCCTTTTCGGGATAGGCACCATGTCCGGTGATCCCTTCAAAGGATAATTCAAGCCACAAACACCCCTTTTGGGCGATTCCAAGATTAAGATAGGTAGGCTCACCGATAAGGATCTCAGTTACTTTCGGGAGGAGCTTACTCTCCGAAAAGACATTGGCACCGAGTCCCCCCTTTTCCTCATCACAGGTGGCGGCGAAGGTTATGTCAAAGGCAGGCGTGCCCTTTTCCGCTACATGAGCTATGGCATAGCTTAGCATGGCAAGCCCGCTCTTCATATCGCTTGCGCCTCTTGCGAAGACCCGGCCTTCAGGATCCAGAACTGCAGTTCCGGGATCTGTGTTCCATTTATCGAGATCTCCATAGGGCACAGTATCCATATGCCCATTCATCAGGATATGTCTCGAATGGTCCCTTCCGGGGATATGCGTCACGAAATTACTGTGTTTTTCATCTATCTTCTGAATCTCCGAAGAAATACCGAAGCTTTCAAAATAAGCTTTGAGGAACAGTGCCACCTGTCCCTCATCATCTCTGCCATTTACGCTTTTTATGTTTAAAAGATCTGTAAGAAGCTTATCCGCTTCCTCCCATTTGTTTTCCAAGTGGCACCTCTCATGCTTCAAGATAAGCGATAATGTTCGCAAACAACTGATTGTAGGACTCCCAGTTACAGAACTCAGGAGGTGCCCAATGAGGCGCACAGTCTGTGGTGAACACACCGGATCTTCCCTTTCCGTACTTTCCGAAGGCGATAAACGGATCTCCGCATACTGTTGCGAGTACTTCCGCTTCCGGCTTTGCCACTGTCTTATTGTAGCCGAGAACCTGTGGCCATGCCTCGGAAACGCCCTTAAATACAGGGTGATCCTTTGCCAATATCTCCGGCGTTACTCCCTCACAGTGTTCCATTCTGTCATCCAGCGTACTTACTTCAACAGGAAGAACCTCCTGAACTGCGGTGTCATGCCACTTACCCTTTCCGTCTATACCGGAGAAGGTCATATATCCGCCCACCATAAGTAGCGATCCCCCATCCAGAACATAGTCACGCAGTAAATTGCAGCGGTTAGGCTTCTTTACGCTCCGGTTAAAGGTCTCAGTCGGTAAAAGCAGCGTATTGGCGCCGATATCCGACAGAATGATGCAGGAATACTCCTTCAGCTCTTCCAGGGTAAACGGGAAACCATCCATGGCCTCGTGGTTCGGAATGAATACAAACTCATATCCAGCAGCCTTTATGGCCTTTTCCAGCCACTCTTTTCCGGTCTCATATACTGATGTATGAAATGTGTCGAATCCCTTCACGTGTGTAGTGAAACTCATCCATGATTCACCTGCCAGCATTACTTTCTTCGCCATAGTTTTATTCTCCTATTCAGGCGGTCATCCGCCATAATGATTCAAAAAATATTACTGCGTCTTCCCATATGTCAGTATCAGATTCGCATACACCAGTATCGCCTGGAAATAATCCTCTACCGGCACATATTCATTCACTGCATGGCACTGGGCAAGCTTTCCGGGACCGTATTGCAGGACCTTTGCTCCTGCGATGTTCTTCCAGAGTCTCGAATCACAGCCTCCCGGAGAACCTACGATCTTTGCCTCGTGTCCCTCGACTCTGGAGTAAGCCTTCTGAAAAGCCGATACAAAGGGATCTGTTGTCTCCTGTTCAAAAGCGCCACCACATTGATACATGGTTATCTTCGGCATATGTTCTCTGAGCCATGGGTCGGATTTTGCCACCGCCTCCACTGTTTCCGTGAAGGCATCGTATATCTTCTGATAGCTCATGATGACCGGAAGATAATGGATACAGGTCTCAAAATAGCATTCACCTGCCACGGTAGAGCCCGCTGTTCCTCCGTGTATGGTACCGATGTTCAGATTAGGCGCCGGAAGCAGAGGATGCTTATAGCGTAAGAGCCATTCATGCTCCAGCTCCTCCAGTGCACGGATTATCTTCAGTATCTTCTCTATGGCAGAGACTCCGGCCCACTTTTCTCCGGAATGGTTGGATTTTCCTTCCACCTCCACCTTGAAGAACACAAAGCCCATATGGGCCGCTATGAGCTCGCGGTTCGAACATTCGCATACGACCACCGCATCCGCCTTCTGACCGCTCATTATGGCCTGCATGGAGCCGTTTCCGCCTCCCTCTTCATCACAGACTGAAGTTATCTTTACATTGCAGGGAAGCTCGATTCCGGCCTGTTTCAAAAGCTTCACAGCCATGGCGCCTCCGAGAAGTCCCGACTTCATATCTGTGGATCCCAGTCCGTAGAGCTTACCGTCAATTATTGTCGGCTTATGAGGGGGATTGTCCCATTTAGAGAGATCCCCCGGGGGCATGGTATCCATATGTCCGTTGAACATCAGGGTCTTTTCCGTGTCAGCACCCTTGAAGGTGGCATAGACATTGTACCTGTCCTCATAATTGTGACCGGGATTACCTTCTTCATATTCCTTCAGGCATCTTTGTATGGCCTCTTCAGTCATAGGATCCCTCTCTATCTCATCAGCGCCGATTTCCTGAAGGAGCCGGGCAAAATATTCCTGCCCCTCCTTTTCTCTTCCGCCTGCGATTCCGTGTCCGAGATCCTGAGTATCAATGGCAACCAGCTCCATAAGGGGCTTTAGATATTCCTCACGTTTCTCCTCAAGAAGCTTCCTTAGCTTTTCACTTATCTCCATAGTATCTGATCCCCTGTTCGATGATGTCCCAGAAACGCTCTACGTTTATATCAACAGCAACATCACAGTTCGGCTCGCCTCTCCGGAAGAACTCGAAAATATCCGCGTTGGTCCTGCCGTAGCTCTCTTCTGATTTAATGTCTACACTTACGTGACAGAACTTTGTGGTCAGAAGCTCCGGGTCAATGATGGACGCACAGGTCACGGGATCATGGGTAGGACCGCCCTCCCAGCCGAAGACCTCCTTCTGTGTTTTGTTGAAGAATCTCATGAGATCTACAAAGAGATGGGATGCCTTATTGTCTATCTTTGCCATCCTGTCAACGATCTCAGGATAACAAAGGACCTTTCTCGTTACATCCAGTCCCACCATGGTTATGGGAACTCCGGAGGTGAACACCACATATGCGGCTTCGGGATCGCAGTGGATATTGAATTCCGCGGCGGGAGTGACATTACCATTCTGATAGGAGCCTCCCATAAGAACGATGCGCTTGATCTTCTGAATGATCCTGGGCTCCATCCTGATAGCCATGGCAACGTTTGTAAGTGGGCCTGTGGGAACCACCATGATCTCATGGTCCTCCGCTGCCATCAGAGTATCTATCATAAGCTGTACTCCATGCCGGGGGTCAGCTTTCTTCACAAGGGGCTCAAATGTGGGACCGTCCAGTCCTGTTTTTCCGTGGATCTCAGGACAGATCTCTCTGGGCTTCACCATAGCGTTTCCGCAGCCTGCCGCTACGGGAACGTCCATGATCCCTAGATACTGACATACATTAAGCGCATTGATGGTGGTCTTCTCGATGGTCTGGTTTCCGGCGACAACTGAGATCCCCACCAGTTCAAGTTCCGGATAGGCATGGGCCAGCATGATGTTGATGGCATCATCATGCCCCGGATCACAATCCAAAAATACTTTCTGTTTATTCATCTTATCCCCTTATGGGCCAAATAATTTTATATATTTGACCCATCAATCTGCTTTAATTTTTAAGAACATCACGCCGCGGTTATCAGCGAGCTCTTTCTCTTGGTTTCCATAGCCTTCTTTGTAGCCATGGAGATGGCAAGGATCGCAATAGTCGCAACGTAAGGCATCAGAAGCACTAACTGACTCGGAACACCGTAGGCCTGAAGTCTCGCTCCTATTGAATCCGTGAATCCGAAGAACAGGCAGCCAAGGGCTGTAAATATAGGATGGGCTCCTCCGAAATACATGGCGGCAACGCCCATGAAGCCTCGGGCATTGGTCATGTTCTCTACAAACATTGCGGAATATCCGAGAGACAGATGGGCTCCTGCAAGTCCGCCTACCAGTCCTGAAATGGCTATAGCCTGATATTTCATGGAGTTAACATTGATACCCGCAGTCTGGGCAGCCTGAGCCATACGTCCAACGGCTCTTATACGAAGTCCCCACACTGTCTTATAAAATACGAACCAGAGAATGATGACCAGAAGGATAACGAACCATTCTGTGATGGTCCAGTCGTTAAAGGTATCATTCAGGAACTTTACCTTTTCCAATGCCTTTATATGTACCTTTGGAATGGCGATTATCTTCGGATCCGCAAAGGTACCGCTCTGCTTGAGCCAGGCGTTAAGCAGGAATTTGGTTATGGCAACAGCGAACATATTGACGCCCATTCCGATGGCACAGATGTCAGATCTGAATCTCAAATGACTGACAGCCATGACCATGGCTATGCAGAGTCCCCCAAGCATGGCTACAAGGACTCCAAGCGCCCAGCTTCCGGTGAGATAACTCACCGCTACAGCCATAAATGCACCGAAAAGCATTATCCCCTCTGTACCTATGTTAAGGATATCCGCCTGCTGGGTGATGGCCGCGCACAAAGCTGCATAGATGATCGGTGTCGCTGTACGGAAGGTGGAATAGATAAGCGACGCATTAAATATCTTTGAAAATGTCATATTCAGGTCCTCCCTTCTTTCAGATCACGATTCTTCTTGATATCTCCAATGAGATTCATGCAGGCAAAAATGATAAATACCGCTGTGATAGTATCAACCAGAGATTTCGGAACACTGGTTGCCTGCTGCATTCCCATGGCACCGGATTTAAGAACGGCGATGAAGAATGAAATGAGAGGTGCAACGAACATATTGTTCTTGCAGATAAGTGCCGCAAGCATCCCGTTGGTGCCGAGGCCGCTTGCGAAGTTGTTCAGGAAGAATCCGTGAACTCCCAGTACCTCGATCGCTCCTGCGATTCCACCGATGGAACCCGCAAGCATCATTGCAGAGATGAACATTTTTTTAGGATCGGTTCCCGCGAACTCGGCATTTGCCGGGTTTGTTCCAATCTGCCTGAGCTTAAAACCGAAGGCGGTCCTGTACACGAGTGTCATGATAAATACTGTCACTATGATGGCTATGAAAAGTCCTGTATTGGCAGAACTCGGCTTCATGAACTGGGTGAGTCTCACATGTGGATCCACATCCGCAGACTGAGGAAGTGAGGTTCCCGCGCTCATGACTCCGGAAACCAGGTAATTCGTGATGTAAAGGGCCACAGAGTTCATGAGGATCGTACAGCACACTTCAGAGACATTGAAATAAATGCGCAGAACTCCGGGAATCATGGACCATAGGGAAGCCACCAGCATAGCTCCCATAAAGCATGCTATGAGCTGCAAAGGTCCCGGAAGGAAGGTCCAGTTGATTCCTATATAGGCGGCTACTATGCCTCCGAGGAACACACAGCCTTCGATTCCGCAGTGAAAGGCCCCGGCCTTTGCCGCAACTATGAAGGCGAGTGACGTCAAAAGGAGCGGTGTAACTCCCGCCAGTGTGGTTCCCAATTTCAGTTTGCCGTTAAAGGCACCTCTGATAAGGGCAGCATATGCCTCCACGGGACTTTCTCCCTGCAGAGCCACGACTATAGCTCCTGCGCCTAATGCCAGCAGCATGGATAAGAGGATATTTAATGCAGCTTTTGTTTTTTCGCTCATGCTTCTCCTCCTTCCTTGCCGCTCATCATAAGCATTCCAAGTTCTTCTTCATTGGCCTCTTCTGCATTTAAGCGGCCTGTTATCTTACCGTTATGCATAACGATGATCCTGTCGGAAAGAGACATGATCTCTTCAAGCTCTGCAGATACCAGCAAAACTCCCAGTCCTTTTTCCTTTACATCCTGAAGGATGCTTCTGATGGACTCGATAGCTCCGATATCTACACCTCTTGTCGGCTGTGATGCCACAAGAAGCTTTCCGCCAAGAGTAACTTCTCTCGCAACTACCACCTTCTGGGCATTTCCTCCTGACAGATATGAGGTGGGAAGCTCTGCCTTCGCAGGCCTGATATCGAATTTTTCAATAAGCTCTTCAGCGAACTTTTTCACAGCATCTTTTTTCAGGAATCCGTTTTTAGAGAAGGGTTCCTTATCCAGAGTCACTTCGATGAGATTATCTCCGATGGAGAACTGACGGTTCAGCCCTCTCGTGTTTCTGTCCTCAGGAATATGAGTGAGACCGGCTTCTCTTATTTTCTTAACCGACAGGTTGGTAATGTCTTTTCCGTCCAGTATGACCTTACCCTTTTCTACTTTTCTGAGTCCTGTGATGGCTTCTATCAGCTCGCTCTGACCATTTCCATCGATACCTGCAACTCCGACGATCTCACCGGCCCTTACATCAAAAGAAAGCCCTCTTATCTTACTGATCTCCTTTTCGCCTGAAGTCCAGAGGTCTTCAACCTGAAGAACTGCATCTCCTACTGAAGACTTCTTTTTCTCTATGTTCAGGAAAACGTCTCTTCCGATCATCATGCGGGCAAGTTCGTTTTCATTGGTGTCCACCTTGTTCACGGTACCCATGTAGGTTCCCTGCCTCATAACGGATACTCTGTCGCTTATTTCCATGATCTCATTAAGCTTATGGGATATGAATACTATGGATTTTCCATCCGCCTTCAGGTTATTCAGGATCTCAAAAAGACGTCTCGCTTCCTGCGGTGTCAGAACCGCTGTAGGCTCATCCAGTATGATGATATTGGCGCCTCTCGTCAGGATCTTTATGATCTCAACTCTCTGGGCCTCACCGACTGAGATCTGGGCTATTTTCTTGTCCAGCTGAATATCCATATTGTATTGATCGATATATTTTTGTACAGTCTTTCTGGCTGTGGCAAAATCTATGGTCAGCCCCTTTGTAGGCTCAAATCCGAGGATGATATTCTCAAGAACAGTAAGCTCCTTTACAAGCATGAATTCCTGATGCACCATTCCTATTCCGGCCTCTATAGCCGTCTTTGGAGTAATGCTTTCATATTTTTTTCCTTCAATGGTCACAGTTCCTGCATCAAAGGGATACATTCCATATAAAAGCTTCATCATGGTGGATTTACCTGCACCGTTTTCTCCAATCAGTGAATGTATCTCTCCTTTTTTCAGATTAAACTCACCATTTTTGACAGCCTGAACGCTTCCAAAAGTCTTTTTTATGCCTTCCATGCTTACGATGTATTCGCTGTCCAATTTTTCACCCGCTTTCTTTAGTATATATTGCATATTTCCATGGGATCATATTTGACCGGTTGTCTCACAGTCTTTTCATATGATCAAGGTGATGAACCTACAGAAAGAGCTCTTCCCTCCGCAGCGTTTTGCAATTGCGCAACACTCCAGTAGAAGAGCTCATATCTAACCGGATAATCCCCGGAATGTATCGATCAGTATTTATTTAGCTGAAGGTCCGAATCCTTCGTAGTTATCAACTACGATCTCACCGGAAACGATCTTCTTTTCAAGTTCTGCGACCTTGTCAACTATATCCTGAGGGAACTTGTCTCCAAGGGCTTCCTTGATAACTGCAAAATCTGTAAGGCTTACACCGCCGTCAGCAACTGTAAGATAAGAAGTGCTTCCGCCCTGGAAAGTATCTTCTACTACAGACTTGATGGTGAGGTAGCAGGCTGTGTCAACTCTCTTTACCATAGATGTAAGCACATGTCCAGGCTGGTCATTATCCTGATTAAGGTCAACACCGATGGCGTATTTTCCTGCATCTGTAGCAGCCTCAAGGATACCTGAACCTGTACCTGATGCAACATTCATAACGATATCAGCACCCTGCTCATACTGTGCAAGTGTGAGCTCCTTGCCCTTCAGAGGATCGTTCCAGGTTCCGGCAAAAGCCTGAAGAATCTGGATGTCAGGATTGATGTACTTTGCGCCCTGCTCGTATCCTACATAGAAATCATGAAGTACAGGAATATCCATTCCGCCTACCCATCCGATAATGGCATCACCGTTAACTCCGTCGATATCGGTCTTCTCGGTGAACATAGCGGCTGCAGCTCCTGCAAGGAAGGAACCCTGATTCTGAGCGAAGCTTATAGACTGTACATTTGGTGCATCAACTGTTGTATCGATGATGGCGAATTTTACATCCGGATACTCAGGTGCATACTCCTGAAGGTATTCCTGGAAATTAGAAGAAGAACAGATAACGAGATCATAACCATCCTCACAGGCAGAAAGAAGATTTGCCTTCCACTCGTCCGGTGTTGTTCCTTCCAGATTCTTGAGCTCTATACCAAAATCAGCTACAGCCTTCTGAGAACCTTCATTACAGGAATCGTTGTAGGACTTGTCTCCCAGATTTCCTGAATAGGCAACACATACACGGATCTTTGATTTCTCGCCACTGTCTCCTGATTTCTCTTCAGCTTTTGACTCTGTTTTTTCCTCAGTCTTTGCTTCCTGTTTTGTCTCAGTAGTTGTGGAAGAACCGCCGCAGGCAACAAGGCTTGCTGCCATTCCGACTGCAAGGAACATAGCTAATACTTTCTTTTTCATGGATTCCCCTCCTTTATGTGTCCATGACACGAATTAATTGAAAACTAATAAAAGTATAACGCTGTTTAAATGCGCGTACAACAAAATATACAATTTAATTTACAAATTGATGTCTTACATATGTTGAAAATCACTTTTAAATTGTATGACAAGCCTGTCGCTTATAGTTAGTGTGCCTGTATGATATGATACATCATTCCGGCGCTGTATATAGTTTTAACATGCGGTTGAATAAAGACAGAGAAATTAAATTAATAAAGACAGAGAAATAAAAAGCACGCTTCCCAAAAGGAAACGTGCTAAATAAAGCTTTTTGTGTATCACTTTACGCCCATGCGGATAAGACCTATGACCTTACCGAGTATCTGGCAGTCCGGGACTATGATAGGATCCATAGTATCGTTTTCAGGCTGGAGTCGGATGTGACCGTTTTCCTTGTAGAAACGCTTTACGGTTGCGCTGTCTTCTACCAGTGCAACAACTATCTCACCGTCACGACAGGTGTTCTGCTGTTCTACTATGACCTTATCACCGTTTAAGATACCGCAGTTTATCATGGAGTCGCCCTTGACTGTGAGCATGAAGACCTTCTGATTCGGAAGGATATCTACAGGTATAGGGAAATACTCGCTTACATTCTCTTCTGCAAGTAAAGGAAGACCGGCTGCAACTGTACCGACTAAAGGTATCTGTGCTACCTCACGTGCCGGTTCCTCTGAATGGAATTCGGATGTGGTGATCATAAGAGCTCTGGGATGTGCTGGATCCTTTTTGATGAGCCCCATAACCTCAAGATCGTTTATATATGTAAAGACACTGGATGTTGACTTAAGACCTACGGCAGCACATATATCTCTTACAGAAGGCGGATAGTTACGTTCGATAACGCACTGCTTGATATAGTCAAATACTGCCTGCTGTTTAGGGGTCATATGATTTGGATCCGGCTGCTTTTTGTGTCTACCCATGATAAAACTCCTTTTGTATGTTTGATATAAAAATTTTACCACAAACATCCGTTCATTGCAAGAATCATATAAACATTTGTACGAAAAAATGGCTTAAATACATTTTTAAATTCAAGTGTACAAAAAATGGCGGTCAAAAAAATGACCGCCATAGCTATATAGGTACAATATAAGATTATCTAATGTGTTCTATATTTGATTTTATTCATCAGCCGGCAAATAACTGTACCCAATAGCGGTAACCGCTTGCGTCCTCATAGAAACCAACGCCTATTTCCGAATAATTCCTGTTCAGAATATTCTTTCTGTGACCGCTGGAGTTGAGCCATGAAGTCATAACAGAATCCGGAGTACGCTGTCCGCAGGCTATATTCTCGCCCTTGTATCCGTCATCATAGCTGGAGCCATCCATAACCGTGAAACAGCTGCTTCCATCAGGTCTTGAATGACTGAAAGACTCTGTGAGCTCTTCTGCTCTTATATTGGCAAGCTCACAAAGCTCATCTGAAAGAGAAAGTTTAGAGCTGCCGTTCTTTTTTCTTGCTTCATTTACGAGCTTAAATACTTCTTCCTGAAACTCACGGACATCAGAGGCTGATGAACGGTTATTTACGGAGCTGCCTGAAGTGCCGTAGGAATATCCATAATTATAATACGTATAGGAATCCGATGTATCTGAATCGTTATAGCTGTCATAGGTATCCACATCCTCTGCTTCATCAGCGATAACGGCACCGTCAGAGCCGATATACAGTCCCTCAGGGCTGTAGGTGTCATGGAGCATGATGCCATTTTCATCAAAACAGTATCTTTTTCCGGATAATTTCACCTCTTTGTTTGTGATCATCCTGCCGTCAGGTCCTAAGTAGTACCAGTTATTTCCTGAATTTATCCAGGCGTTACACTGCATCGCTCCGGATTCGCTCATGTGATACCATGAGTCTCCGATCTTTATCCATCCGGTGCTCATGATACCGTTACTGTCTATATAGTACCAGCTTTGATTGTCATTTACCCAGTTGCCATATACAGGCTGACCGCTTTCGTTTAAATATCTCCAGCCTGCATCGGTTGCCTGCCAGCCGGCTGAGGCTGAGAAGCTCATAAAACAGCATAAGCTGAGAAGTGTAAGGGCTAGTTTTTTCATAATTAAGGTTCCTTCCGTATTTTGACTTCCTGTCAAATTATAAACTATCTAATGATATATAGGTTAAGGTCGGCAATATTTAAATACAGCCGAATCATCTTGCTGATCTATGTTCAATTATTCTTATGCCATGTCTTCGGCATGAAAATGAGCATAACAGGGAGTATCTCGAGACGTCCGGCAAGCATATCTATGGTGAGGATGATCTTGCTGATGTCTGAATACTCTGCATAATTGCAAACGGGTCCTACTGCTCCGAGTCCCGGTCCGATATTGTTGAAGGTCGCTGCAACTGCAGAGAAGTTGGTCACAAAATCGAACTTATCGAAGGATATACCGAAAACCGACACCAGGAAAATGAGGAGATACATGATCAGGTAACAGTTAACCGATGTAACAACGGACTGCTCTATTCGCTTTCCTTCCAGACGTATGTGTCTCACAGCCTCAGGATGGATAAGTACCAGAAGCTCCTTTCCTATTTCCTTGAAAAGGATGATGACTCTGGATACCTTGATTCCACCGCCCGTGGATCCTGCACAGGCTCCGCAGTACATGAGGAACAGAAGTATCATCTGGCTTGCCTGTGGCCAGGTATCAAAATCCAGTGTCGAGAATCCCGTAGTGGTAATGAGGGATGCTACGGTAAAGAAGCTGTGATGAAGTGTGTAAAGTATATCGCCGCCGTACATCTTCACGATGTTGAAGGCTATGAAAATAGATGAAATAAAAACTATGCTGAGATATACTCTCGCTTCCTCGCAGTGTAACGCATCCTTGAATTTACGCTTCTGGAACAGGTAGTAAACATTGAAATTCACACCGTACATCAGCATGGCAATGGTGATCAGAACCTGACTGAACATGCTGTAATCCGCCATTCCCGAATTACGGACTGCAAATCCTCCGGTTCCGGCTGAACCAAAGGCTATACACAGTGAGTCGAACAGAGACATTCCGCTGAAAAAGAAAATGACTACCCATGCAACTGTAAGCCAAAAGTAGATCTTGTACAGCGCCTTTGCGGTATCTGCGACTCTCGGTACCATCTTGCTGACATCAGGTCCCGGTGATTCTGCCTTCATTATCATCATATTGTAGCCGCCGCCCAGAGGAAGTATGGTGAGTACCAGAACAAGTACTCCCATTCCGCCGACCCAGTGGCTGAAGGAACGCCAGAAAAGAAGTCCCTTGCCGAGATGTTCAACTTCGCCGAGTATGGAAGCTCCGGTGGTTGTGAAGCCGGAAACGATCTCAAATACCGCGTCGATATAGTGAGGTATGGTGCCGCTTATATAGAAGGGCAATGCTCCTATCAGGGACATCACCACCCAGCTCAGGGCACAGATAACGAAACCCTCACGCACATAATAGGCGGTTCGCTTCGGCTTCATGAGTGTTCCCAATGTACCGACGAGGAAGGCAATGACAGCGCTTATGCCAAGAGCTGTAAACGCCCAGATTTCCTTATATATCAATGCACATCCCATGGGCAGCAGCATAAGCGCGGCTTCCAGCTGCAGGACCCATCCCAGTACATAGACGATCATATTAATGTTCATGTAACAAAGCTCCCTTATGCAAGAATATCCTTCAGGTCTTTGAAGCCTGTATTCGTTGTGATAACTATGACGCTGTCTCCCGGAAGCATGAAATCCGATCCGCCCGGAGTGATAAGCTTGTTTTTGCGAACGATGGCTGCGATAAGAACATTGTTCTTGTACTTAAGCTCCGCAAAGGTGTGCTTGATGAGTTCAGGATCATTTCCGACCTTGAATTCGAGAGCTTCCGCTCTTCCATCAGCGATCTTGTAAAGGGTCTCGACATTGGAACCCTGTGAGTTCTGAAGAGCGCGGACGTACTGTACTATGTGATCTGCTACGATCTGCTTTGGATAAATGATGGATCCGAGACTTAAGTCATTGATGACACTCTCGAAGGTGATCCTGTTTACCTTTGTAACGAGTCTCGCGTGGGACTGGCTTCTTGCGTAAAGAGAAAGCATGATGTTCTCTTCATCAAATCCTGTCAGTGAACAGAAGGCGTCAGTGTTTTCAAGTCCCTCTCTGAGAAGGAGATCCTGATCAGTACCGTCTCCGTTAATGATAGTGGCCTCAGGGAACTCGTCAGCGAGGAAATTGCATCTCTCCTTGTCGATCTCAATGATCTTTAATCTGCAGCGAAGCTTTGAGTCACGAATGTACTTTGCGATATAGTAGGTAACACGACCGCCGCCTACGATCATGACTTCCTTGATAGGTGAAAATACTATTCCGAGCTGCTTGACGAAAGCATTGGCATGCTGGGCGTTGGCAACGAAGCTTATAACATCGCCTGCCTGAAGATCGTTCATACCGGATGGGATGATGACCTCTTCACCTCTTTCGATCGAACAGATGAGGATGTTGATGTTCAGTGTACGGTGGAGCTCCTGAAGCTTCAGACCGCAAAGAGGGCTGTTCTCAGGAACCTTTACACGGATGAGATCGATCTTTCCTCTGGAGAAGTTGTCGATCTTTATGGCTGAAGGGAAACGAAGAAGTCTCTCCACTTCCTTGGCTGCAGCCATTTCCGGATTTATGACCATAGCGAGGTTAAGCTCATCGCGGAGATATGGTATCTCGGTCGTGTACTCGGGATTTCTGATGCGGGCTATGGTGCTGCAGTTACCTTCCTTCTTTGCGATAAGGCAGCAAAGCATATTGATCTCATCGGAATCAGTAGCGGCGATAAGAACATCCGCATTCTTTACGCCTGCCTCCTGCTGTGTCTGAAGCATGGCACCGTTTCCGATTATGCCCATTACGTCGAGAGAATCCACTGCATGACCGAGCGCCTTTTCGTTATTGTCGATGATGGTGATATTGTGATCCTCTTTGCTAAGCTGGGCAGCAAGAGTCATTCCGACCTTGCCGCAACCTACAACTATAATATTCATGTGAAATAATTACTCCTTTTGTTCCCGCTCGTCCAGATCCCTCTGCAAAGGTTCCAGATAATGGACGAACATATCCTTCAGTGAACGGACCGCATAATTGTGATCCAGTTCATCGTAGTTAAAGGATTTCTTTCCGCCGTTTTCCATTCGCTCCCAGAAGAAGTTGATATCTCTGAAAGGGATGTAATAGGTCTCATTTCTTGCTGTAAATGAAAGTATGATAAAGCTAATGCCGCCCTGCTCTTCAAACTCCCTCATAAATCTCACCTGATGAGGATGAAGGTTCGCCAAAGGCCAAAGGTCCTTCGCGCATTCCTTGGCATCAAAGCAGACAGGTATGCCCTGAACCACACCGATGTAATCAACGGTGGATTTCTGCTCGAAATATGCCAATGTTATCTGAGTGTGGTCGGCATTCATATTTATGGGGGTGATGGGGGTGGGGATCTTCTGAACAACCGCAAGATGCTTCGCCTGATATGCCTCATTTGTACGGTTGATCAGATCCTCAAGCTGTGAGCCTCGAAGCCCTCTTGACTTCCAGGTTCCCATTATACGTGACTTTCTTTAAGCCAGCTTTCCCAGTCTGAAACCATGACAGCCTTGTCATCGAAATAGTTGATGCGCATAGCTTCACGGCACTCTGAAAGAGTCTGGTTTGTCACCTTAACGGCATGGTCTGTACCGGCCTTTAAAATGTCGTAAACATCGCCGATATTCTGCTCCCACTTGGCACGCTCTGTACGGATAGGATCGAGCATTTCCTCAACGACCTTGAGAAGGAACTTCTTGCACTTCATGTCGCCAAGACCGCCTCTCTGATAGTGCTCCTTCATCTCCTGAAGATTCTTGTAATCAGGAAGGTAATCCGCGAACTGGCTGTCATCACGAAGGAAGGCGTCGAGATATGTAAATACCATGTTGCCCTCGATATGTCCGGGATCGTCAATGTTTATGTGGGTAGGATCTGTATACATGCTCATGATCTTCTGCTTTACAGACTTTGAGTCATCGGAAAGATAAATGCAGTTTCCAAGAGACTTTGACATCTTTGCCTTTCCGTCGATTCCCGGAAGTCTGCGCTGTGCAGCAACATCAGGGATGAGGATGTCCGGCTCAACAAGTACGTCGCACTTGTAAAGAGTGTTGAAGCGGTGTGCGATCTCGCGGCACTGCTCAACCATAGGCATCTGATCCTCTCCGGCCGGAACTGTTGTAGCCTTGAAGGCTGTGATATCAGCTGCCTGAGAAACAGGATATGTAAAGAAACCTGCAGGAAGACCTGCTTCGTTATCATCACTGTCATTTCCGCTGAAGCCGCGCATCTGCATCTCTGACTTTACAGTCGGGTTTCTGGAAAGTCTCTGTGTTGTAACGAGATTCATATAGTAGAAAGTAAGCGCGTGCAGTGCAGGAATGGCTGACTGAATGGAAATAAAAGCCTTATCCGGGTCGATGCCTACAGATAAGTAATCCAATGTAACTTCGATTATATTGTCACGAACCTTCTTAGGGTTTGCCCAGTTATCTGTTAATGCCTGATCATCGGCAACAAGAATGTTGATCTCATCGAACTTGCCGGAATTCTGAAGTTCTACTCTTCTCTTGAGAGATCCGATATAATGACCGAGATGGAGTTTTCCGGTTGGTCTGTCACCGGTAAGAATGATTTTCTTTTCACTGTCTTTAGCTAACATGTGTGCCTCCGAAAAAACTTGTAGTAAAGGTAGGTGCGCCATGAATGCTATCACACGCTTATGTACAGGTGAGTGATAGTATTCATGACACTGATATCAGATTATATCATACTAGAATGCATTTTTAAACAAACTTATAGCTCCGCCGTCTATGGAAATCACGTCAAATCGGCAGGGTATACCGGTTAAGCTGTGATGCTTGAATATGAGGTAAGCCTCTGCGACCTTTCGTATGAGCATTTGCTTTCTTCTGTCCACAGCTTCACAGCCGAAACCGTGCAGGGAGCTTTTTCTTGCTTTAACTTCAACAAAAACGAGACAGCTACCATCTCTTGCGATGATATCTATCTCGTTCTTGTGAAAGCGCCAGTTGCGCTCCAGTATGATATACCCGTTTTTTTTGAGATACGAAGCCGCTATGTCTTCCGAGTGCTGTCCCTTTTCGTGATTCGCCTGTCGCCGGCTGCCCCGAAGGGCAGACAGATTCTCAGCTTCAGCTGATCTTGCTGCTTTTTCAGTGAAAACTGAGGGGATGGATTTTTGATTATCTGATGAATTATTCATTTTTCTTTCCTGTCAGACGAATTTCTTTATAAAGGAACGTCTGTGTATAGGGCATGGTCCCAGCTCCTTCAGGGCCTGTATGTGTGCTGCGGTTCCGTAGCCCTTATGCTTTGCGAAGCCGTAACCCGGATATTTCTCATCATATTCCTGCATAAGATGATCCCTCGTTACCTTGGCAAGTACACTTGCGGCTGCTATGGAAACAGACTTCGCATCGCCCTTTATGATGGAGATCTGAGGTATATCCACTCCCGGGATAGTCACCGCATCATTTAACAGAAGCTCAGGAGCCTTTCCGAGTCCCTTTTCTTCAAGCATCTTTGAAGCGAGACTGATAGCCACACGCATGGCCTCATAATCCGCCTGAAGTATATTTATCTCGTCGATAGTAGCTTCATCGATTATTCCTACGCCGTATGCCAATGCCTTTTCCTTTACCTCCGGAAAAAGAGCCTCACGTCGCTTCTCGCTGAGCTTCTTTGAGTCATTGAGATAAAGTATC
>NZ_MUHW01000036.1 GCF_002007235.1 Oribacterium sp. C9
AATTCCCCCAAGTAGGTTTTATATTTCAGTGTCCTACTTGGGGGGAGCATATCAATGGCTCTCTGACAACTGCACTGCTGTCTTTCGTATTTAGAAGATATCATCCAACATTTTATGCTTTCCGTCAAGTGATTCAAATACTCTTATCTCACAGTTTTTTGGCTTGGGTCTCCAGTAGATTCCGTTTGGTTTGTCCATGAGGTAGCCGGAAAGGGGGCGCATGATGCCGCCGTGGCAGGCGATGAGGACATTATCATAGTCTTTTTGCTCCAGCTCCTTCAAAAAAGAGTGACTTCTTTCTATAAGAGAAGACAGAGTCTCAACAGTTTTCGGAGCCGGGAAAAGTTCCGGGATATACCAGTAAGACATCATGGGTAGTCCCAGAAGATAATAGTTTTTCAGCTCATACTTTCCGAAATCTGCTTCTATAAGTCTGTCGTCGATAATAAGCTCGGAAGGATCAACATTGCCGATAATTGAGCCTGTGACCTGGGCACGCTTCAAAGGACTGGCGTAAACAGCATCGAACTTTATATCCCCTATCTTCTTTCTGGCTTCCTTTGCCTGCGCTATACCCGTCTCGTTCAGGGGCTCATCGGTGCGCCCCTGCATAAGGTGCCTGGCATTGAATTTTGTCTGTCCGTGTCGTGCTATCCATATTTTCATTTGCAGAATCTATCCTCTCTTTTGATCCGAATATTGTTTCAATAATTATTTGAATTATTTCTACTATGAAGTTTACCGGCTAAAAAGTCAAACCTGACTTGCTGATTTCCATGGATTGAGAAAAGTCTTTATTATAAAATTGTATATATCAGGAAGGATCCGGAAGGGGGATTAAAAGGAGCTTTCGGATCATGCTGAGACCTTCGTATCCGGTGTATCAGCCCGAGAGACTATATTCTGAGCTTCAATATGCTTTTCAGAGGTGTGATGTATGAAGAAGGAAATAAAGGACGCTTCGACCGAAATCAGGATGAGAAACTGGCGTAACATGGTTATTGTGGTGTTCTTTTGTATTGATCTTATCATGTTTGCATTGCCTGCGTATTCCAGGGTAGCGGCCCGCGGCTGGGAGCCTTCAACTAAAGGTCCGGGAATAGGTATGCAGACTGAAGACGGAACAGGTATGGAGACGGCTCCGGTTTCTGAGACTTCAGCTGCGGATCTGATCATCTGCTCCCATCCCCATGTAGTGGAACCGGAAGGGTATATCACAACAGCGTTGGGGAACAGTGGTCTCGTTTTTTGGTCCTGCGGTAATCTGATCTCGGCACAGTCCAAGGTTCCGCGTATCCTCGGAGGGCTTGCGGATGTGACCATCATAAAGGATGATTCCGGCACCAGGATAAGTTCCTGGGATTTCATCCCGACGGTTACGCATTTTTCCGGAATGGACGTGAGGGTATTTCTTCTGAAGGACTATAACGACATTTTGGCGTCAGTGAACCATGCGAACTACAAGGATGGTCCTCTCACTACGGAGAGGCTGTGGAATCTCTGGACCTCCATTACGGGTTTAGGAAGGAAATTCTAAAAAAACTGTAACCACGACACATATGTTATAAAGAATGATAGAATTCTGTCATGAGATAGCAGCGGGTTAATTACGTGAATTTTATATTGGTATGTCAGGTTGAATAGGTAATGATTTTTTTTAAGAAAGGAGTAGTAATCATGAACTATGGCAAATCAATAACCGCAGTTGGACTGACAGCGTCTCTTTTGGCGACCCAGACAAGCCTGGTGAGTCCGGCTCAGGAAAATACACAGCCGAAAGAGGATAAAAACTACAATGTTCTCTTTATTGTTACGGATCAGGAGCATTACTTTTCTGAATATCCGGTCGGAAGCAGCTATAAGGCCCGTGAACTTCTTAGTGAGATGGGAACTACCTTTGAAAAGCATTATACCTGTTCCAATATGTCAACATCCTCAAGATCCGTCATGTTTACAGGAAAGCATATTACTGATACCGGCATGATCGACAATACGGATTTTGAATGGCAGGGAGCCATGGATGATAAGCTTACAACAGTTGGTGACATGATGAGGGAGGCAGGCTACTACTCTGCCCTTAAGGGAAAATGGCATCTTGGGGACGCCAGCATTCTTCACGGAGGCGCTGAACTGACGGATCTCGACAGCTACGGATATTCAGACTGGGGCGGAACGGATTATATCGGAAGCGTAAAGGAAGGAAATGAAATGGATCCAAGGATAGTATCCGAGGCTGTGGAATGGCTTGAAACCAAGGGCAAGAGCCTTAATGCCACAGGCACACCCTTCTTCCTTAATATCAATCTTATTAATCCTCATGACATCATGAACTACGATGTAACAGGCTACAAAAGTCCCTTCCTGAAACTGGCAGGGAGACCTGATGATGCGATTTACAATACTGTCTATAACACTCCGGTTCCATCTACATGGAATTTTGATTTCTCCGCTTCAGATGTGCCGGATGCTCTCAGAATATTCCAGGGACACTGGGGGCTCTTTGCAGGTGTCTATCATGACGAAAATGTCTGGAAGGATTACCAGAATTACTACTTTAACTGCATACAGGATTCAGATAACAATCTGATGAAGATACTTGATTATCTGAAAACAAGCGGCATGCTGGATGATACTGTTATCGTATTCACATCAGATCATGGAGAAATGCACGGAAGCCACGGAATGAAGGGTAAGGGAGGTTTCCTGTATGAGAATAATGTTCATGTTCCGCTCATCATAGTTCATCCTGACTATAAAGGCGGCCGGAGGATTTCGGCGCTTACGAGCCATGTAGATCTTGCCCCGACACTGGTGGATATCACCGGCATTTCCCATGAGGAAAAGGCCCGGATCACCTCGGGACTTCCCGGAAAAAGTCTTTTGCCGCTTATGGACGGCAGAGTACCGAAGGTCAGGGATGCATCCTTGTTCTGCTTTGAAATGCTTTCCATGACCGGTGTACAGTTTGGACTTGATGAGAATGGCAATATTACGAAATCCTTTGATACCGGTGCCCGGGGGATGGTGAGGGGAATCACAACCGACAGATATAAATTTGTCAGGTATTTTTCACCCTTGGGATTTAACACTCCGACAACTATTGAAGAACTCTATGCAAACAATGATGTTCAGCTCTTTGACCTTTGGACAGATCCTGATGAAACAGTGAATCTTGCTCAGGATAAGGAGGCTAATGCTGAGCTTATCATGCAGATGAATGCCCTTCTTAACAAGACCATACAGGAGGAAATCGGTCAGGATGACGGACTGCATGTGAAGCTTGTACTCAAAACCTTGAAGGAGAAAGCACAGTGACAAATGATCAGGAAGACCGGAACAGAACATTTGCAATGATGGCCAAGCCAGTATCAGGAAGATGTAATCTCCGCTGCGAATACTGCTATTATATGGGGAAAGAAAAGGTCCTGAACATAGACATTGGCCATATGAGCGGGAGGATTTTGGAGGAGTATATCCGTCAGAGTCTCAGTATGCATGGTCAGGATGCCAGAGTTGAATTTGCATGGCATGGCGGGGAGCCTGTACTGGCGGGCCTTCCGTTTTATGAGGAGGCAGTCAGATTACAGCAAAAATACGGACAGGGGCGAAATATAGTCAATACACTTCAGACCAATGCCACTCTTCTTACGGATGATTTCTGCCGGTTTTTCAGGAAGCATGGATTTCTTATAGGGGTCAGCGTGGATGGCCCTGAGAAGCTTCACGATACTTATCGAAGATTTTCAAGCGGTCAGGGTAGTTTTGAAGCTGCCCTGACGGGAATGAAGCTTCTCAAGGAGTACGGGGTACCCTTTAATACCCTGACTACAGTCAATCATTCCAATCAGGAACATCCTGAAGAAGTGTACAACTTCCTAAGGGAATGGACTGACTGGATGCAGTTTCTTCCTGTGGTGGAAAGCGTTCCTGGGGAATATGAGCTTCAGGAGGGACAGAACTTTGCCTCGCCGCCGGGTATACATGGGATATCTGTGAAGCATCCGGTGATGCCCTTTTCAGTGACTCCTTCCGGTTACGGTTCATTTTTATGCGGTGTATTTGATATCTGGAAACAAAAGGATATCGGTAAAAAGCATATTCAGATCTTTGATGTGACATTGGGAAATCTCAGGAAGATACCCTCCGGTCTTTGTGTTCATAACCCGCTGTGCGGACATTCAGGCAGTGTGGAGGCCAATGGTGATGTTTATGCTTGTGACCGGTATGCATTCCCGGATTATCGGCTTGGGAATATCATGGATACAGAGCTGCTTCAACTTATGGAATCAAACCGGTCTTTTGGCATGCACAAGACCATGGGGCTTCCGGAAGAGTGTCTTGACTGTAAGTATGTCCGGCTTTGTTTTGGAGGATGTCCCAAGGATCGTCTGTGGGGAGACAAAAACTATCTTTGTGAAGGCTATAAAATGTTTTTCAGCCACTTTAAGAAAAATATTTGTGGTGAATAAAAATTACCCTCGTTACCTGACAGTAAATCTGCGGTGACGAGGGCTTTTTTAGACTATTCAGTGTTTTTTTGTAAGCTCTATAAAGTTCCTGAGTATCTTCTCTCCTTCAGGTGTCATGATGGATTCAGGATGGAACTGAAGGCCGTAGACCTGATTCTCCCTGTCTTCTACCGCCATGACTTCACCGTCCGTTGTGACACCGCTGACGGTCAGCTCTGTTTCTTTCAATGTTTCCTCCACTACGGCAAGTGAATGATATCTTGCCACCTTTATGATCTCAGGAAGACCCTTGAAAAGAGGACTTGTTGTGTCGATCTTTGTATCGGACTGCTTTCCGTGCATCAGCTCCTTTGCATAGCTTACGGTTGCGCCGTACACCATACATATGGCCTGCTCTCCGAGGCAGACTCCAAGGATTGGATACTCTCCTCTAAGCTCTTTTATGACTTCAGGACAGATTCCCGCATCCTCCGGTCGGCCCGGCCCCGGAGAAATGATGATCCCGTCGGGATTCATGGCACGTATCTCTGAAACGGTCATGGCATCGTTTCTCACTACCTTAAGGTCAGGCTCGATGCTGCCCACCATCTGGAAAAGATTGTATGTGAAACTATCGTAATTATCGAGTAAAAGGATCATAGGTCAGTTACCTCCGACTGCTTCAATGCTGTGACCACTGCCGCGGCCTTGTTTATGCACTCCTGATATTCCTTTTCAGGGACTGAGTCCGCAACTATGCCTGCTCCGCTTCTTACGAAGACCTTGCCGTTCTTCTTGTAGGCGATTCTGATGGCGATACAGAGATCGAGATTTCCGCTGAAATCTATGTAGCCGATGCCGCCTCCGTAGATACCGCGTTTATTGTTCTCCAGGTCATTTATGAGCTGGCAGGCCCGGATCTTCGGCGCTCCGGAAAGGGTTCCTGCGGGAAGTATGGAGCCTACTGCGTCCAGTGCATCTGCATCTTCTCTTATCTCTCCCCTGACAGTTGAGCCTATGTGCATTACATGGCTGTATCTCTCTATCTCATGATATTTTTCAACCTTTACGGAACCGAACTTACTGATTCTTCCGATGTCGTTTCTTCCGAGATCAACCAGCATATTGTGTTCTGCCAGCTCCTTTTCATCCTGAAGAAGCTCTTCCTCAAGGCGCTTGTCCTCTTCCTCGGTCTTTCCTCTCGGCCTTGTTCCCGCAAGGGGGAAGGTATGAAGCACGCCGTCCTCAAGCTTTACAAGAGTCTCGGGTGATGCCCCTGCCACCTCCAGGTCTGCACTTGAAAAGTAGAACATATAAGGAGACGGGTTAAGAGTTCTCAGTACGCGATAAGCATTGAGCAGGGTTCCCTCATAATCCGCTTCCAGACGGTTGGAAAGGACGATCTGGAAAATGTCTCCTTCATGGATGTAATGCTTCGCTTTCTCCACCATATCACAGAAGTGTTCCTTGTCGAAGAAAGGTCTCACTTCGCTGAGAAATCTTCCGGGCTGATCTTCCTTCGGGGTTCCGGTTCTAAGAAGCTTAATGAGATTATCGATCTCCCTCTCTGCATTGTGGTAGGCACTCTCCCCTCCTGCGAGATCCATGTCTACTATGACGATGATTTTCTGCTTCAGGTTATCGAAGGCGATGACCTTGTCAAAAAGCATCAGGTCGATGTCATTAAAATGCTCTGTATCCTCCGCATCGAGAGTGAGTGAAGGCTCGTAATACTTGAGATAATCGTAGGAAAAATATCCCACCAGACCTCCTGTGAAGGATGGCAGACCGGGGATCTTCGGCATACGGTACTCGCTGAGGATCTGGCGAATGTAGTCGTATGGACGGTCTGTTTTTATGGTGAGACCTCCCGCTTTGAGTTCTCCGTTCTGGCAGGTTATCTCCATCTTGGGATCAAAACCGATAAAGGTGTATCTGCCCCACTTCTCCCTGTCCTCAACTGACTCCAGCATGAAAACGTGATTTGACACGCTTTTCAGGATCCTGAGTGCTGCGATAGGTGTGAGAAAATCCGACAGAATTTCCTTTGCGACCGGAATACGCTTGTAGCGGTCGTCGTTCTGGTACTGTTTTACTGTTTCATAACCCGGTATTGTCATTTTGAATCCTCCGTTTTTCTTATCCGTGTTTCCGTAGGAAAAACTCTCGCTGAGCTCAGTATAAAGGGGGGTATCTTTTTCTGTAATAAAAAAGCCCTGACAGAATCCATTTGAATTCTGTCAGGGACGAATAATCATCGCGGTGCCACCCTGCTTCACATAATCTGTGCGCTTTGCGAGATACCAACATATCTCCGACTACTAACGTAAGCCTCACGTCACAGGATACTCGGCAGGAAAAATATCGAAAACCTGATCAGTTAAAGCTCCTGTACTATGTAAAAAACATAGCTGCAATATAACTCTCGCTGAATCATGATTCTTTCTCTGCTTTTCATTGTGCCCTTAGCGGTCCATTTGCGAAACTGTATTTCTGCCGGATTCACACCATCGCCGGCTCTCTGTGAGATCATATTTCGTTTTATCTCCGCTTCAACGGTTTATTTATTAAATTAATCAGTATTTTAAAATCGCTTAAAGATAATGTCAATGAAAATATTTCATCGCTTTAAAGTGTTATATCAGCCAATCGGTGGGGTTATGCCTGTGTACTTGAAGCTTCTGATAACTGATTACCTGAGAAGCTTACGGTTTCCCTGTAATCATTTCTGATACAAAAAGCCATGGGGATATCGATAACATACCATGTATTGAAGATCAGATATAAAAGCAGCCTTCCAACAGTTATTTTTTTGCTCATTTTAAGCTTGATCGCACATATCTCTGCAGGTATCACTGTTGTTGTGAATATGGCAGCATCTATTGCAAGAAATACTGGCAAAACAAATATGCCTATACCCATAAGTCCCATAAGAATAAGAAAAAGCAATCCTGTTATCACAAAGAATGATACATAATAGGGTATCTGTATCAGCTTTACTTTCAGATTCACTTCGGCCAGTTTACTTTTATTTTTTGATAATACAGAAACGATTAATGTGATTGCTATCTGTACAAGCATAGCTATCCCGCAGGTTGCATATACCGGATTCATATCAATAGGATTCATCTTGATGACAAATACCGCTATCATATAAATGTAAGGCAGAACTGCATTGAGATATAATAAATTTTCCATACTCTGACACCCGCTTATTCATATTGTATTTACTAAATAAAACACTTAGTATGATAGCATATTTCACGTAAATTTAATCAGAGTTTCGTATTTCTTCAATAAAATGTCAGGATGGTAATCCATTTTTGCCCTGCGTAGTCCCAGTTTTCTTCGTGGGTCTCAAAATCTGAAGCGAATTTATTATCCCACATGACTTATTGGTTTATGATGTCATGCTGGTCTTCTATTTCACCGTATCTTTCACGCATGGATGCTATCATGTCAAGATAATGCTTCTGCACACCACGTTCCTCAGTCTCATTTTCATAATCAGAAACCTTTTTATCGACGATCTCTATGACTTCGGATGAAAGTTGTCTTTCTGCAAAGGGATATACAACTGCGTTTTCTTTTGTGATGTGGCGGGTCAAAAGAGTTGCATAACCCATGGCGCCTTCAAGGATGTCCATTTTATAAATGGTCTTTTGTTCTTTTTTCCATAGTGCAAGCGCATTTTCAAGGTCTAAAATATGGGCGCGACACATTTCGTGCTCAACCAGCATTCCGTGTCGGATGAGGTTTTCTCCTATCGGACCAAGACGGCTTTCCATTTCGTTGAAAAGAAACTTCTCTTCTTTTCCGTGGTGATGACGGTCTGAATAGTTTCTGGCGAAGTCGATGATGTTCCTGAAATCCTCCGGGATAAGTTCTTCGCCCTCCAGAACCTTACAGCACATGCTGCGGACAACCTTCAGGAACTGAAGGATGTTGTCATGTTCCTTGATCATTATATCGGTACAATACATAGTGTTCTCCTGTAATTTTTATATAGCTGGTTCTTTATGTTCCGTTATTTCAAATTGAGCTGCTTGTTGAGGTAATCGGCAACCTCGTCTCCCTTCATGCCATGAACCAGTGCAGCATTGTCCAGAGACTCGCTGAGTGCTGCCGGACAGGAAATGCATCCCATTCCGAGATTCATAAGGGCTGCTGATGCTCCTTCATAAGTGTTGACGATATCGCTCATGATCATGTCTTTTGTTATCATAGTGGTTCTCCTTTTATAAAAAAATTCAATAAAGCTCGTACATTCTGTCACCGACAGTGACTAGGCGGTGTCCTGAGCCATCCAGCATGCCGGAAATAAGAGCCCCTCGAAGCTCATAAAAATCATCTCCGTCACCCTGATACTTCTTCCAGTATTCCGAATGGAGATCAAGGGTCTGCTCAAAGCTTATCTTATTTTCGGAATTACCGGTTATATTTATGGCCCGGTCGCAGGGCATTCCATCCAGAAGTATATTGTGGATGCTTTGGAAGGCTTCCTGAACAGTACATCCGCCGGGGATACAGTTATCCTTACCGAATTCACGTACTGTTCCGGTGATAGTTTCAAGTCGTTTTTCGTCTTTTTTTAATAGACCAACAAGCAATTCTGCAAATCTGTCTTCAGAACTGCTTACCAGATTTGATAGGGAGGAATGAATATTTGAAAGATCGATGACTTCTTCAATAGCTGGGAATGTCTTTTTCGTGAAACTCTCAAGAGGCTTTCCATTTACGACAGGTTCCCAATTCTCATCTGCTGCAGTTTTGATTATCCTTTTTATGAGTTCTTCTCTTGTCAGAATCTTTTGATACATCAGTTGATGTATAGGTCCTAAAAATGCGCTCATTGCTTTACTCCTTTGTTGTAAATAACCGGCAGGTTTTTACTGACTCGTTTTTGTGGACACGACAAAGCATATAGGAAAAATGAAAGAAGGATGTTGCGAGCGCAACATCTCAAAGGAGACAGCAAAAAAATACAGGACATCCTGAGACGTCCTGTATGAAGCAAATAATATATTATCCTTTGATCTCGATATACTTCGGTGAAGATATCTGTTTAACCTCTTTCTTTGGGAGGTCGATCTTCAGGATTCCATCTTCGAACTTTGCATCTATATCCTGAGGTGTGAAATCATCTCCTACATAGAAGCTTCTCTGCATGGAACCGCTGTAACGTTCTCTCCTTATGATTCTTCCTTCGCTGTCCTTTTCTTCCTTGTTGTCATCATGTGAGGCACTTATCTTAAGGTAACCGTCTGTAAGTTCAAGCTTTACATCTTCCTTCTTATATCCCGGAAGCTCTACAGCCATCTCAAAAGCATCGGCATTTTCCTTTATGTCGGTACGCATCAGATGAGCAGGATGCTTAGGCTGCGCCGGTTTTGGCAACCAGTCATGACCAAAGCCATCAAAGAAATCATCCATTAAGTTTTCACCAAATAAACTGGGCATATACAACATATTAGCTACCTCCTTCTATCATATGTCAGTACACTGTGTGTCCGACATAATTTTTCAGGTCATTTGTGAATACTTAAGTCTATGGGAATTCCTCTTCTTTATATGATCATAAGTGCTTCTCGTATTCTCATGACCTCTTCTTTTTCTGTACATCTATGTTATAGTTCGATTGTTAGCACTTGTCAACGGCGAGTGCTAACAATTATTATAAATTTTCTATAAACTCAAGTTCCGCATATTTCTAAAGCCATTTTTGTTTTCAATGAACAAAAGCCAGCATTGTAATTCAACATATATTTTATATTATAATTATTGGAGGACAAATAATTGATCGTGATTATATAACGATAGATACCTGGTATCAGAATCTTTACAGGGAAGGATGTCGTGTATGAATGAAACTTTAGAGACAAAAAGTGCTATTAAAAACGGAGTGAGCAGGATGGTATTTGCCATCATTTCCATACTTCTTGAGGTTGGAATCATTCTTGTTCTGAACCTTTATCTATACGAAAAATGGCTGCTGTTTTCTGCTGCCTTCAGAATCATCGGTGTGATGTCAGTGTTGTTTTTGTATGGACGTAATTACTCATCATCACTGAAGATGCCATGGATAATGCTTATCATGTCTGTTCCGGTGGCAGGTCTTGTGTTCTATCTTTTAGTCGGACTAAACAGGGGCACTCGTAAAATGAGAAAACGTTATGAGGATATAGACGAAGTGCTGCTGCCTAAACTCCCGGATGGAAACGAGGCCCAGAAACTGCTTGCAGAAAATTATCCTTACATAGCTAATGTCACACACTATATAAAGAACTACTCCGCGTATCCGCTATACCTCGGAAGTAAGGTCACATATTACGATGATGCATTGAAGGGCTTAAATGCTCAAAAGGAAGCATTAAAATCTGCAAAGCATTTTATCTTTATGGAGTACCACGCCATAGAGGATGGGACCGCGTGGAATGAAATCGAGACGATTCTTGAATTGAAGGTGAAGGAAGGTCTTGATGTAAGGGTGTTCTATGACGATATGGGCAGCATCGGCTTTATCAATACAGACTTTGTGAAGAAACTGGAGGGGAAAGGTATTTCCTGCAGGGTATTTAACCCCTTTGCTCCGGGCCTTAATATGTTTCTGAACAACAGAGATCATAGAAAGATCACGGTAATTGACGGTAATATAGGATTTACAGGTGGTTACAACCTTGCGGATGAATATTTTCATCGTAGAGAGCCCTTCGGATTCTGGAAGGATACGGGAATCAAAATCGAAGGTGAAGCAGTAAAAAATCTTACAGTTACTTTTCTTGAAATGTGGAATGCGGTCAGCCATAAGGATGTAGACGATACCGACTATGACAGGTTCTTAAATTGTGAGTTCAGAAATTTTTCGGATGGAGGCTTTGCCGTACCTTATGCCGACAGTCCCATGGATGACGAGCAGGTCGGTGAAGAGGTGTACATGTCCATAGCGGAAGGTGCAAAAGACTATGCATGGTTTGTTACGCCCTATCTCATCATCACAGACGAAATGATACACACCCTGTCACTGGCTGCCAAACGGGGAGTAGATGTTCGTATCATAACTCCCGGTATACCGGACAAGAAGATCGTTTACAGTGTTACCAGATCCTATTACAATGCCCTGGCCAAAAACGGTGTCAGGATCTTTGAATATACTCCCGGCTTCTGTCATTGCAAAATGTCCGTCAGTGACGATGTCGTAGCAACCTGCGGAACCATAAATATGGATTACAGAAGCTTTTATCATCATTTTGAAAACGGCTGTCTCTATGCGGACTGCAGCGCTGTGATCGATACAAGAAAAGACTTTGAGGAAATGTTCAAGGTCAGCACCGAAGTAACAGAGTATTACAGCACCGGTGGAGGAGCCTTCATGAGATTAGGTCAGCTGATCCTCAGATTGTTTGCTCCGCTGATGTGAAAATTTGAAAAAGCGCTCATTGATAATATTGATCAATGAGCGTTTTTTGATTTCTTCAACTATTCTGTTTTCCACCCGAACCTTTTGAGATCAACCTTTCCTTCTATGACCTCTATACCCTCCGCTGCAAGGAGTTTAGCCTGTGCGCCTGCACCTCCGAAGGCAAATTCTCCGGCCAGTTCACCCTTCGAGTTCACTACACGGAAACAGGGAATATTATCAGGGTCGGGATTTCTGTGGAGTGCGTTGCCAACAGCCCTTGCCATTTTCCTGTCACCTGCGGCCTCGGCAACCTGCGCATAAGTCGCAACGCACCCGTAGGGTATCTGTTTAACTGCATCGTATATTCTTTTTGCGGGGCTGTCGGATATGAGTATATAGCTTTCATTTATCATTTGTTTTATTTCATCATCCGGTATACTTCCATCGAGTATGAGGGTACTCCAGTGTTTCTTGTCCTGATGGTATCCTGGAATCACCGACTCATACATATCCCGCCAGAAAAAAGCCTTTTCCGGATCCATCTTTACGTTCAGATTGATGTACCCGTTCCGCTCATATGTCCACAGAAATGCTTTGTCATTGCCCTTGTACCTCACAAGCTGCCAGTTTTGATCATGAAAAGGGGCATCCTGATAGGTGTCAGGAAAGGATAACCCATATGCTAATGCTTCTTCTCTGGAATTCATCATACCTGTCTCCTATACGAAAAAATGAATTTGATCAGTTGACCTTCTTCACCTTTAAGCCTTTCAGATATTCCTTTTGCTCGGGTGTTATCCTGTAACTCTCGATGGATTTTTGTATAGACTTATTGTGAGTCCAGTCATCAAGCTTATGATCTTCGATAAACGGCAGTATCATATCGTACTGCTTTGCAAGTGCTGTGGCAAAATACCATGCCGTCATCATGTTGATGTAATACTCTTCTGATCGGATCTTTGCAACCATTTCCGGATATCGTATGTCAAAGTCCTCATCCAGAAAATGCTCCATAAGCATTCCCACAGCGAATCTAACGGTATAGGTCCTGTCAGAACGAAGCCACTCTTCTATCTTTTTGATAAGCTCACTCCGGTGCTTTTTAAAGATCTTAGGAGACAGCTGATCGCAGGTCGCCCAGTTATCAACATATGGAAGGAATTCATCAACACATCTTAGGCACTGATCATAGTCCTTTATTTCAGAAAGAATGAAGGCATGAAGCTGGTTTTCATCGAAATATTTATGAGGCAGGCTCTCAAGGAACTCATTCACATCCCCCTGCTTCAAAAGAGCCTTTGCATATTTCCTGAGTTCAGGCGTTCTGACACCTATCACAGATCCCGCATCCACTGTAGGAATCAGCTTGCTCTGGAAGTCTCTGTACTTTGTGTCCTGACGGTCAAAAAGCTCTTTTCTGATATCTTCGATAATCATATTATTCACTCCTGCATTTATAAAAAGCGGTACATATCATAGCATGACATGTACCGCTGATTTTTAAAACAAAACCGAATTATGGGAATCTGATATTACTTTATAGCCTCAGCGATATCAGCACCTACAAGACGTCCGCTGGTGAAGGCATATCCCATAGCTGCGCCACCGTAGGTTACATATGCCTTTGTCTCTGAGAAGAGAACACCCATACTGTCTGTACCGACTGCATAGAGACCTTCCATAGGTTTCTCATCCTTTGCACTGAGTACCTGGAACTTCTCGTTTACATTGAGACCGCCGCAGGTTGAGTAGCACCATGAGGAACCGATGATTCCGTAATATTTGTCACCGGTAACCGGCTTTAAGTACTTAGGATCCTTTCCGAATTCGGAATCCTCACCCTTCTCACAGTCAGCATTGTAAGCTTCTACTGTTGCAGCGAGAGTCTTCGCATCAAGGTCCATCTTGTCTGCAAGCTCCTCGATGGTATCAGCCTCAAAAACATAACCTGCATCTATTGCAGCCTTGAGAACCTCATCGGTCTTATCCATAGGAACGCCCGCCGGGATGCTGGAACCGTAACCAAGGTAGCTTGTTGAAGGTCCTGCAGGCTCTTCATCGAAGCCTTCCTTTATAAGCTTTTCTACCTGATCTCTGCCGTAAATGCTATAGAAGTGAGGACCTGAGATCCATGGGTTAAACATTGAAAGAGCTGTCTCTGAAGTGAAACGCTTTGCATCCTTTCCAACTGCAAGTGTATCTGAAGAGATGGCCATATTGAGAGGGATATCACCCTGTGACCATACTGCAGGACGGCCTGTGGCAACACCTGTCTTTCCTTCGATAGGAACTGTTTCGAATCCCGGAAGGAATCCGTCGACACCACCTACATGAACCATAGGAGCAACGCCGATGTTGTAGGTGCCTGCACCGTTCTCTATGGCAGACTCGATCATCTTACCATCATTCTGATGCTGTCCGAAGAGCTTCCATTCACCCTTCAGAGGGAAGTATTCATCACTGAGATACTTCTCTTCCATCTTACCGCTTCCTGCATAACCGCCTGTTGCAAGGACTACAGCCTTGGCATGAATTACATATTCCTTGCCGTCAACCATGCTGCGGGCCTTGGCTCCGGTGATCTTTCCGTCTTCAACGGTGAGCTCATAGGCTTCGGTCTCAAGCATGTATTTGCCGCCCTTCTTTTCGAAGTTCTCAACAGTATGAGCGAAGAAGTCTTCTGTCAGCTTCTTGCCGCCGGAGATAGGTGTGTATGCTGCCCACTGATTTCCAACGAAGCCCTGAGCCGGGTCAAACTGGAATCCGTACTGTGTGAGCCAGTCATCTGTGTAGCCGCTTTCGTCAAGGAAGAGCTTTACCATCTCAGGCTTTGCCTGCTGCACACCTTTATCATCTGTAGTGTACTCAAGCCATGCATCATAGAGAGCATCCTTGTCAATGAGGTTATCGCCGGCCTTCTTTGTGATCTTCTCCTTCTTGATAGGATCTGTCCACTCAGGGATCTCAGCTTCAACCTGGCTCGGTACATTAATAGCCATAGGACCACTGGTGAGAACTGCATTACCGCCCCACTTTGCGGCCTTATCGATAGCAAGAACCTGAAGTCCTTCTTCAGCAGAGCTGAGAGCTGCTGCCATACCTGAGCCACCCATACCGACTACCAGAACATCAGTGTCGATCTCCTCTGTTTCGGTGCTCTTCGGGATTGACTTATAAAAGGCCTTTATGTCCTTTTCATCTCCGCCGCCTGCCTTGATAGCCTCTGTAACTGCCTTTTCCACAGCCTGCTTTACAGCGTTACTTGTGGTGGTTGCACCTGATACTCCGTCGATGGATACGGACTGATACTCAAGCATACGTGGAATAAGAGTATCCACAACTGTCTGTACCATAGCCTTTGTATCAGAGATATTCTCCTGATCTACAGTGATGGACTCGATCTTATCCTCTGATACCTTAACCTTTACTGAAACCGGCTCACTGATTCTGAAGCCTATACCCTGTCCTTCATATTCGCCCGGCTTCATGCTTACGGTAACTTCGTTTGAAACACCCTTTGCCTGATTGATACAGTCCTGAACGGACAGAAGGATGGCCTTACTTGTGAAAGTTGCGCCGGAAACTCCGTCAACCTCTGCACTCTGTGCTGCAAGGATGGCATCGGGAAGGCTTTCTATAGCCTTGCTTCCTACTCCGTCTGTTTCCTTGTCGCCTGTGATCTTTACCTCGGTGATCTTTGAGTCGTCAAATGTCATGGTGACTGTAACGTCACCTCCGAATCCATTGTTGGTTGCACTGTAGGTTCCGGCTTTATAGCCGTCAGTGGATTCCTTCGCCGCTTCTGTGACAGCCTCTGTTGCTGCTTCTGTTGTTGCTTCAGTTGCCTGCGCTGTAGTTTCTACAGGCGGCACATCTGTGGTCTGAGAACATGAAACAAGCATGCAGAGAGGCAATGCACAAGCGAGCATTCTTTTCTTCATTTTCATACTTCCTCCTAAATTTTATCCATCACCCCCGTGGGATTGTACCGGTCCATCATGGGCTGATGCTGCAATGACCTCGGCTTACGCCATTCGTTATAATTTTAGCACTCTTGGGAAAGTCTATGAAGTAAAAATGATGCCTTTTTTTGCAATTTTTTGTAGTTTAGGATGAAATTTCCCAATCTGTTATGCTTCCCAAACGTGAGAAGACGCACCCTCAGCAGAGGAATCATCAGAGAAGAGTTTTCCGTACCCTCGCTTCTGTTTAGCCCGTTTTGTCTTCCGGGCTTCCGGTGTGTTTTCGGCTTCGACTATACTCTTTGCCTGATTTTGTCCTGAGCTTTTTGCCAATGTCTTCGACCGTGACTCATCCTCTTCAGGATTCAGTTCCGGTTTATTTTGACCCGGTTGGGTTTTCTTCAAAAAATCAACAGCATTAGCCTCATCGGAAACCGTTTTATCAGAGTGCAGGTTGTTTGACTCGGGATCTTTGGATAGAGGCTCTTCACGAAGCGCTTCTTCCCTGGCTTCCTGAATCTCTTTCTCAGCCTTTTGTTTTTCGGCTTCTGTAGGAAGCTTGTGATATTCTCCCTTTTCTGCGAATTTGACAAAGATCTCCTGCTTTTTCACCAGCTTTCTGTACTCTGCTGCGCAGACTGCCATCTTATCCGCATCGGAGATGTGCGGATCGTTGGTAACGGACTTTACCTTACTCAGCGAAGTATTGGCTTCCTCCTGAATCACGCGCTGAGCCTCTTCCTTTGTTTTTGCTGCACGAAGCCTTTTTTCGAAACTTTTGATCTCCTGTTCCTCGGCCTTGATCTCCTGATATAATTTAGGATCCTTTTTGCTGACATACTCCATTTCTTCAGCGGTAAGCTTTCCTCCGGCCATATATTTGTTTCGTATTTCCGTCATTCTGCTGCCGGAGTCTTCATTTTTTCGCTGAAGTTCCTCGAAGCTTTCCTTGATTTTGTTGGCTTCATCCAGGAGCATATCCCGGACTTTTTCAGAAGTATTTCTGGTGTCATATTTTATTGCCTTGGTTTCCTTTGAAGTGAAATCGTTTGTGGATTTTCGGTTCTTCCACTTTTGCTTCATAGTTTGGGTTTTGGTATAGTTCCCGATCTTACCGTAACCCGTAAAAAAAGAAACATTTAAGCTCATCCTAAGCTCCTTTCCTGCCGTTCCTTCGGCATGCCCACTATAGATCATTCAAAGAAATATCTGCTTTGTTTCTTTAAAATGATCTATATAAATACAGTAATTTAAAAAAATACATACTATCTCCATATCACTGATACCTATATCGACATAAAAGGGAATAAGCATAATTTTCCCTCAGGCGCATAGGATTAAAGTTTCATAAAATGATGTAACCGTCATAGGTATTACGCTATCTGTGCCTGTATAAAAGTGGGGATAAATAAAATAAGTGCAGATGTCAAAAGGTTGATATGCTCCCCCCAAGTAGGACACTGAAATATAAAACCTACTTGGGGGAATT
>NZ_MUHW01000037.1 GCF_002007235.1 Oribacterium sp. C9
CAGGTGATAGTTACTAATAGGTCGAGGGTTTGACCAATAGGTTGAATTTGCTGGAGAGGAGGAGTTTTTATCAAAAAACTCCGGAACGATATGGCAGTATTTCGAAGAAATACTGTTTCGCAAAGCGAAATTTCAGGCTGCTGACAGAGCAGACTGAAACCTGAAAGATGAATTACTAAAGAATAAGTTATTAACATGTGGTGTACAGTTTTCAAGGCATGATTATATAGATAAAAGCTTTAGAAGTTCCGATGTAAGCATCGGAACTTTTTTAGTTCGGAAAAGTCGAAGGGAGAGTATAGGGATAGAATGTGTAAAAAAAGAGGGTTTACAGTTGCAGAACTTTTAATAGTGGTAGCTATCATAGGCGTACTTGTCTCAGTCAGCATACCTGTCTTTACAGATCATATCAAGAAGGCAAGACTTGCAACAAATCAGGCAAATGCCAGAGCTGCGTATGCGGCTGCCATGGCTTGGTATATGGAAAACTACAATACGGATGAGCAGACATATAAAGATGTGGGAACTTATGATGTTGCAACAGGAAAGTTCATTCCAGGATATGAAGGAATTACTCAGCCGTCTCCTTATGAAAATGAAATAGATATAAATATTGCGAACTGGAGTGTGGATTCACCAATCAGAAATAAGAACAGTAAAAAATGTATGGGGGATAAGGTGTTTAAAAAGTGGGACGTGAACTGGAACGGATCTTTTGACGGAACCATAAACAGCTTCACGCCATATGATTAAGAATAGATTACAGCAAGAAAAGCCCATAAACGCGCATAATGCACTATAATTAGATGTGGAAAAGCAGCAATATGCACAATATGTAAAAGAGATAGCTGTCGTAATAGACAAAAAAGCCGTTCAAAAATTGTATAAAATACCTCCTAAGACCATAATGATTGTGTATGTCAACAAATTTGAATCAAAAGGGATAATTGTACCCGAATTAGTACAAGGCCTTAGAAAAAAGTATGTTATCATACGCGACAAGTATTTACTAAAGAGGAGGTTCCCGATGAAATTATATGAATCAAGACACGGTAAGAATCGCGTAACAGCATGCATTACAAACTTAAAAAAGGGCAGGTACTACGAAGTACATCTGGAAAACGGAAACGTATTATATATCAAACAGGAAATATTCAACAGAATGTATGTCAGAACTGAGACGTAGAAAAGGTTTTACAGGTAGCCCTGTAAGACCTTTTCTTGTTTTGAGAAGATTAAATGATATGATATAAATGATCATATATAAATAAAGAAAAGGCGGTCCAATGGCAACACAAGGCGCAACAAAAGAAAGAACAAACATAAAAATTCAGGAACCTAAAAAGTACAATGTCATCATGCATAATGATGATTTCACGACCATGGAATTTGTGGTAGAGATTTTGATGGATATATTCCATAAGAGCAGTACAGAAGCTGAGACCCTTATGCTTACTGTACATAAAGGCGGTAAGGCAGTCATAGGATGCTATCCCTTTGACATCGCTGTATCGAAAGTCAATGCTGCAAGAATGCGGGCCAAGGAAGCAGGCTTTCCGTTTAAGATCACAGTGGAAGAAACATAAAACAACACACTTGAAAGGACAACACTAATGAATGTAACAGAAGAGGTTGCAGCAATTATAAACAGCTCATTCATGATGGCAACAGAGAAGCATTATGAGTATGTGACACCGGAGCTTGTGCTGCTCGCAATGTGCTCTGATGATAATTTCAGTCTGGCTTTCAGAAACTGTGGTGGAGATATAGAGACATTAACATCTGATTTAAAAGGATATCTCGACGAGTATGTAGAGAAGGTATCAGATGTGGAGCCTGAGATGTCGGCAGGCATGCAGATAGCATTTGCCATGGCACAGAATCAGGCGGTGAACAGCAGTAAGACTGTTGTGGAACTTTCGCATCTTGTACATGCTTTCTTCAACCTGAAGGAGAGCTTTGCTGTTTACTATATGAACCAGCAGGGAGTTGATGAGGTGTCGCTCATAGAGGAACTTCTGGATACTTATGAAGAGTCAGATGAATCAATGCTGAATGATGTACACACAGAAGAAAAAAGGGAAGATGAGACAGTGACCGAGTACGCCCCGTGCATCAATGATATGCTGGAAAACGTCAACCCTCTCATAGGAAGGGAAGCTGAGCTTGAGAGAACCATCCAGATACTTTGCAGGAAGGATAAGAATAATCCGCTGCATGTGGGTGAACCGGGTGTAGGTAAAACAGCCATAACATATGGGCTCGCCAGACTGCTGAATGAGGGTAATGTTCCTGACCCGTTAAAAGGTGCAAGAATCTATTCTCTGGATCTCGGAAGTCTTCTTGCAGGAACCAAGTATCGCGGAGATTTTGAAAAGAGACTTAAAAAGATTCTTTCCAAAATAGAAAAAGAAGACAATCCGATAATTTATGTTGATGAGATACATAACCTTCTTGGGGCGGGTGCCACCGGTGAGGGAAGCTTTGATGCAGCCAATATTCTGAAGCCGTATCTCGCTGCAGGAAAGATCCGTTTTATCGGTGCTACAACCTTTGAAGAGTATAAAAAACATTTTGAAAAGAGCAAGAGTCTCGTGCGCAGATTTCAGAATGTAGAGATAAAAGAACCCGGTATCGATGAGGCTATCAAAATTCTTGAAGGGCTGAAAAAGAAGTACGAGAAGTTCCATGGAGTGACCTATGGGAAAGGAGTACTTGAGTATGCGGTACGAATGAGCCAGAGATACATTAATGAAAGATTCCTTCCGGATAAGGCAATCGACCTCATAGATGAAGCCGGAGCATACAGAAAGATACATCCGCTTCAGCAGAAGAAGCAGACAGTGGGTAAGGACCTTATCAATGAGGTGCTCACGAAGATATGCAGAGTGCCTGTAGAAGCGGCTAAAACTGATGATCTTGCAGGTCTCGCTACTTTGGAAAAGAGGATGCTTTCTCAGGTATACGGGCAGGATGAAGCCATAAAGCAGGTAGTTAATGCTGTAAAATTCTCAAAGGCTGGAATGATAGAGGAAACAAAGCCGCTTGCAAGTCTTTTGTTTGTAGGACCTACAGGTGTCGGCAAGACTGAGATCGCCAGAACCCTCGCAAAGGAACTGGGTGTATCACTTGTCCGCTTTGACATGAGTGAGTACGAAGAGAAGCATTCTGTTGCAAAGCTCGTGGGTGCACCTGCAGGTTATGTGGGATATGAAGAAGGCGGTCTTCTGACAGAGGAGATACGCAAGAATCCTAATTCTGTGCTGCTTCTTGATGAAATAGAAAAAGCGCATCCTGATGTATTTAATATTCTGCTTCAGGTTATGGACTATGCGACTCTGACGGATAATCAGGGACGTAAGGCTGATTTCCGAAATGTGATCATCATCATGACCTCCAACGCCGGAGCCAGCAGGTTGGGCAAATCAGGTATAGGCTTCCTTGCACAGGACGGCACAAAGGATACTCTCATGGAAGAGGTAAAAAGAGTGTTCCAACCGGAGTTCCGTAACAGACTTAGTCAGATCGTTGTGTTTAACAGCATGGATGAGACTATGGCCGGACTTATTGCAGAAAAGAAGTTATCTGAACTGAGTTCAATGCTTAGCGTGAAGCAGGTTGAACTGAGCTTCACCACTTTGGCTGTTCAGCTTTTGAAGAAAAAGGGAATAAGCAAGGAGTACGGCGCGAGAGAGATAGACAGAGTTATCAGAAATGATGTGAAAACACTCCTTGTAGATGAGATACTCTTTGGCAGATTAAAGAAGGGTGGAAAGTGCGAGCTTGATGTTAAGGGTGAGAAGTTCACAGTACGGTTTATCGCTCAGCATAGGATGAAAAAACAGATAAAGAGTGATGTGAATTAAAAAGTAAGGAACATTATGGCGATATATCAATTAGACGAAAAAGAAATATGGTTCCCACAACCGTCGGAGGCGGAGGATGACGGACTTCTGGCAGTAGGTGGCGATCTGTCGCTGGATCGCCTTCTTCTTGCATACACGCATGGAATTTTTCCGTGGTTCAACCCCGGTGAGGAAATATTATGGTGGTGCCCTAAAAAGAGATACATCATTCGACCTTCAGAGATACATGTTTCACATTCCATGAGGAAGTTTATCAGGCATCATGAGATAAACATTAAGATGAACAGAGACTTTGGGGATACCATGCACAGGTGCAGACTGCAGAGAGAATTCAAGGAAGGTACCTGGATCTCAGACGAAATGGAAGCTGCATATGGGAGACTTTTTAGAGCCGGATATGCCATGAGCGTTGAATCTTATATAGATGGTGAACTTGCAGGAGGTCTTTACGGAGTTTCCATAGGCAGGTGCTTCTTTGGTGAAAGCATGTTCAGCGAGAAAGAAAACGGGTCAAAGCTTGCACTGATTTTCCTTGCAAAACTCATGGAAGAGCATGGGTTCAACATGATAGACTGTCAGTTCCATACGGATCATCTGGAGAGTATGGGAGGGTGCTATATCAGCTACGATGAATACTGCAAACTTCTGGAAGAGGGAATAGATGAGGACTGGGAGAATAATTAAAATCAGTTAATCCGTTTAGGATGATCTTTAATTGGCTTCTTATATTTTTTATGATTCCTGTCGAATAAGAAATCATGTACACGAATATATTTTTCCTAGATGAGATGCCATAAACGAGTTTTCATAAGCGGATATAATTGAAAATAATATGTATTTTTTGCGTTTAAAGAACACATATGGTAAAATTATTCTTTGTGAAGACCTTTTTCACGGGCATAGTGAGGTGACAAATGAGTTTTATAGATCAGGAAGCTACAGGCAAACTATTACGTATGGCTGTAAAAAATAGTAATTACTCTGTTGCGGACATCTGCAAGGAGATGAATATATCAACTACATCTATTTACAACTGGTTCAGAGGTGACAGTCTCCCAAGTATTGACAATCTGTTTTTATTTGCTGAACTTGTTGGTCAGAAGGTTGATGATATAGTTGCCTATGTTTCTGACAGGAACAAGGCAGATGCAGCGTGAGCATCTTTTTTTACGAGTATTTTGAGCATATTTTTTGACTGTATAGAGATTCATGATAGAGCCCCCGTTAGATTTAGAATAATCTAACGGGGGCTCTTTTATGAAAGGTTTTAAGATGCCTTCAATAAGCCTTTTCAGGATATGATGAGAAACTCATGACGTATAATGTCATAGAGCAGGAAGAGCTTTTACAGCTCGATTTTGTAATCTGCGCTACCTTCGCCGTCTATGGTGTAGTATGCTACAGATTCATCAGCCTTGATATATACTTTTACATCTTTTACATCAGCCTTTTTGCTCTTTGCAGCGGCAACAGCATCCTCCTGGATCTTTGCAGGATCATAGTCTGTACCGTTGATCTGTAATGTAACAGAAGACTTAACGGTGACTTCCTTCTTCTCAGCCTTAGGTGCAGCCTTCTTAGCTGCAGAAGCCTTACCGGCAGTTTTTGCAGGAGCCTTCTTTGCAGGTTCAGCCTTCTTTATTTCTTCTTTCTTTGCTTCTGCAGGAGCTGTCGGAGCCTTAAGCTCGGGAACAGCTTTAGGAGCAGGAGCTGTTGTTTTGGTTGTTTTAGTAACAGATGATTTGGTAGTTGCCATAATCTTAAATCTCCTTATATAGAATAAAAGCTTTAATATTTTTGATTGTATTTCTGTGTAAAAGTTATGTCAACACTTTAACTGATTAAATCGTAAATAATTGCAGTACAAAAGCAAACGCCACCATCAGTAAACCGATGGTGGCGTTGCCCTTTATGGATGGGTATTTATTATGGATGTCAGATTATACGATAATCTGATCGACCATATTCTTTAATTCTGTAGCGTGATTGTTGAGCTCCTGGCTGGAAGCGGATGACTGCTCAGCAGTAGCACTGTTCTCCTGTACGACCTGTGCGATCTGCTCGAGACCTTCTGTGATCTCTGCGATGGATACAGCTTCACGCTGCATTTCGTTTGCGATATTTGCAACAAGCTCTTTTGATTTTTCAGAACTTTCCTTAACTTCATTAAGGCTCTCGGCAGAGGATGTAATGAGCTTGGAACCATTCTGGATAGCAGAGATGGTATCCTCGATAAGAGCTGAAGTTTCTGAAGCAGCGGAAGCCGACTTACCGGCGAGGTTACGTACCTCATCTGCAACAACGGCGAAGCCCTTACCTGCAGCACCCGCACGGGCAGCCTCAACTGCGGCGTTAAGTGCGAGGATGTTGGTCTGGAATGCGATATCATCGATGGTCTTGATGATATTCTCGATCTGATTGGACTTGTTTGCGATCTCATCCATCGCGTCCTTAACACGGCTCATCTGTTCATTTTCAGCATTGATTCTTTCAGCAACATTTGCAGAGAACTGTTCAACATCATTTGCAGTCTTGGCATTGACATTGACCTTATCTCTGATGGTCTGAACTGTAGCGGAAAGCTCTTCGAGAGTAGAAGCCTGCTCGGTAGAGCCCTGTGAAAGTGACATGGCACCGTTAGCGATATGACTGGATCCGGTCTCTACACTTGCGGCTACATCGTTCATCTTTCTGAAGATCTCGCTGAGGTTGCTGTGGATATCACCAAAAGCTCGGATGATGTTTGAATAATCACCTATATACTGATCTGCACAACCGGACTTGGCGGCAAAGTTTCCTTTGGCCATCTCCATGAGCATATTACAGATATCCTGGATGACACTGGAGGTCTGGGTGGAGGTATTATCAACAGCTGTAACCATGGTACCGATCTCGTCCTTACCAAATTTAGAGGTGTCGATCTCGATGTCGAATTCACCCTTTTCAAGTTTCTGCATAGCGTGTACTACAACGTTTACACCGGTAGTTATACTTCTTGAAAGAAGAGTAAAGATAACTGTACTTGCAACTATGATTATAACGAAAGTGACAGGAATAACGATGGTAACGATATTGTTCAGAACGTCGGACTCTTCAATTATCTTTGCTGACTGTGCTTCGCACTGTACACCTATGTCATCGAGGGCATTTGTGAACTGCATCTGAGGCGAGCTGTCTGCAGTACTGAAATTCTCATCAAAATAAGCTATGGCAGCCTGCTTGTCGCCGGATTCGATGATGTCCAGAAGTTCATAAGCAGCAGCTGTATAGGTATCAAATTTCTTCTGAAGATCTGCCGTTACATTCTTGTCATCCCAGGTCTTGATGATATTGTCAAGATAGGACTGCATGTTGCCAAAACGCTTTTTGAAATCCTTTCTTTGATTTTCGGGAGAGTTACTCTCGATCTCTGACTGATAAAGTGCCAGAAGGAGACGCTTTGCTGTAGCGTTAAGGTCTTTTCTAACTACCAGTTCTGCATATGTATTCTCGTATTCAACATTTCCGAAATGCTTCATTTTAGAGCTCATCTGACGGAAAGAAACTAAAGCCACGATCATCATGATTGCGATGAGGATAGTTATGACGATCTGTGTCATGGTAAATCTGGTTCTGATGCTAAGGTCTTTAAACATGTTGTTCCCTCACTACTCGTATATACAAAAAAATAATTTATTTGCTGCTTTTATCAACATCGGCTAAATTTACCAAAAATATTAACAGGTAAAAATATTTTTTGAATAATTTATAAATAATAAAAAATGGGCAGTTCATCATTTGATAAACTGCCCATTTTTTATCTTCTAAAACTAATATCTACTATACTATGAGATCAAAGAGCGATCTTGTAATCTGCGCTTCCTGCACCGTCAACAGTGTAGTATGCAGCAGAATCAGCAGCATTGACATAAACATTAACTGCCTTAACGTCCTTCTTGATCTTCTGTGCTTCAGCGACAGAATCCTTCGCGATCTTGTTGAAATCGTAATCCTTTCCGTTGAGCTGTAAAGTAATTGTAGACTTAACTCCGGTTGCTTTTGTTGCCATAATTATCCCCTCCATAATACTGCGTGAGCAGATGCCCACAGATGATGTGAAGTACTCAGACTTCATTGATTAAGTACTTCCTGCGTCAAAAGTTATGTTTAAACGAGTACATTATATTTTTAATGAATAAGTTTGTCAATTGTGCCGCAGAATTAAGACAAGCCGAGACATTATTCTCGTAAGTCTACAAAAAAATATCGGGAGCTATTTTATAAATCGGATTTATGCCGATAAAAAAATATGTATAGTAAGGATTTTTGTGAGATTTTCTTTCAACAGGGATTAGTTGCTGCAAATTATGGAACGGTACGTCTCAGACGTCCGAACAGTTAAAAAGAGCAGGTGTCGATTATGGAGAGAAGACAAAGAAAAAATATCAATGACCTATCTGTTTTGCTTTTGGCATCTATTTTTATGAACGGTTTTGAGACCGGGGGATACCAGGCATCACTTCTATACATAGGAGAAGAGTATGCACTGGATCACAGCGCACAGGGAGTCATAGCTTCAGTGGAGCTTTTTGCGACCATGATAGCGCCCATTCTGCTGGGATCCATCGCCGATAAAGCCGGTAAGAAGATAATGCTTACCTTATTCACTGCCATGAGAGTCTTTTCGGGAATCATCATTCTTCTGGCTACGGATTCACTGCCGTTTGCGGTGGGAGTCTTTGTATTGGGCTTTGCAACAAGCATCATACAGTATGTAGCCATAGCGGAAATGGATGACGCATATCCCGTTACGAAACATAAGAGAATGGGTGGCATCACAGCCATGTATGCATTTGGCGCGGTAATAGCACCGATCATAGTGGGAGCAGCCATAAATAACTCCTTTGGATGGAAGAGCTTTTTCGCTTCGGACTGTATCATATCCTTTGTACTCGCCATACTTTTGTGGAAGATAAGCTTTGAACCGAGAGAGAAGCTTTCGGATGGAGAAGTGTCTGATGACGGCTCAGCAGCTGCTTCAGGCAATGAGATCTATTTTGGAGGGGTGGCACTTCTCTGCATCATCATGTTTATATATGTGGGTGTGGAAAACGGTGTTGGCTTCTTCCTGAATGGTTTCATGCACGATCATGTAAATTCTGAAAGAGGTTATTTTGCGGTATCACTTTTCTGGATGGCTATGATTCCTTCCAGAATACTGTGCGGTTATTTCTGTAAGTATAGGCGCTTCCTGCTCTGCGCAGCGCCGACAGGAGCAGCGATACTCCTTGCAGTTCTTTCCGCTGTCACCAATGAATATCTGGCATTTGTACTTGTATTCTGCATGGGATTTTTCTGTGGTGCGGTATATCCTAACGTACTTACATATGCAGCGGATTTCAGTGGAACCAAGACTGCCACAGTCATAGCTGCGATAACAGTTGCTACAGGAGTCGGTGGTACAGTTATTTCGGCGGCATTTGGCTTTTTGGAGACTGCCATCGGATTCACCGGCTCCTTCAGGATCCTTGCGGTTATACTTGCGCTGGATCTGCTGTTTGCACTTCCGGTTGTGTTTGATATGAGGAAGAGAAGAAAAGGATAAGTTAGAAGCATAGCTTTAGTGAGTTTGCGGATTACAGGGTGGAATACATGTAAACACAGGGTAGTGATGCCGGTCTTATGACCATAGTATAAATCAATAAGGAAAGGTGAAGCATGGTCACGATATCAGAGGAGGAGCTTAATAAATACATAGTTGATAATATAGAAAGAGCTATTGATGAGGGATATATCAAGATTTACTATCAGCCCATCATACGTACCATGACAGGTAAGATCTGCGCGGCAGAAGCATTGACACGATGGATCGATCCGGTCTATGGATTTTTGAGTCCCGGAGTTTTCATTAAGGCACTTGATGAAGCAGGAAAGCTTCATCTGCTGGATTCTTATGTTGTCTGGGAAGTATGCAGGGATACCAGGGTGGCGATGGACAGAGGATATGAAATCTTTTCTGTATCTATCAATCTGACCAAATCTGACTTTTTAAACTGCGATATATGTAAGGTATTTGAAGCCGCAGAGAGAGAATATGATATTACTGCAGATATTCTGTGCCTCGAAGTCAGAGAATCCATACTGAAAGATAATTCAGAGATAGAGAAAGCGCTGCTCAAACTTTTGGATGCCGGACATGAGAGATGGCTGGACGATTTCGGACATGGTTACTCTACTTTTACTGCGCTTAAGAGAAGCTATGATGTTGTTAAATTTGATGTGAGATTCCTTCATGGAATGGATGGTGATGAACTTATAAGAGCAAAGGAAATCATTGCCTATTTCATAAATATGGTCAAGAGGCTCCATTTCAGTACTTTGATAGAAGGAGTTGAGACTGAGGAGGAATATATCTTTTTCAAGGATCTGGGCTGCGAGATGATACAGGGCTATTATTTCTGCAAACCTATGGCTCTGGATGAACTGAAGCTTCAGGGCTTTGAAATAGAGTCCAGAAAAGAAAGAGATTATTACAATGCCATAGGTCAGGTATCCATAGAAGACTCTATCGGAGGAGATAGTTTTAAGGGAGAAGCTATGGCTGTGTTCGAGTATAAGGATGGAGTCATAACTTATTTATACCAGAATGAGGCGAATAAATATTATTTGTCGATGCTGGGGGAACTCGATATGGAAGCGGCAGAACGTATCATGAATCAAAAATCGGGTATAATCCAGGAAAGAATACGTCCTTTTATCAAAGAGCTGAAAAACGGAGGAAAGAATCTCAAGTTTTCATATCTCTTCGGAGGAAGGATGATAAATCTTAAAGCAAGTTTTATAGCTGACAATCCGAAGACGGGAGCATTTGCATTTGTAATATGGACTGTGATCATACAGGATGAAAGCAGAGACACCACTAACATTCTGTTTAAGTCCATGCAGGAGGTCTATGCGATCTTCGACAGATTTGATCTCATTGACTACGAGAATAAGATAGTAAGGAATACCTATATCAACACTACTGATTATGGTGGGATTACAGAGGGAGTGGCGATAGATAAGGCCATCTCTACCTGGTGCAATGACGTGATCCACCCTGACCAGAGAGCAAGCTTTATGGAATTCATGGATATCGACAGTGTAAAGACCAAGATATCAAAACTCAAATCAAAGCACCTTTCTCATCTGTATAAAACTCAGATGGAAAACGGACAGTATCTGGAAAAGGAGTATATTCTTCTTCCTATAAATCTGGATGGTAAGGAAATGCTTCTGGTGGGAATCATCAATATCGATCTGAATGCGGGATCCCTTTTATAAGAGGTTATAAGTTATGATACAGAGAACATTCATACTATTCCAGGGTGAGGAGATGAGAACCATCCTTCAGGAATGGAATCAGACTATAAAGGATAAACCCAAGGGCAATATGTTCCTTGTTTTCACGGTAAATGGTTTTTCAGAAGAGAAACTGAATTCGGTGCTTTCTCTGGTGGTGAAAGAATATCCAAATATAAATATGATAGGTATTCATCAGAGAGCCTCTCATAAATATAACGAATATCTCAGAGTATCTTTCTGCCTTATGGAGAGGTCCTGCATCACACCGTTTTCCTATTCATTCAGTGATATCAGTGAAGATGCGGCTATGGAAGAGCTGTCCGACAGGGTCAAGCATATTCAGGATCCTGCATGTATACTTCTTTTTGCAGCGGGTAGTTCCACGAAGATATCTCAACAACTGGGCAATTTTGAAAAGACTCATCGCATACCTGCCGCAGGGATATGGACAGCAGATTTTGAAAATGTCGAATCGGAAACTCATTATGTATGGCAGAATGAGAAGATGAGAAGAGGCATCGTCGGAATCATTTTGTCCGGAAAAGAGATATTGGTACATACTGAACTTCTGACAGGCTGGAGACCGCTTGGAAAGAATTTTGAGGTAGAGGTCAGGAACAAAGGCTCAGATATAAGCATTGGCGAAACCATAATAAAAAAGATAGACGGAAAGAAAGCTATAGACATATATAGCAGATACCTGAATATAAAGCCGGATGAATATCTCCTCGATAATATAAGAGAGTTCCCTTTTCTTTTGAAGCGAGAGAATGAACTTATAAGCAGAATTCCTTACAGATATGATGAGGCGGGAGAGCTCTATTTCCTCGGGCATTTCAGGGTTGATGATATAGTGAGCTTTTCTTCCGGAAATAAAAACAGTATCTTCAGTGAGATAGCATACAAGGTCAACCGATTTGCGGAATTTGTCCCGGAAAGTTCATTTCTGTTCGGTAGTGATATGAGGCAGATGTTCAAGGATAAAGAACTTAAGGCTTTCCAGAATATAGATGAGAATCTGCAGTATATAAGAGGTAAGGGACAGTTCCTGTTCCATGACGGAATTGGAGGAACTCACAATGTCTCCAGTGTCATCATGGGCATAAGAGAGGGCATTCCGGAATATATTAAGCATGTGGACTATATGGATGTGCTCAGTACGACCGATACTGAGGGTGTAGTGCCTCTTGCAGACAGAACCAGTACGTTTTTGCAGGCTATAACCGACGATCTCAATGAAGCCATCTCAAAGGCGGAGAGCGCAAACAAGGCTAAATCATCCTTCCTTTCCCATATGTCTCACGAGATACGAACCCCTATCAATGCTATCCTGGGAATGGATGAGATGATCCTGAGAGAAGGGGTTGATGCCACAGTTAAGAGCTATGCGCTGGATATACGAAATGCCGGAGTGGAGCTTTTGGGTATCATCAACGATATCCTTGATTTCTCGAAGATTGAGTCAGGAAAACTTACGGTCATTCCTATTGAGTACAAGATGGCGGATATGCTCCGGGATCTATATCATATGATAAAAAAGCGTGCCGATGATAAGGGGCTGCAGCTCATACTGGAAGCGGATCCGGAGATACCGGAGGTTCTATACGGAGATGAGATACGTATCAAGCAGATCATCACGAATATTCTGACTAATGCCGTTAAGTATACCGAAAAGGGTAAGGTATGGTTCAGAATAAAGATAGAAAACCTGAATCCTATGGAGGTCGTACTGAACTTTTCCGTTGAAGATACGGGTATAGGTATCAAGGACGAGGAAAAGAACAAGCTGTTCGAAGCCTTTGAAAGACTGGATGAAAAGCGGAACAGAACCATCGAGGGAACAGGTCTCGGTATGAATATCACGCAGAAGCTCCTCAAACAGATGAAGAGCTCCCTTAACGTGGACAGTGTGTACGGAAAAGGCTCCACTTTCTCATTTACACTTACCCAGGCAGTGAGGTCACCGTCTCCTATGGGCGAGGTCAATATCGAGGAACGAAGAGAGTCCTATAAGAAGAAGGGTGCAGCATTTATAGCACCTGAAGCAAGGATACTTGCGGTTGACGATACTGTTCTTAACCTCACAGTTATAAAGGCACTGGTTAAGCAGAACAGGATCAATGTGGATGTTGCCGAAAGTGGACAGGAAGCCATAGAGCTTGTCAAGAATAACCGCTATGACATTATCTTCCTCGACTATCGTATGCCTGTCATGGATGGAATCGAGACTCTTCACAGGATGAAGGAGCTCGACGGCGATCCATGTATGTATACTCCTTTTATCTGTCTTACTGCCAATGCTGTCACCGGAGCCATAGAGGAGTACATGAAGGCCGGTTTCGACGATGTCATAACGAAACCGATCGATGCGGAACTTCTGGAGAAGAAGCTGAGATTTTACCTTTCTCCTGAACTTATTCAGGAGGAGAATATTGACGAAGAGGAAGATATGACAGAGGAGCCTGAGGCTCAGGTTGAGCTTCCGGAGGAGTTGAAAAATGTGAAGGAGATCTCCATAGAGGATGGACTCCAGCATTGCGGCTCTGCTGAAGGATTTATGACAGCACTTAAGAGCTTTTATGACAGCCTGAAGGACAATATCAGGATAATTCAGGAAAACTATGACAAGGCAGATATCAAAAATTACACCATCAAGGTTCATGCCATGAAGAGTTCTGCCAGAATCATAGGGGCCAATGAGCTGTCTGCCCTTGCTAAGGATCTTGAGGCGGCAGGTGACAATGAAAAAATGGATGTCATCGTAAATGATACTCCTAAACTCATCGACCTTGCAGAAAAACTGTATGCATCTTTGGAACCCTGCTTCCATACTGAAGAAGTTGATGTATCAGATCTTCCGGAACTTTCGGAGGGTGAATGGAACGATTTCATCGTTACCCTGGGAGGTTTTGTAGAAGCCTATGATATAGATGACCTGAAAATGATGCTGGAAATGATGAAAGGATACCGTTTAGCGGAAGAATATGAGATAATATATAAAGATATTACGAATGCGGCAAAGGGACCCGACTGGCAGAAGCTGTCGGAACTTGTTGCATTGAAATGAATAGAACGATAGATGTTCGATTTGATGAGCATTCAAAGTTGGAGATAAATGAGTGAAGGCTCGTGTCCAAACATCATAAAGTATTCATTGACAGAATTGCTAATTGAGAAACCGGAGGAAGGGAAATGTATTTCAGCTACGCGTTGGTCATAGGAAGTAATCTGAATTTCATGGCTCAGGCCATGATACGTATTTTGAAAAACAACGGATACACAGTTATAACCTGTGCGCTGGATAAGGAAGAGATCGCCGCAAAGGTGGAAGATGCAGGGGTGCTTATCATGTATCTCGACAGCATGAGCTTTGCTGATGTGGAGGTATTTGATTACTTAAAGTCCATTTGTTCCAACAGAATCGTGTGTGCGGTAGGAAAGCCGGGAGAATATAAGGAGTTTTATAAAGTGTTTCCTGAGTATATGGTGAAGATAGAGATGCCGTATCCTGCCAATGTCATGATCCTGATAGATCAGCTCAGACGTGAACGTACTATCAGTGATGAGATGTTAAATGCCGAGGTCAATCATAAGATATTGCTGGTTGACGATGACAGCACATTTCTGGATGTTTCCAGCGGCTGGCTGAAGAAGTACGGAAAGTATGATGTGACAATTGTGAATTCAGGACCTCAGGCCATAGATTATCTGGACAGACATACTCCGGAGCTTATTCTTCTTGATTATGAGATGCCTGTCATGGATGGACCATCCGTACTTACCACTCTGCGCCAGAACGACAGAACCAAAAACATACCGGTGTATTTTCTTACAGGAAAGAGCGACACTGAGAGTGTTATGAAAGTTATGGCCATGAGACCAAACGGCTATCTTCTGAAGACACTGGATCAGCAGCAGCTGGTATCGAGAGTGAATGATTTCTTCCATAGCCAGCAGAAGTGATGTCGGCTTTTATAATGTGGCTGACCGAGAAAGCACGAAACAGTAAAGTTTTGAGCTATATAGCGGCGTCATACGATCAAATAGTTATGCAAAAGTCTTAGAATTCAAAAAAATATTGCTATTTTTATAAATGACTAGTAGCATATAAATATAACCTAAAGAGAAAGGGACCGGATTTTTTTGGTCGTATGTAAATTTTTATTTACTTGATGCAGCCACATGATTTGTAATAACTGTAAAAAAGAAATAAATGACAATTCAGCATTCTGCCCTAATTGCGGAATGCTGTTTGTTGTGTCTGCGCCTATCGAAAGAACAAAGATAAATCATAAACAGGATCTTCCGGTTTATAATTCTTCTACCTTCAGAAAGAAGATGGAAGAAGAGAAAGCTCAGGCGGCTGCGAAAACTCATAACAATACTATCATCCGAAAGGGAAATCAGGTTGTTGAGAACAATGCTGAAGAGAAATCATATGAAGCAGATTTCAATCAGCTTGATGAGTTGTATAAGAAAGCATTGCAGCTTGAGAGAACGAAGAAAATAGCCGAAATGAGGCGTGCTGCTGAGGAAAGGGCAAGGGAAGCCGATGCCTTGGCACGAAAAAAGGCGGAAGAGGAACTCAGAAGGCAGATGGCTGAACATGAACGCCATAGCAGAGCCGTTGCTGAGAAACTCGTAGAGGAAAAAGTCATCTCGAAGGAAGCTTTGGAAGCTGAAGAAAAAGAGGATGAGAAGCTTGAAGCTGAAGCAAAGACTGACGATAAGGAAGTTATCACTTCAGAAACTTCGAAGGATACTGTAGAAGAGGCGGCTGTTGAAAGCGTCGAGGAAGCAGAGGATGCGAAATCTGAAGTGAACGGTGAAGCAGAGACAGCGCAGCAGGAGGAAGATGACGACTATATCTTCGGTGATGAAGATGAAACGTCAGAAGAGAATTCAGGCTCCGAAACGACAGAAAAAGATTCAGAAGTTGAATCTAAGGATAAGATAGATGAATCTGAAGAAGCCGAAGAAACTGCAGCGGAGTCTAAAATTGCAGAAGATACTTCTGAGAAGGAAACTGTAGCGGAGTCTGAAACTGCAGAAGATGCATCAGAGCAGGAGGCTGCAGCAGAGCCGGAAGAAGTAGAAACCGAGGAAGACAGTTCAGAAGAAGAACCGGAAACTGAGGAGACTGCGGAAGACGAAACCACAGATTCAGAAGTTGAATCTAAGGATGAGATAGATGAATCTGAAGAAGCCGAAGAAACTGTAGCGGAGTCTGAAACTGCAGAAGATGCATCAGAGCAGGAGGCTGCAGCAGAGCCGGAAGAAGTAGAAACCGAGGAAGACAGTTCAGAAGAAGAACCGGAAACTGAGGAGACTGCGGAAGACGAAACCACAGATTCAGAAGTTGAATCTAAGGATGAGATAGATGAATCTGAAGAAGCCGAAGAAACTGTAGCGGAGTCTGAAACTGCAGAAGATGCATCAGAGCAGGAGAC